>NZ_CBRF02000003.1 GCF_000470315.2 Psychromonas sp. SP041
GTAATAAGGTGTATCAGATAATGATACTTGTGATTGGCGAGATTGAGTCATAATAAACTACCTCCTAAATGCAAAAACACGCATTTATAAAAGATAGTTTAACGATGGCAATTATTCAAATAGATGGCTGTCCAGATCTTCTTCTAACCGTAGTTTAAAGATGAAAAGAAAAGGCTCACGCCAACCAGAATGAAACCAGCAAAGGACACGAACTTATAGTTCGCTTGGTTGTATTTTTTATCATTGGTATTCTGGTTCGCAACTCATCAGGAGCATGGTTTTAATCCATAGCTCGAATATATGTCAGAACGGTTTATTCAATAAACCCATTGAGTCAGTCATCGCAAGCGAGTTAATGAGGAGTATTTAAGGTTATAAAGTCTGACGAATATGAAACTATTTTCGTGTTCTGTATTAACTCGTCTTGACTACGAGAGAGCGTCCATATATGTCCAGATCTTACTTATATATCCAGTTTCACTCCATTGAGAAATATTAAGAAAAAGTCAAATCACCTAGTAAATGTACCTTACCTCCTAAATTTTTAAATTGAGTAACAGAAATAACATTGACCTGAAAAGCTTCTTCAAACGGTTCGAATATATCTTCATATACAGCAATTGGCTTTGCAAAATCTTTTAGAAAAGCCTGAAACCCCATTTTCACATCAATTTTTTTTTCTTCAAACCTAAGTATCTTAAGAATAATTAGATCTGTAACTCCTGTTTGAATAACCGCTCTTTTTTTTACAGCATCAACAAGTAGTGTATTTTTAGATATTTCACATTCTTTGTCATTCATTTCTATAATAAATAAATTTTTTGGATTACTACGTTGAACAAAACAAAACAGTCCATAGGTATCTTCATCTGATTCTCCAACAAATTCAAAATCAAAAAAAATGTTAGAGTTTAGTTTAGATTCTATCTTACGGATTTCACCATCTATTATTTTCATATCAATATTTTACCAGGTTTGGATTAAATAAGATCACATTTACACCGCCATCAGCTTGAGTTGCAGGTGCAATAATACCATTATAACCACTTTTTTCAGCATATATCCCAAGAGGATTAGTGACTTCATACCTCCACTCGACGGTCCCCCCTGTTCTAACTAAATCATCTAACGAGACGCCTAATTCATTCCGAACTAAAGGATTTGTTAAATCTAATAACCCATCAATTTTCACATCATAATAATTATTTACTAAACCTTCAATTGAAGAGCCATTTCCGATAAACTCAGAATTTACGATTCGTTGAGATGAGCCCAAATATAATCCGCCTTGACCAGCACCTGTGTATCGGTGAACAGCCTTTTCGACATTAAAAATGGGGTGAATTTCAAGAGGGTCTCTTCCTAGCGGCACAGAGCGATATAATCCACCTTCAAAAGTCGAAATAGTTTTACTTAAACTTCTAGCAGGTAATGAAGCAACACCACCAACCCCGGCTAAAACATAATCACTACCAACCTCTCCTGCTTTAACAAATTCATTTACATCAGCAGTTTCCCATGCATTTGATAATAATTCATTATGTTGAGCCCAATCGCTACTTACTCCGTCTGCTACCCCATTAATCCGAGCGTTCATTTCACCCGCTGAACCTATACTTATGCCAAGTGGTGTTAGTATTAATGCATCTGGGAAGTAATTAACAGCATCAACAACCACATCAAATGCACTTCCTATTGCACTATCTACGGCATATAAAGCCTGTTGAGGATTAGCAATTGAATATTCAACTGCCCCCGTAATAGTATCACCCGCTTTTTTAGTGACGCCTCCGATATATCCAAACGATGCGTATAACCTATCACCTGCAGTAACATCTTCTTTAGCGCACAACCCTAAAGGATCGACCCAGTTCACTGGGTTTGGTGCATATTGGTAATGATTTATCCCACCTGCTAATCCAATTGGATCTTGATGGATAAATCGTCCTTGTTTCGGGCAGTAATATCTAAAATGGTTATAGTGTAAACCTGACTCGCTATCAAAGTATTGACCCTGAAAGCGTAATGGGTTTTCTATATTATTTTTCTTTTCTGGCTCAAGGCTATCTTGCTCTGTTTTAGCTTTAGCTTCATCACCAAACAAGTCACCTTGGTTTTTCCAAACTATCTGTTCGTTTTTATCAGTTAAACAAACTGGCGTGCCTAATTGGTCAAGGTGGTAATAATAGATCTCATTACCTTTGATTAAAGCGACAGGTAAGAAACTATTGGGTAAGTAGATATACCAAGTGTATTCACCGTTACTGACTTCACCAATAAGTTGATTACCATCCCAAATAAAATCAGTACGGCCTGTCTCGGTTATTTTAGCGCTACGTCTTCCTAGTGCATCGTATTGGTACTGGTAGAGCTTATCATTACTGTTAATTTGACGTAGTTGGTTCAATCCATCAAAACTACGTTTTTGAATCAGGCCAGTAGCAATACTGCTAATTTGGTTGCCTGATTTGTCATAGCGATAATCAACACCTGCGGAACATAATAGGCGATCATTTTCTATGCGCGTATCACGCTCTGCTTTTGCAACGGTTTGATCCACTTCTGGGTTACCAAAAGCATCCCATTTATAGTGTTCTGTTTGTTGTTTTGAAGGTTGTGAGGATTCACATACACTACCGACTAGCTGACTTAATTTATTATAAGTAAACGTACGCACGGTTTGCGGTGCGGTTTTCTGTTCAGTGTTAGTATCCAGCTCACTCTGAGTGTGTTGTGCTTTTTCATTGCACTGCGCACTTTCATCAGACTGTGTACTTTCATTACATTTAATTAACTGGTTTTGTTTATCGTATTGATAATCGCGCTGTTGCTGATAACCCTTTTTACCAACCCAAGACTGTCGTGTTAATCGCGACTGTACATCATAGTGTTGCTCAAGTGTTATGCCATTACCTAGCGCTTGTTGAGTTATTTGGCCCACTGCGCTGTATTCTAATGCAAGTAATGCAGTTTCCTGTGACTCACTTTGTACGTTTAAATGGCTGAGTTGCCCTAACTCGTTATATTGATAATCAAGCTGCTTACCATCAGGTAAGGTTAATTGGCTACGCTGCCCTTTATTATTGAACTGATAATCAAGGATCCAATCACCTTGCTTGCTTTGACTCACCTGTCCATTAAGGTGGTATTGCTGTTGCACAACGCGGTCACTGTTATGCGCTAATGTAATGCGTCCGATAGCATCATATTGGTAAAAATTGTGGCTATTAAAATTGAGTTGTTTGTTGCCATGCGTGGTAAAGCTATGTTGGTCTACAATGTTGCCTAAGCTATCACGTTTAAGCTGAATGATACGTTCGTCAGCATCATTCACTGCAATCAGTTTATCGTTATTATCATATTGATAAGTTTGTGCTCTTCCATCGAACCCAACGAGCTTAGTCGGTTTCTCAGTGGGACTGTATTCAATTTTGTAAGTCGCTTCATCGCTGCGTTCAATACCGATTAAATTACGCTCTTTATCGTATTGATAGTTTAACCAACTACCATCAGCAAAGGTTTTTTTAGTGGGTTGAGCAAGGCCACCGTAACCATAATGGGTACTGTCACCATTTGGGCTCACGATACTTGTTAAACGACCGGCATTGTCGTAAACATAACGCGTAATAACCGCACTGTCGGGGAAGGTTTTAGCCGCTGTTGCTTCTGCTTGTGGGTAAGACAATTGTTGCGTGATTTGCCCTTGTTCATTACGTTGGTATTCTGTAATTAAATCTTGTGCATCACAAATGGCATTGAGGTGACCCAGTTTGTCATAACTGTAACGAGTTAAAGCTTCGCCTGTTTTCTCAGCCAATAATTCGCCGCTATCATTCCACTGATATAAGGTGCGTTGACCATCAGGCATTATTTTTTCACTAAGATGCCCTTTGTCATTATATTTATATTCGGTGATTTGACCGTCAGGTTCAGTTTCACTCAGTAAACGCCCCGTTGCATTAAAGTGGCGTTTAAATTGGCGACCAAGCGCATCAATAGTAACAATTCGTTTACCGAAGGCATTATAAATATATCGAGTGATACTATCATCGGCAGCAATCTGTTGGACGAGTTGTCCCGCTTGATTGTAACCAAAGGCCATCGTTTGTCCCATGGCATCAGTAGTACTCACTTTTCGGCCTAAGTGATCGTATTGATGCTCCGTTTTATTGCCGTTAGCATCAATGAATAACGTTAATAGTTTTTGCTCATTATGAAAATACTGCTCTGTATTGCCTAGGCTATCAGTACTGGTGCTTTTATTGCTTTCAAACGTAAAGTGATAATCATAAGTGTCGTCATCACCCCATTGGCGGCAACATTTTGCATGTTCATCATCACCATTCCAATCAAAGTAATGGCTAAAGCCTGAAGCTCTAATACGTTGCTTTAACAATGCGCAAGCGGTGTATTTATATTGTTCAGCTAGTCCGTTGTTATCAATAGCAGCAATTAAGGATTGTTGATCATTATATTGATAGCTAGCTAACACCTTGGATTGAACCGATAACTTACCTTCGGCCCCCATTAAATAAGGGACTATTTTAGTAATATTGTTATCACTGTTGTAGCGTATCATCACCCCTCTTTCAGGCGTGATCATGATACTAATTAAACGTTTTTTATGATCGTAAACAAGACTGAGACCATGCCCGAACTCATTATTAATACTGGTTAGTAGCCACACATCATCTTCTTTAGTAAAACACCAATGGCTCCCATCAGGACGAATTAATATTTGTTTTAACTCACCATCATGCAGTAATGCAAGGCCAGCACTTGGCTGATAACTGGTTTGTCCTCTTTTTACTTTATTGAAGTGATGGGTCGTTCCCTCTTCATCAACCAGCTCAAACCAATAGGTGCCTGGTTGTTTTGGTCCAACTTTAGGGGGAGCTTGATAACAATCAATTAACTGCAAACTAAAACTATGTCGCCAACCGTAACCAAGTCCTGTATTTACTTTTATTTTTGAAGAGCGGTATAAACGTCGCCAAATTAATGGGAATAAACCTGGTAATTCAACATCTTGTAAAGACAGAATCTCTTCACCCGATAACATGGAAACTGGGTCACCACAGGTTGCATGCCCTTCTGTTGGTACATCAGATGTTTCTTTGCTGACAGCATTACCTTCAACTTTTTTTTCTTCTGTTTCTTTACCTTCATTGGATACACCAGCAGCAGCCACCATAGCGGCTCCAACTATTTGGCTCCAAGTATCAGTTGACTGAGGCGTATTATCTTTTGCAATCTCTTTAAACACGGTAATATTTTTTTGTTTAATAGCACTTTGTAATGCCCCACCCAACACCCTCATTTCAACGGGGTAAGGCATATTAACCAATGACTTTGCATAGCTCAGTAAACTAGGTGATGCATAGAGAGGAGCAACCAAGCTTTCGACAAGTGCTTTTATATCGCTATCACTGGTTAATGATAAAGCGCTATAACCATTAGGAACTGCGCTGCCTTTTAAGTTTAAAAGATAGCGACCATTGCCTACGATATTAAATATATTCATTTGAGCCATTAATGTTTAATCCTTGCCTGTCCATGAATACAAATTAACTGCTTGGTACAACCTTTCTGAGATTGTGAGCTGTAATGTATTGCCAGTGATATAGCCATGCTGATAAGCATGATAAAGGTGCATAAAATGATAAAGACCGGAGACACAGCCGACTTCTCCAGAAAGTAATCCAATTTGCTTTAATTGTGTTGTTCGTGACATGTGGCCTGAAAGCCGGCCGTACGCGTCAATCCAAGCGTCTGAAGTATTATCTAAACCATTTGAAGGTGTATAAAATTGATTAATAACACCATTATTCATGCTCGATTTTAAATAATTAGCAATATCATAAAATAATGCGTCCACCGATTTATTCAATTGCCAAACGGTAGCGCGATCGCTTTTAGCATATTCAATATTGAGACCTTGTGAAGATTGACTAATGCAAGTGAGAGCAACAGCCTCAGAAGGCATTATTCCTCTTCCTGTTTCAGGTGTAATACATACATTACTTTCTAATAAAGTATCAAGTTCATGAAAGTAACTGTCTACCGCTATAAAGCACACTGTAGTGACATCAGATGACGCAATTATCGTTTGCATTGCGCCAAGCGCCATCACGATGGCACTGCTGCCAAAGGGGAAAAACTGTGTTTTTGCGTGACCAAATAATTCAGGGAAATGCGTTTTTAACTGACCTGCCCACTCAATTAACTGTTGGTTATCTTCAATCGCGAGCTCAGGTAATAACCAAAATATGGGCGTGATATTAAAATCGATCTTAGATTCAGCTAATATTTGTTCGATAACAGGTTTGAGTAGCTTAATAATGCGATCTAATTTGTTATCGCTTTGCAGCTCAGCAAAAGCGGCAGGGATCTGCAAACCACTTTCGGTAGTGTAAATAGGTAAACTAATCGGTAGCAAGTCAATAGCAAGTGCACTATCACTGTCTGGCGTTATGCCAAGCTTTAATACCGAATGAGACAAAACAAAACTCACAATACCACCTCAGGTTGCGCATAATATTCAACATTATTATGTAGAAGTAATTGATTTTTACTTTGTGGTTCTTGATGAGTAAAGTGCAATGATGCAACACGGCGATGTACTTGGCTACCAAAATGAAATACATGCGCTAAGTGACGTTCGCTGATACTTTGTCCCATTAAAATTCGGGAACCAAGTGAATTGATAAGCGATGACTCATAAAGGTGCAGTATTTTAGCGCCATAATAGGTTAAGTCCTCAATACGCTCAGATTGGTTACTATTAGATTCAACTTTATCAGGGATAATCAACGCTAATTGGTCGCCTAATAAAATGTTCAAACTCTTATACGCATCTTCTGTATAGTTTTTATCTTGTAAATAACGGGCTAACAATGGAATAAATTGACTATAACCACTCAACGCCATCACCTTTATGATTAATTTAGTATGCTGAGTATCAACTGATAATAACTCAACGACCTTTCCAATCTGTTCAACAGACAAACGCACTACATATAATTCAAATAACTCGCTGTTCAGATAATCTAATTTGATAAAATCAGTAATAAAGTCAGTCGTCAGTTGACTCTCATTTTGCAGCGTTTCCTGTAATACAGCGATATAAAGCTGAGTAAGCGAAGATACTTTATTATTAGATATTTGAAAGCGATGAAGTGTTGGCCACTGTTGTCGGTAATAACAAGTAAGCAATTGATTATTAAGTGTTAACTCAGAGTGTTCAAGACTTAAGGGTAGATCATCCACTTTCATGAGCAATGCAAATTTAGAGGCCAATGGGTGAAATTCGCTTGTTTCACATTGATATAACCACTCAAGAGTTAGCCCTGCGTTATTATGAATAGTCGCATTCAACTGCAACAGTAAAAACAGTTGATTAATGGAATATGAATTATCTTGTTGCAGTGCTAACAATGCAGTTTTTGGTTGAGCCTCAGCAAAGAATGCATGATTTTTTTTAGCAAGCAAACGCGCACAGGCTAATAACTGTAATCGGTTTTTATCAACGTTACTTTTGTATGCATAATCGGCGTTAATATATTGCTCACGTTGCGCAAGCAATTCAGTTAATAAGCTCATTGAAAGCACATCCAAACAACAGGCGTCCAACAAATAGAGGTATGTTGGGAGGTATCAGTAGTCATCATTTAGCTTAACCCACCAATACGGTTGGATTGCCTTCCATTATTTTACCGCCATGTACAGTGGCATCACCTAAACGCGCGATGCCTTTACCATTAACAGTGACAGTGGCTGAGCCTGCAGCAATTGCATCAGGGGGTCCTTCACATAAACATTTATCGCCAATTAATGCCACTGGTAAACCACCAATGAATACATTAGCCGCCCCCGCGACAATAGGCCCACCGACATGCGGCTTTTTAGCCGTTTTGTTGGGGCACATGTGATAACTTGAAATAGTTGCTGCTGGTTTACCCATTATTATCAACTCCTTGCTTCATGTATTTATGCTCATAAAGCATTTTAAATAGCCAAATTTCTTATATTAAAATAAAGCCAAATCATTATTGAAAAATAGGTTCATCTTGTACATATTCAACATCACTAGGAAGCCTATCAATGACAATTTGAATGATTTGTTCAAAATTTTCTTTAGTACAGAATAACGCGCAAGTGAAAGCAGGGTGGTATGCTTTTAAATATACAATCCGGCGTTTTTTACAAATATTGACTTTAGTTATATGTCGCTCATCATCTGCTCTATCGTCATGCCAATAAAAAGGTCTATACAGTACCTTTTCACCGTCATCGACCCAGGGCTTCATGAAACTTAAAAGCAATACAGAGCCAGCACCCAAAAGATATAAAGGGTTAATGACAAGAGCAACAATCACTAAAATAACCGCAATGACTCTCATAAAGGCCATAAATTTTCTCGGATCTTGTCTACCATAACGAAAGCGAGGATAAACTTTTAAATTATCGCTTAGAATACCGGATTTAGTTAATTTATATGCCACATGATGATATTGACTGCGAGAGATATAATAAATCGGGGCAAACATCATAAAAGCAAAGATCGAAAAGCTTAACGTCATAAAGCTAAAACCAGTACAAAGAATAATAAATATAGGGACTGCTAATATTTTAAGATGAAAAGCCCAAGGCCCAGTTTTCCACATAAAAGCGTTTTTAACTTCCCATTGTGCCAATGCCTCTTCTGACTCTAACTTATCAACATCTTCTTGGGTCCATTGACCATAAGCTAAAAAATCATCATAGCTTATATAGTCAGGGCGGTTAATTATTTTACTCATTTAATACCTTTTAAAATCACACTAAAATTACGTAGGCAATGTAGCGTTCATACTTATGACAAACATTGCCTTATGTTACTAAACTATGCTAATAAATTATGTTAATAATCTATGCTAATAATCCATCGTAAAAAAACGTAGAATCACTCTCTTCGATGATATCGCTAACTGAAGGTAATATCCTAATAGGGTTGATAGCTTTGTTCCAGGAAGTGTTTTTCCCGCTGTAACCACATTCAATATTTTTACCTAACGAACTTGCAGGTAAATCGATATCAAAACTCCAGCACATATTTTTATCTGGATTGATAATTTTAAGCCTAAATTTTGCAAGACTCGTTGAATATTTGGCTAATGGTAGAGGTAATAATCCCATAAGCGATGCTTGGGGGTGTTGTTTAGCCGAATTGTTCTCTATATTTTCTAAAAATTTAGCATCCTTTTTATTAGGTAGGCCTTGTTCTAGCAGAGTGTTGTAATCAGCGCTACTTAACCAAATTACATCTATATCTTCCAATTGTTCATTTACTTTTTGGTGTGGAAGGTACCCCATCGTATCGGATATTTGAGCGACTTCGACGCTACAATCAAGTTGTGGTAACTTAATTAAGAGGTAATATCCCGTTACACGTTTATAAATTGATGGTGTGTTAAAATTTATCACCTCTTCTTCAATAAACGTTGGTCTAGCAAAAACATTAGGAGCATACAGTAAAAATAAAAGTTGCTGATATTCCTCGTCGACACTCCAACCTTTTGAGCTGTCTCCGTAGCGACTATAGTCGAGCCATATTTCAATATCACTTCGTCGAAAATAATCTAATGCAATCGTACTTACTATATAAACAGCACCTAACACAGCAAATACAGGCACAGCCCAAGCAAACCCAGCTATTGCACCTACACCTAATAGCGTCGAATAAATACCACTAACAGTAGATGCTGCAAGTGTTGAAATTTTAATAACGGAAAGTGTTTTCTCAAGTTTATTAAGCTTTTCACTCCTCCCGCCAAATGTATCATGCCAAAGTGGCACAAACTCAGTCATGGTTGCGATGATGGTAAAAACACCTAAGACGGAATAAAATATTTTAGTGCGTTGTAACAAGGTAGTTAACTTCTTATTGTTAAAATATTCTTTAGCATCGGCTGTGGAGATTTGAAGTATTCCTCTAGTGTTTACACCCACAGATAACCTGATTTTATTGAAATAAGTTTCATTCTTAGGGTTAAAAACCTTTGAGTCCATCACTAAATCAACTAATTGACTGCTTGAAGAAGCCATTAATAAACTTAATGCTTGCCCTAAATAAGCCACTGCGCTTATACCTGCGTAGGTGGCGCGTACGCTATCAGTATCTTTAGTTAAAGATAACTCTAACTCTTCTGGTAAACAGCTTAAAAAATATTCTGTATTAATAATATTTAGTATAATGAAACCGACTGTTAAGCCTTTTCCAATTTTTCTTACAGAAGCTTCGTCCATTTTACTTGTAATCAATTTTTGAGTGGCTGCTTGAACAGCAGCGTTATTGTCTGATTTACTAGGTAAATATCTCGCAGGAAGAAAACCTAACAGAGCCATTCTTTTATCTTGGAAAGCATTGACTTTGAGGCTAAAGCGTCGATATCTCTTACCCTCAGCCTTTATTTTTTCATGAAGTTCTTTTTTACTCGGAGCAGCCTCAGAAACTTCAGTCCAATGACTCTTCATTTGAGCCTCATATGCCTTTATGTTTTCTAAAACCTCTAGCTTTAAGTTTTTATATTTATTAATATTATTAGTTATTGCCTGTCTTTTTGAGAGCCATCTATTCATTTGTTTATAAAATTTACTATTTTGATTTAATCCTTTCGAGTCAATCATTGCATTGAGTAAATATAATTTTTTAGTGGCAAATATATCTGTGCTGGATCCTGTCTGAATGGCTATACCTTGTAATAAAGATAATCCAAGAGATTTCCACTGTTTATTAGCCGAAAGTAATGCTTTATGTACAAGACTACCTCTACTAGTCAATTTAGAATGCCAATCATTAATAAGTTTTTTGGCTTCCCCAGCTGCTTCCATTGCATCATTAGTGACTAATAACACATCAGCAGAACCTTTTATGAATTGACTTTGTTTTACTTCTGATGTTGATTTATCTGTCTCTTTTATTTTATTTGATATTTCATTTTTATGTATTAACGCTTCATCATCTATTAATTTTTGGTGAGTTTCTAATTGTTCATTTAAAACACTTCTCAGTTCCAGCTCAAACCCTGTTAAAAATACAGACAATATACAAACAGGTGAATAATTAAGAGCGAAAATTTCCTTCTTAAGTAGACTCATTTTTTTTGTATCTAAATGTGGAAGGACAACCTCAAAACAATTATTAAAGCATTGAGTAGCTAGATATTGATCAAAAGCAATAGTGGTATCAAGTCCAAACTTTACGATTCCATCGACTGGAATGGCAAAGAGGCTGTTGTATAATTCATTAACTCTGGGTTCAATTAAGTCAATTAAAAATTGATCATGCTGCAGGTGTTCCGCAAGTTCTTTTTGTGCCCTGTTTCTGTCTGCATAACGTCTTGCATTTGCGTTTAGAGAGCTCTGACTTGCCCACTTTTCGTAAGCAGTTTGATCACGGAAAAACTTTCTTTCAAACATTTCTTCTTTTTCTTTGCTTAGCTGACTGCTATATTTTTCACCATTTGGTAAACGAAGATATTTTTCCATGAAAAACTGTTCTTGTGCTTCAAAAATACCAGTAATAAATTTTATGTTAGCTAATTGATCTTTCTCGTCTGCGTGTGAAAGTTCAAAGTTTTTCTTACCGGATATGTAATTCTTTTTGTTTGAATAGTAATTAGTTAAATCTTTATTAAATTCTTGAACTAATACGTCGTTCCCACGGATATGCTCAGGAAGTAAAGTATCATCTACGGTGCCGCTACAAAAATCAATAACCGCTTGAGCTGTCGCCCTCCATTCCATTTCACCTTCTAGTGTTGTTTCATAAAGGTGTGACTCTAAATATTTAATTTGAGATGTCATATCATTGATATCAGACCAAATATCATCTAATGCGACGACTCTTACCGTTTCAGTTTCTGCAAGCTTGTCTAAATAGCTTGCTGTAGATTTAATTGGTTGGCCAATGATGGATACGTCACCTGCGACACGCGTTTTAACTGAGGGTGTAGCTAAAGGGAATAAAGCTTTATCTTTATCGCCAATATCAGCAACAGATTCTAAAACCTCGGTAGCTAATCCAGTATCAGAACCGGTAAGTGTTGAACAAGTAACTTTACGTGCACCTACTACCTCTCGTCGTTTTTTACCTGATTTAGTATTCCCTCTAAACTCTTCAAGTAATCGCCAACTCCAGCGAACTTGTGAAAACATTAAATGTAGTACAGAGCTTTTAGGAAACTCTATATAAGGTAATGGAGAAGTTGGTTCTCCTCGATCTTCATTGGCTTTTTCAGCTACTTTACTGCCAAATATATAACGTATGAACTGACTACCTTTAACTTCATATTCATACATTGTTTCTCCAACTTCATCCCAAACGTATAACCAACCATCCGTTAATTGTCTTAAAGTGTAACTATTTTCTGATAATGCTTTTTTAAAATAGCCACCATTGAAGTTACCACTTGTAGGTAGGTTATGTTTATCTTTACATTCTCCTTCATTTTTTACTAATGAATGCTCTGTATCACCTTTTTTAAGCATCAATTGAAATTCATCTAATGCGTATCTTACGGGGATTAACTGTACTAAATCAGGAATATCGTCATCTGTTATTTGCTTTGATAACACTAAGACAGAGCTTTTAACCTCCTGTAATTTTTTTACTGCAGGATTATTAAAAACTCTAATTTGGGACACGAGCAAAGAACTCATCTCTAATGATACTGCAATAGTGTCCATCATATCAGTTGGTGACACACAAGTTGGGTGGTCATTAACGTAGGAATATAATCTTTCTATTGTCCCATCATCTAAACCTTCTACAAACTGATCTCCAGTACTACTATTTGGCCTAAAATCTTTTAATGGAGGTTCTAAAAACGGGTCATCCGGTTTATGCTCTGCTTTATAAACGAGATAATACTGTCCTCCTTTATATAGAATAAGGCCTCGACAACTATTTCCGGATTGATTAACACCTTTAAGATTAAAAAAATCCATCATTAATTCAACGAAATAGCGGCGGCTTTTAGCGAAATAGCCGTGCCGTTAACAGTGATATTAGTGCCTTTAATATCAATAGCACCACTACTGCTCATGGTTATAGATGCACCACCTGCTGTTAACACAATTTCTGTGCCTGCTGTAATATTGAGTGTTTTACCTACATCAATCGTTTGATTATTAGCAATGGTTGAAGTGTCATCATTATTAACTTGCGTAATGCGGTTGTTACCGACTGTATCGGTCTGGTTATTTTTAACGTTTAGTTCGTGATCTTTTTCTGCTTGAAAAAATAGCAGCTCTTTGCCTTTTTCATCTTCAAAACGTAATTCATTAAAGTTACTCGCCGCACCTTGTTTAGTGCTATGCGATTTGATGCCACTTTGTGTTTTTTTATCAGGCAGCGTATAAGGAGGCATTAAATCCGCATTGTAAATTGCACCACTAATGATAGGTTGATCTGGGTCGCCATTAATAAAATCAACTAAGACTTCTTGGCCGACTCTCGGGAAGAAGAAAGCGCCCCATTTATTACCAGCCCAGTTTTGCGCTACACGTATCCAACAAGAACTTTTAGAGTCATTTTGACCTTCTCTATCCCAGTGAAACTGTACTTTTACGCGACCGTATTTGTCGACGAGAATTTCATCACCCGCATCACCCGTCACAACAGCAGTTTGTACGCCGTTAATAAGAGGTTTATTTCTTAATGCGGTTGGTCTGTATGGTGTATCGCTAGGTACACATTCAAAACTGTTACGGTAGACATCACCACCAAACTGGCTCGCACCCGTTTGATTTGATTGTGTTGCTTCTGTTCGCATTCCTGTAATGAGGAAGCTTTGTCCTATGTAGCGGGAATCTTCATGCTTAGTAAACGTAAAAGTTTTACCGACGCCAAAACTTCTACAGTCACTTTGGCCTGAGGATTTGAGCATATCTTTTTGTAATGCTTCTAAGCGTATGTCGGCAGCAGGTTTTGCACGTTTATTATATTCTGATTCACCAATGTAATCGTAAATTTCATATTTTTCTTGCGATGGCATTGATGCTTTTGCATTGTCACCAGACGGGAATTTTTTGGGTTGTTTAAAGTCATAACCTTTTTGTAAGAAAGCACCATTGACCATACTTAACCCACCTTGCCAGCTAGCGACATGTGGAACAGACAAAGAACCTGAATTGCACTCTACTAAACTCTGCTCACATTTTTCGTAAGCTGTTGCAGAGTCGACCAATAATAAGGTATGAGAAGCGTCAGTATGTTCAAAATAATAGAAGATGCCTTCGAGTTGTAATAATCGACTTACAAAATCGAGGTCTGACTCTTGATATTGAACACAGTAATCATATTTAGGATAAGAAGAAGTCGTTAAATCTTTGAATTCAACGTTATGTTGACCGAATAAATCAGTCACAATTTCAATCACAGATTTATTTTGGTAAATACGACAGTTACTGCGTTTTTTCATAAAAGCAGCAGTCGGTTGAATCGTTAAGTAGTAATCTAGGTAATCTTCATCATCGCCAGCCGCCGCGGTACGAGCACCACTACACTCAACATAACTCACTACACCGTGAAAATATCTATCTGATAATGAAAACAGTAGTCCTTCTCCACCTTTCAGTTTAATACTGACAGGTTGACCAATAAGGTCATCTAAAGAAATTCGGGTACCGATGGTGTACATGGAGGCAGAAATAGAAAACAGTTGAGAGATTGCTTCCTGAGCTGAAAAACGAGTTAAATAAAGTACATCTTCACCGAGTGGTGTTGAGATGCTGATGGTATTGTTTAATTGTGTCGCTTTTTGCATTCTTGGCCCTAACGATAAAAATCTGACAAGTCTCTAAGAGCAACAATAGTGTTGCTCTTAGAGTCTTAAATCAACAAAATTACATTTGTTGACCTTTAACACCGCTGTAACCGTAAACTAACGGTGCAGTAATGTTATTTTGATCGTCTGTTGGAGTAACAGTCATCATCATTTCAGTGTAGCTGATTGTGATGTGTTCAACTGGACGGTCGCCTTGAACAGATACGCTGTAGCTTGAAATCATTGCATCTGTTAATTCGATTTTCATGATTTCTTCAATTTTATCACCTTGTTTAGTGATATGAAAAACAGCTGATTTACCTTTACCAATTGTTGCTTCTTTAAAAAGGTCTGGTGACGCACTGTCTTGTAGTTTAGTGATTGTTACATCGCCTAAACGAGTAGAACTTGCTTCACGGTCTTGTGCAGTACCAGTGAATGAAGATAGTTCACGGCTAACATTCCAATCTAAAGAAAGAACAGTAATTAAATCTGCATATTCCTCAGCAGTTGTTTCGCCTTTGATTCCTTCATAATTTAAATAAGTATTTGCTTGCATTCAAATGTCCCTTATACATAGGTTTTATAAAATATTTTAAAGAAGTAGTTGAGTACATTTAAAGCATAAATTTACTGTAAATGTTTTAACAACAAATGACTTCAAACAAAAACATTAACGTCTAGTTTGAAGAGCAAACAGTATACAAAAACAGCAAAAAATGACAATGAAATTTTGAATTAAATTTGATATTTAATGCAATATAATCATTATAAAAACAATGTATTAACATATTCCATGAAAGTCATCCCTTCAACTACTCTCAATTAGTTAGACGCTTTTTGATTACACTTTAAAAGTAAATTCATCTTTGCTAACACCTACTTTAATAGCGGTTATCTTTTTACCTTCTGATAACTTTTCAAGTGTTTTAACAGACAGTTGTGGCAATAAAGACTTTTGTAAAATGTTATAAATATTTCTTGCACCTGATCCACTATCGTCACACATCGATGTTATTTTTTCTACCACTTTTTCTGAATACTCAAATTTTGCTTGATAATTTTTATCAAATCTCTTTCCTATTCTTTCGAGTTGCAATCTTGCTATTTCATTGATAACTTCTTTAGATAAAGGAAGATAAGGCACAACATTAACTCGGCCTAAAAACGCAGGCTTAAATATATCTAAAAGATCATTTTTTAATGCTTTTTGCAACCCTAAGAAAGAAGGTGCTGTTTCTTCATCTTCAAATAACTCCATGGTTGTGTCCGTGCCTACATTAGATGTCATAATGATAATGGTATTTTTGAAATCAATATCTCGGCCTTCGCCGTCTTTAATAATTCCTTTATCAAAAACTTGATAAAATACATCTTGTACGCCAGGGTGTGCTTTTTCCATTTCATCTAGCAAAATAACACTATAAGGTTTACGACGAACGGCTTCTGTTAATACGCCGCCTTCTCCATAACCAACATAACCAGGAGGAGCACCAACTAACATTGATACTTTATGCTCTTCTTTAAACTCTGACATGTTAATAACGGTGACATTCTCTTCACTACCATAAACTTGTTCAGCTAGCGTTAATGCGGTTTCTGTTTTACCCACTCCACTTGGACCTGTTAGTAAAAAGATTCCATTTGGTCTTGTTTCGTCACTTAAATGTGCACGAGATGTTTGTACTGTTTTAGCAATGATATCTAATGCATCGTTTTGGCCAATAATGCGTTTAGCCATTGTTTCTTGTAGTGATAAAATATTTTTTATTTCATCACTTTTCATTTTACCTACCGGGATACCAGTCCAATCAGCAATGACTTCTGCCACTAATTGTTCATCCACTTCCCAATGCACCATTGGAGATGGATTACTTAGCATCTCTTTTTTGATTTTTGTTAATTCTTCAAGTTTTTCTTTTTGGTCTTCAACTTTATCTTGTTGTAGTGCGGTAATTAATACTGAAATTTGTTTTACAAGCTGTAACTCTTTTTGCCATTGCTCGTTTAATGGGATGAGTTCTTTCTGAGCTTGCTTCAATGTTTTGTTTAACGCGAGTAATTGTTTTTTATGAATAACGCCTGTTTTTTGCTCGTTTTCTAACAGTTTTATTTGAGCCGTCACTTGTTGCTCTTTGCGTTGCAATGCTTCTACTGCACCTGGTGTTGAAGCTTGGCTCATTGCAACTCGAGCACATGCTGTATCTAATAAACTCACTGCTTTGTCTGGCAGTTGTCGACCATTAATATAACGTTTAGACAATGAAACAGATGCTTTTAATGCTTGATCTGAAATAAGTACATTATGATGATTTGCCATGATAGGTAATAAACCACGCATCATGATAATAGCGGTTTCTTCGCTTGGTTCTTCCACTTTCACAACTTGAAAGCGACGAGCTAAAGCCGCATCTTTTTCGAAGTATTTTTTATATTCAGCCCACGTTGTTGCAGCTATTGTACGAAGCTCTCCACGAGCTAAAGCTGGCTTTAATAGATTAGCGGCATCATTTTGCCCTGCCTGACCACCGCTGCCGATCATGGTGTGCGCTTCATCGATAAATAAGATGATTGGGTTGATTGATGCTTTTATTTCATTTATTAATGCTTTTAAGCGATTTTCAAATTCCCCTTTCATGCCTGCACCAGCTTGCAATAACGCTAAATCAAGTACTCGTACTGATACATTTTGAAGCACTAAAGGGACATCTTTTTCTACAATTCTTAATGCTAACCCTTCAACGACTGCGGTTTTACCTACGCCAGCTTCACCCGTTAAGATTGGATTGTTTTGACGACGGCGCGTTAATATATCAATCATTTGACGTATTTCGTTATCACGCCCTAAAATTGGGTCTAATTTATTTGCTCTCGCTTGAGCGGTTAAGTCTTGTGTGAATTGGTCAAGGCTAGGTGTTTTGGTTATTGCACCGCTAGTTTGTGTAGCTGCTTCACTTTCATTTGAAGCCGATCCTGGCTGCTCTTGAGATTGTGCTGAGATTTGTGGCCATGCATGCAAGAGTTGTGAAGCATCAATTTCTAATAATTGTTTAGCTGAACGAGAGATAAGTGAACACAATGACTCATCTTTCAATAATGTGTAAATAATATAAGCCGATCGTATTTTAGCGTCGTTAAATTCAATTGTTGTATTTAACCAAGTTTGACGTAATAAATTAACAATATGCGGAGATAAACTTGGTGATGCACTATTACCTGTTTTTAGTTTTTCTAAACCGATGCGTAATTCAGAGATGAGTTGGTCACTATCTAAATCAAATGTTGATGCAATAAGCTTTAAATCACCAATGTCATTTTCTAACATTGCTTGTAACCAATGTTCAATTTCAACTGTAAATTGACTTCTTCCATTACAAATAGACGCTGCTTTTTCTAATGATTCTTTACATTCGGCATTGAGTTTTTCAACTAGTTTATTCAGAGTCATTGCTGACATATCGTTATCCTTTGATTTATTAACTTATTCATATTTACAGATATATTATTGTTTTTTTCTTTAAATTTTTTCTGTGAATTGCAAGTCCTCCACCTTTACCTAGTGGTATTGCATTTTTAGACAATTGCGAAATGGCGACCTGCTCATTAAGCAACTCAAGTTGTAATTTGTGTTGGATAGATGTGCCTAAATATTTGTTAATGATGTCTTTAACACCATGATTAATACTGCCGCCATTTAAAAAGTCTTTCACGTTCGATTTAGAATTAACTTTAATAGTAATATTGATACTTGAATTGATATCCCATACTTTACTGCCAATACATGAATCATGCCCTAAACAAGCAAACTGGCCTTCGGGTTGTGAACGTTTACCTAATCTAGTTTGATCTGCTTCTGCCAGTTGTTGCCATTTCCCTTGAAATTGTGCAATTTCAATTTCACAACCAGTAAAGTCATTAAGGACTTGCTTTAGCCCTTGCACATTACGAATTTTACGATTGAAAAAACCTGCGTAATATTTACCTGAGCTAGATGTATTACCGGTAAGTTGATTTAGTACGTTTGAGAAAGCATCAGGTTTATCTTCGCTATAATTTTCAAAGCCTATTGGAAAGCGATACTTTTCCCATGCGCGATAATATAATGATAGTAAGCGGTGATTAAACAGATCAAAAAAGTCACGCATGCCAGTGTCTTTGTATCTAACTCTCTCTAGTACTAACTCTGTATAATGCTGAGGTAAGACGCCATTTGAGCCAGTAACTCCCATAAAAGAAACGTGCATATCATAAGCAGTATTATTTTTAGAAGCAGTACGCTGTTCTACTTTGCTTAGTGGCGCCCCCGGAAAACCTAACGTTTGATCTGATTTAAAACGGATCAATTCATTTTTAGGAATGCTGTCGTGACCAACTTTTTGTTGTTGATCTTTACCTACCGCTAACTGTCTCTCAATGGTATACACCGCTTGAAAAAAATCGTATTCCGTTGGATTATCTAGGAGATCTTTTATGTTCATAGCAATTTAATATTTCCCGCACGGCTAGGCCACTGATGATAAATATTATCTTGCCCTTTAAATTTAATACTTAAGCGAGTGAAGCTATTAATGGCTGCAAATTGTGAGAAGAAATGATCTAGAATTGCGGAGAAGAAGAAAATACCACTACCAGCAAAGTGATCTGTAGCGAAGGTTAATAATATTTCAGTGCCACTACAAAAGCTAATACGTCCTTTTTGATTAACTCTCGCGGTAGCGCTTTTCAGCTCAATACCTTCGATGTTTTCAATCAATGTTTTATTTTCTGGCGTATTTTTGAAGTCGTATAGTTTTAAAGTCTCTTTTAACGTTGAAAGCGCATTATCACCGTGGAAATGATCAAGCGTTAAATGATTAATCAACTGCCAACGTGTCGCGTCACCTAATTCAGCTCTAACCGGTGTTGTTGGTGTTAATAAACATTTTACCTGGGTGATAATATCGGCATGTTCAGCAACGGTCATTGCAACCTGATCACTACCAAATGGAAGGTAGGTAGGTAAATTACGATTACTACATAATGCTGAAGTACGTAAAATCCATCGGCTATACTCATCTTCTAAATGGAAACCTTTAAATTCATGATCAATTAACGATAAATAAAGCTCTGTTCCATTTTCAGCACTGCCACCTGCCCAACTAGATGCTTCTCTTCGAGCATGCCAAAAAGCTCTGTCTTGGTCTTCATACGATGGATGTGTTTCTCCATAGAATGGCGTCACTTTAATTGAGTTCTGTTTCTGATCGTATGCTTCTACTTTCTTTATTTGAATGATTTCAGAGACATCAGAATCCATATATTTAACGGCTAATTTGTATTCATGCTGAGAAGGCTCAATACGAATAGGCTCTAACTCTTGCTCAAATAAATTGATAATGGGTGTGCACCCAAGCATGAATGTTTCAGCCGTCACTTGTTTTTCTAGATCTTCAGAGACTTGATCTAGGTAAATGTAAATATCGAATTTATCCTCAATATTTGGCCATTTTTGGTTAAAGTTTTCTATTTCAAAAAATAAAAACTTTTCAGGAAAAACAAAATTTTCAATCAGTGTTTGATAAGCTGAAAAAGAGCGCTTGCTATAGGGAACGACTTGTTGATCATCGTCAAATCCTAGAGGTTTTATATTTCTAGGCTCTAAATATTGTATATTGTTAAATTCACCAGGTTTACAGATACCTAACCCAATACAATGAGCAGAAAGTAACTCGTATAACAAAAAAGATTGTTGAGGTTGACCATGTAAATAAAAACGTAGTTTATCAATACCGAGTGTTGGCATGCTTACATCTTTAAAATCAGTGCTAAAGCTTAATTTAATAACAGACCGTGCTGGCTGACTCCATATTGACTTAGGTGCATTAAAAGGCGCATTTTGAAACTTACCGTCAGTAATACTTAAAGGCCATAATTTTGTGTCATAGCACGTTTGAAAATAACAGGTTTTAAGACCTTGTGCTTGACTCTCAACTTTTGTTCCACGAGGTAGTACAACACCAGTAGTAGAAACATTTTCAGTTTCCATTTTTATCACTGACATCGATGGAATTGGGGCTTGATAGTCTGGGTATAGTTGACCTAATAATGCATCGGTTAATTCTGGAAAACTATCATCAAGCTTCTGCCTAACTTGGGCTGTCAACAAAGAAAAAGCTTCAATCAACCTTGAAACATGAGGATCCTCAATATTTTCTTCACTTAGTTTTAAGCGTCCGGCCAGCTTAGGGTAGTTTTTTGCAAACTCCGCTCCCATGTTTCTAATGAAAGACAGCTCTTTGTTGTAATATCTTAATAGTTCATCATTCATTATAAAGACTCCACTACTTTCATTCCTAAGTGAACAGGTTCAACTTCAGAATCAAAAGCAATAAACTCAGAATCGTTATGAAGAAGTGCGTTAATACGTAGGTTTAAGATTCTGTCTAAAGGTTGGTCGTTATCAACCGTTTCGACATATACCTCAACAAAGCGAGGTTCAAAGCGTTTTATAGACTCAGTTACTTTGTCACACAGTAACTGACGACCTTCCATGCTGCCAATCGCCATGCTTGAAAAGTCGGACATACCGTAATTAGCCAAAGATTGGTCTAATTCTTTATAATAATCAGGCCAAGTATTCCATTGCACTTTTGCATTAAGTAAGTTCTCAAGATCTCTTGCTACATAGCGGCGCAATTTAGATAAACTAATACCTCGGTAACTTTCAGTTTCATATCTATCCTGAGGAGAGTCATCGATTAGCTTATCGAGCAAAGAAGCATTATTCCTAGTCTGTTTAGTAACTTTCATCTCAACCTATCTATAATTAACTAGCTGATTCTAAGCGAATAAAGTCAGAAAATGGTACTGCAGCATCATCAACAAACCACATTTTTTGACCCACTCCAACCATAAAATCAGTGCTGAATTCTTTCCAATCCGTTTCACGCCCTAACTTTTCAGCATCAGTTTCACTTTGTGCATAAACAAGCGGAATATGCGCTTCGCCTGAAGGCCCATCTTTAATACTTAAGTCAACACGACGCCATACTTGTTCAATAATTGATTCAGCAGGTTTAAATGTAATAAAGTCAATTTGTGATAACTCAGCAAGATAGAACTTTCCATCAGTACCAAATATTTCGATAAAACCACCTAATGTATCGTCAAGGTCTCGCATTTCGGCAACAACATTATCATTAAGTTTTATCGATAATTCAGGACGAATTTCTTCTAAACTTTCAGCTTTTAATTTCATTGAGGCAGCATCGCCGTTATGCAACTCAACACTTAATTGTAATAAGGCTTCACTGTGTGGTGTCGTACCATTAAATAACTCAGGCACAGACACTCCATTAGCAAAGTCTTTCCTTGCTTGTTCTGCGCGAATTAATTGGCGTAAATTAGTTGCGCCAATGATAAAATCAGGATGTTTTTGTACCATTAAATTTAATTGTTTATCTGCACGTTCAAGATCACCTTTAATACATAACAATTCAATTAACGAGCTGCGATATTCGACATTCATTGGATCATCTTTTAACTGAGTTTCTAAAAATTGAATCGCTTCAGTTAACTTTCCTGCTTGTAACATTTCTTTAATTTTTTTCATCTCTCTTCCATTAATGTTGAGGTGTAAATTCTGTAACCAACCTGATACTTGAAATCATCTGATCTAGTTGAAAATGTGGTTGTAATTGGATAATTGAATAATAAGAACCAGGCTTACTCGCTATCTCTTTAACTTTGACCTGACCACTATATAAAGGGTATTTACAACGCACTGAATCAGATGTTGAATCACCACTTGCTGTGTATTGGTGTAGCCATTTTTGTAAGTCACGCTCACAAAGTTCAGCTGAACTATAAGTACCTAACTTTTCACGCCCTAGTATTTTGAGATAATGGGCAAAACGAGAAACACAAAAAATATACTGCAACATAGTCGATAATTTAGAATTCACTGTTGCAGCTAATGAATTATATTGTTTCGCTTTTTGAACTGATGCGTTACTGAAAAAGACTAAATGTTCACAGCCTTTCACTGGAATAATTGGAATAAAACCATTATCAGAGAGTATTTTTTCTGATTTATCACCAATCTGCAGATTAACTGATGGTTTGCTATTTTTTTGGTATTTTTCATTCTCAAATTGAGCGGCTGGTAAATCACACACTAACCCTTTGGTCCTAAAGCCAGGCTCCATCCCTCTGATTTGCCCAAACCAACCTGATTCAGAAAATGCGCGCAATAAAACACCAGAGAAAGCATAAGCGGCATTTCCCCACAAATGATCTTTTTGTGGATCTTTGATTGATTCTTTAAATTTGAAACCTTCTTTTCTTGTGCCATCTTCTTTATAAGGCTTTCGCATTAATATATTGGGTACGGTGATGCCAATAAAACGGGATTCATCCATATCTCTTAGAGCACGCCACTTACTGTATTCAGGCTGTTCAAAGTTTTTAGACCAATTGATATAAGAGCCTAAACCAGAATAATCATCAACGGAAAAAAGTGATGAATCAGCAGAGGTAATAAATGGAGAAAAAGAGGCAGCCGCAACACGTGAGATATCTTTTAAGGTATCGATATCATTTGTTTTTAGCCCTTTTTGCGGCTTATGTGAGACTTGGTAATCACCAATAATAACGCCAAATGGTTCACCGCCAGAAGTATCGTATTCATTGCTGTGTACTAGCTTATAAAAAGCACTTTGATCAAACTCAATTGACTTATCAAAGTCTTTACTGAGTGTTTTCCAGCTACAATTAAGGACTTTTATTTTTGATTTGTCCTCTTTATCTTGCGTTTCCTTTTGATCAATTATGTAAGCTAAACCACGCCAGCTTGCCTCTAATGCTTGGAATTGTTTGTGATGCAATATGGAATTGATCTGCTTTTCAATCATGACATCAAGCTCGCTAATTGTTTTTAATAATAACGGCTCAAGGCTTTTTCGTGTGAGGTTTTTATTTGGAATCGAGAAGTTTTCTAGCCAAAGTAAAATCGATTTAACATCGTCAGACTCATAGAGAAAACGTTCCATCTTTGCACGTTTGCTTAGCGACTTTTTTACAGAAGTGTCCGAAGGAATCGACACATTTTCCTGCTGAACAAATAATGTTTCTGTATCTAAAAAAGATACTTCGCTGAACAATGACAAATTCGATCCTTTTTTAATTTGCTTATAAAAATAAAAAATAGTGGAAAATGCGTTTTGCCCATCGCTGATGCAAAACGTATATCCCACTGATGTTTATTGGATAAATAAAACAATAATTTTTTCTAGCCAATACGCATAGAAAAAAAGGTTTAATTAACCAATCGTTGGTATTTTTGCAACCAAACGTAAAGATGATGTTAATTCTTCCATTTGTAACCATGGCTTTAACCATGCAATTGCGTTGTATGCACCTGGCTGACCGGGAATCTCTTTAACTTGTACTTTAGCGTCAGCTAATGGGTATTTAGCACGTATTTCTTGACCACCACCTTCAGCTGCATTTACATAAGACAGGATCCAACGGTTTAACCACGTTTCAACATCTTCAGCTTCCATGAAAGAACCAATTTTATCGCGCGCCATTACTTTTAAGTAATGAGCAAAACGTGAAGTGGCCATCATGTAAGGCAGTCTTGCTGAAATGGCTGCATTGGCAGTCGCATCTGGATTGTCATAAATTCTTGGTTGTTGACATGTTTGACCACCAAAGAACACTGCAAAATCAGTATTTTTATAATGACATAACGGTAAGAAACCTAATTTACTTAGCTCTGCTTCACGACGGTCTGTGATGCCAATTTCTGTAGGGCATTTAATATCTGGATCGCCATCATCACTAGTAAACACATGAGTCGGTAAACCTTCAACTTTACCGCCGCCTTCAGCACCGCGAATTGCAGTACAAAAACCGTAAGAAGCAAACGCTTTCGCCATGTTTGTCGCCATTGGATATGCAGCATTCATCCAGCAGTATTCGTCTGAAGAGGTTGTTGCTGAGCGCATGCCTTTTTCATCTAATTCGAATTCTTCATAACTAAACGCTTCTACAGGTTTAGTTGCTTCACCGTAAGGTAAGCGTGCTAATACACGAGGCATTGTTAGCGTTACAAAACGAGAATCATCGCTTTCACGGAATGAATTCCATTTTGTGTATTCTAATGATTCGAATACTTTTTCTAGGTCACGCGGCTTAGTTAACTCTTCCCAGTTTTCAAAACCAAAAAGTGATGGTGAAGAAGCTGAAATAAACGGACAGAAACCCGCAGCTGCTACATTTGACATTAATGATAATGTTTCGATATCAGCAGGGTGATTAGTAAACTCATAATCACCGACTAATGCGCCATAAGGTTCACCACCTGGTGTACCAAATTCAGCTTCATAGATTTTTTTGAAGGTTTGGCTTTGGTCAAACTCAACGGCTTTACTTAGATCTTTATGCAGTTCAGATTTGCTTAAACTCATAATTCTAATTTTTAACGTTTTGCTTGTTTCACAGTTGTTCACCATGTGGTGAACACCACGCCAACTCCCTTCTAACTTCTGTAGTTCTTTATTGTGCATGATCACAGAAAGTTGTTTAGAAATAGTCATATCAAGTGCAGCAATGGCTTCTCTAAATGTAACCGTTAAGTTTTTGTTCCATTTAACGGTTCCTTTTAATGCTTCTTCAGTTAATGAACGGATCAACTCTTCAGAACGTGAGCTTTCAGTTTGCTTAGTGGCACCAATCGCTTGTTCTAAAATAGATAAACTAACCGTTTCTTCTGCTGCGGCATTCTCTAAAATTTGCTCTTCAGTACTCATTATTGATTTCCTTCAATTTTTAGTTCCGATGCTAATTTATCTAGACTTGATGTATTATTAAGTACTTCTTCTAAGATGTTTTCAAGATCTTCTGAGCGATCCACTTTAGTCATCAAATCACGTAATTTATTACGTGTTTCCATTAATTGCTTTAATGGTTCAACTTGATTCACTATCGCAGCAGGCTCAAAGTCATCTAATGATTTAAATGATAAATTAACCGCAATTTCAGAATCGTCATCTGATAATGTATTCTCAACTTGGATATCTAATTTCGGATTCATACGTTTTAAAATGTCGTTGTAATTATCACGATCAATTTGAATAAAACGACGATCTTTAAGCGGTTTTAAGTCTTGTGTATTGTGCCCAGAAAAGTCACCTGTTACACCGATTACAAAAGGTAGTTCTTTTTTTACTGCTGCCCCTTCTGTTTCTACGTCATAGGTAATATGAACTCTAGGCTTTCTTACTTTTTTTAATTTACTATGTATACTCAAGTTAAACTCCTTAACATTGAAAATGACGCATTTAAATAAAGGGATTATTTAGATGCGTCTTCAGTTTTTATACCCGATAACTTAAAGAAACCATTTCGAGCATCTCCATCAACAATAAGCTCCTGAAGTAATTCAGGTAAACTTAATTCGCTCCAACGAACAACTTGCTCAATGGCATAGGACATAGGTGAATGAGGCTCAGTTTTTCTAAAAAAACTAGCAATTTCATCCAACTTACGTAGTGCTTGTTCGCGAGTTTCTACTTGTGCCTGCAAAGCAGACTCAGGTAATTCATTCACTTCCTGTTCAACTTCTTCAGGAATAGCTTCTTGTTCTTCTTCAATTGCTTTTTTTTCAATTAAAATATCTTTGGCAACATGACTAACCGTATGTAAACAAGACTCTAATGCCTTACGTACATAACTTGTTGGTTGCGGATCCCCTTTCATTGCTTTATCCATCGCTTCAGATAACAATAAAAAAGCATTTAAAGCGGATTCAACATCATTATGTAATTCGATATAAAAAGAGTTGGTACTTTCTTTAATACTTTGTGTTACATCTTCAAATGAAATCGCACCACCCGATATTTTCTTTTGTTGCTTATCAGAATCTAACCGTTGAATTTCACATGCTTGCTCGTATTGCCAAGTTGAGAAAACATCTATGCCATCAGTGATTGCAATAGATTTTATAGGAGCAACCAAGGCTCCAGGACCGTCAATACCATTAAGGCCGATTAACGGTGCTATACGCTCTTGCATATCACCGTCATCAGGCATTGGATAAATATCATCCCAATATAGTTCAATGAGTTTTGTTGTTAATTCAAAACCAAAGGCCAGTCCTTTAAATCCAAACTTGCGACATAGTGCTTCTATGTACCAAGCGATGTATTCTAAATCTTTACTATCTTCAATTAAGATTTTTGGTAATTGATCAAGTATTGGTTGCCATTCAATGACAACAGATCCCATGCTTTCTTCATCTATTAATGCTTTACGCTCACTGGTGCGCGCATTATTACGTACGTCTTTCAGTAAGTAGTAAGTCGACGTTGGAGAAATATCTGATCTTGGATCGGCGCCTGTTGTTGATTCTTCTGATATAGGCAAACACAGTTCTTCAACTGTAAAATCAAATAAACTCATATAAACTCATGTCTCTTACGTATCTAGGTGACGACTTTATGTGTAAAGTCACTATAAAAATTCACTAAAAAATAACATCGAAAAATAAAATAAAAATAAAGTGAAATATATTCTAAAGCCAACAAACATGTCAATACCAAGTTCGGATAGCTTTTTAAGTAAACACTAAATATCTTTATTACTTTAAATAATTAATCGTTAGCTTAAGGCCCTAAAAAAGGGAATCGTAATATCATCATTTATCAACGGTGTTGTTACTAGTTGTTGTTTTTGTTGATGCTTAATCAAAACACAAGTGACATTATCACGCGCATTACGCACTAAAGAGGTATGGAGTAATGCCATGCCAGAGTCAATAATTGAACTCGATTGTAATGCTTGCTCTATTTCTGTATCACTTACTTCTTTATTTAAGCCATCACTGCAAAGTAAAAAAACATCATTGTGTTTTAAATAAACTTCTTTTATTTCAATCTCGAGCTCTTTATCTACTCCTACAGCTCTAGTGATGACATTAGCAAGGGGATGAGCTTCTGCTTCTTCTTTTTTCAGAATACCTTCATCAACCATGTCATTAACTTGGCTATGATCTTTTGTTACTTGAGATAGTTTTTGATCGCGTAATAAATAACCACGACTATCCCCAGCCCATAACATATGACAACGTTGTTCTTTAATAAATAAAACTACTACCGTGCTTCCAGCAAGCTTTCCTTTGAGTTGGCTTTTACTAATATAAAGTAGTTCTTCATTGGCTTTTTTAAGTGCATTGACGAGCACTTCACAAGTTAATGCTTGAGACTCCGTAGATTCAACAACACGTTGTATTGTATCGATAATTAATTGGCTCGCGACATCGCCTGCACTGTGCCCTCCCATCCCATCAGCAACAACCCAAACGCCATTATGCGGAAGCTCAAGAAATGCATCTTCATTAATTTTACGTACTGCACCACGATGACTTTGTGCGTGACTAGTTTGTGACATACAATCCCCTTTACCCTAGCTCGCAAATATTCCAGTCACGCTTTTTCCACTGACCATCTAACATTGATACAAATTGGCTAACCTGAGGTAAACCATCTGTAACGATGAAACAGGGTTCAATCAAATCTGAACCTGTTGTCCACCAAATACTGTAATCGTTAAAATGTAAATTATATTGCTGATGAAGTAGGTCCAATACCGTCGGACTATGTTTACCTTTAATCACCCAGCCTTTTTTGATCGTATCTAAGGATTCGACATCATTAACTTTGATACATTCAACCTGTAAAAGCTCCGTTTGTTCAGACAACTTTTCAAACCACGTATCGATATCAAGATCGTCTTCTAACACTTCTAATATTTTGTTTTCAAAGTTGACATCCCATTCATTCTCATGCCAAGCCTGAACGGCTGTTAGATTATGCTTAGCAACCACTGTAAAAGGGAAGTAACGACTGACTCTATCGACACTTGGAATAACGGTACCAATAAAAGCAGACTCACCACACACATTAGGCGATAAAGAAAAGTGCCATACAGGACTAGTCAGATAACAATCTAACCAATTTTGCTCTAGCTGTTCTTTACTCACAGCAATCACTGATTGTAGCCATTCGCTCCAAATGCTTAAGAAATCAAAATCAAAATCACTTTGAATAAAATCGCCTTTAGAAGGAATCTTCCCACAGTACCCAGTCTTCAAGATTATAGATTGCTCGGACATCTAAACCTCGCTAGATCTCTTTTCCAAAATGGGTTGTTGGCACTTCTTGCTGTTAATAACACCTTCGCTTCACTACCACTTAAAGAAATATTAAGTTGGTCATCTTTCTTCGTTTCTGGTCGTTGATAAGCCAAAGCATCTAAGAACCTAAATAAAGACCAATCACCAAAATATTGTTTAGTAATAGAACGTCCGCCGTTTGGAGGTGTAAATACCACACGCGTTTCTGCATTACCGCTACCAGGCCAAACAAACTGCGTTGAACGGATAGGGTCATGGCGATAATTAAGCTCTTGTTCATTAACAATCAATTTAAAATGGCTTGTATTGCGATCTAAATACAGTGGTTTTAGAGCGAAACTAACTTGTACTTTTTTCATGCCGCTTTCGAAGAAGTTTTCACGAATAACTTCACCTCGTTGAAACACACTCAAAATGCTTTGGTTTAAGCCAATATTTTCAGAGAATACCCATGGATTTCGTTTGGTATCTACATATTCACTTAAATGTCTATCGAAGAAGGTATCCAACGTTCCGCCATAGCCGAAGAATTGGCTAAAGTCTTGAATACTAACTTCTCTTGTTGCTGAATTATCAAAAGGATAACGACCAACAATGGCGCGACGGCATTCATTTAAGACTTCTTTACGCCATAGCGTATTGAGATCTTTTTTCGCTTCAGACAATCTATTTTTATTTTCTACTGCAACGCGACGTTCTAACCACACTAAAATGCTGTCATACCAACCAGAAACAGGGAAAGGTAACTCCCCTGCTTGCTCATTTAAGTCTCGGCCGACTTGCGCATAGTCGATTTGAAATTCATCTTTAGAGAAACCGTATACTCGATTTACTGCTAAGTTCTTTTTCTCAATATTGCGGTCTAGATTTCTTAAAATATCTCCTGCTTTATCAAGATCTGCAGCATTAATGTTAAGTAAGTCTTCAAAAGCATATTCAACCTCTTTACCTGGAAGCTGTATTTCTAAATCAAGATCGTCTTTTGGTAATAAGCGACTAATGCGTGATTTTTTAGCACGTAATAATTCATCCGATGCACTTTCAGCAACGGATAACGCTGCCTTTGCATTTTTAGAAACAGGTACTTTAGTTAACTCGACATTTTTTTGAACGGCTAAAATAATATTCTTCAAGGGCGCATCTGAATTCGCTAACTCATGAATAATATGATTCGCATTAACTTCATTATCAAAGGGTTGCAGTACTAAGTCATTCAAGAAACCATTCCAATAATAGATATAATCCTGAAAGTATTTATTTTCTAATTGTTTAATAATTTGATCTTCACTTGAAGCAGTGAGCGCATCTTTGCCTTCGCCATATACCCAGCGGTCTTCAACAAGACTTTTAACAATACGTTTTTTTTCTATATTAAATATGCCGTGGAAACCATTAAAGGTGTACAGCCCAGGAATAGGTTGAGTTAAATCTTTACCACTTTGGTAACGAAATGCATTTAAGCTATCTAAACTGATAATATTAACGAGTTTGAAATCAGGTATATTACTTGGAATATAGTCCGATTGCAGACGTTGGTATGCACGCTCTACTAGCGTGAGTCTACTCAGCTTTTTACGTGCATCTTTAATCGCAGGGTTATCAACTTTTTGATTACGACCACCTAATTCAAGCATTGTCTCTACGTGCAGATTAAGCTGTTCACGAACCGTTGCGTTAATTTCACCTGTTATTTTTCGATCAAAATACACTTCAAACCAAGCTTTAACATCTTCTTCTTTATAATGCTCTGGTTGATAAAGCATTAAATACGTTTTTAGTGTGAGGTATAAATAATTAAGGTTGTCGTTATTTTCAGCCATTTCTTGTAATAAAACAGAACTTAAATAAGGTGCAAGATAGGCATTTAATGCACGTTTATAAGCTCCAATACCAGGCTGTTTCAGTTTATCCCCTTGATATAAGCCCCACGTTTGTATGTCATCACTCGATGGTTCATTGACAAAACCAACGGGTAGATCTCTCAGTACACTTAAGCCTTTAGTGATTTTTATGATGTCATTTGTGTCTTTTAATCCACCTTCTGTAATGTCTTTATAAGTGGTTAAAGCAGACTCTGTTTTATCAACTAGATCGCTATTCCAATTATAGCTTTGCCACCAGGCAGCAGAAAAACCAATGGTTAATAATGATGCGATAATAAGTACTGAACGCTTTAAAATTAAATGTTGTTTATCATGATGCTTATTTGTCGTTGCAAGATCTTTTTCAGGAAAAATAACATCTTCTAGCAAGTGCTTAATAAAATAACTGCGAGATGGATGACTATTACTGGTATTTAAATGAGCACGATTAGAAGTCAACAAATCCGAAGGTAGCTTATCAATCGGAGCCCCTTCTTGCGTCGCGCTGGTTAAATAAACACCACGGAGCATAGGTGCAACTTCGTATGAATTAGGCGAGAATATTTCTTTTAAGAAATCATCCGCTGCACTTTGTAATAGACGTAATTGCTTAGGAAACTCGTAAATAACACGTTTACGTTCTTGATTACGTTCATTTTTAAGCTTTGAATTTACTTTATCGTTAAGGTTTTTTAATAAAGCATGAAACTCTTTATTAAACCCACTTACAATACTGTCTCCATTTTCCGCTTCTAATGGAAAAGTAACGCCCCAAATTTGCTCACAATCTTCTTTTTCAAATGAATCAAAAAATTCATTAAAACCAGCAATCAAATCACATTTTGATAGTAAAACATAAACAGGAAATGTCATGCCAAGCTGGTTTTGTAATTCTTGTAAACGTTGTTTAATTGCACGTGCATGTAAGTTACGTTCGGTTTTAGTTTGACTCAGTAAGTCACTTAACCCCATGCTAATAATTATGCCGTTAATAGGGCGAATAGGACGGTATTTTTTAAGTAAACCAAGAAATCCCTGCCACGCACGAGAATCTTGTTTTTTATTACTATCATGAGTTGTATAACGACCAGCAGTATCAATAAGCACAGCTTTATTAGTAAACCACCAGTCACAATTACGAGTGCCACCAACACCTTGAATCATATCAACACCCATTTTTTCTTTTAATGGGTACTCTAATCCTGAATGTTGAATTGCAGTGGTTTTCCCTGAGCCAGGTGGACCAATCATGATATACCATGGCAACTCATAGACACTTTTATTCTTACTTAATTTTGCAGTCTTTAAGATGTCATGTGCTTGAACCATACGCTGTTGTAACGTATCGATTTCTTTTTTTATCGCTTCGTCACTGACGTTTTTAATGTTGTCATCACCATTAATCATGGTGTTGACCATCGCATCGTTATTTTTTTTCTCTTTGATGCCTTTAATAAAATGAAATCCACCCCAACATACAGCAATCATTAACAATGCTACCAGACGTGATGTAGTTGAGAGTAAAGGTTCATAACCAGCAATGGCAATCAATGGCCCACCAAACCAAATAAGTAGAGCTAAACAAATTAAACCAATGGCCGTTATTACCGCTTTTGATTTCAGTTTAAACATTATTTTTTTTAACACAGATTTAAATGACACGTAAAATACCTTTGCTTATCAACTAATATAATAAATCGATTTCAATTCTTCGATTCATTGCTCGATGTTCTTTACTGTCATTTTCAACAATAGGTTCATCTGCACCGCGACCTTCAGGCCAGAGACGTCCGCTTAACGAGCCATTACGCGCAAGTACATCTGCAATAGACGTCGCACGCGCAAGTGAGAGGTGCCAATTAGATGGAAAACGAGTGGTAAATATTCTTTCATTATCGGTATGGCCTGTAATTAAGATTTTCCCTTGTGTACTTTCTAAAGTACGCGCTATTTTACTTAGCACCACTTCGAAATCTTGACGCGGGCCTGCACTACCAGATGCGAATAAATAACGCGCATTAATAGAGATTCGAATACGATCATTAAGTTCAGTGACACTAATAAGATCACGTTGTATTTCAGTTTGAAGGTGTTGTTGAAGTAAGGTGAATTCATCACTGTTTTTCGATGTTTCCACTAACGTTGAATCTTCCCACGGGACAAGCTGAGTAAGTTGGTCGTAAACGGATGAAGAATATTCATTTATTTTATAACTGAATGTCATATAAACAAACATCATGACCGCAGCAAAAAAAGTCACCGCAACCCATACTGGAAAAGTTTGTTGTAGCTCAGTGCCCTTTGCTATTTTAGTCTGCCAACCTGGCGATAGTTCGCGATGACTATCAGGTTTATTATCTTTTATTACTAGGTAAGCAGCTTCACGATAATTTTCTAGTTTAGTTTCACCCTGCTCTTCAAAACGCATTTTTCCGATAAAACCAAGTGATAAACAAAGATACATTAATTCGATAAGTTGACATTTAGTCGTTGGTGATTGCATGGCATTATCGAGTAAAGTGTAAAAGTACTCTCCACCAAAAGTTTCATTATGGAATGTCGATAATAAGCTTTCTGCAGCCCAGCTACTATTTTCGCCCCACTTGGTATTTAGTACCGTTTCATCGAGGAAACAACAGATACAATAACGTGCAGATTCAATAATGTCCGCACTGATACTTTCACCTCTAAGCTCTTGTTCATAATTTTTGATTAATTCGATGCATTGATAACGTAATCCGCTAATATCATTGTGACTCTCAATAATGCGTAATTGACAACAAAGTGAAAGTAAATGTTCTGCACGGTCAACGACTGGGTTCTCTGAAATAGTTAAAATAGGCTTGCTAACTGGTCTATAGTTTGCATTTTCAAATATAACTGTTTTGTCGCTATCATCCCCTAGTGTTGGCTCTGGTGCGTTAGCCTGCTTACCAGGACTAGGCATTGCATTTCTCTTACCAGGTGTCGGTTTTACAATCGTTTTATCATTCACGTTCTTCGGTCCTTGATGAATGCTTTAATTATTACCTAAAGCATTATTCATATGCATATGCCGATGATTGCCAGCATATAAATGCATCAAACAATATCGTTCAAAAATCTACTCTAAATTTGATTGCTTAACGCAACCTTCAGAATCATTAACTATTAACAGCCCATAGTTCGAGTTGTAAGCCCGGATAATGACCTGAAAAATGCAAAGCAATGCCACCACTGGTACGCAATTTAGTCCAATGAATACTTGATTTATCGAGTTGAAAATAATGGTAGCCTGAATGGAAAGGAACTTGGCGAGGTGCAACAGGTAAACTGGTTAAACCAATCCCTGTTAGCTGGTTATTAACCAAATCTCGAATCGTATCAACAGAACCAATTTTGATTTGTGAAGGTAAATGTTGACGAATTTCTTCGTTTGAAACGTCAGCTTTTACAGCCAAGATAAGGTCTGCACGGTCGATTAATTTTTTATCATTTAATGGGGCTACATGAATACCAAACTGTCTTTCTTTTAAAGGTAATTGCGTTGCTGTTTGTTCTAATACACTGCTTAACCCATGATTAATAACGGACATGCAATAACCAAAAGTAACCGTCAACTCATCATGCTTATATATTGGCATCTTTTTAACGCGTTTCTCTGGCGTTGAAAATGTAGCTAACTCTCCAGCAAAACTAATCAACGTAGTGTAAAGCTTCTCAGGGTGTAGCCCTGTAATAGAATGATAATGCTCAAAAATTGGCTGATACTTGTTAAGCAATTGCAGCATTAAGAAGTCTGCGATTGAATTCGATACGCCTTGACCTTGATTAAGCCTTGCTGCCAATACATCGGCACGTTGTTTGACCATGCCCGATATTTCTTGAATCAGGTTAAATAATATCGGGAAATTATGAACACTAAAACAAGGAGGAATATATTTACTATCTAACAAAACACCTCCTTCTTCAGTTACTTCAACAATACGCGCAATAGCAAATGAAATATAACCAGAGCGGTCTTCACTTTGTAATTTCAGTTGACAATTTAACTGTGCTACTTGCAATGTTTCAAGCGCATCACTACCAATACTCACGTCCATAATATTTTGATCATGAAATTTAAAGCGTGTAATGACGGCTTCTGATGGGTCTGAGATATTTAAACTAGTACTTTTATTAACTGGAATAGTAATATAAATAAGTTGGTCAACCACCCCTTCTGCAATACTGATTGAGTTAGGTAATGGTGCATGCTCTGGCAATAATGCAATAGTGTTGTCTTGAAAAACACACTGCAAATTATTTAAACCGAATTGCCCAAGCGATAATAAGTTTTTATCAATCTCAATATCAAAAAGCCCCCAATGATATGGAGTACAAGTTTTATTCATATAGGCGCTTTGGAATTCTAAATAACGCTCTTGTTGTTGAAAATGTTGAGGTCGAAGGAACATTCCTTCAGACCAAACAGTTGAATTTATATCACTCATAAGTTTCCTATTAGGTTAAAAGCTTAGTCTTTAATGTAAACCGCTAATTTTTCGATATTAATATCAATATCGTCATACCCAGTAGGAGAAACTTCAACAACACCACGCCAGCGAGAATTATCAACATCTCGATAAGCAACAACAATGCCGACGTAATTTGCATTTTTATTTAATTTCAATGTTTGAGTTATTTCTTGTTCAGGTTGAAGCTCTAACTCTTGTTTAGTTAATAAGTCAGGTCCTAATATTGCTTGTGCGTTTTCATATAAAGAAAAGAAATCTTGATTATCAAAAATGGTACGTGAAGATAATTGATAGATTGTCACAACGACAGGTGATGGTCGTTCATTCAAGTCAGGATTAACATCCTCGGCAACATGAAATATAAGGTCTGTTGATGGAGAAACTAATGCATTAGCCGCTGAAGAAAAAATATTTGAACTAGAACAAGCAGATAACATCAGTACGCTCGTCAAAATCGCTAATGTGCTGATATGCTTCATAAATAATTTCATTTTATATCCTGTAATTTAGATTGCTTTATAATGATTTAATTTTTTCGTCATACGCTTTAACAAACTCGTCCGTCAAAGCACTGCTCCCATGAGTAGAAATTTCATTTTTTAGGTCATCATGTAATTGAGTGTATAAATCCCAATTTCTTGCATGTTTATTTGCTCGAATCAATTTATCGAAATAATGATCTTGATTATTTTTAAGATTAATTTGCTCTGGTGCTAGTTGATTCAATACACCTAACAACGCTCCCATATTGCCTGCTGATAATGCTTTATCATGTTTTTCAGTATCATTAAAAGCTGATTTAATAGCCATTTCAGAAGATAGAAAGCTACTACCACCATGTAAAAATAAATTGTTAAATACATCGTCAATAGTTGCTGAAAACTTTAATGGGTTATTTTCTTGCGGCTGGAAAGTGGTTTGATTTATTTTAAATTCACTTTTTAAAGAAGCACGATGTCTTAATAATTTGATTAAGCCCATAAACATTAAATTCATCGATTGACCAAGTTCAAAAATAACGTCTTCTGAAATAAGATCTGTATTAACATTATCCGAAAGACCTAACCCTTTAAAAAACATAGATAAATCATTATTGGTAGTGTTTTCTACTTTCGATGCATTAACAATTTTTTTGTTTGGTATCGTTACATTTTTTTCATTTCGCATTGCTTGCTTGGGTGCAATATAAGCGGCTTTAATCGTAGGAGGGATAGTAGATTTAGCACTCGGGTTATCTTCTACACTATTGTGTACATCACCCAATGCAATATCAGCTGTATTGATATTCGTTATCGCCGTTTTTCTAATAGCAACAGGTTCAACAACATGCAAATCTGGCGCTTCAATTGGCTCCTCAAGAACAACAGGAGACTCTTCAATGATAAATGACTCTTCTTCAACAATAGCCAATGGTTTTTTAACAAAAATTGATTCTTCTTCAACAATAGTCGATGATTCTTTATCAATAACCAATTCTTCTTCAACAATCGCTGATGGCTCTTTATCAATAACCAATTTTTCTTCAACAATCGCTGATGGCTCTTTATCAATAACCAATTCTTCTTCAACAATCGCTGATGGCTCTTTATCAATAACCAATTTTGCTTCAACAATCGCTGATGGTTCTTCAAGAAGATCTTCTTTTTCTTCAGAAGTCGTCAATTCATCATCATCTAATAGATTAAAATCCCACTCTTCTGGAATCGCACTAGTCGATGTAGATTTAGGCGCTACGAAATTATCATTAAGATCGTTATTAATACTAGGCAATGCGGTTAATTTATCATCTGCAAGTAAATCTTGGGCAAGAAACTCAACAGGCTCATTCTGAATAGAATCAGGTATCTTAACATGGCTTGAAGTAGGAGATTTTATAAGTTCTTTATCGTTTTGACTTACTTTTTGTACATCATCTTTTATCTCGACCGCAATTTCATAATCTCCAATCGAAAGAAGATCACCATTGCATAAATGATGTTTTGAATGATTACCTAGCGGCTCAACGCTTCTATTAATAAAAACGCCATTAGTAGAAGTATCGTGGACATAAAATCCATCAGCTTCTTTTTCTATTTTCAAGTGAGAACCTGAAACTACTTTTTCTGGGTCAGGTAAACACCAATCAGATGCATTAGAACGACCAAATACTGCATTTTCTTCGACAGAAAAATCAGAAACCTGCTCTGGCGATAAACGATGATAACTTACTATTTTAAAATCAACTCGCATGCGAAACTTTAACCTCAATGAATTATTTAGAAAAATTAGCTAAATATCACTATTAATAAATTTAATTCAGAAGAGTATAAATATTTTTATACGAGTGTAAATCATAATTAGTAGATATAAATTTTAATAACGCGCCTTTAGTAAAAAAAATGTAACTGCCATACAAAATCATAATTACATCAAGAAACGACCTAATCCCATCAAAAAATATCATATATTTTAATGGCTATAAACATCAATCCCCATTTGTGAATAATTTTCATTTCTTTTTTATTTTAAATAACACATATCTATATTTTCCACCAAAAAACATAAACAATATATAAACTAAATGACGCTAAAAATACCTACCTTAGGTTAAAAACAAGCAAGATATTTTATTATCCTTTGTTTTAATAGGACATTAATTCCAATATCACTAAAATAAAAATAATTTTAAATTAATAATGATTTTATAAAGCGAGTTAAACTAACTTGCTTTGTTGGCAAAGATCAGTAGCATATCGATGAAATTAGTCAAATACTAATGATCTAAGCAAGTAATAAACAAATGGATTTATTAAATTATTATGAAGAACTCTGAGCACTCATCAAATGATGACAAAACGATCATTACCAAAAAAAACATTATCACTCCAAAAAATATATCAAATTCTAATTTGATTAATAAATGTTTTAATGAACGTTATCTAATTGAAAGTCAAATTGGTACAGGTGGTATGAGTGATGTTTACCGTGCTGTTGATTTACATTTAAAACAAGCAGGAGTCACTGAACCTTTTGTTGCGATAAAAGTATTACAAACACAATTTTCTGACATGCCTGATGCTCAACAAATTTTGATTAATGAGGCTTTGCAGACTCAAAAATTATCACATCCTAATATTATTCGAGTTTATGATGTCAATTCGGATGGTGATTACCATTTTATGGTAATGGAATGGTTAGATGGTGAGTCGTTAGATCAAGTGGTCAATAGTTCAAAGCCGCTTGGTATCTCCTTTGAAAAAACAAAAACGATCATTACTCAGATAGCAAGTGCATTAAGTTATGCACACCAAGAAGGGCTAATTCATACAGACCTTAAGCCCTCTAATATCTTTTTAACTCGATCAGGTAATATAAAAATATTTGATTTTGGTGTTGCTCGCTCTTTGAACCTAGAAGATGAATATGCCATTCAAGACAACGCGTCGAATACAGGGCTAAATGGGCATACTCCAGCTTACGCTAGTTTAGAACAATTAAACGAAGAAACGACTTGCGAACAAGATGACATTTTTGCCTTCTCTTGTATCATCTATGAGTTACTAAGTAGCAAGCACCCTTATAATCGAATCGCTGCAAATAAAGTCAATTTACAAACGTCTAAATTGGTTAAACCAAAAAACATTAGTTTGTACCATTGGTCATCACTTAAAAAAGGACTAGCGCTCAAAAAGGCAGATCGAATTGAAAAAGTTGATGAATTAATATCTATGCTTTCAAAACGTTTATTTCCTAAATTAACTATAACCTTTGCAATTATTGCAGTGAGTGTTTTAGCAGGAAAAACGTATTATCAACAACATGAAAACATTAAACTGCTAACCAATGAACTACAAATTAATAATCAACAGGCGATAGAAGTAGATAGTTTATTAGTGTTAGATGCATCTGAATTACTGACCAAGATAGATCAAATAAAATTGGAAAATAATTTAATTGCACAAGCATTATTACGACAACGCCAACAAGAGTTAATTAGTGTATTTGAACAAAAAATTGAAGATGCACCGACCGTTGGTCACGGAAAATATAAAAATCATGCTGCTGTAAATAAAATATTAAAACAAGGGTTGGAATACTATCCTGACTCTTTGCGATTACAAGAAATACAAGAGCAACAGGAAACAAGCAGACAAGCCATCATCACTGCACTTATTGAAAAATTAGATAGATTACTTATTCAAGGTCGATACGATGAAATAGGTGATAATAGTGTTACAACATTATTAAGCGATTTATCTCTATTAATTCCAAATGAACAATATATAGCGACTAGCGAAGCCTTTAATTTATTCGAAAAGAAATTTAATACCGCTTTGACCAATAAAAATTATAATGAGCTCAATGAGCTAATAAAAACAGGTGAACTCGTATTTTATAACTACAAAGGTGCAAAAGAAATTATCGCCTTTAGTAAGCAAATGACTTCAGCGGTTAGTGAACTATCGAAATATGCAGAAGATGTGAAAAACTCACCTGACAAAGCTATCTTCCCTAAGGCATCAGCCGCTATTTTTTACAAAAAAGATATTGAAAGCTTAGAGAAACAACTTTCAGAAGCAAGAAGCTTTAACACTTATATCGCGATTGATAAGAAAATAGCGCAATTTGCAAAGCAATTCCCTGTCAATTTTGAACCTCTTGTTGCATTACAAAGGCAGGTAGCAAGTAATCTGTTCACCTATGCAAATAAGTTAATGGAAATTAAATCTTTTACTAAAGCAAAGTTTTTAATTAAACGTGGTAATACGTTATTACGAGATTTATAAAATACAATGCAGTTATAAAAACGATTATTTCAAAGCACAACAACACATAAAAAGGAAAATTTAATGAAACTTAAAATAGCTACGCTTGTTTCTGGTATTACATTATTAAGTGCTTGTAGCACTGTACCTGAACCTATCGCACCACAAGAAATTGTTTCAACTAGCACTTTTTTTCAAACAAATATTGATAGCGTAGCAACCATTGTAGTGCCCAATGAATGTATTCCATACCTTGTAATAGAGGACGTTAAATTAACAGGTTTTACACCACGTTATTTTGATTTTAATATGGATACGCCTATTGCAGTTTCTAATCTACAACAGTTATGTGTTGTAGGTGTATTAAAAGCTTACCCAGTAAAAGTTGAGCTTCAAGGATATACAGACAATGTTGGTCGTAAATCTTACAACCAAAAATTAGCTAAACGACGTTCACAATCAGTTGAGCAAGAGCTTGTTAATTTAGGTGTTGACCGTCAACAAGTAACACTTGTGGAAAATGCTAAAATAATGAAAAACCAAACAGATTCTTCGCTTAGCCGTCGCGTTAGTTTGACATTAAAATAGTTTACGTTAATAGTATTTCGTTTTATTCTGAACGAAATACTATGCTGCTCTTTCCACTATTAATATAATTTATATCCTATCCAATCCCCCTTACTAACATACTAAAATAAAAAACTTTCGACACGCCCCCCTACACTTAAATAACCCTTATAGATGCCAGTAAATTAAGTGTATTTTCTCTGATTTATATATACCGTCACTACTGATAACTCAATGATTGAAAACCTGTTATGACCTTTTTTTATTTATCCTAAATTATGGTTAATGGAAGTGGAGTTATATTTAAATATCAGAGGTTATACTTTTCACTAGTCAGTGCAGTTAGTTTTGCATCGTTTAAGCGATAATAGAGGGAAGCGTAATGAGATGTGTTTTAAAGGAATCTAAAATAAGATAGGCATCTACAAGGCTATCACTTGTAAACATTCTAAGATTATTGTGTAAGCAGTAATACAAGGTGTTATCACCACATCGTCGTACTTAAATTCAAATAACAAGAACATAGAGCTATTTAAAAATGAATGTATGAAGTGAAAACAAACACTTTGCTAACAGGTATTTTGTTAGCCTTTGTACCTTATCTTTATAACGTACAATGTTTGCTCACTTCATTTAATTATTATCTTACTCTGCAACTTCAGGCGGTTTTAAGAAGTATGACTCTGCAAGCTCATTGTGAATATCCGCTAACTTAATTTGTATTTTATCTACATAATCATGCAGGTCACCGTTTTTAAGCGCTCTCACATCTTCATTTTTTAAGTTTTCAGTTACTTCATCAATTAATTTAATTAACCCTATCGAATTAGGAAGCGACTTCATTAGCTGCTTTAATTCGTATAAACAAAATAGGATAGACCGAGGGAAAACGTCACTGTGCATAATAAACTCTATAACATCAGCACGTTGTACGCGAACGCCCATTTGTTGGCGATACATTTGGTATGCACTCATTGAGCGTAATAAACTAATCCATTGGATATTTTCATAGGGTTTAGCTTCGTCACTGGTAATTAATGTCGCAGAACGAATATCCAGAATACGAGAAGTCATATCGGCACGTTCGATCATTAAACCAAATCGAATAAAATCGTAACCTTGATCATGGTTGATGGTGGCATCTAATGTACCAAATATCATATGAGTAGATTCAATGATCTTTTTTAAATAAGCAAATCGTCCACGCTTACTTAACCCTTCGCTCTGATTATCTTTAACATAATAATAAAGAGAGTTTATCTCTTCCCACACGTCTCTTGGGATAACATCACGAATAGTGCGCGCATTTTCACGAGCTGAAATAATTGAGTTAAGGATTGAAGAGCTATTATCGTGCCCAACTAACAAGTAGCGTAATGCTTTCGCTTCAGAAAAATCCGTATGCCCTTCTTGGTATGCTTGTCGCACACCAATGATGTCAATTAAAGGCTCCCACCCTGTGCTCACACCTTTAGGTAAATCCATAATCAACATGTTATTAACATTAATTAAACGCGCTACATTTTCCGCACGTTCAATATAACGAGACACCCAATATAAAGTTTCACATACTCTTGATAACATATTATTTCGCCTCTTCGTCAACAATCCAAGTATCTTTACTACCACCACCCTGTGATGAATTCACCACTAAAGAACCTTTCACCATCGCAACACGCGTTAAACCGCCCGTTGTCACTTGAGTGTCTTTACCCGATGATAAAATAAAAGGCCTTAAGTCCGCATGACGACCATCAGGTTCAATGCCGTCTAGCGTCGGCACCGTCGATAAATCTAATGTAGGTTGGGCAACCCAATTTCTTGGATCTGCTTTAATTTGTGCAATCGTTTCTTGTTGTTGTTTTTTAGTCGATTTAGGCCCAATTAATAAACCATAACCACCTGATTCATTAGCAGGTTTAATGACTAATTTATCGATGTTTTTAATCACATGATCGCATTCTTTAGGGTCCATGCATTTAAATGTCGGTACATTAGGCAGTTTTGCATCTTCACCAAGATAATACTTAATCATCTCAGGAACATAAGCGTAAACGACTTTGTCATCAGCAACGCCTGCACCAGGCGCATTAACTAAAGCAACATTACCTTTAGACCATGCTCGCATTAAACCAGGGACCCCTAATTGAGAGTCAGGTAAAAAGGCTTCTGGATCTAAAAACAGATCATCAATTCGGCGATAAATGACATCGACACGTTGTAAGCCAGTGATTGTTCTCATGTACACACAATCATCTTTTTCTACCACTAAGTCTCTGCCTTCGACCAATTCACAGCCCATTTCTTGAGCTAGATAACAATGTTCAAAGTAAGCAGAATTGAAGACGCCAGGTGTTAACACAACCACTTCTGGTTTGTCTTGAGGACGAGGTGACATTGCGGCTAACATATCAAATAGCTGGGAAGGATAATCATCAACAGGTAGGATTGATACTTGCTCAAATAACTCAGGGAAAACGCGCTTCATTACTGAACGGTTTTCAAGCATGTAAGAAACACCGGAAGGAACACGTAAGTTATCTTCCAATACATACATAGTCCCATTGCCATCTCGCACTAAATCAGAACCACAGATATGAGCCCATATTTTATTCGGCGGATTAATGCCGACACATTGTGTGCGAAAGTTAACTGATTTTTCTAATAAGCCTTTTGGAAAGACACCATCTTTTATGATTTTTTGATCGTGATAAAGGTCATCAATGAATAGATTCAACGCTTCAACGCGCTGCTTCAAACCAACTTCAATACCTTGCCATTCTTTTTTTCCGATAGTACGAGGTATGATATCAAAAGGCCATGCTCTATCTATCATGTTCCCTTCATCGTATACCGTAAAACTAATACCCATTTCTTTAATCGCTAAATCTGCAACCGCTCTTGCTTTTGTTAATTCTTCTCCTGATAAGCTAGAAAAAAATTGAGCTAATTGTTTCCCGTGTAATCTGACGTTTCCTTTTCCATCAATTAATTCATCAAAAAACCCATTTGTGTTATACGCTTTCCAATCAATTCCCATACACTGTTCCGCCTTTTTCATTATTAACTTATATAAAAATATAAAGTTGTAAAAATTACTCTAATCGAATCATATCTACTGCTACATCTAATTGCTGAGAACCACCACCAAACACAACGCCTTTCAAAGGAGTGACATCAGAAAAGTCTCGTCCAACTGCTAAGGTAATATGTTGGTCAGTGGGTAAAACATTGTTAGTCGGATCGAAATCAACCCAGCCTACACCAGGGAAAAACACAGCGAACCAAGCATGAGTGGCATCGGCTCCTTCTAATTTTTCTTCGCCTTCTGGCGGCATTGTTTCAATGTATCCACTAACATATCTTCCAGCCAATCCAATGCTGCGCAAGCAAGCTAGCGCAAAGTGTGCAAAATCTTGGCAAACGCCCCTTTTTTGTGCAAAAACAACACTTAAAGGCGTGCTAATCGTAGTAAAACCAGGATCATAGTAGAACTCATGAAAAATTCGTGCCATTAAATGATTACACGCATCAATTAGATTAGCCTTAGGCGTAAATGACACTAATGCATAATCTTTAATCCCTTCAACTAGAGGAGTCAGCTGCGAAGGTAAGGTAAATTCAGCCGCTTTTAATAGCTCTGTAGTATTGGGTTTTGCTAATAAATCCCGAGCTTCCCCCCAAGGGATATCAAGATCATTTAAATTGTTATTCGCGCCGGTTAATAGCTCGACTTCACTGACCATAGTCACGGTGAGCGTTTTATGTTGAGTGGCGATTTCAAAAACGGTCACATTGTTATTAAAATAATCCGTAAACTGGCGTAAGTAGTTTGTCGGAGGCGATATTTCAATTCGACTATGGTGACATATTTGTCCACGATCCGTTTTCGGTGTTAAGCGAGCTTGGTTTTGACACAAGCTCACAAAGTCCGTGTAATGGTATGTGGTGGTATGTTTTATTTTATATTTCACGATTGAGCTTGTTCAATGTTAGTCCAATTTAATTTATTAGCGGTTTGCGTATGAGAGAAGTATTGTAGTAGCAATACATCACAAAAAGTATCTAAGTTCATACGAATATTATGGCTAAATTCTATTAATTGTTGGCGTTGACCCTCTACACTTTTTTGTAGGTAGTCTTTTTCAGTTAAGTAACAAGTTGTTTTAGATAACAAAATGGCTTTTTCATGTGCAGCAATGAGCCCAGGTCGACGCTTAGTGGGAAGATGTTGGCAAAGCTGATTAATTTGCTCTAATTGAAAAAGCAACGATCGTGGGTATTCTGCATCCAGTAACAGTAACTCTAATCCTGTACCAATACTTTGATACATACGATAACGACGTTTATGTGTCACCAAGCTAACTTGGCAGCTCAATACAGCTTCTATTAAGCCAATCTCTTCAGGTGCTTCTAGCTCTTCTATCAGTAACGCTGAACTTAATGAGGTAATTTGGATGCTACGCTCAATTCGGCGGCCTATTTCTAATAAGAACCAACCATTACTATTAGGCATACAGTCAGTAATTGAACCATTAAAGGCCATGATGGAACCGATCACTCTATCCAACATCCCCTGCATCGCACGAGTAGAGATGTTGATGTTAATACTTTTTAATAATTTAACTTGTGCATTAATATCATTAATCATTCTTCGACTATCATGAGATAACAACTCGCGAGTTTGCACCGCCGCATTAGATAAATATTTAAGGGTATTAATAATACTGCCAGCGCATTGTTCATCAGCTAATAATTGAAAAGCTACTTGCTTAGATAATAACGGATCAAAGTCGTCTAATTTTGCATCTTGCTCTATGTAAGGAAATACAATATGTTGCATTCGAATCGCATTTGAGAATCGGCCTACAATATTACGTCGAGTTGAATCAGGAGAAATAGCCAGCTCGGTATATCTGTCTATGAAAATACGTAAAATACGTACGGTATTTTCAGATCGCTCTAAGTACCGTCCTAACCAAAATAAATGCTCAGCAGTACGGCTAGAAATAACGCCTTCGAGCAACGTTACATCCATTCTTTTCTTAATTGGATTCGGCACATTATGTACATCTAAATCTGTATCATCTGCTGTATTTATCCAAGTGTCTTTAATCCATCCTGATACATTGGGATCATTACTTATTTCATTGGAAAAACATAAAGCAGAAGGTAATACTTCCACGCCATTTGCAGTTGTCAAAGCGTAGCATCTAAAAATAACTGGCTTCGCAATGAGTTTTCCATCATCCCAGAAAGGAGCCGTACTAAAAATAGGCTTTTCCTGAAAATAATAATCACCCGGTTTTTCAGCAATAAGTAGTGTGATTTTATCTGCGTCTGCTACACCATCTAACTTATTGTGTTTATTTTTATAACTGACTAGCTCAAGTAAACCCCAATCTAATGTTTTAGCTTGCTCTACATTGTAATAATTAGGTTCATCAATGATCAGTGGCTTATTTAAAAGCTGCTCTGAAAGCTTAGCTAAATTACATTGAATAACAGGTGACGACAGCACCCCACTACCAAAAGGATTCAAGACTTTAACCGTGCCTTCTCGCACAGCTTGTAACAAGCCTGGGATACCATGTAATGAATATTCAGTTTGCTCTAAGGAATCGATAAAGCGGTCTGCAACCCAGCGAATAATGACATTAATTTTGCCTAAACCTTGTAATGATTTTAAGCAAACTTCCCCATTACGAACCGTTAAATCGGCACTTTGCACTAAGGTATAACCAAAGTAGGCAGATAAAAAAGCATGCTCATTATAATTAGGATCATCACTACCTTGAGTCAATATAACGACTCGAGGATCATCCATATATTGGGTATATTCGTTAATGCCTTCTTGGAAGTGTTTTAGAAAACCTTTAATTTGCTGAACATTACACTCTGCAAACTCTTCAGCCATTATACGTCGAGCAATGATACGGCTTTCAACCAACAACCCCATTCCTAATGGACATTGGCAATGATCCGCCAATACTTTAAATTCACCAGAAGGGGTTCGATAGACATCAAGCGCAGTAAAAAATAGTTTTAATTCTTCAGCGGGAAGGCTAAAACCTTCACGAAGGTAATTACTATCTTGATATAATTGTTGCGCTGAAATGTGACCATCAAGTAATAACTTTTGTTCTCCGTAAATATCTTGTTGAATCTTGTTTAAGAGAATAGTTCTTTGTTTGATGCCCTCTTCTAGCAAAGTCCACTCTGATTTAGAGAACATAAAAGGTAAGGGATCAAAATGCCATTGCGATCGGTTTTCAAGATTGGTATTACCATTTTGTAGTAACTGACTAATTTCAATTGCACGACTACTAATATCTTCAGCGGTTAAACTATCTAATCGTTTAAATAAGGTATCCCATTGTTCAGGTGAATCACCGCCATGATTAGCCAGTTCGTCATGAACATGAGGGGTTTTCAAATATAAGGACAGCCATTTAGGCAATGCTGACATAGAGTGGTTTTTAATATACAAGCTGAAAGTGCTCCATTTGATAGCCAATAGCCATCATCATATAACGGAAGTAATACCAAAAGAATTAATAAGGTGATCATTCTTGCTGGTTAAAATCACCCCTAACTGCGTTCTGCGTTTTGAAGTGAGAACAACTATCTTCTACAACTCACGCCTTATTAGTGTTAATTTTTCCTGTGCAATGTCTGATCACTTATTTAATTCCATTAGTATAAGCAGTCATTTAATCACTCTACCTTAAATAAATTAAAGGTAGAGTGATTTGACGCTAGATCTTTATTTAAAGGTCGGTTGTCTACGTAAATCTAATGTATTTGGATAGTCTTCATTGACACTTTCTTCTTCAGGAATAACAAAGTCAGTCACTGCCTCAGCAGATTGAAAACTATGCTTAACAGCCGATGGGGTCCAAGCAGCTTCATCTGAGGCTAATAAAGATGGTGTATGTCCATGCTCCCAGAAACGTGCAACTCGACGCCCTTCTGCTTCAAAAGCATTGACCGGTAAGGTTTCTGGATTACGCCCGCCAGCATGGCTAACATGATAAACAAATCCCCCTATCGAACGTCCCACCCAAGTATCGATTAAATCAATGACTAATGGTGCATGTACACCAATGGTTGGATGCAATGCCGTTGGTGGTTGCCAAGCACGGTAACGAATACCTGCGACCATTTCATCTTTCGATTTACCTTTAACCGATTTCAGAGGTACACGACGCCCGTTACACGTAATAATATAGCGGTCACTGATCATACCTTTAACTTTGATTTGGGCTCTTTCTAATGACGAATCAACATAACGCGCCGTACCAGAAGCACTCGCTTCTTCACCTAGTACATGCCAAGGTTCAATCGCGGTTCTCAACTCTAATGTAATGTTGTCTATTTCTCGCGTACCACACACTGGGAATCTAAATTCAAAGAATGGGTTTAACCAACTAAGTTGGAAGTTGAAACCAGCTTGTTGTAGGTCACGCGCAACTTCCCCTAAATCATTTTCAACATATTGCGGCAATAAGAATTTATCATGCAATTCAGTGCCCCAACGTATTAATGGTTTATGGTAAGGCGTTTTCCAAAACCAAGCTAATAACGTACGTAGCAATAGCATTTGTACCAAACTCATTTGTGAATGAGGTGGCATTTCAAAGCCCCTAAACTCAACAATACCTAAACGGCCCGTTGCAGAGTCAGGCGAATATAACTTATCGATACAGAACTCAGCACGATGCGTATTACCGGTTAAATCAACCAATAAGTTACGCAATAACCGGTCAACTAACCAAGGTTCAGGTACTTCACCCATTGGCATGTGCGAGAAAGCAATCTCTAGCTCATATAAGACTTCGTCTCTGGCTTCATCGACTCGCGGTGCTTGGCTTGTTGGGCCAATAAATAAACCAGAAAACAAATAAGATAAGCCAGGATGATGCTGCCAAAAAGTAATAAAACTTCTTAAAATGTCAGGGCGACGTAAGAAAGGGCTTTGATCTGGTGTTTCACCACCTAAGGTTACATGGTTACCACCACCGGTACCGGTATGACGGCCGTCAGCCATAAACTTATCAGTACCCAAACGGCACTGTTTTGCTAAACCATACAAAGTTGTCGTTCTTTCAACTAACTGCTTCCAAGAAATTGAAGGATGGATATTCACTTCTATCACACCAGGGTCAGGTGTGACTGCATATTTTTCAACACGGCTATCTTTTGGTGGCGTATATCCTTCAATAACGACAGGAATAGTTAAGCCTTTAGCGACTTTTTCAATGGCATTTAATAAGCCCATGTATTGTTCGAAGTGACTAGTAGGCGGCATAAATATATACATACGCCCTTCTCTTACTTCTAAGACAAGTGCGGTTTTCACCATTTCTTTACCGATAAAACCTTTTTTAGCTCGACCTGGCTTTTCAAAATCAGCTGGGATGTCAAAGGGGTCGCGATCGATTATATTGTCAGTCCAATCAAGGCTGTCTAACGGTAAACGGTAGCCTAATGGAGATTCACCTGGTAATAAGAAACAATGACCACGTTTAAATTCCCAAGTGCATGATTGCCAACATTTTTTGCCATCATTCCATTTTAAAGGTAGTGCATAACCAACCGGTTTTTCAATCCCTTTTTCCATTTTAGCTAAGAAACCTTTACGGCTCATTGCATCCAATAATTCGGGTTGTTCTGGTTTTAGCTCAACAGGTAAAGACGCTTCTTGCCACATGTGATAGAGAATGTCTTCATAAGCGGTAGTTAACGCTTTATCGCTAAGCCCTAATGCCCCACACAATTTTTCTGCAAATTTTTGGGTATCAGTATGGTCTAATTTATAATCTTTATTTGGGTCAGCTAACAGTTTGGCATCTTTCCATAACGGCACGCCATCTTTACGCCAATAACAAGCATATTGCCAACGCGGTAAAGGTTCGCCGGGATACCATTTACCTTGTCCATAATGCGTAAAGCCACCTACCGTAAAGACTTTATTCATTTCTACAAATAAATCTTGGGCTAATTCTCGTTTTTGCTTGCCGTCAGCTTCAGTGTTCCATTGTGGATGTTCCATATCATCAATAGAGATGAAAGTAGGCTCTCCACCCATGGTTAAATGAATACCTTCTTCATCGTAAATATTATCAACTTGTTGACCTAATCGATTAATAGCAGCCCATTGCACTTCAGAATAAGGCTTGGTGACACGAGGGTCTTCATGAACGCGTGTCACTTTATTGAAGAAACTAAATTCAGATTCACAGTCGTCAATACCACCTGTTACAGGTGCTGCTGAGCTTGGTTCTGGTGTACAGGCTAATGGAATATGGCCTTCGCCAGCGAATAAACCAGAAGTAGGGTCAAGTCCAATCCAACCAGCACCTGGAATATAAACCTCAGTCCAAGCATGTAAATCAGTAAAGTCTTCTTCAGGACCACTTGGCCCATCGAGAGATTTTTGATCAGACGTTAACTGCACTAAATAACCTGATACAAATCGAGATGCTAAGCCAAGGTGACGGAATAATTGTACTAATAACCAAGCCGAGTCACGACATGACCCCGTTGCTTTAGTAATCGTTTCATTAGCGGTTTGTACGCCCGGTTCTAAACGAATACCGTAACCGACTAGTTCATAGATAACCTGATTCACTGCAACTAAAAAGTCCACACTACGAATTGGTTCTTTAGGGCGCAAAGAAGCGATCAACTCTAGAAATTTAGGGCTGGCTTTACGTTTTTTTAAATAAGGGGCGAGTTCTGCTTTTGATATTGCGTCATAAACAAATGGAAATTCTTCGGCATATTCTTCTAAAAAGAAATCAAAAGGATTGATAACGGTCAGTTCTGCGACTAAATCAACGGTAAAGCTGAATTCTGTGGTGGGTTTATTAAATACAACTCTTGCTTGATAATTACCGAAGGGATCTTGTTGCCAATTTATATAATGATCTTCGGGTACAATTTTTAAAGAATAACTTTTAATTTTAGTGCGGCTGTGGGGTGCAGGACGTAAACGAAATATATGCGGCCCCATCTTAACTGAACGGTCATATTTATATTCAGTATGGTGTGTAATACCAACAGTAATGGTCATCAACTAATCCCCTTTAATAATACGCAGCTATATAAATAACATGAAAATGTCATTTAGTGTTGATTTTATTTTGTGCAATATTTATTCCATTTACTTCAAACATAACAAAATAAGAGTTTGGCCTTGAGTAATCCTCTAAATCAATCAATTTACAGAATAAATCGATTAAAAATACCATCGAAAAATAACGTTTTATATAAAAAATGGTGCAATAGATGCACTAAAATAGTACTAAAAACAGCAAGGTAATTGTCTAGTGTAAACTTAATGCTCAATAAATAATGAAAGATAGAGCAAGAAAACAACCTCTCCCTTTTAATTAGGATTGGCGAAAAAATTGATAATTAACCCCACCGTTCTATTATTAATATTAATGATTAAATGACGGAAGCGAATGTAAGAATAAATGCCATACAAAGCACCTTGTTTTGTGTATACCCGTTACCATTCAAGACGCAAAAATCAGCAAATCATGTGGGTTGCCAACTTGAAAACCAATAATGTGTTGTAACACTCGATAAGGACTCGTCATTGTCATCATGTTACGCCTTATTTTGGTGTCTGAGTTAGCGACTGAATAATACACCTAGATCGGTAACCGTTATAGATACTCAATTACGCTACTTTGATCACTGAAACGTAACTGGTATTAGCGGTATTTAATTAATTAAAATCCTAAAAAAATTAACACTTAATAGTATAAGTACTTATTAAAAAAAGAGATTAATTTTGTTTAGCTAACATCTTAACTCGTGTCAAAAAAAGTTAACGATAAACCTGCTAGAAAGGTTAATAAAGATGCTATGATAGAACATCTTTTGAGCACTGTCGTAATAGTAAAATGAACAAATTTGATTAAGCTAAAATAAACCATGTTAAGTGACATTTATTCACATATTTTACCTATGTATCATAATGTTCAAAAAGATTAATGATTAACACTAAATAATGCACACCAAACGGCCCGTTTTCTTCGGTTCAACAACATCAAACTAATTTACCTAATAGGATAATTTCGTATGCAAAAGCTAACAGATATTGGTGAAAATTTCGTCAATGATATAGCATCACGTTATGGCTTAAGCCACGATGCAGTCGTCCACATGTTAGTTGCTGTGAACAATGGTGGATGCTCCATGGCACAATTTAACTGCCCTGAATTAGGCGGTTCTGGCCAATGGATGCGTGGTGGTATGACAATGGTTGGTGACATGTTTAATAATGGTCTGAAAACGACTGTTGATAATATATGTAATGAACTATCAAACATACTCAGTAATAACCAAATATTTCCAATGATACCTGCAGGAACACCTGGTAGTAGCCAATGGTGGCCAACAAACTTAGGTACTCCATTTAGTAGTGGCGCGCAGAACAATAGTCGCTATGCCGTATTCCCTAACCGATTAGCGGTTGAGTTAAATGGGCAAGTTTCTGTATATGACACTCTAAACCATAATATTGGTGGTGTGAGTCAACAACAAGGCAGCAATGATTCTCTCTCTTTTAGTAGTCAATTTGGCACACTGAGTGTGAATAGCTTGCCTTTAGTGTCTGGCCAAATAATACCACCTGCGCCTCAAACTAATTTTGCACAACCAGCGAACTTCACAGAATCAAACTCTTTTACGGAACAAAGTAATTTTACAGAAAAAAATACCGTACCTGAATTTGTTCAAACAGATTCTAATGTTAATGGCACTGTAAAAAATAATCCAAATACAGAGACAACACATCAAACATTAGAAATAATCGCAAAACTAGCTGAGTTACGTGATTTAGGCGCGATAACGGATGATGAGTTTAATATAAAGAAATCTGATTTATTACAACGAATCTAACTGAACACACCAATTCAAATAATAAAATACCACTATTGTAGTGTTGTCATTTAATGATGTGCAAAACAAACAATAATGGTATTAATTTTAATCTCTTCATTAATTTTTAAACTACATCATTATTTTTTAAATAGTATGGCGACTTTAAAGTACATAATAATTTTAAAACGCTATAGCCGCAGCAAAATATTCTTGGTATTTTTTATGTTCAAGACGATACTTAGTAATAAGTAGAGCCTGTTCGACCCTTTATTCATCCGGTATTAATATGAAAACATTTCAATGTAATTGCAAAGACCAACCTATTCTATTTTTTGAAAGTACTCACTGTATCGCTTGTTCAAGAACCGTTGGACTGGATGATCAATTTGACCAAGTAGAGCCTTATGAGCTTGACTCAAAAACAGGGTTATTTTTTAAAGCAATAGCACCAAAAATTCATTATAAAAAATGTGATAATAATGAACAGTTTCATGCCTGTAATGGCATGGTTAATTTAAGCACTTTTGTACCTGATCCTGATAACGAAGAAATGCTGTGCTTTGGCTGTCGTTTTAATGAAACTGTTCCCGACTTAAGCGTTGTTAAACATATTCCTTTATGGAAAAAAATGGAAACGGCTAAACGTCGTGCTCTTTACACTTTAAAAGCATTACCTATCCCGTTACAAACTATCAGTGAAAATACTGAAACAGGTTTAAGTTTTGATTTTATTGCTGACCGTGATGTGAACGACCATTTTACTAGTCCATTAGCTGGGCATGAAACAGTATTCACAGGGCATGATTGTGGGCATATTACGATTAATTTAGCCGAAGCTGATGATGTTGCAAGATCTCAAACAAAACATGCGATGGGTGAGCGATACCGTACGCTACTTGGGCATTTCCGTCATGAATTAGGGCACTATTATTTTGACCAACTGATTACGCATTCACCAGATAAACATGCTTTATGTAAACAATATTTTGGTGATGACCAATTAGACTATCAAGAAGCACTTAAACAACATTATGAACACGGCGCGCCAAAAAATTGGCGAGATACCTTTATCAGCGAATATGCGACGATGCATCCTTATGAAGACTGGGCTGAAACGTGGGCTCACTATATGCATATAATAGATACCTTAGAAACGGCACAAAACTTTTCAATGGCAGGCTCTACTTCTGGCGTTGAAGCCGATACAGAAGAACTGGGAGAATTAAATTTACCTCAGGATACTTCTTATTTTCGAGGGCAAACGGACATTAACAGTATTTTAGATACGTGGATGGATTTTTCAGTGATGCTTAATTCATTAAATAGAAGCATGGGATTATCAGATGCTTACCCGTTTGTATTAACGCAAGCGGTACGTACTAAATTGTCTTTTATTCACCACGCAATACATAATAAATTACACCTTTTGCCACCTATCAAAGTAACAGTGCAGAATAAGAAAAAAACCAATAACAAAAAAACTAAGTAGCTTTATTATTTAATAAAAATTTAAAATTATGATATCTAATCTAAGACGATAACTTACAAAAGAATGATTGAGTCAGCTTTTAGATAATAAATAGCATAGATAATGACTCATTCACTATGCTATTAACTTGAACTCACTACTACTTAGTTCGTTTTAATCACTAATAGTTGGTTCACAAATTCAGCAAAACCATAACCACCAGATTCAGTCATCACAAATTCTGGATGATGCTGAAGCTTATCCCAATACTTCTTAATATTAGCCACTCCAACACTTTTAGGTAATGTAGCGAACATGAATTCATCATTTAACGAATCACCAACATAACAAGCTTGAGATGTTATTTGAGATTCTGATAAGCCTTTTTCATGCAAGAATGCTAATGAAGTGGTTTTTTTAGAGTGTTCTCCATACCAACTATTAATATGAATGGAGCTTGCCGTCGCACTTGCCCCTAACTGTTTAATTTTAGAGACAACTTCAGCGATTATTTCTGGTGATATCGGTTCTCGGTTTTGCCCGATATCAATAGCCACTTCACACAAGCGATATGATTGATCTAAGGTTAGATTCAAATCAGGATAAGCCAACAAAAGCTCAACAATTTGCTGCTTTAACTTAGTTTGATTATCGACGATAGTTGACATCGGCGCACCGGAACGAAGTGTTAAGTACCCTTCCTTTTTCTCCATAATGAATGCACCGTTTTCTCCAATTACCGCATCAACAGGCCAAAGTTGTGCAATATGGTCACACCACCCTGCACATGCACCTGTCACAGCAACCACTTTAAGACCTGCTTGTTGTAATGCAGACAAGGCGATTAAGGTTTCTGGTGGTAACTGACCGTTCCAAGTTAACGTATCGTCAACATCGGTCAATACCCACTGCACCTCTTTCCATTCATTAGTTAATGTATTTTTTGGTAGTTTCATCATATCTCTTAATATCTATGGTACTTGCTCGTTTGTATTTATTAACCTATCGATTTATTAACCTATCGACTACTAATCTATCGACTTCCAAACCTATCGATTTATAAGCAATCGGCTTATAACAAGTTAGGTAAGAACATCACTAAACCTTCTGAATAAGTTAACAGCATTAATACAACTAATAATGCGAATAAAAGAGGCAGTACCTCACGAACAAAGTCCACCAGTTTTACTTTAAGTATCGAGCAAACTGTAAACATCATCGAGCCAAATGGCGGTGTGACTCCACCAATCATAATATTAACAATCACGATAATACCGAAGTGAACAGGGTTAACACCAAGGTTCAATACAGCAGGTAGTAATAGCGGCGTTAAGATGATCATTGCCGCCCCACCTTCAATGAACATACCAACAATCAATAACAATAAATTGATTAGCATTAATAAGACGAGCTTGTTATCAGTGACTAAAATCAAGGCAGAAGCCACATTCTGAGGGATCTGCTCCAACGTCATGTAATAACCAAAAATCATCGCACCAATGATAATGAACATCACGCTGCTAGTGCCTTGAATTGTCTCTTTGAAGATGGCAGGGAAATGGCTAACTTTTAATTCACGGTAAATAAACAACCCAATAATGGCACACAACAAAACAGCAATAGCACCCGCTTCAGTCGGTGTAAATAAGCCAAAACGCATCCCTAAAATAATGCCAAATGGAATTAATAAAGCAGGAATTGCTTTACCTAAATAATGTAGACGTTCTTTAGCAGGTGCTGCTTCTGTTCTTGAAGGGGCGTATTTTCTACGTCTCGCAATGATAGCAATAGTGACCATCAAAGATAACGCCATCATGAAGGCAGGCACATAACCCGCAATGAACATTTCGTGTACTGACACATTAGCTAATAACGCGTAAATAATAAGATTAATACCAGGTGGAATCACAGGGCTAATACTTGATGATGCTGCGGTTATTGCCGCCGTAAAAGGTAAGTCATAACCACGTTTAGTCATTTCAGGTGCAAGTATTTTAGATTGCATTGCCGCATCCGCATTAGCAGAGCCAGAAATGCCGCCCATTAACGTACTTAATGCGACGTTCACATGTGCAAGACCACCGGTTTTATGCCCAATCAATGAATCTGCAAGTGACAGTAAACTGCGACTTATTCCAGAATAATTCATGACCGAACCCACCATAATAAAGAAGGGTATCGCCAATAACGGAAATGATGAAGCTGATGAAATAAAACGTTGCATCACTAAGCTGACTGGAATCGAGGTATTAATAAATAAAAAATAAACCAACGAAGAAGCGATTAATGAAAATGCGATGGGAACGTTTAATAAAAATAAAACGAACAACATAATAATTGGAAGATAGATTTCCACGGTGTCACCTATATAGTATTGGGTTGCTTTTTGAATAGCTGTTTTAAATCACTTCGAATGAAGTTTACGGTATGGATCGTCATCAAAGAGAAACACAAAAACAACACACCGTTAATCGTAAAGTAAGACATGCCCATCACAGGAGACACTTTATTAGATAGCATCATGTAGTCGTAACTTAAGTAAGCAAGGATCAAATTGATTACTAATAAGAATGATAAAACCACAAGATTAAACGGGACTTTTGCTTTTTCAGGTAATAATGCGATAACAACATCAACCCCCATGTGTAGCTTATGTTTGTAGCATGAGCTAATACCGAAATAGACAGACCAAATAAAACAGATAACGGCTAGCTCCTCGCTCCATGGCACAACAAAACCAAATCCATAACGAAGGATTACATTAATAATGACCATCAAAATGGTAATCGATATTGCAATGGATGCGAATATCTCTTCAAAATTTTTAACTAAGAAGCCCATGACTTCTCCTACTTATTAACTAATTGATATAATGATTGTTAATTAACATTTATTATTGATACCAATCACACTCACTTCAACATAAACCGTCATAAAATGGTCTTCGTAAACCTTCAAAAAAAATGGTTCGAGACTAATTATTGAAGTAATCGCTAATGGTATGAATGAAATTTCAGTAATAATTATCTAACGTTAAAAAAATAACTGCCTTATTGAAAATACAATAAAGCAGTTACCTAATAATACTTTTTTAAAACTTGTTTTTTTAGCTTATTCAGCAGCACGAATTTTTTCAAGTTCGGCACCAATTCGGCTACGGATATCATCACTCCAAGCTGGGAATTGGTTATAAACATCAGCGGTTAATTTACTGAATTCAGCGCTATCAACTTCATTAAATTTAACGCCTAGATCTTGTAGTTTTTGAGTGTACTCACTGTCTAACTTAACTAATTCAGTGGTATTTGAAATCGCACCAGCCGCTAGCTCTTCATTAATGATTTGCTGTTGCTCAGGTGTAAATTTATCCCAAACTTTAGGTGAGATATAAAGACCGACAGTGCCTAAGAAATGTTTAGTTAATGACATGTTTTTAGCCACTTCATACATTTTAGTTGAGTACATAGTCAAAATTGAACCTTCAAGCCCATCAACAACACCTTGTTGAACACCTGCGTAGGTTTCAGGGAAAGGTAATGATGCAGGCGCAGCGCCCATCGACGTTAATGTGCTAATGAATAACTGGCTACCAGGAACACGAATACGCATGCCTGCCATATCTGCAGAGCTTTTAATTTCTTTATTCGTGATCATATGACGGAAACCAAACATGTAATCAGCGTTTAACACTTTAATCCCTTTCTTTTCAACTTCAGCTGTTAAATCAGCGACTAGCTTAGTGTCCATCATTGCTAGGTATTCATCGTAAGAGTTATATAACATTGGGCCAGCTAACGCAGCGAAATCAGGAACATAATCACCAAGGTAACTTAAATCTTCTACAGCAATCCAATCGGCGCCATTAACAACTTGCTCAAGGTTATCTTTATAGACTGGTAATTGCCCACCAGGATAAACTTTGATATTCACACCACCGTCAGTACGTTCACGAATTTTATCAGTCGCTTTGATTAGCTCTTGCGTTAATAATTCGTTTTGAGTAAATACCAAACTCATGTTGATATCGATTGGCTCAACTGTTTTTGCAACGTCTGCGCCTTTCGTTGTGTCAGCAGGTTTTTCGCCACAACCAACAAGCAATGCAACAGCTGTTAATACGGTTCCGATTACCTTTATCATAAATAGTACCTTTGTTTGTAAAATTAGTTTTAATAAATCAGTTCGTTTATTAAAACAAAAAAATAGTGAGATAAGTTGTATGTGCTTTTTTGTTAATCCATACAACATTATTCATATGAACATTTGTAGAATCATATGAAAATCATTATCGTGCAAATAGTAGGTTACAAAAATGTAGACCAGAACGTATAAATACCATTGAATTGTTAAGTTAATATGACAGTCTGTTGTATTTTTAAGCCTTTTATATTTTCTAAAATACATTATTATTAACCTAGCTACTAACAAGTCATTAACGTTCAAATGAACATTACAGGTGGATTTATGATTGCAGGTCATCGTGGTGCAGCTTCACTGGCGCCAGAAAATACGTTATCAGGTTTTAAAAAAGCACTGCAATCTGGTGCTAAATGGATTGAGTTAGATACGCAACTTAGCGCAGATAAAACACCTATCATCTTCCATGATGAAACGGTTAACCGTTGCACAAACGGTGAAGGCTTAGTGGCTGATTTAACGTTTAGTCAACTACAAGCATTAGATGCCGGAAGTTGGTTCTCAGAAGCGTTTATTGGTGAACAGATTATCTCGCTTGAACGTACTTTATTGTTCTTCATGGAGAATGATTTAAGTATGAATCTTGAAATTAAGATTCATCACCCACATCAAGCTGAACCGCTAGTGAATGAGATCGCAAAGGTATTAACTAACGTAAACTTTCCAAATGAAAAGCTCATCTTGTCTAGCTTCTCTGAATTAGCACTAGAGCATTGTCATCAAGTCATGCCAGATATTCGATTAGGCTATATTACTGAACATAACCCACTAGCTACGTTAGAAAAATTAAAGCCTCTGAACCTGTATAGCGTACATCTTGATCATAAAATATTAAATCAAACGATGGCAAAAACAATCACAGATGCAGGACTTAAACTAGTTATTTGGACACTTAACGATGTAACACAAGCAGATAAATTTAGATCTTGGGGCGTCGATATTATTATTACTGACAAACCAGATGTATTTGTTAACACATGATAAAACTTAACGCTCGTCAGCAAAATATTTTACTGCGCTTACGTAAGAAGGAAGATATTCAGATAGAAACCATGTCTGAACACTTTCAAGTGACAACGCAAACTATTCGCCGAGACGTTAATCAACTTTGTAAAGCAGGTTATGCTCGCCGTATCCATGGCGGTGTAGGATTACCTGCACAATTGACCAATAGCAGTTATCAATATCGTAGTGATATACAGTTTGATGTAAAAGATCAAATAGCCAAAAAAGTCGCCAATGCTATTCCTGATGGTTCAACCATCATTATGGGGATCGGCACAACAGTGACACGTATTGCCTATTATTTAAAAACCAAACACCGTGTGATCACCAATAACTTACAGGTTGTTCGCATTCTAGAAATGAACCCTGATATTGAGGTCTATATTGCAGGTGGGTTATTTCGATCACAACAACAAGATGTGGTTGGTAATAATGTCACAGAGTTCTTCAATGATTTTGAAGCAGACATCGGCATATTAGGCTGCGCAGCGGTGACGAGTAGTCATTCAGCAATGGAACATGAAACCGCTGAAGCAGAGATTTCGAGATGTATTGTAAAAAACTCACGACAAACTTGGTTAGTAGCCGATGCCACTAAATGGACGATTTCCGCTTCGGTGAAAGTCGCTTCATTGTCTGAGTTTGATAAAATTTATAGTAATCACACTAACCTTCCCTCAGATCTTCCACTGGTATCTGTTAATAAAACAGCTTAATGCAGAGCTTACTTGATATAAGGCTAATTAGCGTAAAGTACCCACTGTCAATTCGTGGGTTTACCGCACGTAATAGCCGAAGAATAGCTAAAAATAAAGTTAAAAATTAAATTAAAAACAGAATGAGTATAAGAACAGAATTATAAATCAGGTTAGAAGTAGGAAGAGTTTTTAATAGATTATTACAGGATGGTGTATTGTTGCAGAGTGTTATTGCAGAGTCTCGTTATCACAATTATTTATTGAAGCTAATTTACTTGTTAAAATAATCGCTATAACCATTATGATTGAGGCTACAATCAAACGAACATTAGGAAAGTAATACGAACATTACTTTCCTAAATAAACACCACTTACTTCATTATATTTTCACTAGATATACATTAGTAAATAATGAATAAGCGGCGTTAACGGTTAAATGCGGTTAAAATTAGTTCGACCACGGAATTCATCCATTTTTTGTTGTGCATCATCACCGAACAAACGTTTACTTATCGCTTCCAGCCCTTCTGCATTGTCTAATAGCTCTTTACGAATCACTAATGTTGCTTTTGAACGTCGACGAAGTAAATCATCAAGGTTAACAATCATTTCATTCTCGGCAACCCAGTCAATTTCAGCCCAAGTAAATTCAGTATGTTCAAGCGCAAGATTTGCTTTAGCTGGATTCTGTTTAATCGCTTCAACTAGTACAAATGCATCTTCGCCATAACGACGCCAGAAACGGCTAGATAAAGGCTCAAGTGCGTCTTTTGGTGTTAACTTATCAATATTAAATTCTTCAATCTCACCCATAAATTTAGCTTTAACTTGATCAGCAGGTTCGCCGTACCAAAGTGCATCAGAACGGTTCATTGAAATTTCTAAATCTTCAATAATATCAGCAACTTCATCGCCAACATTAATACAGTCTGTTAGTTTTCCACCAAAAATACTGATGTGTTTATCTGCCTTATTAACATCAATCGCATGCTTACGAGATAACGCAACCCAGTCAGCAACACCTTCTTCAGCTTCAATGGCTAACGGACGGACGCCGCATCGTTCAGCAATAATGTCATCTTTAGTTAATGGCTTATCTAACTCTAATAAAGTATTCGCATTATCAAGAATGAATTGGCGATCTTCATCCGTAACTGATGTTTGATGGCTTTCAACTTGGTTATCTGTTGTACCAATACACGTTTTAGAGCCCATTGGTAACACAAAGAACAAACGTCCATCACTAGCAAAGAAGGCTAGTACGCGATGTTCTTTCGAAATGCGATCAACCGTTAAATGTACACCCTTAGAAAATAAGTGATGATGCGATGTCTTCTGTTTAGTGCCTTTATTAACTTGGTCAACTAACGGGCCACAAGCATTTATTAGCGTTTTTGCTTTAATAGTAAATGCTTGATCGTTGGTTTTATCTTTTGCTTGTATCACCCATTGGTCATTTTCACGTACCGCGTTAACCGACTCGACATAGTTTGCAACGATAGCTGATTTTTTTGCCGCAGCAGTAATAAAGTTGAATACAAAGCGCGAATCATTATCTTTTAAGAAAGCATCTGAGTATTCGAAACCTGCTTGCGCGCCGGTGATTTTAATACTTGGTTCAAGTTGTTTAATGGTATTACGTGTTAAATATTTAGGCGCCATAGTGAATAGACGACCGAATAACCAATAAGCTAGCGTGCCCATGAACACAAACCACACAGGGAAACGGAAACCTTTTTGAATAGTCGTTAAGAAACGAACCTCTGTCACTGATGAGGGGTAATGTTTCATTAAATTATTACGGCTTTTACAAAGTTTATTCACTAAACGATATTCATGGCTTTCTAGGTATTTAATACCACCCCATGCGAGATTCGAAGAATTAGAGCTGGTTGCGCCTGCAAAATCTCCTTTATCGATGAGTCCAACTTTAACGCCTTTAGCAGCCAAAGATGCAGCAGCAACAGCACCATTGATACCACCACCTAAAATAAGGACATCTAACTCTTCTTCAGCTAGCTGTTTAATATTGTCTGTTCTATTGAGGCTCATTTCGTAATCCTTGATATAAATGTTCGATAACGCACTTTAATGTTCACATTAGAGCATATTGTTTTTCTAATTAATACGATCATTCGCACTTTACTTATAAAAAATATGACTAATTGATAACCAAAAAGAAAAAATGATTAATAATACTCATTAAATAAAAACTGCTTGAAATGATTCAGTGAGTGATTAACGTTTAATTATGGTGCATGTTGAATAAGCCCTTCATCTCAAATGATCAGTAAATTGTATTCTCTCAGTCTTAATACTGAAGGCATGGCATTAAGGTTTAATTAGACAGACATAATATTTTGTAAAATAAACATAATAATGATGATTAAAGACGCTAATGTGCAGAGATAAGTTTAATGGAATGAAAGACCGTGATTATTTTTTTAACTGAAAATAGCTTATTTTTTAATACTTACAAAAGCACATCCACACAATTGCCACACAATTGCCACACAATTACATAAAAAATAAAAATAGCACTTTAAATACAATCACTTAATTTTATTTTCATCTTCATTCTTTACCTATATTTGTTGCTTATACTTACCCTAATCGCTTTCATTGAAGCATTTTCACTTTTACTAATAAGATTGGGTCGGTCATGAATAAAAAAATAAAGTACATAACGATATTAATATTGTTCGTTGTTGGAGTTGTTTTCTCGATTCAGTACTACTTTGCAGAAAATGAACAAAATCTTGTTTTTACCACTGACTTTGTAAAAAAGGGCAATATAGAAAATGTAGTCTTAACAAATGGCGTACTTTATCCCTATACCCTCGTTGATGTAGGTTCTCAGGCATCAGGACAAATAGACAATATTGCAGTTAATCTCGGCGATCAGGTTAAAAAAGGTGATTTAATTGCCCAAATAGACAATTTGACGCAAAAAAATACGTTAAAAGAAGCGCAAGCGTCACTTACTATTATCAATGCTCAATACCGAGCAAAACAAGCACAAATACATGAAGCAACAGCAGAATTTAAACGCCAACAAAAAATGTTTAAAAATGGCGTGAGCTCTCAGTCCATTTTCGACACGGCGCAGGCAACGTTAACGGTATATAGCGCAGAACTAGAACAAATCGAAGCACAGAAAGAACAAGCACTGATCAGTGTCGATAACGCCAAATTAGCATTAGGTTATACGACAATCGTTGCGCCTATCGATGGCACTGTTATTTATATTTCTGCACAACAAGGTCAAACTATCAGCAACAATCAAGAAACACCTAGTATTGTTGAACTGGCGCAGCTAACAACCATGACCATTAAAGCTGAAGTATCAGAAGCAGACGTTATCCATATAAACCCAGGACAACAAGTTTACTTTTCAATTCTTGGTGATGCTAAACAAAAATACACGGCAGTATTACGTGCAATTGAGCCTGGCCCTACAATATTGACTGGCGATGATAGTCAGCTGAGCATAGGTGACAGTGATGCTATTTATTACAATGCATTATTTGATGTCGACAACCCTGAACAGCTATTACGTATTGGCATGACTGCTCAAGTATCTATTATTCTAGAAAGTGCGGAAGATGCATTGCAAGTTCCTTCTCAAGTGCTTATAGCTAAATCAAGCGGAGCAACAAACCAAGCAAATAGTTATCAAGTGCCAGTCAAAGTAGATAATAAAGTCGAGTACCGAGATGTTGAAGTTGGCATCAATAACAGTGTTAATGCACAAATATTATCAGGACTTGAGGAAGGTGACGAAATTATTATCGGCCAATCTTCTGCAAATCAAACCACTACCTCTAGCCGTCAGGCGGGTGGCCGTCAAAACCTAGCGGGGCTTTAATCTATGAGTGAAGTGCTACTTGAAATTGCAGGTGTCAGCCGAACATTTAGCGCTGGAGAACAAGATCTTACCGTGTTAAATAACGTGAGTTTAAAAGTTCACAGAGGCGAAATGATCGCTATTGTTGGCGCATCCGGTTCAGGCAAGTCAACCTTAATGAATATTTTAGGCTGTTTGGACAAGCCTTCGGCAGGCCAGTATCTGATTAATGGTCAAGATACTTCTACAATGGATGAAGACCAATTAGCAGCACTGCGCCGTGAATATTTTGGTTTTATATTTCAGCGTTATCATCTACTGGGAGATCTTTCCGCCGTCGCGAATGTAGAAGTACCAGCGTTATATGCCAGTGAAGATAAAGCAACTCGTCGAGCAAGGGCTGAAGCATTATTATCACGTTTAGGGTTAAGCGATCGATTAGATCATAAGCCAAGTCAATTGAGCGGAGGTCAGCAGCAACGAGTCAGTGTTGCTAGAGCACTAATTAATGGCGGAGATGTTATTTTAGCTGATGAGCCAACGGGTGCACTCGATAGTAGCAGCGGTGAAGAGATGATGAAGCTCTTACAGGAATTACATAAAGATGGTCACACTATTATCTTAGTCACTCATGATTTAGAAGTTGCACAGTTTGCTGACCGTATTATAGAAATAAAAGATGGCAAAATAAAAAGTGACCGAATAACTAAAACTCAAACTAAAGCCATCGATATCCCTATTTTAAAAAAGGCAAATGCAACTCCTCCACAAAAACATCATTTACTTGATTGGCTACGTTATATTGAAGCGCTTAAAATGGCGTTAATTGCTATGTCTAGCCATAAATTACGTACTTTTTTAACCATGCTAGGCATTATTATTGGGATTGCATCAGTAGTTTCTGTTGTCGCACTTGGCAATGGGTCTCAACAAGCAGTACTAGAAAACATGTCATCAATGGGCACTAATACTATTGAAATTAAACCCGGTAATGGACTGGGTGATCGCCGTTCTGGGCGAATACGCACGTTAACAGCCAGTGATGCAGAGATTCTCAAAACATTACCATTTGTTGATAGTGTTACACCAACAGTAAGAGCAGATGTGGCGATTCGCTATAGCAGCCAAGCTCTCACCGGTGAAGTACAAGGTGTAGGTTCTGAGTACTTTAGAGTAAACGGTTACACTTTAGCGCAAGGCCAATATTTTGATGAAAATAGTGTTGATGAACTGGCTCAAGTGGCAGTAATTGACTCAAACACTGTCGCCTCTTTGTTCCCGAAAGAATCACCAATCGGTAAAGTGATATTTCTCGGTCAACTACCAGTACGTGTGATTGGCGTGACAGAACCAAGAGAGAGTGCCTTTGGTAACACTGAGGCATTAAATGTATGGATCCCTTACACCACTGTATCAGCACGTATTTTTAGACAAAATGATGTTAATGATATTACTGTACGAATTAATGACAGCGTGTCTAGCACCGCTGCTGAACAGGGCATTATTAAGCTAATTAAAATGCGTCATGGTGTTGAAGACTTTTTTACCGTTAACACCGATACTATTCGAGAAAATATTGAAAAAACGTCAGCGACTATGACGATGCTTATTTCAACCATAGCGTTTATCTCTCTGATTGTAGGGGGCATTGGTGTTATGAATATTATGTTAGTGTCAGTAACTGAACGTACTCGAGAGATTGGTATACGTATGGCAGTGGGTGCTCGCCAACAAGATATTTTACGACAGTTTTTAATTGAAGCCGTTTTAGTGTGTATTTGCGGCGGTATTCTAGGCATCTCATTAGCTTTTGTCATTGGGCTTATCTTTGCTTCAAGTAATAGCGACTTTCAAATGATTTATTCAATGAACTCGATTATTACAGCCTTTGCGTGCTCGACCTTAATTGGAGTGTTATTTGGTTATTTACCCGCAAGAAATGCAGCTAAACTTAACCCAGTAGAAGCTTTATCACGCGATTAGTCCCGTCAATAAAAAAACGATCTCAGTGGATAATACTGAGATCGAATTAAAATATAATCAGTTACTTTGATTGTCATAAAGGAATCACATTGCGGTTATTTTATAAGTTTTTCTTCGCATTTTGTTTAACCAGCTTTGTAGCGGTAGGCTTAATGCTGTTACTAATAACTATCAATTTATCCACCAGCTTCAATGACTTTGTAAATGAAGCTGAACATAAAAAAATTGTAGATTTAAAAAGCCGAATAACAGCTTACTACCAAGAAAATGACAGTTGGGATGAATTAAAAGGAAATGAACCTCTTTGGAAAGCCATGCTGGGGCCAAAAGCAAAAAATGGGAATAATAAGTCACAATCAAAGGATGATATTGAGGCTGATGATAACCTGTCTGCACTAAGTAATTTATTACAAACACAACAAAGATTAAGCCTATACGATGTTGATAAAAAAGTAGTTATTGGCAAACCATTAATAACTGATAACTCATACAGCGAAGTGATTGAGTTAAATGGGCAAACTATTGGATGGATTAGCTTAATTCCCTCTGAATTGGCTAAAGGTAGCCCTGGCAGTCAATTTTTAGCACAGCAATATAAAAGTTATTACGTAATCGCTTTGATTGTTATTGTGCTGTCATTCTTTACTGCTTGGTTATTTTCAAGGCATTTAGTCGCGCCAATCAGTTCGCTTATTGAAGGTACTTACACCTTAATTAAAGGTGATTATCGTATTCGAATTGAAAATAAAACCAACGACGAATTGTCATTGTTATCGGACAACGTCAATGTACTAGCTGATACCTTAGACAAAAATCAACATAGCCGTTTTAAATGGATGTCAGACGTAACACATGAATTGAAGACACCATTAACCGTATTAAGAGGCCAACTTATTGGTGTGCAAGACGGTATATTTGTAGCAGATGAACAGCGTGTTCAACTATTCATAGACCAAATAGATAGCATGAGCCATATTGTTAATGACCTTTATCAGCTCTCTATTACCGACGTAGGTGGGCTCACTTATAAAAAAGAATCGCTCAACCCTATTCAAATACTATTGCAAGTAGCCGATAGTTTTACAGCTCAGTTTAGTCAAAAAGAACTTCGAGTCGATTGCTCACAAGTCGCTCAATTAATGGCAGATAAAAAATGTATCGTACTGGCCGATAAAGATAGGATCAGACAATTATTCGTTAACCTTTTCGAGAACTGCTGCCGTTATACTGACGCCCTTGGAGAAATCCAAATATCAGCACAAATCATTGCTAAGCAAGTGCATATTCAAATACAAGATTCAGCCCCAGGTGTGCCGGTAAATGTCCAAGATAAATTGTTTGAGCGCTTTTATCGCGTAGAGCCTTCACGTAACCGAGGTTATGGTGGTTCCGGCTTAGGCTTAGCGTTATGTAAACAAATTGTCGATGCTCACCAAGGTACTATCACTACTGCCGAATCATCATTAGGTGGACTAAGTATTCATATTACATTACCAGAGCACAGGAATTATAGGCCATGAAAAAACAGACTATTCTCATTGTTGAAGACGAAGCCCATATAGCCGAAATATTGATCGCCTATTGTCAAAATGCAGGTTACTTAGTCGAACACCACAGTAGCGGTAAAGAGGTGGTTGGTTTTGTTGAAAATAATAGCATTGACCTGATGTTGCTTGACTTAATGTTACCCGATATTGACGGTTTGGAAATCTGCAAAAAAATCAGATCTTTTTCAGAACTACCTATCATTATGATCACTGCAAAAGGCGAAGAAATAGATAAACTACTCGGCTTAGAATTTGGCGCAGATGATTATATTTGTAAACCATTTAGTCCAAGGGAAGTGATGGCGAGAGTTAAAACCGTATTACGCCGAGCGGGCAATAATAATGAGATTGATACGACACAAGTCATTAAACACTCTGGATTCGAAATGAAAATAAACGCCTTTGAAGTGACCTTTAAAGGACAGTTTTTAGATTTAACACCAAGGGAGTTTTTAATCGTTCGACTTTTTTTAGAAAACAGCGGTCGAGTATTCAGCCGAGAAGAAATATTAGTGTATGCCTACAGTGACACCTTTGATATATCCGACCGTAACATCGATACTCATATTAAAAATATTCGTAAAAAAATTAATAATATCGCACCTGAAGTAGACCCAATAAACTCAGTATATGGCATTGGTTATAAGTTTAATAAATTATCCTAATAAGTGACTATGTTAACGATTACAGTGGCGTTAACAGCTACGTAATTAAAAATTAGCCTACAAAATAATATGTAGGCTAATCTTGAAATAACTTAATAAGTTCTATACTTCGTTTATGTCTGTTAATTATTTATTCAGTTCGGCATAAGCACGCCAACTACCTAAATCACTAATATCGGTCGCGTCCTTAATTGCATAACCTTCACAAATAAAACTAGTGACCCAACTGCCATCTTCTAGCTCGACTTTTCCAAGTCCTAACGGTTGTCCTATGCCCTGTAAAAAACTGCCTACCGTACTTGCAGGTAAACGCCAGACTTCAACTTCAATTGCGACACCTTGTTCAGCCACACGAATTAAACCCGGACGAAAAGGAGGACCACCAGCCAATGCATAGAAGCGATAATCAGCAGTCGTTTTAGTATTTTTTACTAAATAACCGCCGCGCTCTGTTAACTGAAGATTAAGTGGAAAACCTGAAAGATGTGCGCCACAAACAGCAATGTCGATTTCAGCAGCGGATGCGTTGGCTTGCACTTTATTAGCACTTGCCTTACTTAACGTTTGCCCAGTTGCCCCTAAGGTAAAGTTATTCAGTTGTTGTAATTTTGCGCCAGTATTCAGTAATAAACGATCGCTAAAAGCAGGGCCAAAAAAGGTCACACCAAAAGGTAGTCCTGATGCTAAGAAACCAGCAGGTACAGCAATTGCGGCATAATCTAATAAGTTCATAAAGTTGGTGTAATAACCCAAGTTAGAATTTAACTGGATTGGGTTAGCTTCAAGTTCAGCGATACTATAAATCGTGCCAGCAGTTGGTGTCACAACACAATCTAACTCCGCCAGAATCGCATCACACTGCACTTTAAACGCTTGTAATTTATACATAGCTTTAAAAGCACTCACCGCCGAATGTGCGGTTGCCCCGCCGATAATAGTTTCAATCACTGGTAGGCATTGTTTAGGATCTTTAATAAAGAACTCTTCAATAGCGGCGTAACGTTCGGCTACCCAAGGTCCTTCATAAAGCAATGTGGCAGCATCTAAAAAAGGCTGAAAATTGATAGTCACTAATTCTGCGCCAGCTTGTTTTAATTGCTCAACCGTATTAGTAAATAAAGCTTGTGCACTTTTATCGCCAAAGAAGGCCAATTGGTCTTGTTCTGGCACGCCAATTTTTAACGATTCAAAACTTGTCTCAGGTTGGTATGGCGCATCAGCACCAAGGTTTGCTCGTGAGTAACAATCATTGTCATCTTGCTTGGCAGTAATATCTAACAACTGATTAAGCTCATCAACCGTATTCGCCAATAAAGTCACACAATCTAAACTTTTACATGCCGGTACAACACCTGTACAACTCAATAACCCTTTGGTCGCTTTTAAGCCTACAATATTATTCAGTGCCGCAGGTACTCGTCCTGACCCTGCCGTATCCGTACCTAATGAGAAACTCACGTTGCCATTAGCAACAGCAACCGCGCTACCTGAGCTTGAACCACCAGAAATATAGTCAGGATCAAAACTATTTTTAACCGCACCCCATGGGCTACGCACACCAACAAGTCCAGTAGCAAATTGGTCTAAATTAGTTTTACCTAATGGAATCGCCCCTGCTTCTATTAATAATTGCACGACTTGCGCTGATTGATCAGGTTGAAAACGATATGCTTCGCAACCTGCTGTAGTCGGTAATAGGCTTAAATCAATATTATCTTTGATAGCAAAAGGTACGCCATATAACGGTAAATCATCCATTGATTTCGTGCTTAGCTTATTGCTTAATGACGTTAGCATCTCGGTTAACTGAATTTCAGAAAGCGTACTTAACCAGACGTTATTTTGATCGTCTTTGGCTTGTTGTAATTTAGCGACTAAAAATGTTTCTACTATTAATTCGCCACTACGGTAAGCTGCTTGTAAGGCACTGATCGTCATGTTTTGTGTTGTCATTTTCTTAGCCTCACTTGTTTGTTTATTAGTAACCTGTTTATTATCAATGTTATCTTTCTTATTAATAGTCTGCTTAATCTCAGTCATTAGCTTTTCTCCAAAATTAATAATCGTTGCCCTGCATGCACTTGTGCACCTTCTTTTTGTACAAGGCTTGAAACAATGCCTGCGGCTGGGGCAACCACTTCAATTTCCATTTTCATCGCTTCAAGTATCAATAACGGCTGCCCTGCAATCACTTCTTCGCCTGGTTTTACTAATATTTTCCAAATGTTACCTGCTACATGGCTATCAACACTACGTTGCTCCGCCGTTAAGCTGATCACATCTGTTTCTACTTGCGTCATTTCATCAGCAACAAAGTTAGCTTGTCCTGTTTCTTGCCAACGTTGACGTTCTGCTTCAAAGGCTTTTTGTTGCTTCTCTTTGAAGGTCACTATCGAGTCTTGGGCATCACATAAACTTTGTTGGTACTCCGCTAAGCTGAATGTTGTTTCTTCTATTTTCAGAGGGTAATCACCACGAGGAAAATCATGACGAATTTGAGTTAGCTCTTCACTACTGACAGGGTAGAATTTAATTTGGTCAAAGAAGCGTAATAGCCATGGTTTCTCAAATTCAGCTGTTTTACGGTAACGGTTCCACATTTGTAAGGTACGTCCAACAAACTGATAACCACCAGGCCCTTCCATTCCGTAAACACATAAATAAGCACCACCAATTCCCACGGCATTTTCAGGTGTCCAAGTACGAGCAGGATTATATTTTGTGGTCACTAAACGGTGGCGAGGATCAAGCGGCGTAGCGACCGGCGCGCCTAAATACACATCTCCTAAGCCCATCACCAAGTAACTCGCATTGAAGACAATCTCTTTCACTTCTTCAACGGAATCTAACCCATTAATACGACGAATAAACTCAATGTTGTCAGGACACCATGGAGCATCTTTACGGACTAATTCATCGTATTTTTTAATCGCTAACCGTGTTGCATAATCATCCCAAGATAAAGGAATATGCACGATACGTGATGGCACGGTTAATTGGCTAATATCGCCTAACGCTTGTTCAGCTTCGGCTAATAGAGTTAATAATTGAGCAAGCGGAAGTTGTAAATTATCGTAATGGACTTGCAGTGAGCGGATCCCCGGCGTTAACTCTTCAATGCCAACAATGTTCATATCTTGTAGCTTTAACATCAAAGCATGGACACGGAAACGCAATGCAACATCCAACACTTGCTGGCCGTATTCAACTAATAGGTAATCTTCACCACTTGCGCGGTAAACCACTTGTTCGTTATGTTCTGTTTTATCAATCTTTTTGATAATCGCAGTTTCAGGTAATTCTGTTGGTGCTTTCTGTTCAGTAAACTGCCCTGATTGTAATTGTTGAATTTGTTGTATTTCTAACTGTTGTGCATCAAGGATTGATACCGGTTGAAAACGAATGCTTGCACCTGCTTTCAGCTGACCAACTTTCCATAAGTCCGCTTTAATAATAGTGACAGGACAAACAAAGCCTCCTAAACTTGGACCGTCTGGACCTAAAATAACAGGCATGTCACCAGTAAAATCAATCGTACCTACCGCATAAGCATTATCGTGAATATTTGAAGGGTGTAAACCCGCTTCACCACCGTCATTACGTGCCCATTTAGGTTTTGGTCCCATTAAACGAACACCTGTACGACTGGAGTTAAAGTGTACTTTCCACGTTGCATCAAAGAAGGCATCAATATCTTCAGGACAGAAGAAATCGGGTGCACCATGTGGTCCATAAATAACGCGGATAGTCCAATCATCGGTAATCTCAGGTAATAATGCAGCCTGTTTCGGTTCAGTGCATTCAGTCACCTCTTCAATATGTAATACATCACCCGTACGTAAAGCACGACCGGCATGTCCACCAAATTGGCCTAAAGTGAAAGTTGATTTACTGCCTAAGTAATCAGGACATTGAATGCCACCTTGTACAGATAAATAACAGCGAGAACCCGATCCTTTAATATTGCCTAAGGTTAACGTTTGTCCTGCTTGTACATTAATAACCATACCATTACTAACACTTACATCATCTAACAACGCGTCGATTATTGAACCGGTTAATACAATGCGTGTTGCGCTGTTAAAGCGTAATGTTGGACCACTCACCGTAATTTCTAAACCAGCGACCTCATCACTATTACCTAATAATGTATTGGCTAAACGAAAGCTAACGCTGTCCATTGGACCTGAAGGTGGTACACCAATATTCCAGTAGCCTTTACGACCGGGGTAATCTTGGATGGTGGTTTGTGTTCCACCGTTTAATACGTCAATAGAACAAGGTGAATAGACAAATTGATTGAGGGTTTGTGTTAATAACTTCGCCTCTTCAACTACTTTGCTACTTAATAGTTGATGTAAGTAATCTTTGTTAGTTTCAATACCGTAAATTTCACTGTTTATAAGCGCTTGTTTTAGCCCCGTTAATGCTTGTTCACGAGACTCACTGTGACAAATAACTTTGGCTAACATCGGGTCAAAAAAGGGAGAGACTTCAGTGCCACTTTCTAACCAATGATCAATGCGTAATGTGCCCTGATCAACCTCTGTCGCCCATTTAACATGGCTAATTAATCCCGCACTTGGTTGGAAAGATTTGTTCGCATCTTCTGCATATAAACGCACTTGAATGGCATGCCCTTTGGCGACTAAATCTTGTTCAAGTTCAACTAATGGTGCTAATTGTTTTGCCGCTAAGCTGACCATCCAATTAACCAAGTCAACGTTATACACTAACTCAGTTACACCATGCTCTACTTGTAAGCGGGTATTCACTTCTAAAAAGTAAAATTGCTGTGCTTGTTGGTCAAATACAAATTCCACTGTGCCTGCACTACGATAGTTTACTGAGGCCGCTAAGCGTGTTGCTGTGCTGTGTAACTCTTTGCGTAAAGCGTCGTCTAAATTTGGAGCTGGACATTCTTCAATTACTTTTTGGTTACGACGTTGTGCAGAACAATCTCGCTCTCCTAACGCAATCGCATGGCCTTCACCATCACCGAAGACTTGTACTTCAATATGACGTGCTTGAACGATGAATTTTTCTAAAAAAAGTGCACTGTTACTAAAGTTGTTTTCACTTAACCTTTTGACTGAATCATAAGCTTGATTTAATTCTTCTGCGCTATTACAACGCTGCATACCAATACCGCCGCCACCAGCAGTGCTTTTTAACATCACTGGGTAACCAATTTTTTCTGCGCACCTTAACGCATCATCGATATCTGCTAATAAATCACTGCCAGGTAATAGCGGTACGTTGGCTTTTTCTGCAATTTCACGGGCACGATGTTTAAGACCAAACTCCAACATTTGTTGCGAGGTTGGCCCTAAAAAGATCACCTCATTTTCTTCACAGGCTTGTACAAAATCAACATTTTCACTTAAGAATCCATAACCAGGATGAATCGCTTGTGCACCACACTGTTTTGCAATGGCGATCACTTTTTTAATATCAAGATAAGTTTGTTTTGCGCCCCCTTCCCCTAATGAGAAAGCTTCGTCAGCTTGGGAAACATGAAGGCTATCGGCATCAGCTAGGCTATAAATGGACACACTTTTAATGCCCATGGCTGATAATGTACGAATAATACGACAAGCAATAGCACCACGATTAGCAATCAAGACTTTAGTAAATATTTGAGGTGTTGCTTTAGTAGGCGTAATAGTTGGTGTTGTTATGGGTGTAGTAAGCATAATCTTGACCTTTAACAGGTCGGGTCGTCCCGAAATAATCTGAGCATTTTAACAAGGTCGTCCTTGTTAGCCCCTTAACGTATTACTAAATCATATTGTTATGATTTATCACCTCAAATTTAATCCCAGATAATCATTTCTACTGGTGTTGGATTGTAAGCATTACAAGGATTATTCAATTGTGGACAATTAGAAAGCAGTACAATGACATCCATTTTTGCGGTTAACTCAACATACTTTCCGGCGCCACTAATACCATCAGCAAAACTTAAACCGCCCTCTTTATTAACCGGTACATTCATAAAAAAGTTAATATTATGGGTAATATCTTGTTTGCTTAAACCATACTGTGGGTTTTCAGCGACAGCGAGCAACCAACTATCACGGCAAGCATGCATACACTTTTTTTCAATCGCGTAACGCACGGTATTACTTTCTGTTGAGCAAGCACCACCTAAGGTATCGTGACGACCACAGGTATCAGCAGTAATTTCTAGCATTTCGTTACCGTCATTAGACAATAACTTGGTACCCGCCGTTAAATAAACATTACCTTGTTCGCGAATGGTATCCATGCAGCTATAACGTTCACTTGGATCATTTGCATTATAAAATAAAGTATCTGCAGCTTGGTTACCCTCAAGATCTAAAATACGTAATGTTTGCCCTGCTTTAAGTACTTGCATGTAATAATCACCTGCAGGCACAGTATCGCTTCGTGTCGCATTTTCAGCTTTTAATTGGCTTGAAGTAATCATGGTTATGCTCCTTGTTTCGCAGTATGGCTATGGTGTGAATGAGTATGTGCATGCTGACAGTTATGCTGTTGATTAAATGTTTGATGAGCAGATTGAAAGTTATAGCGACGATTGTTTTCAAAACCACGTCCATTTTCATCACTAGAATTTAGGCATTTATCATCAGCGCTCATTTCAGGAGCAGTCCGTAAAGCAAGTTGTACGGAGCGATTTGGGTAGTCTGCTACAGGGTTCATTGGATGAGGACAGGTGGTAAAGACCACTAAGGTTTCCATTTCAAAACGTAATTCAACAACATCACCTGCTTTACTATGGTCAGTCACAAAACTTAAATCGCCTTCGTCAATAGTCTTAACTTGGCTAAAAATATTGATATTCGCCGCTAAATCTCGTTTACCTAGACCATATTTAGCCACTTCTACTAACAAACTATCGTATCCATTTTGTAACCAAGCATTACGATCGCCCTGGTAGTTTCTTACGCCCCATTTATCAGCCACTTTTTGTTTATTGGCGACTCCACCGACACTATCAATCCACTGGGTATCATCTCGTACAATAGAACAAAAAATACGTCCCATATCAGAATACAAACAATGTCCATGGGTTAATTTAAAGGTGTGCTGGCACTTTAAAGTGTCTGGCGCGTTATAACGCTCTAATAAATTTTTTGGGTTATAAAACAACATAGAAACATTAGCACCACCTTCGATATCGGTTAGTGACAATATTTGCCCAGCAGGAATAACCATTGACCAATGACTTGCACCTGGAATGGTATCTTCATAAATGATGCTTGATTGCTGTTGTGATAGTAACTGCTCTTGTGACAGTGATGTATTACTCATGAGTATTCTCCTGAACAGCATCTTTTGCTGTTGCTTGTTTGTCGATTAAAGATTGAATGGATGTAGGTATAACATGCTCTGAATTGAGCGCTATATCGTAAACAATTTGTGCCCCAAAACGCTCCGGCTGATGAGGGTCAATACGCGGTTTGTCTAAGACTAAAATACGCGAACCTAAACTAAATCCTTCGGATAAGTCATGAGTGATCATAAACACGGTCAAACCGCGCTTTTTCCATAGCTCACTAATTAACTTATGCATATCTTTACGGATACCTGGATCTAATGCCCCAAAAGGTTCATCAAGTAATAAAATACGCGGTTCTTTGATCAACGCTTGTGCAATCGCTAGACGTTGTTGCATGCCACCCGATAGTTCATTGGGGTAGCGCATCGCAGCGTCAGCAAGACCGACAGCGGTTAACATATCCAATGCTTTTTCACGTAAGCTTTCGCGTTGCTTTCCAAACACTTTACCCAGTAAAGGCGAGGCTGAAAATTCACCGCCTAACATGACATTTTCTAACGCATTAAGGTGTGGAAAAGCAGAGTATTTTTGAAACACAATACCGCGCGTTTCATTCGGTTCGGCGGGCATCGGTTGTCCATCTAGCAGAATCGTTCCACGGCTAGGCGACTCGGTGCCTAACAACATATCTAAGAAGGTTGTTTTACCACACCCAGAGGCGCCAACAATACTCACAAATTCGCCCGGTTGTACTGATAAATTAAGTTTTTCTAGTACGATATGGTCGCCATACTCTTTCCATACTTGTTTAATTTCAATAATGGGTTGAGACGTTTTTTTAACAGATGAATCATTCATTATTCTTCTCCTCTTTTACCGTGATACCAAGGAAAAGCACGTTTAGAAATCAATCGTAAAATGGTGTCCATTAAGAAAGCTAATACCGCAATCCAAAGTACATAAGGTAAAATCACATCCATTGCTAAATAACGACGAATTAAAAAGATGCGATATCCTAACCCTTCCGTTGCCGCAATCGCTTCACCAGCAATCAAGAACAACCATGCACTGCCTAACGTTAAACGTACGGCATTCAACAATGGAGGTAATACCTGTGGCAACACCACTCGAAGCATAATTTGCCACGTATTGGCGCCTAAAGTTTGCGCTTTTAATAGCTGCTCAACGGGTAATGATTGAGTGCGTAGCTGCAAATCACGTATTAAAATCGGACAGATACCAATAATAATAAGCATGACTTTAGATAACTCACCTAAACCAAACACAATAAATAATATAGGTAATATCGCCATCGGGGGAATTAAAGAAATAGCTGTCACTAAAGGTGATAACGTTGCACGAAACAAAGGCAACATACCATTAGCAACACCAATAACTAAACCAATCAAGGCACTGATACCAACCCCTAGCAATAAACGTTGCAAGCTTGAAATAGTATCAACCCATAACAGATATTCACCAGTACGTTTACTCGGTTCAAATGCCATACGCTGTATCGCATCGGCAAAGCTTGACCATGAAGGTAATAGTTTGTCACTTGGGTTTTCTAATAAGCGAGCATCTGAGGCCAGCGTATAGATAATTAACAAGATAACAAAAGGTAATAGATTTAAAGCAAGTCGCATTAAGCGACTTGGCTTACTATTCATCAGACGCATAGTGGTCAGCCTTATAGTTTTTTATCGATAGCCATTTGCATATATAAAGGATCAAAACGTAACTTTATATTTTGCTTATCACCATAAATACCACTGGGTGTTTCAATACCAATAAATTTTGCATCGGCAGCGCCTTCACCTAATAAACCGTGGTCAAACGAAAATTCTGCTACTTTACCCATGGTATTAATTAGGTCTGCACTGTTGTTAAATGCCACTGCATCTTCAGCATTGAAAAACATTTTTGTAGAAGCAAGTTGAGCATCATATCCAGCTAAATCAGTGCCTGAAGCTTCAGCCATCAATGTTCTCGCATCAATCGCTTGTTGGCTGCTACCTTGCATAGTGCCCATGATCTCATACCACGCACCAGTTAAGGCTTTAGCCAATTTAGGGTTATCGGCCAATGTTTTGGTGTTGATCATCAGCAGGTCAATAATTTCACCAGGGACCATTGAAGAGTCAAATACTTTGCTTGTATTTGGCATTGCAGTGATTTCACTTAACAGAGGGTTCCAAGTAGTAACTGAAGTCACATCATCAGTGGTAAATGCAGCAACAAGGTCTGCATCTGACGTATTAACAACACGTACATCACGTTCAGTTAGTGACACTGAGTCCAAGGCGCGCGCTAATAAATAATGGGAAACACTTAACTCGACTAAGTTAACGTTTTGACCTTTAATATCTGCCAGTGTTTTATCGCCCTTAAGCACAACACCATCATTACCATTTGAAAAATCACCAATGATAACGGCAGTAGAGTCAACACCACTCGCAGCAGGAATGGTTAATGCATCCATATTGGTCATAACCGTTGCATCAAAGCCACCTGCGGTATATTGATTAATTGATTCGACATAATCATTAACTTGTACCACTTCGATATCAATATCGTATTTATCAGCCCACTTTTTAACAATGCCCGATGCATTACCATAATCCCAAGGCATCCAACCGACATAAATAGTCCAAGCTAAGCGAAATGTTGATTTTGTTTCTGCAACTGCAGTAGAAGGGGTAAGAATGACAGCACAACATAGTGTGCCGATAGTGAGTAATTTTGTAGCAGAGTGACGTAAGTATTTAGTAAGTTCCATATATTTATCCTTAATTACACTGAAAAAGCATGAGAGACATTGCTCTAATCTTCTCCCGGGCTTTTATCCCTCCGTGTAACCTTTAGATAATAAAGGTCGACAACTCTCGGTCCAGTCGCTTAAAAAGCCGGAACCCTAGATGTCTATTACCAAATTGTAGATACGGCAACGTTAATTGCCAATATCTCTCATACGAGAATTTAAAATACAGCAAATATAATGCCAATTAACAATAATCAATAATTACAATGAGATAGATATATTCAGGAATTCTTATTGATCTAATTGGTGCACCATAAAGGATCATAAAAAGTAAATTGCACCAAAACGTTCTATTTTAATTAAACTTACGTAGTGCTTTTTCAAATAAGAATTATCAATTATTCATTTAGTTATCAACTAATATAACCTCAATTCTGGTTAATGAAAGCGGAATTACACTTAAAATCATAAGGTTATATTTTTTACTCTACAGTGCCGTTAGTTTTGTGTAGTTCAAGGCGAATTATTGAAGCAATAACGGGTTATTGAGAAATAATTTAACGCAGAAATCCGCGGAAATAGCGGTGTTGTATAGCTTTGCTTATCCAGAACTGAGGTTAATATAAGTATCTAAAGAAATATTTAGGATTTAAAGACTGCAGTAGATTTATAGATTTTTGAAATGTAGAAAGATATAGCCATTATTTCATATAAAAACCAAATTTATTAATCGACATTAACATCTTAACCTTAGTAACTGGCAGTTTAAAAATTGAAATAATCCACCTCACTATCGCTTAATAACATAAAATTTTAAAAGGCTTTATCGCCTTTTAAAATTTTAATCTAAATAATCAAACACGCTACAGCCTTTTAATGACTGCTGAAAACTGTTCCTGTCATCGCTTTCTTGCTTCCCATGTTAATGGATTTATTTCTCCGTTCTCATAGATTGGTAGCTTCAGCGGTTTATCATCAGGTAAGAATTGAGCCCATGTTCTATTTAAGGCACATACCCCATACTCTCTAACCTTCCTAACTTCGTCTGTGTTTATAACATCCGTTAAGATAAAATCTGAGACACCTGGTGATTTTGCCCTAATATTACCTTCAGGATCAATAATAATACTTTCCCCCGTTCCCGCTGGAGCGGATGCATTAACACTGGCAATATAAACCTGATTCATAATCGCTTGTGCTTGCAACAAGATAAGTTCTTTACTACGGTCGCATGTTGACGTTTGAACTAAATTTAGAATCAAATCAGCTCCCATCCATGATAGCTGACGGATAACTTCAGGAAACCAAATGTCATAACAGACACAAAGCCCAACCCTGCCAAAACCAGGGATATCGAATACATTTAATTCATTACCTGGTTTAAATGGTTCAAACGGACGCCATGGAAAACATTTACGATAACTCGTAACTAATTCTCCTTCTGGTGAATACACTACTGCTGTACAGTAAATATCATCCCCTTCCCCCTTTTCAATAACAGTGCCTGGAATTAGCCAAATATTATTTTCTTTGGCTATTTTAGCAAGTCTCTGACCTCTCGGCCCATCAAGCGGTTCAGCTGCTTCATAGTACATTTTTTTTCGTTCTGCCCGAGTGCCTTCGGCTCGGCACAAATGAATTTCAGGGTAAACGATCATTTTTGTCTTTTCGAAATCAGACTTAAGCTCTATTATTTCGGCTTCAAACTCGTCTAAGCTTTGAGCAGTAGGTAAACGAGATGGAGATTGCATCAATAATATAGGTAAATGGTGAAACATTTTTTAAGATTCCTCAAAATGAAGAGTAGGAGTCGGTTGGGTGAATCCTTTTGTTAAATAAACTAAATAGATAAAACCTAAACCCAGCCAAATTGATCCAACAGTCAACGCATTAAGATCTAGCTTAGTCATAAGGAAAAAAGTCACAATGGTTCCAATTGCAGGGAAAACTAAGTTAAGAATTTTAGAACCTGTCGTAACCCCTTTTTTAGTATCTTTAACAAAAGTAAAGATGACAGACATATTAACAAATATAAATGCAACAAATGCACCGAAGTTAATCAAAGATGCAGCTTGCATAACATCAAAAAACAAAGCGAGGCTGGCAGCAATAGCAGATAAAAGAACACCACCAATTGGCGTTAAGTATTTAGGGTGTAAAAAACCAAATATTTTTTTAGGTAAAACACCATCTCTTCCCATTGCAAAGAGTAATCTTGACACACTTGCCTGAGCAGAAATACCAGACATAAATTGTGCTGTAATCATCGCAGCTAAGAAAATAGCAGCGAAGAAATTTCCACCTATTTTAGCTGCAATTTCAAAAGCAGCTGAATCAGTATCATTAAAAATAAACCCAGGATGAACTAATTGTGTTGTATACCCAACACCGACGTAAATAACACCAGCAAAAAGAGTACAAAGCATAATTGCTTTTGGAACTGTTTTTTCTGGTTCAATCGTTTCTTCTGTAAAAGTCGTGATCGCATCAAAACCAAGAAAAGCATATGCCGCAATACTAGAGCCCGCTAATACAATAGACAAGCTACTAGACTCATTAAAGAAGGGAGTTAAACTAAATAGACTGGTAATTCCGCCATTTCCATAAATATCACCTAGTGATAAAGCCACGAATATCACCATTGCTGCTAATTGAAATATCATTAATACTGAATTTAATTTTGCAGCTGCTTTAACACCTACATAGTTAATACAAGTAGTTAACACTACAAAACCAATTAAAAATAACCATTGTGGGACTTCAGGGAATTGAGCGCCTAAATAAGCAGCACCAATTAACCATATCACCATTGGTAAGAAAAAATAGTCTAATAAAATAGTCCAACCAACCATAAAGCCAACTCGACTATCGATACTCTTAGTTGCAAAAGTATATGCAGATCCTGCAATGGGATACCTACGGGCCATAATTCCATAGCTATTTGCAGTAAAAAGCATTGCAAAAGTAGTAATTAAAAAAGCCATTGGTACAGTGCCGTTACTTGCTTCTGCAATTATTCCAAATGTTCCTAGAACAATTAACGGGGTCATATAAGCCAATCCCATTATAATTAGTGGCCATAGTGTTAAGGTTCTAGTTAATTTCAAACTTGTCATTTTATATCTCCATATATTTTAAATTAAAGTGTTTTTAATAAAATTACTGAACGAGGATATTTCTAGTTACAAGAACAGAGTTACTGTTTACACCTCAAAATGGATGCTGTAATAACCAATAATCAAAGTACTTTTATTCTTATTTTTTCTGTATTTATATTTTAAAACTCCATAAATACAACCAAAAAATAACCCGCTAATTGAAGTTTTATAATAAAATCGACATGAGAAGGGGTATATAACCCCAGTGTGGTATAGTTGATAAAAATGAGATGTAGATGTTTTTTTATACAACTAGGAAATGTATTTAATGCCAAATAAAGAACAAGATAAAGCACTAAGTGAAGTCGTTCGAGCGCTTGGCGGTGCTAATTTCCCAGAGGCCTTAGCTCACTTTGTAAAAAAGATAATAGGCTTCGATAACTTAATTATCATTGCGTATCACAAAGATATTAACCCTGAAGAACTATATCGAGAATACAATGCGCCTATTGTGTATAACAATATGCAAAGCCATTATTTAAAAGCAGCTTATTTACTTGATCCTTTTTACCACGCTATCAACAATGGAATCCAAAAAGGTATACATTGCATTTTTGACTTAGCACCAGATCAATTTAAACAAACAAGTTATTTTAATGAGTATTATCAAGAAACGACATTAGTTGATGAATTTTGTTTGTTCGTAAATCTCGGTCACGACACAACTTTAACAGCCTGTTTTGGACGAGATAAAACGAGCGGGATGCGATTTGGTAAGACAGAATTGAAAAAGATAAAATCATATGAAAATGTATTATCTGCTTTATGTCAGCAACATTGGCGAAGCTATCAACCAAAAGAGGGTAAAAATATTGTTTTACCTCCTATTAAACAAAGATTAAGAACAACAATGAAAGAGCAACATGATATATCTCTTAGTCCACGACAAGCAGAAGTAGCCCTTTATATACTACAAGGCCATTCTTCTTTATCAATTTCACTTAATCTCAACATTAGTAAAGAAACCGTTAAAGTATTTCGTAAGCAGCTTTATTCAAAATGTAACATTAGTTCACAAGCAGAGTTATTTGCTTTATTAATGCCTATTTTTTCGATGTTATAATGAAGATAACCTTCATTTCAAAAAGAGAAATCTAGCAACATCAGATAGATTTCTCTTTATATCTTCTATTTAATACGATTAAAAAATTATATTAACATAACGATTTAAACAGTTTAGTAAATTGTTCTAATCCTTCTTCAACGATCTCATTACTTGCTGTCAACGCAGGTAAAAAACGGATCACATTACCATAAAATCCACAGGCTAATAACACCAAACCATACTTAGCTGCATTGGCGATAATGGCTTGTGTTAATGCACTATTTGGCTGTTCAATATCACCATCAGTCATTAACTCTATAGCAATCATTGCCCCTTTATTTCTCACATCTGAAATAAGTTCTGGATGTTGATTTTTTAATAAAGTTAATTTCTCGTTGAAAATAGCTCCGATTTCATTTGAACGTTGAACTAAGTTTTCTTCTTCAATCACTTCTAGTACAGCTAAAGCAGCGGCACAGGCAACAGGAGAACCGCCATAAGTGCCTCCTAATCCGCCTGGTAATGGCGCATCCATGATCTCACTTTTGCCGACAACGGCGGAAATTGGAAAGCCACCAGCGATCCCTTTTGCCATGGTAATTAAATCGGGTTCAACATTAGAATATTCCATATTAAACATTTTACCTGTACGTCCAAAACCCGTTTGAATTTCATCTGCAATTAAAACAATTCCATGCTCATCGCACAGCTTGCGTAAAGCAACTAAGAACTCAGTAGGAGCAGAATAAAAACCGCCTTCGCCTTGTACTGGTTCAACAATAATAGCAGCAACATCCGTTGGAGATATATCCACTTTAAATAAATTAGCGATCGCTTTCAGAGAGTCATTAACAGAAATGCCATGAGACTCTATTGGAAAAGGGGCATGGAAAATGTCCCCAGGAAATGGACCAAACAGATGTTTGTAAGGCGTTATTTTCCCAGTTAATGCCATGGTTAAATTAGTACGACCATGAAACCCACCATTAAATGCAATAACACCTCTACGCCCTGTATGTGCTCGTGCGATTTTCACACAATTTTCTACGGCTTCAGCCCCTGTTGTAACAAAAATCGCTTTTTTATCTGACCCACCAGGCGCTATTTCAATTAATTTTTCAGCTAATTCAACGGCACTTTCATAAGGGTTTACCATGACACAAGTATGACTAAATTTATCTATTTGATTTTTAACAGCATCAATCACTTTAGGATGGCTATGACCGGTATTACAGACAGCAATACCAGTACCAAAATCAATATAACGATTACCTTCAACGTCCCAAATTTCAGCGTTCTTCGCTCGCTCAACATACACTGGATAAACGTTACCTTGGCCACGTGCAATTACTTTTACTTTTCTGTTTTGTAAGTCCGTATTGTTCATTTTATTCACCTAATATTATTATTTTCATGATCAAAGTATTTCGATTAACTCATCATGTTTATTTATCTAAACCACCCAAACATAAATATTTAATTTCTAAGTAATCGTCTAATCCATATTTTGAACCTTCACGTCCATTACCAGATTGTTTTACACCACCAAATGGTGCAGCTGCATTGGAAATTGCACCTTCATTGATACCTACCATGCCATACTCTAGGTTTTCAGCCACTCGCCAAATTAACCCAATATCGCGAGCGTAAAAGTAAGCAGCCAAGCCATACTCAGTATCATTTGCCATCGCGATCACTTCGTCTTCATCTTCAAAACTAATAATTGGTGACACTGGACCAAATATTTCATTGCTTGCAATGGGCATATCGTTAGTCACGTTAGTTAAAATAGTAGGTTGATAAAAAGCATCTCCAGCTTTATCAATTTTCCCACCCAATACGACTTTAGCCCCAGCAGCAACAGACTCTTTTACTAACTTATCAACCCCCTCCACAGCTTGACTTGAAATCATCGGACCAATATTAATACCATCAATTAGGCCATCACCAATCGTTAATGCAGATACAGCGGCAGTAAATTTTTCAGTAAAGTCTTCAAGCACTTTGCTTTGTACAAAAATACGATTCGTACAGACACAGGTTTGACCCGCATTACGATATTTAGACATTAACGCCCCTTTTACTGCGGCATCAATATCTGCATCATTAAATACAATAAAAGGCGCATTACCTCCTAACTCCATCGATACTTTTTTTACCGATGTTGCGCATTGGCTGATCAAGGACTTACCCACCGCAGTTGAACCAGTAAAAGTAAATTTATCAACATCAGGATGCTGGGTTAAGACTTCACCCATCCCTCTTGCATCATCACCTACAACTACATTAAAAACACCTGCCGGTATACCTGCTCGCTCTGCTAATTCAGCCATAGCCAACGCAGAAAGTGGCGTTTGTGTTGCTGGACGCACAACAAAAGTACAACCAGCCGCTAATGCAGCTGCTGCTTTGCGTGAGATCATTGCATTAGGGAAATTCCATGGGGTAATCGATGCGACGACACCAACGGGTTGTTTGATCACAATAATACGTTTATCGTTAGAAGGACCTGGGATAGTATCACCATAAATACGCTTCCCTTCTTCAGCAAACCATTCAATAAATGCAGCACCGTAGGCGATTTCACCTTTTGCTTCTGCAATTGGTTTACCTTGCTCTAACGTTAATATTCGCGCTAAATCGTCTTGATGTTGGATCATTAAATCAAACCAGTTTTTCATAATGACAGCACGTTCATTTGCTGATTTTGATGACCACATTTTAAATGCATCATTTGCCGATTTGATGGCTAATTCAGTTTCAACAACCCCCGCATTAGCAACTCGAGCAATCACTTCTCCATTCGCAGGGTTAATCACATCAATTTGTGATTCACTACTGTGCCAACTGCCATTGATATAAGAAAAATGTTTAATTAATTGTTTATCTTGTAAACCTAAGTCTTGATGATTCAGCATAAATAACCTCTACGATTTAATGTTTGGCTATTGAATACTAAATTTAATTCATGTTAAATATAAAACTATCAACCTAAAGGTTTAACTAAATAAAACATTAGAGAGTTTATGAACACTCATTCGATCATTCCCAAACCCATCGCTGAATATGATTTACGGTTATTACGTATTTTTGTTTCAGTTGTAGAGCACGGTGGTTTTTCTGCTGCTGAAAAAGCGCTTGGAATTACCCGCTCGACGATTAGTGTTCATATGTCTAACCTTGAAACACGAATGAAATTAAAACTTTGTATGCGTGGACGAGGTGGTTTCTCATTAACCGAAGAAGGTCAATTAGTCTATCGAGCGGTTATTAATTTATTTGACTCATTAAATGATTTCTCATTAATAGTGGGCACATTAGGTAAAGAGCTTAGTGGTGAAATAGTTATTTTATGTGCAGATCAACTAGATAAAAATAAGCAAAAAAAATTAGCTAATATGATTGAAATTGTTCATTGCAAAGCGCCTAATTTACATATTACGTTAGATGGAGATTCTATTTCTAACATTGAAAAATTATTACTTAAAGATAAAGCACATATTGGTATATTTCCTGGTTACCAAAAGATTGAAGGCTTGAGTTACACACCTTTAACTAGTGAACCTATTTATCTTTGTTGTGGTAAAAAGCACCCTTTCTTTAACAAGGTTGATACTCAGATTACACCTGAAGATTTAGCCTCTGCTTCCACTATTCATCCAGGTATTGATGTTGAAGAAAATGGACGTAAGCAGTTAAGTAAATTAAATTTAAATGCTAAAGCGTACCAGTTTGATATGCGTAAAACGGTAATATTATCAGGCCAATACTTAGGGTATATGCCGCAAAGTTATATTCAACAAGAATTAAACATGGGTGAAATCAGGATCATTCAACCAAGTACACTGACTTATCAATTTAATTTATCTTTAGTGCATAAAAAAGTGTCAATAGAACCGAATAAAGTTGAATTATTGCAAAGTGCTTTTAAGGTAGCGTTTGATTTGGAAATAAAAAAGATCTGAACTTTTAAGTGGGATCCTTCTAAATCAAACACTCAAATCTAGCACTACATTAATAGCTCTAATTTTAAATTAGAACATATTTTTATGCATAAAAGCTAATACTATGAAGCTTAATTTTTGAGATATTTTCGACTCAAAGACTATAATTAATATAAAAATTTGATATTTTATTCACGATGGTTTCAATATGTTTGATACACCACAGAAAATAAAAGTAATAGTTTAGAAGGAGGAATTAAGTCTTTCTATTCTCGATACAAAGATCTTGTAGAGCTTAACACTAGTTTAGGTATTTGATACAGATAACACATTATCAGAGCATTGATAGGGTTAAAAGTGTTTTTAGAAAGCTAGCCAAGCATAATAACTTGGCTTTAAGTTAGTTCTTTATAAGAGGCTTGGAGCGGACAGCTGAATTTAAAGCACGAATTATCAGATTAGGAGAATTTCTAGCTAAACATTTGAAATTTAATTAAAAATTTTAAAAAACGATAAATTAAAAGTAACCACAATAATATAATAGCGCAGCTAACCTTCTACCTTGGAGTACGAAAAAGACTATTCCATTCTACAAAATGAAATACATGTAAGCTTTTTGATTAATACCGATAATAGTTGGATATGACAACTTATTGGGCAAAGCCAACTAAACGCCTTAACCGAAGTTTAATATGCAATTAAATCAGTCCCATTCTATAAATGAGTTATCACTGGCAAACCTATAATATTGAGTTTGTATAAAATGCTGATCAACTCGAAGTAAATCACCCAACATGCACTAAAAGCTCATTAGGTTACCCGTAGGATTAGAACAACGTCATTTACTTTTGTTATTTCTGTATGAATTGATACGATAACTTACATCGATTAAGGCCTTTGTTTACGGTTATTTACAGTAAAGCAAAAACGAACTATTTATCGTCAGGGTTTTGTTGTAAATAGGCTTTTTTAGCCAAATGTTGGTTTTGGGTACTATCAGTCATTTTTACTTTGTAATGTAAACCTGCCTTCCCTAACATATGGGCAGCAACGGGTGCGGTGATCAACAAAAACATAGTAATTAATACTTCTTTTAAGTTTACGTGACCAAGTTGAACGCTGAAAAATATCATTGATGCCACTAAAATACAGGCAACGCCTAGCGTACTGGCTTTAGTTGGTGCATGTAACCGAGTAAAGTAATCAGGGAGTTTTGCTAAGCCAATAGACCCAATTAGCATAACAATGGCACCAAATACTAATAAAACACTTACCACTACTTCTAAAAATACAGTCATCTTTTTTCCTTATTCGATAATATCGCCACGTAATAAGTACTTACAAAAAGCGGAAGTACTTACAAAACCAAGCAGCGCAATCAATAATGCACTTTCATAATAAATGGCAGAGCCTTGATGAATCCCTAATAGAATAATCAGCGCAATACTATTAATGTACATAGTATCAACGGCAATAATTCTGTCTGGTGTCGTGGGGCCAATGATTAAACGCCAAGCATTTAAGGCCAAAGCACAACAAATTAACGCACAAGCAATTAGTATAGCGACACTTAACATCCGAAAATCTCCTTTAAAGGCGCTTCATAACGATCTTTGATAAGCTTAATTAATGCCTGTTCGTCTTCAAGGTGCAGCACATGCACGTATAACCATTTTCTGTCATCAGACAACTCAACACTCACCGTACCCGGTGTTAATGAAACACTACTGGTAAAAATAGTGAGTGGCACAGGATCTTTAATATCTAAAGGCACTACAATAAAAGCAGGCTTTAAACTTCGATTACTTTGTAATACACGCTTCGCTACATCGTAATTAGAAACAGCAATATCAATTAACAAACGAAACGTATACATCAATGCCTTAATAGGTTTTTTTGCGACTGCAGCTTCTTCACTCAAAGGGGCGACAATCCAAGGAATAATAATCGCAAACACTGCACCTAACACCATATGCCCACGACTAAAATCATGTAATATTTGCCACACCAACCATAATAATACGCTATGGTAAGGCGTAGGAAACCAAACGAATTTACGTAATTTGTCCATTATTTAGCGACCTCGTTAAGTTGTTGCAAACTTAGACCTGCTTTAAGTTGTTCTGCAGCCAATTGCGTATAGTCACTTACTGGTCCTCCAAAAATAACCATCAAAGGTAGTATCACGACCAATAAGCCAATGGCTAAATATTGAAGTGGATGACCTTTTAGTGCACTAGTGTTTTCACCATTGGTTCGCCAAAACAATGAGGTACCAGCACGTGATAAGGCGATTAAAGCAATCAATCCTCCCACTAGTATAATTGGGAAAACCCACATTGCCTCACTTGCGTTGGTGACTGACTGTAAAATCAATGCTTTACCAACAAACCCTGATAGTGGCGGCATACCAATTAAAGCGATGGCTAATAAAGCAAAAATAAAGCCCAAAATACCTGCTTGTGGCATTGCTCTAGCGGCAACAAAACGGTCTTCTGCTTGACCACGTTGTTGTTGGATTAATCCTGCTAACAAGAACATCGCAGCACAAGCAATTGTACTATGTAATAAGTAATAAATTCCTGCTGAAGTGGCCTGTACTGTGTTCAAGCTAATGGTCACCAATAGCGTACCGACGGATACGATGACCAAGTTACTACAAAGCACCCGCAAACTTTTACTCGCGAGTACTGCAATAGCACCAATAGCAATAGTTAATAAAGCAATCGGCCACAACCACGGTAAAGCGATATTCGCGAGTTCGCCGGCTTGGTCACCAAATATCACACCATGTACCCGCCAAATACTATAGATACCCACTTTGGTCATAATCGCAAATAATGCAGCGACTGGAGTACTTGTCGTCGAGTAAGCTTTGGGTAACCAAAAGTGTAAGGGAAGCATCGCCGCTTTCAAGCCAAAAACAGCCAATAACAATAAGGCCCCTGACTTGGCAATCAGTAATTCGTTGCTGGAGAGCAATGGAATTCTATCAGCCATATCAGCAAAATTAAGTGTCCCTAACGTGCCGTACAACGTGCCTAGTGCAAATAAAAATAGCGATGAACCAATTAGGTTAAGAAATACATAATGAATATTAGCTTGTGTCCGTTGCTTGCCCCCTCCGTGTATCATGAGAGAGTAAGACGCTATTAATAATACTTCGAAAAATACAAATAAGTTAAACGCATCACCGGTTAAAAATGCCCCGTTAATCCCCATCAGTTGGAACATAATGAGTGTGTGAAAAAAGGCGCCTGTTTTATCTTCTCCGGCACTCGCGTACATGGTGACCGCTAAGCCTAAAATAGCACTTAAACAAACCATTAATACTGAGAATAGATCAGCAACTAATACAATGCCAAAAGGAGCTGACCAATCACCAAGTGCATACACTTGAATACCTTGAGCCTCAACTTTGAATAGTAGCGAAAAGGCAACCACGACCATTAAAATATTAGCGGTGATACTCACTACACGTTGTTTGCTTAAGGAGTTACTTAAACCAGGAAAAAGCAGAGCAACAGCTACAAAAAAAGGTATTAATACTGGGAAAATAACTAAGTGGTCAAACAAGCTCATTGGGATTTATCCTCAGCTAAAGGGTCAAAAGGTTCTATGCCATCGACGTGGTCACTGCCTAAGTCTGCGCGTCCTCGCATGGCTAAAATCACAGCAAAAGCGGTCATAGCAAAGCCAATAACAATCGCAGTCAGTACTAACGCCTGTGGTAGAGGATCTGCGTAATTTTCACTGCTGCTGAGTACTGCAGGTGCGCCGATGGTTAATCCGCCACTGGCAAATAAAAACAAGTTAACCGCGTAAGACAATAAAGTAAGCCCAATAACTAACGTAAAGGTATGGCCACGCAGCATTAAAAAGATGCCACAGGTACTCATGAAGCCGACACAAACTGCATAGACTAATTCCATTATCTTTCTCCTACTGTGAGTCGTTCTTTGGTTGTTAACTTGCCTAAGCTCGCTAATATAAGCAGTGTCGCACCGATCACGGTGAAGTAAACTCCAATATCAAATACTAATGCACTAGCAAGCTCAAATTTACCTATCCAAGGTAACGAAACATATTCAAACCAAGAGGTTAAGAACGGTCTATCAAAGATCCAACTACCTAAACCAGTTAATCCAGCGATCGTTAGTCCAATCGCGATCATATAGTGATAACTCACACTGACTCTTTTAGCCATCCAATCAACACCGTGTGCTAGATATTGTTGAATTAGCGCAATCGAAGTAATCAGACCAGCAATGAAACCACCGCCAGGTAAGTTGTGCCCGCGCATAAATATATAAGCTGAAATAAGCAAAAATAATGGCAACAAGCTTTGCGAGACAACCGATAATAATACAGGGTATTTATCTTTGGCCCATAGTCGCCCAGCGTAATCTTTAGTACGCACTGATAAACGCATGCGAGCAATTAGCTTGTGAATACCTAATGCAGCAATCCCGAGTACCGTTATCTCGCCAAAAGTATCAAAACCACGGAAATCAACCAGAATAACGTTCACCACATTGGTTCCGCCACCGCCGATTTTGGCATTAGCTAAGAAGAATGCAGAAATACTATCCAAAGGATGGGTCATTAAAGCAAAACAAATACTACCAATAATACAGCCTATGAATGATGCAACGGTCAAGTCGCGTACAAAATGACTAGGACGACTTTTACTCGTTGGGGTTTGCTGAGGGAAAAAGTAAAGCGCCAGTAATAACAAAATAACCGTTACAATTTCTACCGAGAGCTGAGTAAGCGCTAGGTCGGGAGCAGAGAAGTAAGCAAAGGTTATCGATACCACTAAGCCCACTAGCGACAACATTAATAACGCAATGAGACGGTAATGACTCCAAATAATGGTGGCGAGCGAACCTGCAATAATCAAGATAGCAGCAACAAGCACAGCACCATTGATAGGCGTACCAGGCACACTTCCTCTCGTTGTATCGAGTTCAAACAAAGGCGGTGCGATCAGCAATAAAGCGAAGAAGCAAAGACAAAAAGCATAACGCTGTAAAGAACCGTTTTCTAATATCATGGTTATTTTTTGCGCCCACGTTACACAGGCCTGAATGCAACCTTCAAATACTAATTTTGCATCAATATCTGGGAACATCCCTGCAAATTTAAATAAATGTTTACGGTTCAAGTAAATCGCAACACCACCCATAATCGCCACCCCACTCATTAGCAATGGGAGATTCAATCCATGCCAAATGGCTAAACTATATTCAGGTAGCGGATGGTTAAGCACCGCCAATGAAGTACTTTGTAACAATGGGCCAATAGTGTAGTTAGGAAAAATACCAACCAACAAACAAATCGTCACTAAAATTTCCACAGGAACACGCATATAACGTGGTGGTTCGTGCGGGGTTTTAGTTAAGCCTTTCGGCTCACCGTTAAAGAACACATCATGAATAAAACGCAGTGAATAAGCGACAGAAAAGGCAGCAGCAATCGTCGCTAATACAGGAATTAACCAAGACATAGAGCCTAAAATGCTTTGTTCTAAGGTTTCAGTAAAGAACATTTCTTTAGATAAAAACCCATTCAGCAAAGGCACACCAGCCATCGATGCAGAGGCAACCATCGCTAACGTCGCGGTAATAGGCATGTATTTCCATAGCCCATTAATTTTACGCATATCTCGCGAACCGGATTCATGGTCAATAATACCTGCAGCCATAAATAATGACGCTTTAAAAACGGCATGATTCATAATATGAAATATTGCAGCAATCGCAGCGAGTTCAGTATTTAAACCAAGTAACAATACGATCAAACCAAGATGACTGATAGTAGAATAAGCTAACAGCCCTTTTAAATCATGTTTAAATAATGCAGTGTAAGCCCCCAATAACATAGTGAATAAACCGGTTAAAGAGACCACCACAAACCACACTTCCGTGCCGGCTAATACTGGGTAAAAACGTGCTAATAAGAAAATACCTGCTTTTACCATAGTCGCCGAGTGCAAATAAGCACTGACTGGCGTAGGGGCTGCCATTGCGTGAGGCAACCAAAAGTGAAATGGGAATTGGGCAGACTTAGTAAATGCACCAATTAAAAAGAGGCTTAAAATAGCTAAATAATAAGGGCTTTGTTTTACCAACTCACCACTGTTGAGGACAATATCTAATTCGTAGCTACCAACGACTTGACCTAATAGGATAATCCCAGCTAATAGCGCTAAACCACCAGCACCAGTGATAGTAAGCGCCATTCGAGCGCCTTTACGTGCATCACTATTGTGTGACCAAAAACCAATTAGCAAGAACGAGCTAATACTGGTTAACTCCCAATAAAACCAGAGTTGTAGCATGTTGTTTGACATAACAATGCCGAGCATGGCTGTCATAAACATAATCAAATAACAGTAAAAACGCCCCATATGGTCTTTTTCAGACAAATAGTAACGCGCATATAAAATAACCAGTAGACCAATCCCCAAGATCAATATACTGAATAATGCAGCTAAACCATCAAGGCGAAATGATAACGACAAACCTAATTGAGGGATCCATTCAATGCTCTTGCTAAAAGACTCCCCAGCCAATACCGCTGGTAAATCGAGAAAAATCAAGCAAAGCGCTAAAGCAGGTAACAAGGCTGTAGCCAGCGTACATGCGCTACGATTAAGTTTATTGGCGAGTAAGGGAACGATAATCCCGAACATGGGTAAAAATGGCACCCAGAAATAATGCATTTAAGCGAAGCTCCGTTAGCTAAGTGGTTGGTATTCCCGACCACGATAATGATTAATTAGATAAAAATCAACGCCTTATTATGTCAAACACAACTAAAGCACTGATTATAAAGGCTTTCTATTTTCGCACTTAATTTGCCATGCAAATAACATTTTTATTACGATTATTTGTTGGGTTGAACTAGTGCTTACTTTATCTTGATAAAATACAATAAAGCGCACTTATCTCAAGACAGCTATTTGAATTATTATTAAAGTTAAAAAAATTATCAGCTTGGATTGTTTATTTAAATTTTTAAATAAGAAAAGCTCATCATATTGAATTGAGTATTTAATATAAGTTTTCTTAACGAGCTTACCATTCAACTAAATATACCAATAATTGTATTAATTTTGAAACACTAGTATTGTTATGTAATGACTTGAATTGTAGTGCTGGAGAATTACTTGAAGTTTATTACGAATCAAAAAATAATTTACAAAGACGTAAAATAGGCTTGCTCTACAAGTAGGCTAATTTTGGTCTTTCAACCATTTTATCAAACAGGTGTTGTCAACTTATGTACTCGGTTAGATTAAAGGCTATAAAATCAGCTTTAATCTAAATTTTGGACACAACTAGCCCTATCTCATTCAACAAAGGAACGATCGTGGAAAAGACGATAATGTTTCGCTTGCATTAAATGATGGCCAAGTCGAAACAAGCTATTAATCACACCATGGCAACTCAAAAACCGTTGAGTTTTCCCTTGCGATTTGAACTTATGCATTTTCCTTTCCTGCTGCCGAATGGCTTGATGCACTTTACTTCGGAATACTGGTCACATCCATGGTTTTCATACTGAGCTGTTGAATGTTCGACACTTGGTATTAATTTTTTTTTAGCAGCTGAATAACTTGCTAATTTATCTGTCACAATTTTCAGTAGATTGATCCATACTTTTTGCACCACTGACGAATCGTTTCATAACTGACTACGCCCCCTAGCAGCAAGTAATTCTTCGATATCATGAAAACTGAGCGTAAAACGATGATAAAGCCAAACTGCATGACTAATAATTTGTGCAGGATAACGATAATCAGCGTAGATGTTTGAATTTGTCATCAGAAAATTATCGCACAATTGGTTGAGGGGTTAACTGACTGTACCGCCCTTGACAATACCCTCCCACAACAATTATAAATAGTTTAAATATTGATGCTCTTGCTTCACCTGCACCCTGGTTAGAATGAATCACCATCACCACTCAATATATCGCGCAAAACACTCTTACTCTTAGGAATCAAGCCAAGCTCAAGACCAAAAGGTTTAAACACCTTATTGATAACTTCAACACTTGGCACCTTAGTACCATTCTCTATATCAGAAATCGTCTTGCGAGATACACTTACCATATTGGCATAATCTTGTTGTTTCAGATTAAGCACCTCTAAGCGTAACTGCCTTAAAGCACCGCCATAAGAAATATCCCCTAGCAACAAGCTTTTAATAATTGCCCGGGTGGTGAGCTTAAGCATATCCTTTTGAGTTTCTTTACCTGCTACGACTTTCTTAGCCACCCTGCGCTTAGTAGAATCAATAATGGGATCGTAATCTCGACGTACCACCACCGGCTCACCCGTTTTACTAAAGTCAAACACAGCATGCCTTAGATTGTCCTTACCCGAATCACCAGGCAACTTTTTTACAGCCTGCTCCCTTTCAGCTACTCGATTAACCAACATCATTGTATGTTTATTTTTCATAACAGCCCCCATCTTTTCAATTTATCTTCAACATAGTTAAAGCCAATGCCAGGATGATTTAAAATCGCTGGAGGCACTCCACGAACAGCAAGGCGCTCTTTAATAGTAAGTAAATCTTTAGCAGTATTTTGTAATTCCACCATTAACTTTGCCGGAGCAACATAAACTTCCAAAGACTGGGCGATAGCCCCAAAATCATATTCCCCCCCCTTTTCCATAGGAGAAGCCCACTTAGTCAGCCGTGTAATCCCCTCCGGATCAGCTTTCATGGGCGCAAAATCATATATAGGCGAAAACCTAATACTCTTTTCATCCCTCAAGAAAGAAGTGTTACGCCCATGATTATCACTGTTACCAAATATAATATTTAATAAGTCGCGCTTTACCCACTCCGTCACAAACGCGGCTACATCAAAATTAAAGTCAGAATTTTGAAGAAGCATGTCACTCCCTAAAATCTTACGGAGCACCTCATCAATAGCATCGTTGTGATCAAGATAAGCACTCGAACGCTGCTTCAAGATTGAGTAAAGAGACTCCATACCATAGCGTTTAGCAACTCCGATACTATCCATTTCTATATCAAAACGAGGTAGCCACAAAGATGGTACATGCACACCTTCTTCAAGCCTCATATCTGCTATAGGGATAGTATCAAAGCCCATGGCATGCAACTCATGGTAGAAATGGTATTCAGCCCTTAAAATATCACTATCAATACTCATTTTTCCTCTAGGGAACTTCACCAAATAATGAATATCTGTAGAGTTGTTTAATTGAAGGTTATCAATCCACACCTCATTAGTATCGCTTAGGCGCACAAGTAACTTAGGTGCAGCGCCACCAGCGCCAGTTGCACCACCACAGGCAGCTCCCCTTTCTTGTGCATACTCTAAAAAATCAGATGACTTTTCTATCACATGCTCAATAGTAAAATGCTGAGCAACTAGTTCTCCATCATCTACGTTACATAATAAAGATTCTTTAATCCTCAAGTTACCAATAGGGGCATTAGTGCTAGTGCTAAGAAGTACAAAGTGTTGAGCATCAATCGAGTAATCTGAGATGCCCAAATGACGAACCAAGAAGTCTCGGCTTGAGCCACTAGGTATAATGTCATCTATAAAGGTAAGTAATCCATTAGAATGAATATACTTCTCAAGCATAACTACTGGGTGATTAATAGAAACAGCATGGTGGTCATCACAGTTCGGGTTTACAGCAGTGTAAGTAAATTCATACTCAAGCAGTGTCCCCTTATATGGAACACCATCTGTATGCCTAAACGAAAGAGTCGCAATATCAATCCATTTTCTACTCAAGAAAGCTTGGATTGTTAGGTTATCTTGATTCATTCTGTCACCATCACCCATTATCTTCAATTAATAATGTATATAACTTTACTCATTAACAGTAAGTTAATCAATTAATGTAACTTAATTTGATACATTAACTTATATTTTTAAAGTTAATGTAACTAAATTTTACACATTAACTTAGGTTGGTGAAAGAATTAGCTGATGATGTAAATGAAGAAATCGAGGAAGATAAATAATATTATTTTTCTTGATTGAACTCATGATTTGAATCCAAGGACTTTGGATTCAAATACAGATAAATATTAAAAACATAAAAAAATGATGCTCAAGTTGATTTTGTAGTCCAAATTATCTTTGTCTACAAATGGTCCATATTTGGTCTACATTGATATTTTTGGAACTACAGAAACAAAAAAACCAAGCACAAGTGCTTGGTTTTAAAGTATAAATAGTTGGAGCGGGCAGCGGGAATCGAACCCGCATTATCAGCTTGGAAGGCTGGAGTAATAGCCATTATACGATGCCCGCAAATCTTGCATCAAGTAGCGTAAGCTACAAAGCAAAAAACAATGCTGTGCATTGTTATTTACTGTCTCACTGTGACAAGTGAGAAAAAATATGGTGGAGGGAGGTGGATTCGAACCACCGAAGCTTTCGCGACAGATTTACAATCTGTTCCCTTTGGCCACTCGGGAACCCCTCCAGTACTTAGATGGTGCCGACTACCGGAGTCGAACTGGTGACCTACTGATTACAAGTCAGTTGCTCTACCTACTGAGCTAAGTCGGCGCTGTCTAAGTGCCGCGAATATTAAAGAACTTGAGGACTCCTTGCAAGCCTTTCTTAGAAAAAAATAGCAGTTTTTTGATTGTTTGCTTAAAAAAAAATCAATTCCCTGTTTTTCGACTAATTATTCGCCAAACGTAAGGATATTTCACCACCTATATACGGTTTTATTTCATTATCGATTTCTAACAATAAAGCGCCTTGCTCATTAATACCTCTGCAAATGCCCGTTTGTACATTATCAGCAACAATTAAATTAACTTGTTTATTAAGAAAGTAATCCAATTCAAACCAACGATCTAAAAATGGGGCTAAGCCTTTTTCTTCATAATCACTTAATAAAGAGTGTAGTTCTTTAATAAGCAAGCCTGACAACTGATTACGGTCAACAGGCTGTGTACTGATATTATTTAAGTCTATCCAAGGTTGGTCAATTAATTTACCTTGCTGCTCAGGCATTCTCACATTAATACCAATACCAATGACACTATGACAAACGTCCGATGCTTGTGCGTTTAACTCTATCAAGATGCCTGCAAGCTTTTTCCCTTGATAATAAAGATCATTAGGCCACTTTAAGCCTACACCATGTAATCCTAGCTTTTCTAATGCATTAACCGTTGCAATGCCCACCAGCAAGCTTAAACCCGAAGCTTTCTCTATGCCGGCTTCTAAACGCCAGTACATTGAAAAATATAAATGAGAAGCAAAAGGAGAAACCCATTCTCTGCCTCTGCGGCCACGCCCTGCAGCTTGGTATTCTGCTATACAGGTTTGGCCGTTGCTGATGTTCGGTAATTTATCCAATAAATATTGATTAGTGGATTCAAGAATTTGCTCTACATGGACATTATCAACGCCACTCACTTGTTGGATGATGTGTTGATTTAGTAAGGTTAGAGGAACGGCACTGCAATAACCTTTACCAGTGACTTTATAAATATCTAAACCGATTTCCTGCAACGCTTTTATATAGTTATTAACAGAGGTTCTTGATACACCTAACAGTTCACCAATTTTTTCACCAGAGTGAAACTCTCCATCAGCGAGTAAAGCAATGAGTTGATTACCTTTTTCATTTAATTCAGACATTTTCTATTACCTGTAGCAAATTGGTTTCACCTTGCGCATCAATAAATCGAACTTCATGCTCTAACAACACGGCGAACTTATGTAAGACTTGCTCTCTAACATGCCATGCTAATTGAATAACATCGGATGCCGTTGCTTTACCATCTTCGTTAATAAGTACTAATGCTTGTTGCAAATGAACGGCGGCGCCACCTATTTTTTTACCTTTTAAACCGCATTGGTCAATTAACCAACCTGCGGCCAATTTTACCGAACCGTCATGCTGTGGGTAATGTGGCATATCAGGATGATGAGATAACAGTTGTTCACTCAAGTTGTCACTAACAATAGGATTTTTAAAGAAGCTACCCGCATTACCTAGCACTTTAGGATCGGGTAATTTTTCGCTGCGAATACGACACACACTATCAAAAATTTGTTGTGCGCTCACTGATGACTCAGTTTCATCAAGCCCTTGTAATAAACCATATCGGCAATGTGCTTGCCATTGCTTAGGCAATTTAAGTGAAACTGACGTAATTAATGCACGAGCTTTTAATTCACCTTTAAAAATACTGTCTCGGTAAGCAAACAAACAACCTTCATTGCTAAGGGTTTTAAGTGTGCCCTCTTCTAAATCAATATAGTCTACGCTAGTACAGAAGTCTTTAAATTCAACACCATAAGCACCAATATTCTGTACTGGTGCAGCGCCTACAACACCTGGAATCAATGCAAGGTTTTCTAAACCATCAATACCCTGTGCAACCGTATCTTCTACAAGCTCATGCCAATCCTCACCGGCAGCCACTTCTAACAAGTAATCTTGATTATTTTCGCTTTGAGTTATGCCCATTAATTCAACTTTAATCACCAAGCCGCTAAAATCATTACAAAATAACGTATTGCTTCCACCACCTAATACTAAAATAGGTTTGTTCGCTGCTCGCGTCTTTTTAATTAATGCCAATAATTGAGGTAATTCAGATAATTGCTGAAAATGAAAAAGGAGATGCGCATGAGCATCAATTGAAAAGCTATTAAAAGCCTTGAGCGAGCTGTTTTTTTCAATCATGATAAAACCTTATGGCGTTAATATGGCTGCACTAATTTTTTAATGAGAAAGTATTGCTAAGTCAGTGACGAATAACTAGTTTACCTTATCAAGCACCTGAAACAAACGACCGGACTTTAAATGGATCTTAACTCACTGCAATTTAGCCAGTTACAAAAAGAACACATTCCTTTGGTAAATCAATTTTATAAGCAGGTTTATAAGAAGGGCCTTGCGAATAAAAGCGAGCAAGTGTTTGTATTGAAAACAACCCAAATACTGTGTGCAGCACGTTTAAAAGAAGTACAAGGTAGTTTGCTATTAACTGGAGTGGCTTGTTTAGAGGAACATCGTAAACAAGGCCTAGCAAGCTTGTTGATTACTCATTTATTAACAACACAGCAACAGAATATTTATTGCTTTCCTTATCCACATCTACAAGTATTTTATGAAAAACTTGGTTTTACACTTTACGAGCCTGAGCAGTTACCCGAAAGATTAGGTAGTCAATATCAAAATTATAATAGTCGTAAACATTTGTTATGCATGGTTCATAAGCATTAGTATTCAAACCTATGTTGGATACTAATGCGCTACACAATACTTCAATTCACTAAAATAAGTTAAAAACGATTTGAATAGGCTTAGCAATTATTCAAATAAACTTAATAAGTCTGCATAACCTTGTTCTGCCATTTTATCTTTTTCAATAAAACGTAATGAAGCAGAGTTGATACAATAACGTAAGCCTGTCGGTGCTGGCCCGTCATCAAATACATGTCCGAGATGAGAATCTGCGCCTATGCTTCTTACTTCAGTGCGTTGTGAAAATAGCTTAGTATCTATTTTTTCCGTCAGCTCTGCTTGTGCAATAGGCTGCGTAAAACTTGGCCAACCACAATGCGCATCAAACTTATCTAACGAACTGAATAATGGCTCACCTGACACAATATCAACATAAATACCTGGTGTAGTGTTGTCCCAATATAAATTATTAAAAGGAGGCTCTGTTCCCTCTTCTTGCGTCACTTGATATTGAAGATCGTTTAATTGTTGCTTTAATTCTTCTTGCGATGGTTTTTTAAATTCGCTCATTACTTTTCCTCTTTATTTTATGTACTCGATAATACGACTTTATGAGCAGGAATAAAACGCCAAAAACACTGCGGTCTTTCTCTCGGTTGTCAGAATAAGCACTTGACGCATAATTTTAAAAACGTAACTATTAATCTATGATTAAAGAATGTTTCATTATTAGCAATGTAACTCACTATCAAAAAATTTAGGTAATTCGATGACGCTATTACACTCACTACTGCCAAGTTTACTCCTGACGCATAAAGCGTATGGGTAACGAGTCGCTGAAGAAACCTAGCTGAGACTCCGAAACCCGTACATTGTGCGGGTTTTTTTATACCTATCAAAAATGAATACCACTAAAAGGAATGCTTTATGTCTGAACAAGTTATTATTTTCGACACCACTTTACGTGACGGTGAACAGGCCTTAAGCGCGAGCCTGACAGTGAAAGAAAAACTTAAGATTGCCTTTGCACTAGAACGTTTAGGCGTCGATATTATGGAAGTCGGTTTTCCTATTTCATCTCCTGGTGACTTTGAATCAGTGCAAACTATTGCACGCGAAATCAAAAACAGCCGTGTATGTGCTTTATCTCGTGCATTACCAAAAGATATTGATGCTGCCGCTGAAGCGTTAAAAGTCGCAGATGCTTTTCGCATTCATACCTTCATTTCCACATCAACCATCCATGTAGAAAGTAAATTAAAACGTACTTTTGATGATGTACTAGAAATGGCCGTAAATGCAGTTAAGTATGCTCGTAACTTTACTGATGATGTTGAATTCTCTTGTGAAGATGCAGGCCGTACACCCATTGACAATTTATGTAGAATGGTTGAGCAAGCGATTAAAGCAGGTGCGAGTACCATTAATATCCCAGATACTGTTGGTTACACTTACCCAAGTGAATTTGGCGGTATTATTAAAACGTTATTTGACCGAGTCCCTAATATTGACCAAGCAGTAATCTCAGTTCATTGTCATGATGATTTGGGCATGTCGGTTGCAAACTCGATCACCGCAGTTGAAAATGGTGCACGCCAAATTGAATGTACAATGAATGGTATTGGAGAACGCGCAGGTAACTGCTCGCTTGAAGAAGTGGCGATGATCTTACATACACGCCAAGCTAAAATGGGTTATAAAACGAATATTAATCCCATTGAAATAGCCCGTACGAGTCAATTAGTTAGTCAAATTTGTAATATGCCGATTCAGTCCAATAAAGCAATTGTGGGCGCCAATGCCTTTTCTCATTCATCGGGTATTCATCAAGATGGTGTATTAAAAGCGCAAAATACTTACGAAATCATCACACCAGAAAGTGTTGGTATTTTAACGAATAAATTAAACTTAACGTCTCGATCTGGCCGTCATGTTATTCAACATCGCATGCAAGAATTAGGTTACCGCGATACGGATTATGATTTAGAAGCTTTATACACAAGCTTCTTAGCGTTAGCTGACAAAAAAGGCCAAGTATTTGATTACGACTTAGAAGCGTTAATGTTTTTTAATCAAATTGAAAATCAGCCTGAATATTACAAACTATCCAGCATCAACGTACAATCAGGTACCAGCGTGGTAGCAACGGCCACGGTTGTGATGGAAATAGGTAAAGATAAACGTGTAGTAGAGGCAGCAACAGGTAACGGCCCTATCGATGCAACTTATCAATGTTTAATGCGTATTTCAGGGTTAGATATCGATATGAGCTCTTATAAAATCACCAGTAAAGGTGAAGGTAAAGATGCACTTGGACAAGTGGATATTGTTGCGTCTTATAATGGACAAAAGTTTCATGGTATTGGTTTATCAACCGATATTATCGAATCATCAGCAAAAGCATTAGTCCATGTAATGAATCATATTCATCTTGCTAAAGCCGTTGAAGTTAAAAAGAAAAACCTAACTCAAGTTTAAACGAAATAGCACTCTCTATTTTAGAGTCATAACTTAAGAATAAATAATTTAAGAATAAACAGCTTAATGATAAATAGCTTAATAACAAGGCAACCCAGTGTTGCCTTTGGTCTTTTTTGAGGATTAAAAATGAAAATAGTGGTTATCCCCGTCACCCCTTATCAACAAAACTGCAGTTTAGTAATTTGTGAAGCAACAAAAAAAGCAGCGATCGTCGATCCGGGTGGGGAAGTAGAACGCATTTTAAGCGCGGTTAAAAACCATAATGTAACCGTCGATAAAATCATATTAACTCATGGCCATTTAGATCATGTTGGTGGCACTGAAGCATTAGCAGAAACATTAAATATTCCGATTATTGGCCCAGAAAAAGAAGATGCGTTTTGGTTAAATGAATTAGAGCAACAAAGCAAAATGTTTGGTTTTCCTAAGGCAACGAGCTTTTTACCGACGCAATGGTTAGAAGAAGGAGATCACGTTGAAGTGGGTAATATAAAACTCAGCGTATTGCATATTCCAGGTCATACACCAGGCCACATCACGCTTTTTGATGCAGTGAGTAAGCAGATTATTGTTGGTGACATCTTATTTAATGGTGCTGTTGGTCGTTCTGATTTTCCACGCGGTAATCATCAACAACTCATATCAGGTATTAAACAGAAGTTATTAACATTGCCTGAAGAAACGGTTGTATTTCCCGGTCACGGTCCAACAACCACCATTGGCAGAGAGAAAATTAGCAATCCTTATTTACGTTAGTTTTTGAACTCAGTTCTTAACAGTAGCGAGACACATTGATGTTTATACCAATGGAATTAAATAAGTGATCAGAAATTGCGCAGGAAAAATTAACACGAATAAGGCGTGAGTTGTAGGAGATAGTTGTTCTCACTTCAAAACCCACAACGCAGTTAGGGGTAATTTTAACCAGCAAGAATGATCACCTTATTAATTCTTTTGGTATTATAGTTAAAGTGACTCGCTATTGATTTGATGACAACTTATTACGCTAAGCTCAAACTCTACAGGGGAAGGACATTACCATTCACTGTTAACTCGCCTCTGTCTAAACTCGATTCTAAAACAAGCGCTTCATCTTGCTCTTTCAGTACCCCTGTTAGAATACCCACTTGTAATAGTCCGCTAACATCTGTTTGCTCTGATAGCTTTTTCGGTAAGCTTAAATTTAATTCACCATTAGTGTAATCAATCAAAACTAATGGGTTACTCAGTACTTCATCACTAGCAACACCAGCCTGAATGTTCATTTTCAATTGGCTATTCACCTCACCCCAAGGGGTTTCAGAATAGAATGTTTTTAAATCAACAATCGCACCTAAACTCACTAAGTGACCCAATGCTTTACGCATTAGTGTTGTATCTTCAAGATTTGATTTAAGTTTAGTTAAAGCGACTAAATTAAGCTCTGATAATACAAGATCAATATGATTATTAGAAAAGGTATCAGTACCATTTTGAAACTCTTCTATTTTCCAATTAGTATCCGTATTCACGGTTAATTTGTCTGCGCTTATTTCACTTGTTCCTTGTAGCGAAATAGCGCTCATAGACAAGCGATGTAATGCTTTGATAAACGCTAATTGGCTAACTTTAAAATCATATTGGTAATCAACTAACTCACTATTATTTACTTGAGTAAAAGAAGCTTGTAACGATAGGTCCTTAACTGAAAATGTTTCATCGTAAATATTTCCATCCATCCCAGCCCAATCAATATCAAACGCCCCTTGTTTTTCATCAACGTTATATTCATACGCTAAGTTCAATGGCGCAGTATTAAAACGTTCGGCTTTACTAATAAACTCACCTTTCGCTAAAGCAATTTTTCCGCTCATATTACCTAACAAGTTAATTTCTTCTTGTGAGATCAACCAATCTTTAGTTTGAAAGAACGTCACTACCTTTTTCTCTAATACAGGGTCGACAAGATTGATGTGATTAACCAATAAAGCTTTATAAGGATAATGACTAATATCTGAATGAACCAATAGCTGTAATGGTGCTTGCCCTTCCAACTCGATGGATATTTTCATTTCAGCTTTCGCTGAGAAAAAAGATTTTTGATAACTTAACAATTCCATTGTTAGTAATGAGTTATTAGATTGATTTATTTCTTTTTGTATTTCTGTTTTGGCCATTTCGCCAACAAAATAAACACCTGAGAATAAAATGCAAAAAACAGCGACGAATACAATTATTAATTTTTTCATTATAACCTTACAAGGAAAATTGCTTTTTTGATGAGAGCTTAAATCAGACCGATCTAAGTGAGATTTACTTCATTATTTATTGAAAACATTGTAGATTACAACCGTTAGATCACAAACTTTAGTGGATATGACTGAAATAAATTTAAACTAAATTGGCATTTTAATGAGTTCACACAAATGGCATTGGTTGCATAGTCAGATTATCGGTGGTGTTTTATTCGTTATCGCAGCAGTCACTGCAAGACTTTGGGCAAATATCGTTCCTGATCATTACCACCATGTATGGCACAATACTATTTGGCAAGTTTCAACTGGATTCAGTGATAATATTCATCAAATAAATTTTACTTACCTTTAATTAACGTCATTTATATTTCGTTAATTAAGTCATAAAGCCTACCAACGTAGATTTTATATTGTTAATGGGGACAAAGAACATGGCTACAGATAGAAATTCAGAAGAAAAACATTTAAAGAGAATGAAAGCGGTTAAAGAAAAACAAGACCAAAAAATTGCAGCTGCAACAGAAGTGCGTGGTGTAAGTATCCTTCTTGCTGGCCCAGGAAAAGGCAAAAGTAGTTCTGCATTTGGTATGTTAGCGCGCTCTTTAGGTCATGGTCATAAAGTAGCTGTTGTACAATTTCTGAAAGGTGCAATGTCAACGGGCGAAGAAAAGTTCTTTAATAGCCATGACAATGTTGATTGGTACACGATGGGCGATGGGTTTACTTGGGAAACTCAAAATAGACAAAATGACATCGATAGTGCACAAAAAGCATGGGATAAAGCGGCTGAATTAATGGCTGATGAAAAATATAATCTGATTATTTTAGATGAAATCACTTATATGTTTAAATATGAGTATCTTCAGATCCAACCCACTTTAGATGCATTAAAAAATCGCCCTAAAAATATGAACGTTGTATTAACAGGTCGTGGTCCTAAGCAAGAGTTAATTGATGCAGTAGATACTTACAGCCTTATTCTCGCTGAAAAGCATGCCTTTAAAGACGGCATAAAAGCCCAAGCCGGTATTGAATGGTAGACGTGAAGTAATATAACGAAGAAACTACTCTCGTAAAAAAGAGCTTGAAGTGATTAACTTCAAGCTCTTTTTTATTTATATAAAATTACCTACATAAAGTATTTTAACGTTATTTAATACCTGAGTGACGTAATAACGCATCGATTGATGGTTCACGTCCCATAAAGGCTTTAAATAATGTCATTGGCGCTTCACTACCCCCTTTTTCAAGGATATTAGTTAAGAATGAGCGTCCTGTTTCCGCATTGAAAATACCCGTTTCTTCAAAACGAGAAAAAGCATCTGCCGATAACACTTCAGCCCATTTATAACTGTAATAACCGGCGGCATAACCACCAGCAAAAATATGGCTAAAGCTATGCTGAAAACGATTAAATTCAGGGGCTTCTATCACTGCAACTTTAGCGCGTACTTCAGCGAGTACACGTTGTACTTGACCTTCTTCACCGACCTTGTAGTCATGATGTAAAATGAAATCAAACAGTGAAAACTCAAGTTGACGCATCATTTGTAACGCACTGTTATAGTTTTTAGCTTCTAGCATTTTTTTCAGTAAATCAGCGGGTAATATATCGCCAGTATCAACATGTCCAGAAATCAACGCTAATGCTTCAGGTTCCCAGCACCAGTTCTCTAAGAACTGACTTGGTAATTCCACTGCATCCCAAGGTACACCACTAATACCAGACACACCTGACGATTCAACTTTAGTTAACATGTGGTGAATACCATGACCGAACTCATGGAATAACGTGACCACTTCATTATGTGTAAATAACGCTTCTTGATCACCAACCGGTTTATTGAAGTTACACGTTAAATAAGCAACAGGTAATTGTAAGCTTCCATCCACTTGACGACGGCGTGTTCGGCAATCTTGCATCCAAGCACCACCGCGTTTGTGGGCACGTGCATATAAGTCTAAGTAGAAGCTACCAATGTGTTCTTTTTGGCGATTATAGATTTTAAAGAAACGCGCATCTTTATGCCAAGTATCAACATCTTTAGACTCTTTGATATTTAAATCAAATAGACGGTGTACAACATCAAATAAACCCGACACGACTTTGCTTTCAGGGAAGTAAGGACGTAATTGTTCATCTGAAATATTGTAACGTTGCTGTTTTAATAATTCTGCATAGTAACTTAAGTCCCATGACTGTAAATCATCAATGCCATCTTTTTCTTTTGCAAAGGCAAGCACTTGGTCACGCTCTTGTCTCGCTTGCAGTATTGACTTATCGGCTAGTTCACTTAAAAACTCGATCACTTGAGATGGTTTTTCAGCCATTTTGGTAGCCAAACTATATTCACCAAAGTCATTAAAGTCTAATAGTTGAGCAAGTTCATGGCGTAGCGCTAATATCTGTTCAATATTGTCACTATTATCAAATTCATTAGCATTAGGACCTTGGTCAGACGCACGTGTTGCGAACGCGGTATACACTTCTTTACGCAATTCACGATTTTCTGCATATGACATAACGGCTAAATAGCTTGGAAAGTCTAATGTGAATAAATACCCTTCTAATTCTTTTTCTTCTGCGGCTTGTTTTGCTGCTGCTATCGCCGTTTTTGGTAAACCAGCTAATGTATCTAGATCAGACACTAACTTGCTCCAAGCAATCGTTGCATCCATTACATTGTTGCTAAAAGAAGATTGTAGTTGTGAAAGTTGTTGTTTAATTTCACCGTAACGCTGCTTTTTATCGTCACTTAATGCAATACCCGCTAACTTAAAGTCACGTAATGCATTCTCAATTACTTTTTGTTGCTCGCCTTTTAGCTCAGCAAATTCTGTGCTGTTAGCAATACTTAAATACGCTTCGTATAAACCTTGATGTTGTCCTACGAAGGTGCCATATTCTGAAAATAAACCAATACAAGCATCATGTGCAGCACGTAATTCATCATTACTCACTACTGCATTCATGTGTGAGATTGGAGACCATAATTTACCTAAATGATCATCTGCTTGGTCTAATACTGCGACAAAATTGTCCCACGTATAATTATCTAGTTCAGCTAACTTTTGTTCTATTAGCGCTTTATTATCTGCAATCGTTTGTTTAACGCTTGGCTCTATTTCATTAATATTGAGGTCACTAAAAAAAGGAAGGCCATCGGTTTTTGTTAAGCTTGAGTCTGTTGTCATAGTCATAGCATTCATCTTATCTGAGAAGGAACTAATAATATGCGGCTAGAAATGCTAAAATTCAAGGTGTTGGGTTAATACTAATCCATATATATTTACTTCTAGATAGTCGAGTTAGTCATAAAGTCTGCCAACTAACTGACAATCAGCTGAAAAATGTGTAAAACAATAACTATTTCTATATATAATTAGGTAATGGATTCACATCAATGCTGATAAAAAAAATGAAATCGTTAATAAAATTACAACCCTTTAGAATTAAACATAGTTTATCTATTCGTTTACTTTCTTATATTTTAATTTGTAGTTTTGCTCTCGCGATTATTATCACCTTGCTGCAACTATTATTAGATTACCAAAACGATCTCACCAAAATTGATGCCAGTATTGAACAAGTTGAATCTAGCTTTGTTGAACCGCTCGCCACCAGTCTCTGGAACTTTGATAAAGAACAAATAGAAATTCAAAGTAAAGGCATTATGAATTTGCCTTATATGCAGTATGTGAAAGTCTATGAAGTGGTTGGTAATACTGAAGTTGCTATTTCACATCAAGGTATTATTAAAGACGAATATGACATCAGTCAAAAATTTGATTTAATTCATCAGAAACAAGTAGTGGGAACATTGTTCGTTGCCGCGTCACTAGATCAGGTTTATGAGCAATTATTCGATAAGTCATTAATGATCCTAATAAACCAAACGATTAGAATCATGATTGTTTCAATCTGTATTTTATTCATTATCTATTACATGGTCATTAGACATATCAATAAAATTGCTCTCTATACACGTAATATCAAACTTTCATCTCATAATAAAAACTTAGTCTTAGATGGACGTAAACGTAATATTACCTCTACGAGTGATGAGTTAGATGAATTAGTGTATCTATTGAATAAGATGCAGAAACGTATTGTTGCGGAATTAACGGACAAAGAAATTGCGATTAATGAGTTACAACAAGAACGAGACTTTTCAGCCACTATCATTAACTCTTCAAGCACTATTATTTGTTGTCTCGATGCGGACTTTAAAATAGCCACCATCAACCCTGCTGCTGTTATTCTTACTGGTTATTCACAAGAAGAATTAAACCAAAAAAGCTGGTTAGATATTTTTGTATTAGAGAACCGCAGAGCTGAATTACAAGAAAAATTATCAGATAATGAACCTTTGTATGGCATTGAAATTAATATGCATGACCAAATGGGGGAAGTGAATACCTTATTATGGACCTTCTCTGCTTTCTATGAAGGCATGGATATTAAATACTTGATTGGTTTTGGACACGATATTACGCCGCAAAAACAAGTTGAGCAGGAAATTCTATTGCTTAATGATCAATTAGAAGAAAAAGTAACAAAAAGAACCGCAGCATTAACAGCCAGTAATACACAAATGGTACAAACCGTTGAGCAATTGAAACGCACTCAGCAAACCTTGGTTGAATCTAAGAAGATGGCATCATTAGGCAGTTTAGTCGCAGGTGTTGCTCATGAAATTAATACACCTATTGGCATTAGTGTTACAGCAGCCTCTTCATTACAAGAAGAAGTCACGACCTTAAAACAAGAATTAGAAGACGACCGACTTTCACGCGCACATTTAGATTCATTTATTTGTCAATTTACGGAATCAAGCAAACTACTCAGCCATAACTTAAAAAGAGCAGCAGATTTAATCAGCAGCTTCAAACAGGTCGCCGTTGATCAGTCTTCTGAGTCTTGTTATTCCTTTAATTTAAAAGAAAATATAGAACAAGTTGTTACTTCTTTAAAACATAAAATAAAGCAAAGTAAGACCACCATTAGTATTGTTTGCCCTAATGATTTATCTATCTATAGTTTCCCTGGGAGCTTTGTACAAATTTATTCAAATCTGATCATTAACTCTATCATTCATGGTTTTCATGAATGGTCAGGCGAACGAAATATATTTATTGATATTGAATTACATGGCGGCACCCTAGTGATTGATTATCGAGATACGGGTAAAGGTGTATCAGAAGATGTGTCAGACCGTATATTTGACCCTTTTGTTACTTCAAAGAAAGGCGCGGGTGGCAGTGGATTAGGCACTCATATTGTTTACAATATTGTTAGTCAGCTATTTAAAGGTGATATTCAATATGTCATTGAAACAAAAGGCGCACATTTTATAATGAAAATACCTTACCGAGCTTGTATGAATTCATAATGATACGTTCATTTTATTAATGATTTTTGAATCGCATTATTGATAGGTAATATTGATAGGTAATATTGATAGGCAAAATTATTCATCAATAATGTTACTTAGATTCAAATAATAAATGAGATCATTAGTAGATAAGAGTCGTTTATGAAAAACACTAAAATATAAGTCAGAGTAGATTAAATCAGGGTGGGGATGTAAACATACTGCCGCAAGCACTCATACGGCAGCATTAACTAATGACTAACTAAACTACTCGTTAGTTTCTGTTGTCTCTTCTTCAGTACTTTCTTCAGCCGTTTCAGCATCTAGTAAATCATGCTCTCCGTACCACTGCGCTATTTTTCGTTCCAAAATATCAACACCGAACCCTTTTAAAGATGAGAACAATTCAACTTGTACGTCACCTTCAAAGTTCTCAGCTTCTTCACGCATTTGCAACAAAGTCGCTTTACGTGCGCCTTGCTTTAATTTATCTGCTTTTGTTAACAAAGCTAAAACAGGAATATTGGCATCAATAGCCCAAAAAATTAACTGTTGGTCGAGATCTTTAAAAGGATGACGAATATCCATCAACACAACCAGTCCTTTTAATGACTCTCGTTCTTGCAAGTATTCACCTAATGATTTTTGCCATTTCAATTTCATTGCTAACGGTACTTTTGCAAAGCCATAACCCGGTAAATCGATGAGTCTTTTCCCTTCTTCCACTTCAAACACATTGATTAGCTGAGTACGCCCTGGTGTCTTACTGGTTCTCGCTAAACTTTTTTGACGAGTAAGGCGATTTAATGCACTTGATTTGCCCGCATTAGATCGTCCAGCAAAGGCAACTTCAATACCACTTTCTACTGGTAAATGCTTATCTAGATGGCGAATATCTGGTGCACTAATTAAAAAATGCGCTTTTTGAAAATGTATTTTTGGAAATTCCACGATATGCCTCATATGTTTGCGTAGCAAAATTGTTATTTTTCTGAAAACCTGTGTAAACTACACAAGCTTTATTTACGCATATTGTAACATAATGTAGCCCCCCTAAAATAACAACTTTAAGAATTAGATTGGATAGTTATGAATAAATTATTAGTAGCAATAATCGCAGTATTGAGCTTTATGAATATCGCTCAGGCACAAGGCGATATAGATGCAGGGAAAACTAAATCAGTGGTATGTGCAGCTTGTCACGGCCCTGACGGTAACAGTCCATCAGATCTATATCCAAAATTAGCAGGTCAGCATTCATCATACCTTGTAAAACAATTGCAAGAATTTAAAAGTGGTGAACGTGAAAATGCAATTATGTTAGGCATGGTAGCAGCGCTTTCAGAGCAAGATATGAAAGATTTAGCTGCCTATTACGCTTCACAAACAAGCACCCCAGAAACTGTTTCAGAAGAAGTTGCGAAAGCAGGTAAAAACTTCTACATGGGTGGCGATAAAGAACGTGCAATCCCTGGTTGTACAGCTTGTCACGGACCACGTGGTAACGGTTTAGAGTTAGCTAAATTTCCTAAAATATCAGGTCAACACCCTGCATATATCAAAGCTCAACTTATCGGTTTCCGTGATAGCCTACGTCATAACTCACCAAATAATATGATGTCGGATATTTCAGGTAAGTTAACTGATGAAGATATCGATTTACTTTCTAAATATATTTCAGCGTTACATTAATCCTTAACGATTAATTAACCATAAAAAGGCATGCTTAATAAAGTGTGCCTTTTTTATTTACGCTAACCCCCTCTTTTAAAAAGTATTACCGCGACTAAGCACTTTATTCCCCATTTATTAAGCCATCATGAGATAACTTTCTCCTTCAATAAATTAATGATGGAATAAATCTGCTTGATTGCTAACGGGCATATAAACCTGTTATTCTGCGCAGCATTAACATCCCAAATTATGGTGTACATACACCGCCCTTATTAATGCCCATAAATACTATCAATAGTAGTGGCATGATAATGATACAAAAGGTAACTAAAATAATGTCTCGTACTAAAAAAAGCCGTACTGCTGGTAACTCAGAACCTAAATTTGACGGCAATAGAAAAGAAACGTCTTCACAAGCACAAGAAGCACGTGATAAAAAACGCAAAGATAAATTAAAAGGCAACAAAGCGGGTAACCGTAATGCGATTGAGTCAAAACAAAGCGCACAAAAAAACCAACGCCAAGCTCAAAATGATAAACGTCATGGCAGTAAAAAACCAATTGCGTTAACAGCAAATGACAAGCCTCAAGAAGCTGTTAAACCTAAAATAAATATGCAGCCAAAAGCGAAAGTTATTAAAAGTGCTTTAGCTCAACCTGGTTTAAATCAAGCAAATGTTGCTCAGCCAAAAGTGACAGCAAAAATATCACCAGAAAAAGAACTGGCTAATATTGAAAATGATGAACGCTTGAATGATTTATTAGAGCAAGTTGAAGCTGAGCAATCATTATCAAAAGACGACCAAATTTGGGTAGATAAACAAATGAAACGTCATCAAGAACTAATGAAGCAGTTAGGCTGGATTGATGAAGAAGGCGAAGAAGATTTATTGCAGCAGTTTGAAGATGCAAGCTCAGCATTGGACGAATTTAGATAAGTTATTAATAGTTTATAGATAGGTTATAAATATGAATATGGATACGATATTAGCAATTTCAGCAGTTTTCATAATACTTGCTCTCGCGTTTTACGCAGGAATGTTGATCAATAAAATTAAAATGCAAAAAGCACAAGCATTACAAATTGAGAAAGCTCAAGAGCAAATAAAACAACAGAAAATTCAAGATAGAAACAATAATATCGTAGAAAGTATTCGTTTTATTGCAAAAGCGACCATGCAAAAGCAATGTAATGTATCGGAAGCGGCTATTCGTTTAACCGTGTTATTAGAAACATTACAACTTAAAGAAGCTATCGATATAGCAGGTACTTATCCTGCTTTAACGGCTATGTTTGAAAAAGTAAAAGATATGCCGACACATGAAGAGCGTAAAGCTCGACCTGTTAAAGAAATAAAAATGTTAGATATAAGACGCGAAGTATTCGAAGCAGAAATGGAAGAGAATATAATTAAAGAAAGTGCGCTACTGGCAGAGTTCTCCATCTAATCACACATTATTATATTGGTTATATTACTACGGATTATTATTAGAGGTAGTATGTGTATTTATCATGCATGCTAATCCTACAATCGCTGATTTAGCGCAATAAAACGTAATAATCGAAGTGCTAATATTGCACTTCATACCAATAAAATAAAGAGAGTTAGCATGCAAAAGCTTGTTTGGGATCAGGCCTTAATTGAAAAATATAATTACAGCGGCCCCCGTTACACTTCATACCCAACTGCGCTAGAGTTTGCAGAAAGCTTTCAACATAGTGATTTGATCAAAGCGACACACACCTATCCAGACCGCCCTTTATCTCTCTATATTCATATCCCATTTTGCCATAAACTTTGTTATTTTTGTGGTTGTAATAAAGTCATTACTCGTCACCAAGAAAAAGCTGATAAGTACCTAGATTTTTTAGAAAAAGAGATAGTACAACAAGCTGTTCATTTTAAAGATCGTACCGTTAGCCAGTTGCATTGGGGAGGCGGAACACCTACTTTTTTATTACCTCCACAAATAACACGCTTGATGACACTATTACGTGCTCACTTTAATTTTTCTGAGCAAGCAGAATTAAGTATTGAAGTTGATCCTCGTGAAATAGAATTAAGTACGATTGATCACCTAGCAAAAGAAGGCTTTAATCGTCTGAGCTTAGGCGTACAAGATTTTAATAAAGATGTGCAAAAAGCAGTTAATCGCGAACAAGATGAAGACTTTATCAAACAACTTTTAACACGCGCAAAAGAGCAAGGCTTTCATTCAACTAATCTAGATATGATTTATGGTTTACCATTACAGACGAAAGAAAGTTTTGCCTTTACATTAGAGAAGGTGTTGGCACTCGATCCTGCACGTTTGTCTATTTTCAATTATGCACATATGCCGAGCTTATTCGCAGCACAGCGCAAAATTAACGAAGACGATATGGCAAAACCCGCTGAAAAGTTAGCAATGTTACAACACACCATCGAATTTTTAACGGAATCAGGTTATCAATTTATCGGAATGGATCATTTTGCAAAACCAAATGATGAATTGGCATTAGCTCAACAACAAGGTATTTTACATCGCAACTTCCAAGGTTACACTACTCAACAAGATGCAGATTTATTAGGGTTAGGTGTTTCAGCGATCAGCCAAATCGGTCATTGCTACTCTCAAAACCAGAAAAAACTTAGCGATTATTACCAACAAGTTGAAAATGTAGGTCACGCACAATGGCGAGGAGTCGCATTAGATAAAGATGATTTAATTCGCCGAGAAGTGATTAAACAATTAATCTGTAACTTCACATTAAATAAAAAAGACATTGAACAGCAATTCGACTTAAATTTTGATCAATACTTTGCTGAAGACATTAACTTATTAACCCCCTTTATTAAGGACCAATTAGTGACAATTGATAGCAACAAAGTGCAAGTATTATTAACAGGAAAATTATTGATTCGTAATATTTGCATGTGTTTCGATGTTTATTTACGTAAGCAAGCTCGCCAACAGCAGTTTTCTCGTGTCATCTAAGCCTTTAGCACATCTAAGTGATGAGTCAGCGAATACTCATGCATATTATATCGGGTTAATGTCTGGTACGAGCTTGGATGCCATTGATGTCGCCTTGTGTCAGCGTAATGCGGCAGGGTTCGTACAAAAATCAGGGATAGCAATCGACTTAGCGCCATCACTTCGCCAACAGCTATTAACTATTTGTAATGAAAAACAGGTCACTTTGCAAACCTTAGGTGAAATAGACCATCAGTTTGCCTTAGCGTGCGCTCAAGCAGTCAATGACCTATTAAAGAATGAAAATATCAGTGCAAATGAGGTGACTGCAATCGGTAGTCACGGACAAACGATCTATCACTCTCCTGAGACGCAATACCCATTCACACAACAAATTGGTGATGCCAACTTAATCGCAGCAAAAACACATATACCCTGCGTGGCAGACTTTAGAAGAATGGACATGGCTTATGGAGGCCAAGGGGCGCCTTTAGTGCCTGCATTCCATCAAGCTTTATTTGCACAACACAAGACTCAACGTGTGATATTGAATATTGGCGGCATTGCCAATATTAGTGTTTTAAATGGGTTAGAGCAGGCTTTTGGTTATGATACTGGCCCAGGTAACATGCTAATGGATGCCTGGATTAACTTACACCATCAACAACCTTTTGATAAAGGAGCTTGGTTTGCAACAACAGGTACAGTAAACCAAACGTTATTAACGAGTTTATTAGATGATGCTTATTTTGCTTTGAGTGCACCTAAAAGCACTGGAAGAGAAAAATTTAATTTAACTTGGTTAACGCATAAGTTAATGGCTAATGACTTTATGGCCGAAGATGTCCAACGTACCTTGTTAGAATTTACTGCTATCACTATTTGCGACCAAATAAAGCAGCAAAGTAATGCTTGTGATGTTTACGTATGTGGAGGCGGTGCACTCAACCCATTACTAATGCAACGATTGAGTGGCTTAATGCCAAATCACACAGTACAAACTACCGAGGCATTAGCCATTAACCCAATGTATGTTGAAGCGGTTGCCTTTGCTTGGTTGGCAGAACAAAGAATATTAGAAAAAACGGTTCCGTTGAAGGCAGTAACAGGCGCTAATAGAGATGCTATTTTAGGCTGTGTTTACTTACCTTAATACGTTTACTTATTTTAGATCTTAGCGTTGATGGTTGAAGGTTGAAGGTTGAGCACTGTCATTCACTCCAAAGAGATTGAGGCAGCACCTTAAATCAATAAAATACTTAAGACATTAAGCCTTTTTAAAATAGTAAAAACACCAGGCCATTAAATGCATCACCATCAAAATACCAGTAACCCAAATAAATAGGATTAAAGTAACTTGTTGTACGGCTAACCAAGTACTGATGTTAAAACCTAAATAAATACTTAAACCGACAAGTAATAAACATAAATTAATGCCCATACATTGCTTACAACGCCCTAACTTCTTTTTAAAGAAAGTCCCAACACAAAGATCACAAGCCATATATCCTCCAATATTACTTATACTAACTGATACGCTAAAAGCCTATTTTCTTGTGTTCCTACTGAATTTTAATTATGGTCTGCTTATTATTTCCTGTAGAGCTAACAATATGACGTATTTTATAAGTATGTTATTACTTCTGATAACGCTTTCAAGCAATGCTGATTCAAACCAAGCTAAAAGTAACAAAGTAATAGAGTCAAAGCCAACAGTAGAAAAACCAACAACTCAAGTTCCACATAATAATGGTACTGGTGGCCTATTAAAAAATACAATAATAGAACCGATTGAAAACTTTAATAGCATTTCAAAAAAAACAATAACGCCTAAAGCAGCGATACCAAAAGCAACTACGTCAAAAATCGCTAGCAAAGAAAAACAACAAACAATATCTCACTCTGCAGCATTACCTACTCAACGCCAACAAAAAGTTGAGATTAAAACCAAAGAAAATATTAAAGAAAGCTTAACAACAGAAAAATAGTAAGCCTTCAACTACCTTTCTCTCGCATCATACTGCAACACAAAAAATCCCATAATATATACCCATTGCCAATCAAAATGCACTATTCAGTCGTTAACTCAGACACCAAGACAAGGCGTAACATGATGACAATGAGGAGTCCTTATCGAATGTTACAACACAGTATTAGTTTTAGAGTTAGCGTCCCACACGACTTGCGGAATTACATTTAAAATCATAAGGTTATATTTTTTACTAGTCAGTGCCGTTAATATTGCGTAGCTCAGGTAAATTATTGAAGCAATAACGGGTTATTGAGAGATAATTTAATGCAGAAATCCACGGAAATAGCGGTATTGTATCCCTTTGCTTATCCAGAACTGAGGTTAACTAGCCCTTCATTGATTAAATACTTAATTATCCTCATTAAACGATTTGACCTAAGGTGAGCTTTAGATATACTGATTATCCCCTTGAATTTAAGACGATGAATAATGAAATATATTGGTGCCCATGTAAGCGCAGCAGGCGGCGTATTTAACGCCCCGAAAAATGCCTATGACATTGGGGCAAATGCCTTTGCATTATTTACTAAAAACCAACGCCGATGGGAAGCAAAAGCGCTCGACGAAAATACGATTCGTAAATTCAAAGCAGCGTGTATACGTTACAAAATTGACTCAAAAAATATTTTACCGCACGACTCCTATCTCATTAATTTAGGTCACCCCGAATCCGAAGCATTAGAAAAGTCACGCATTGCTTTTTTAGATGAAATGCAACGTTGTGAGCAGTTAGGGTTATCCCTATTAAATTTTCACCCTGGTAGCCATTTAAAAAAGATCACAGAACAAGATTGTTTAAAACGTATTGCAGAATCAATTAACTTAGCGCTACAACAAACAACGTCAGTATCAGCGATTATTGAAAATACAGCCGGACAAGGTACTAATTTAGGTTATCGTTTTGAGCACCTCGCCACGATCATTGAACAAGTAGATGATAAGCAACGTGTTGGTGTATGTATCGATACTTGTCATACCTTCGTTTCGGGTTATGATTTACGAGGAGAAAAGGCAACAGAGGCGACCTTTAAAGCCTACTCTGATATTGTCGGATTTGAATACTTACGCGCAATGCACATTAATGACAGTAAAGTACCTTTTGCTAGCCGAGTAGATCGACATGCGCCTTTAGGGGCAGGTGAAATTGGTTGGGATTGCTTTGAGTTTCTAATGAAAGATCCACGATTTAACGGTATACCATTAATATTAGAAACAACCGATGAAACATTATGGCCAACAGAAATAAAACGTTTAAAACAATGGTCCAGTGCTGATTAAAGGCTATTTGTTACTTTTATAGTACTAAATACTTTGAAACTATCTACACAGCGATTATGCTATAAAAGTATCGACAAAATAAGGAAAGTAATATTCATGTTCCAAACACTAAAAGCATCTATTCAAACCTATATGACAGAAGAGCAATGTGCTTTTGTTGAACGCGCATACCATTATGCGTATGCGGCACATGATGGTGTGAAAAGAGCAAGTGGTGAACCTTATATTACTCACCCAGTAGCGGTTGCTGAAATTCTTGCAGGCATGAAGTTAGATTACGAAGCTATCTCAGCAGCGCTCATGCATGATGTATTAGAAGATACTGATACCACACATCAAGAACTAGCCGATGCGTTTAATGACAATGTTGCTCAACTCGTTGAAGGTGTCACCAAACTCGATAAATTTAACTTTGAAAATCGCGAGCAAGCACAAGCTGAAAATATTCGAAAAATGCTTATCGCGATGTCTAAAGACTTCCGAGTTATGCTGATTAAACTTGCCGATCGCATGCACAATATGCGTACGCTTGATTCACTGCGTTTAGATAAACGCCAACGCATTGCACAAGAAACCTTTGAAATATTTACCCCAATTGCAAATCGCCTTGGCTTACATTACCTAAAAAATGAACTTGAAGAGTTAGCTTTTAAAGCACAAAATTCAGCTCGTTATCATGTACTTAAAGAAGCTATCACTAAAGCACGCGGTAACAGAAAAGACTTTATAGAAAGTATTTGTGATGAGATATCAGAGCAATTAACCTCTATGTCGATTGACGCGAAAGTCATTGGTCGAGAAAAACACCTGTACAGTTTATACAAAAAAATGCGTAAAAAAGGCTGCCAATTCCATGATGTAATGGATGTTTATGCATTCCGTATTATTGTAAAAGATTTAGATACTTGTTATCGCGTTTTAGGTCAAATACATCACTTGTACCAACCTAAATTAGAGTATTTCGAAGACTATATAGCACTGCCAAAAACAAATAGTTACCAATCATTACATACTACTTTGATCACCCATCAAGGTGTCAATATCGAAATTCAGATCCGTACAGAAGATATGGATGCAGTAGCAAAACACGGTATTGCTGCGCATTGGAGCTACAAAGAAGGTAAGCAAAGTTCTAATATTTCAGCACAATTACAAACACGTAACTGGTTCCAAGGGTTAACTGAGCAAGAAGACAATAATACTAACTCAATTGTTTTATTAGAAAATATCAAACAAGAGCTAGGTAAAAATGATATTCATGTATTAACACCACAAGGCAAAATCATTGTATTACCAGCTTTCGCAACACCGGTTGATTTTGCTTATGCATTACACACCAACATAGGGCATCACTGTATTGGTGCGAAAGTAGATAATGAATATTCATTATTAAGCCAAAAATTAGAAAGTGGACAAACCATTGAGATCATCACAGCGAAAGAGCCTAATCCAAGCCCTGAATGGTTAAACTTTGCCGCCACGCATAGAGCAAGAAATAGCATACGTAATTACCTAAAGCAATTACCACAAACAGCGACTATTCCAATGGGTAGACGCTTATTAAAACAAGCGTTAAATGCGACGAACCTTACCGATATATCACAAGAGAATATTGATAAGGTCATTGCAGATCATCATTTAGATGGGTTTAACCACCTATTACATGAGATCGGTAGCGGTAAATTATTGAGCATTATCATCGCAAGACGTTTGCGCGGTAATGCCGGTGAATTAACAGAGTCACACCAAAAACAACAAATAAGACAAAGTGCCATCAAGGGAGCTGAAGATATTATGCTTTCTTATGCCAACTGTTGTAAGCCATTACCAGGTGATCAAATTGTTGCTCATACTAGTACAGGTAAAGGTTTGGTCGTGCATGTTAAAAATTGTCACAATGTAATTGGTTTTGAAAGTGAACTCGGTAAGTATATTGCTGTCGAATGGGATATGAACTTTATGAACCAGTATGAATACTCAAGTGACTTGATTATTCAAATGGTTAATCATAAAGCCGGATTAGCAAAAATGTTTAATGTAATAGCAAAAAGTAACGCTAACGTGCAGGATTTACAGACGACTGCGGTGACAAATCAGATTTATTCAATTAATGTGACATTAACAGTCATAAATCGAATACACTTGTCTCGCATTATGCGCCAAATTAAGAAATTAACTGGCGTTAAAAGTGTAAAACGAAGCAATAAAAAATAACAGATTCCGATTAAACTTGTATTAGATGCATTAAAGTATTGTAAAAGAACAAGTTGATTCGGTATTGTTAATATATTAAACATATACCCAATGGATTAGATCACTATGAAAACCGTTAAAATTATGATGTTGATGTTAAGCACCATAATACTAGGTGCTTGCACCGCTGAAACTCAAATTATCCCTCAAAAAGTAAACTTGTCTCAGCTGCAACATAATTGGAAGCTCACTCATGTTGATAATATCCAATTAGCAACGGTCATTAAAAGCACATTACAAATCAATGCTGACAATAAAAGCTCAGGTAATTTAAGTTGTAATAGTTTTTTTGGTGAAGCTAAATTCGTAGACAATCAATTGCGTATCGAAAAAATGGCTAATACACGAAAAATGTGTGACGAGCTAAAAAACAGTGTTGAGATGGATGTAAGCGAAGTTTTAAGTAACTGGGCAAATGTAATGATTGATAACGAAACATTAATTATCAGTAACAAAAAGCATTCATTAACTTATCAACTTGCTGACTCATTAAACTAATATTACTTAATGAAGATTTAATCCCGACTGAATAGTTTAACTATTATTCAGTCGAATATTTTGTAATACTTTTCTTCTATTCGTTTACCAACCACTCGATTATCTGAATATAGACCTGCTACCGTTCAAGGAGCTTTATTCAATTGTTAGTTTTGGAATTCAAATCAAGTCGCAACACTCCTTAAAATTAATACCAATTATATTAAGAGCGACATTAAATACCTACTCTGCGTTTTTTAGCCACTAAAATAGATTAATGATGCATTGTTATTGGTATAAAATCATATCGAATAAAACACACTTCAAATACTCTTTTTTAAAAATGACTACTTTCTGATTATCTTCCCTATTATATATATTTGAACATTTGCTCAAAAAAACCAGAGAAAAATAAGTCTAAATTCAATGAAAAAATACTCAAAAATATAGAGTTGCGTAACAATAATGTCATCATTATATGCTAATTTAACAGACTAGATATTGCTCGAAAAACAATCAAAATAATTTTCAGCAATCATTTAGTTATTTTTATCGAAAGCACCATCACTGGACATTATTTAAATTCAAACCTATAGAGGATTCGAAAATGAGTAATATACATCAACTTAATAGCTTACCGAAACAAACCACCATCAACCTGATTGCATCATACCAGGGCGACTTTAAGCATGATAATTTCAGTTATCACCAATTATTAGAAAAATTACAGCAAACAATTATGCGCAATCAATTTATGAATCAAGAAGATAATGCAGCTTGGATGAATCATAGAGGTAGTGATTATTTAGCAAACCCTAAATTATTTGCCCATGCACCTCTGACTTATTTATGCGTATTTTTAAGTGAAACCTTTAAGCATAATAAACTCAATCAAATTGAGCATAAAATACCGCCAAATGTATTTGAGGCGATATTAAAACGCTTAAATGATTTTAAATAATAACGGTTAATAATGGCTGGAATAATAAAGACAAAGTAATACCAATCATTTCACTCGAGATGGTTTGTGATTAGTACTCATTACATTACACTAGGCCTTACGATAAAAAACAAGAGCAAGTATGGATTCTTTAACTCAAATTGTTTTAGGGGCAAGTGTTTCTGGTGCTGTTGGTATCAAGCCTTTTGGACGTAAAGTATTAATCACAGGTGCATTATTAGGTACCTTGCCTGACTTAGATGTATTGCTGTCTTATGAAACCGCGATTGAAGACTTTACTCTACATCGCGGCTTCAGCCATTCATTATTTACTTTAAGTGCCTTAAGTCTATTTTTATATTGGCTGGCTTTATATTTTAAACCTACATTATCTGCACACAAAAAATCATTATTTTTAGTTATTTTTTTACCGTTAATCACCCACCCTCTTTTAGATGCTTTCACCACTTATGGAACGCAATTATTGTGGCCATTAGATATTCAACCTACTTCTTGGTCTAGCATCTTCATTATCGATCCTCTTTATACATTGCCATTAATACTTGCTGTTATTGGTCTATGGTTTCGAGAGAAAGCTGTAAAGTGGCAAAAAATAAACCGAATAATGTTAGCGTTCAGCTGTGCATATTTAGTACTTGGCCAAGTGCAATTTTGGAATATCCAACAAAGATTAACACACGATCCTATTGCAAAAAGTGGTCACTTATTCATTGCACCAACACCATTTAATACGCTGGTTTGGCAGGTACTTAGCTACCATGACGATAATTATTATGTAAGCTTTACAACAGCATTCAATAACCAACCTTTATCATGGCAAACATACGACACAGGAAGATCATTAATCAATAATTTTGATTCAACAGGGTTGCAACGGTTGGAATGGTTTAGTGGTGGTTTATTACAATTTAAAGAATTGGACAATCAGTTGATCGCTACCGATCTGCGTATTGGTTTAAGAGAGTATTATCCTTTTTCATTCAGGATAGCTGAGGACAAAAATAATTGGCAAGAAATTAAGTCTCAAAAAATGCCAGAGCCTGTTATTAATTTAAGCAAGCTAACTGAGTTAATGCACTTTTTAAGGAATACACAAAAATAGACTTATAATACCAATCACAATAAATAACTTATCTATTTTACTTGTTAGAACAGCTCACTTCCTCGTTGTAAATTTCGTAAAAGGAACAACCATTAAAGAATTAGCATCTTTTGGTTAATTCTCCGATAGACGATTAACGAAGTTAATTTTTGAAAGGCTCAATTTACGCCTTGAATTGAACTGTTTTTCCAGCTCAAAATTTAGACATTATATTTAATGTAATCGGTATAAAATAAAACTTAATGTTTAATTTCAGAGATTATTTGAGAACAAGTTATACCAATGGAATTAAATAAGTGATCAGAGATTGCGCAGGAAAAATTAACACTAATAAGGCGTGAGTTGTAGGAGATAGTTGTTTTCACTTCAAAACTCACAACGCAGTTAGGGGTAATTTTAACCAGCAAGAATGATCACCTTATTAATTCTTTTGGTATTAGTTTGAAAGTAGTATTAATTTAAGCTTAAACAATACCTTGGTACCTTTTACAAAGTATCAACGTATTGTTTAATTTCAGAGAGGAATTCTTCACCATACTTATCTAGCTTAATATGGCCAACACCCGTAATTGAAAGAAACTGAGAATCATTGGTAGGCATTAACTCACTCATCTCCGATAAAGATACGTCACTAAAAATAACGTAAGGAGGTAAGTTTTCTTGATCTGCTATTTTTTTACGTAAATGGCGTAACCTAGCAAATAATTTACTGTCTGCATTGGCAGAAACGCTACGACGTTTTTGTTTCGCAGTCGTTTTTACTAGTTGTAGTCTTGGCACCGCTAACATTAAGCTATTTTCAGATTTTAAGACGGTACGGGCCGCTTCCGTTAGCTGTAACGCAGAACCACGCGTTAAGTTTTGCATTAACAATCCACAGTGAATTAATTGTCTAGCGATACTAAACCAGTGTTCCGTTGATTTATCTTTACCTATCCCAAAAGTCGATAGCTGATCATGACCAAGGCTTTTGACACGGGCAGTTTGAGCGCCACGCAGTACTTCAACTACATGAGTGATCCCAAAGTATTGCCCTGTACGGTAAACACAAGAAAGAATTTTTTGAGCGTCTATCGTCGCATCATAACTTTGTGGCGGATCTAAGCAGATATCACAGTTACCACAGGCTTTAGGGCTGTATTCACCAAAGTAATTTAATACTACGCGACGACGGCAAGTTTGTGCTTCTGCAAAGGCAACCATGGTATTCAGTTTATGTAACTCAATACGAAGTTGTTCTTGGTTTGGGTTCTTTTCTAATAAGCTTCTTATACGCGCAGGATCTGCTGGGTCATAAAATAACATTGCCTGTGCGGGTAAACCATCGCGCCCTGCTCGACCTGTTTCTTGATAATAAGATTCTATATTTTTAGGAATTTCATAGTGCACAACAAAACGCACATTAGGTTTATCAATTCCCATTCCAAAGGCAACAGTCGCCACCACAATTTCGACTTCATCCTTAATAAATAAATCTTGTACGTTTTGACGCTCCTCTAAAGGCAAACCAGCATGATAACAGCGAGAGTTAAGGCCTTTAGCAGCAAGCTTTCCTGCTATCTCTTCTGTGCGTTTACGGCTGGTACAATAGATGATGCCACTTTCGTCTTTATGTTGGTCTAGATAATTAAAGAGTTGTGTTAATGGGCGATATTTTTCAATCAATAAGTATTCGATATTAGGACGATCAAAGCTACGAATTTCTATTAACGGATCCTGAAGCTTTAAACGCTGTAAAATATCTTGTTGCGTTGCGTGATCTGCCGTTGCAGTCAATGCGACTAACGGAATATTTGGAAAATATTCTTTTAGATTGCCTAACAGCGCATATTCAGGCCTAAAATCATGACCCCATGATGAAATACAATGCGCTTCATCTATGGCAAATAAATTGATTGGAAGGTGCTGTAAACGACCGATAAAATCAGGGCGTAATAAACGCTCCGGCGCTACATATAATAGTTTTAACTGACCACGATGTAGAGAATTAATGATGTCGTTTTGTTCTTGATAAGACAAACTAGAGTTAAGGTAAGCAGCTGCTACACCACAGGCTCTTAGTGTGTCTACCTGATCTTTCATTAAAGAGATTAAAGGGGAAACAACAATGCAAATCCCTTCTCTTACTAAAGCAGGAATTTGAAAACACAGGCTTTTACCACCACCTGTTGGCATCACAACTAATGCATCACGTCCTGCAATAAGGTCGTTAATGACCGTTTCTTGACCATCACGAAATTGCTTGTAACCAAACACATCAAATAAAACGTTATGTGCAGTACTCGTCATACTCTGGTTCAAAATATAGCAACCTATTGATAGTCTAAGCGGATAAAAGGGTATGCATTGTAAATCAGCGGCATAAATATTTCAGCCTAAATTTTCTGATTTAGAAGAGGCTATAATGCACTAAATTCCTTGCTAAATATATCCACTTTCTGCCAATCGGTTAATTCTAAGTCTTGTGTTTTATCAGTACTACCACCAGTCATCTTCATAATTAATTGAATTAACAGTGTTTGCCACCAATTATAACGAGAATATAATAAAGCACCTGCAAATACGCCTTTCAGCTGTGGTTGCCATTCTGATAGTTGATCAAACTTTTTCATATAAGCATTATTTTCAGGAATTGCTTTTTCAGGCTTGCGTGCAGTTAAACAAACCACAAAAAAAGCATTCGATATAGCGTCTAACTGTTGCTTATGTTCATTGACAAATTTGATGATATTCGGACGAAAATTACCGTAACGAACAGAAGCACCCACTAATACTTTTTGATACAAAGAGAAATCAATCTGTGTATTATCATCAATGTTTAATACCGTCACATCACCAAGAATAGACTGTTTGATATGATTGATAATTTTTAAAGTTTGCCCATCAACAGAAGAGTATAAAACTAAAGTGTTGTTAGAAATGGTTTCGCTAGGCGTTGCTTCGTTAGGCACTGCTTCACCAGTTATAGCGTCGTTAGATTTAGCTTCAATAGACATAATTTAATTTTTCCAAAATACAGGTGTAAATAATACTAATAAGGTAAAGACTTCTAATCGTCCAAATAACATGGCAATAATCATCACCCATTTAGAGGCATCACTGACATCATTAAAGTGTAACGCAACTTCACCGAGCCCAGGGCCAAGATTATTTAACATGGCAACGACAGAAGAGAAAGCACTGAGCTCATCCATCCCCGTCATCAATAAAGCCAACATACAAACAATAAACACTAAAGCATAGGTAGAAAAGAACCCCCAAACCGCTTCAACTACTCGGTCAGGTAAGGCTTTATTACCTAATTTTATTTTATAAACCGCTTTAGGGTGAACCAAACGTTTTAATTCTCGTTGCCCTTGTAAGTTAAGCAATAAGACTCGAATAACTTTTAAACCACCACCTGTTGAACCAGCACAGCCACCAATAAAACTGGCAAAAATAAGCAAGACAGGTAAAAACAAAGGCCAATCTGAAAATGAAGTCGTCGTAAAACCAGCGGTTGTCGCAATAGAAACGGCTTGGAACATTGCATGTGAAAAAGTTGTTTCGATGGAGTTATAAACATCATGATCTATCAAAACTAGAAAACAGATGCTAGTTAACAAGACTTGAATGAAGATAAAAGCACGTACTTCAGGATCTCGTCGATAAACTTCCAAGCTGAATTTTTTAGCTGAGAAGGCAGTAAAATGTAAGGCGTAATTAATACCGGAAATAATTAAAAAAACCACGGTAATGATATTAATTATTTCACTATCAAAGTGTCCCATACTCGCATCATAAGTGGAGAACCCCCCAATGGATACGGTTGAAAAACTGTGTCCAAGTGCATCAAACAAGCTCATGCCTGCAAGCCAGAAAGCCAACATACAAGCCACTGTTAAGCATAAATAAACATACCATAACGCTTTTGCTGTTTCTGCTATTCGAGGCGTCATTTTAGAATCTTTAACAGGACCTGGCGTCTCTGCTCGATATAACTGCATGCCACCGATCCCTAACATCGGTAACACTGCAACGGCTAATACAATGATCCCCATACCACCGAACCATTGCAGCATTTGGCGATAGAAAAGAATAGATTTAGGTAAATCATTGAGCTCTGCAATGGTCGTTGCGCCGGTAGTGGTTAAACCTGAAAATGACTCAAAAAAAGCCGTGGCCAAATTCATATCAACACTAGAACTCATTAAGAAAGGGATTGCACCGACACTGCCTAGAGTTGCCCAAAAGAGCACGACAATTAAAAAACCCTCCCGGGCTTTTAATTCGCTTTTATGACGTCTATTTGGAATCCAAAAGAAAAAACCAATGATTAAAGTAACAAAAAAAGCGGCCAAAAAGTCATTACCGCCGCCATCTTGGTAGATGTATGCGATAAATACAGGCGGCAGCATAGTTAAACTAAATAACCCAATCAGCATCGCGACGATCCTGATAATAGAGCGAATAGCCACTAGTTAGCCCAGCTCAACAACTGACGTATTAATTTTCTTTGCAATGACTTGTCCCTGCATCAATGATTGTAATTTTTGCTTAAAAATATCGACCTGCTCACTATCTACCTCTATTAACACGACAACTGATTGCTCGTAATTAGCGTTAATAATTCGTCCTGAATTTGATTCCAGTAGATGTTCTAAGGTTGCCATTTGAGAATATGAGCATTGTAACTCAAATCGCTCAAAAAAACGTTTTTCAGATGTAGGCATGGTAGGACACAATTGTTGTAAACCATTGCTATACGCACGCACTAAACCTCCAGTACCTAACTTAATGCCGCCCGAGTATCTAACGACTACCGCAACCAACTCTCCAACATGAGTCCCTTGTAATACGGCTAACATTGGTTTTCCAGCAGTGCCTTTCGGTTCTCCATCATCACTACACCCCATATTAACACTATCATCAGGGCTACCACCGATATAAGCCCAGCAATGATGACCTGCATCTCTATGTAATATTTTCATTTCAGCAAGGAACTTCATTGCAGCTATTTTTCCCTTAGCCGGACAGATAAAAGTTAAAAATCGACTTTTTTTAATCTCTTCTTCAAAAAAAACAGGTTTATTTAAGATAAAATAGGGTTTATTCACTTTCAATTAAAAACCCTTGTGATTGCCAAGCCAGAAAACCACCAGCAACTGAATGAACGTTTTGATATCCCATTTGTTGTAAAGAAGCAGCCGCTAAAACACTGCGAGCACCAGAACGACAAAGTAAATAAATCGGCAATTGCTCAGCAGAGGAGACTTCATTAATTAATGAGTTATAAATAGGTAAGTTACTCAACTGCATTTCTAACACACCACGCGGGACTAAATAACTTCCCTTTGCGTAACCAAGTGCTGTTTCTTCTGTTTCTCTGATATCAATAAACAATAAAGACTGATTGTTTTGTAAATGCTGGTTAACGGTTGCACATTCAACTTCATTAACTTGAGTACGAAATGATTCAACCAGCTCTTTTCCATCTAATAACATATTTATTCCTATTCTTTAGCAGATAAGCAAGTCAGTAATTCTTCAACTTGTGGGAGCGTTAGATTATGTCTATCGAGTTGTTTAATAAACACTTTAATGACTTTTTCATCAAAAGGCTCAATGCTTTTTCCTGTTAACTTATCTTTAGTTGCGAGAATTAACGTTTCATCCGTTTGTGTCACATTTTCAGATAACGAGCTTAATACACAATGGTAACGTAAGCGTGTCTCACTTAAGTGATCACTTAATACTTGTAATGATGCAGTGTTACTCAAGGATAGTATATTACCGTCAAAGGTAATTAAATTCGCAGCTTTAAATTCAACTAATAAGTCTAACACTCTTTTTTCAAGTGCTTCTGATGAGTCTTTTAAAAAATATTCAGCTTCAACAAATCCTAATAACTTAGTGATTAAATCAATTACTTGAATAATATTTATTTCAGCATCTTCACTACTTTTATTATTTAACTTTATTAATGCATAACTGAGCAATGACGGTAACGCAAATACATGTACCACTGTATTACGGTAATAAGTTAAATACGTACTTTGTTGGTGGTCACAACTCACTACATGATTAGATTCAGAAAACTTATTCATCGCTAATGCTTGTTGATAAATTAATTCAGGCGACAGTTTAGGGTAAGTAATTCCCGTACTTTCAGACATCTGAGCTAATAACTGCTGGTGTAACTGTAACAAGGTCAGCATGCGTTGTTTACCTAGTTGATAATTAGCGCTTGCTAATAAAATAGCAGCACATAAAGGCAGTGCATTAACCGCTGTTACTTGGTTAATTCCTTGCATCACATTATTAGCAAGGTGATTAACTTGCAGCTGAAACGCTTGTTCAGATAAAGCTTGCTCACGCCAACTAGGCTGTTGCTGATCAAAATATTGCTTTAGATTAATTGGCTCTCCAAAATTAACAAAAGCACGTCCAAAGTTTTGTAGCTTTTTGAAAATACCTAGCACTTGCCAAGCACTTTCTTTTTCTTTTTTCTGTCCAGAAAGCTCTTTCATGTAAGTGCTTACTTCCATGATATGGTCATAACCTATATATACTGGCACTATCATTACATTTCTTTCAGGCTGATCTAAAAAGGTTTGTACGCTCATCGCAAGCAAGCCCGTTTTAGCGGGCAATAAACGCCCTGTTCGACTACGTCCCCCCTCAGTAAAGAACTCAATGGGATAACCTTGTTTAAACAACATGGCAAAATACGCTTTAAACACCTTCCCATAAAGTGGGTTATCTTTAAAACTACGACGTAAAAAGAACGCGCCAGAACGTCTGAAAATACCACCAGCTGGAAAAAAGTTAAGATTCACTCCGGCTGCAACATGTGGAGGAACTAAACCTTCGCCGTATAACAAGTAAGAAAGTAATAAATAATCCATATGACTGCGGTGACAAGGCATATAAATAATTTCAGCACCGCTTTGTGTAGCATCTCGTACAGCTTGCGCATGGTTAACTTCTATACCTTGGTAAATACCATTCCAGACTTTACTTAAAATAAATCGGAAGACACGTAAAAATCGATATGAAAAGTTACTGCTAATTTCTTCTAAATAAGCATGGCTCTTTTTACGAATAACCGCTTCAGACTCATTACTTTCGATGCTTTGTTGTTTAATTATTTGCTGCATTTTCTCACTAGCAACAACTTGTTTAATCATTTTTTTACGATTAGGGATTTGAGGGCCACGACTAGAACGATGTTGAGTCGAAAAATAATGGAGTGCGACACGCGCTAATTTATAAGCTTGTTGTGTTGAATCGTTATTTTTGCCTAACAACATTTTGACCGAAATAGGCGCGTTGAAACGAATTAGGTGATCATTTCCGGCAGTGAGGATTGACCATAATTTTTGGAAAAAGCTAACATTACTATTGCCAGAAAATGCTTGTCGTGGGTTTTGTACTCCAGGGTTTCGCCCCCAGAAAAAAGTAACGGGAACCAGCTGTACATCAAGATTTTCGTACTTTAGATGTAGGTCGGATAGCTGTTGATATTGTTGTAAATAAGTAGATTGCTCTTGCTGTAATGGCTTTTTGGTAAAAAGGTACCCATCATGCAAATAAATAACCGCAGACAATGTAGTATCATGGACTTGTAAGGGCAGATAAGGGTCCGGTAACGCATGCTCTCGACATGCTTTTTGTAATGCTAATAAGTCATTCGCGCTATTTTGATCTAACACATAAACAATAGGACGCGATAAATCTAATTTTAACTCTATGAGAGGGTTTTGTGGCACAACCACACTCTTTACCCAAAATCGACTAACCATCCGCGACCAAAATGAACCTTTAGCTAACACATACTTTCCTTTTTTATTATTATTTTGTTACTTTATGATGCGAGTTTAACATACCACGCTAGAGCGTATAGGCGTTGCAAGTCGTTCTGCGATAACTAACAAATCATTATCATCAATACACAGCTAATTGATGACCAAACGATGTCTATTTGTTAAAGTGTCAAGCTTAAACCTACGCACATGAGATTACCGGTAAATGCAAAAAAACACTGGATTAAAACGAATATTTTTGGCCTTCGGTTATTCAATAAAAGGGATTAAAAGTGCCTTTAAACATGAAGCCGCTTTTCGCCAAGAAATTTTGTTGGCCGTTATTTTAATTCCTATTGCATTTATTTTAGAAGTATCTCAAATAGAACGTATTCTATTAATTTCACCTGTGGTACTTGTGATCATATTTGAAATAATTAACTCTGCCATTGAAGCCGTAGTTGATAGAGTTGGAACCGAATTCCATGAATTAGCTGGTCGCGCCAAAGATATGGGCTCAGCAGCAGTGTTAATTGCTTTAGCTTTAACCGCTTATATTTGGATAGAAATCCTGTTTTTTTAACCCACTTTACTCATTAGGATTTTAATATGGCGGATAAACCTGCTTTTACTAAACAAAAAAATAATATGAATTCTCCCATTAAAACTGTCCCTCATTCTTTTGAAGCAGAACAAGCGGTTATTGGAGGCTTATTATTAGATAACGATACTTGGTCTGATGTTTCTGAGCGTGTTGTAGATCGTGACTTTTACACTCGAGCACATCGTCTTATTTTTTCTACCATTGAAAAACTCAGCAGTAATGATATTCCTGTTGATATCGTCACCTTATCTGAAAAACTAGAAGATACTCAAGAATTAGAAGGTGTCGGTGGCATCGCTTATTTAGCAGAGCTATTACAAAACACCCCTAGTGCAGCCAACATCAATAACTATGCAGATATCGTACGTGAACGTGCCATTGTTAGAGAGTTAATCGGCGTTGCAAATGATATAGCAGAAGCCGGATATGATACTGAAGGGCGCGATAGTGCGGAGTTATTAGACTTTGCAGAAACTAAAGTATTCCAAATTGCTGAAGCCCGTAATAATCAAAATGAAGGTCCTCAACCTATTAAAGACATTCTCAAGGAGACTGTCGCAAAGATTGATGACTTATGTAAAAACCCACGTGACGGTATTACAGGCCTATCATCGGGTTATAATGATTTAGACCAAATGACCACTGGTTTCCAACCAGGCGATTTAATTATTGTCGCGGCACGTCCATCGATGGGTAAAACCACCTTTGCAATGAACTTAGCAGAGCATGCGGCTTTGAACGCTGACAAACCAACCATTATTTTCTCATTAGAGATGCCTTCAGACCAAATCATGAACCGTATGTTGGCTTCTTTAGGGCGCATTGACCAAGGTAAAATTCGTACGGGCCAATTAGATGAAAATGATTGGGCTTCTTTATCGTCAACTATGTCGATTCTATTAGATCGCGGAAAGATGTTTATTGATGATAGCTCTGGCCTAACTCCGACCGAGTTACGCTCACGTGCTCGTCGTATTGCTCGTGATCATGGTGGAATAAGCATGATCATGGTCGATTACTTACAGTTAATGCGTGTTCCTTCGTTAAGTGAAAACCGTACCTTAGAGATCTCTGAAATATCACGTTCTTTAAAAGCATTAGCAAAGGAATTACGTTGCCCTGTTATTGCCCTATCACAGTTAAACCGTGGTCTTGAGCAACGTGCAGATAAACGCCCAATTAACTCAGATTTACGTGAATCGGGCGCGATTGAGCAAGATGCCGATTTAATTATGTTTATTTACCGAGATGAGGTTTATCACGAAGACAGTGAACATAAAGGCATTGCTGAAATAATCATTGGTAAGCAACGTAACGGCCCAATTGGTAAAGTACGTTTAACGTTCCAAGGGCGTTATTCTCGCTTTGATGATTACACGGGTACGGCTTATCATGGTGATGAGTAACCTGTTAAAAACAAAATACTATCGTTAGAGTTAACGCCAAAAAATAGAGGCACGTAGCCTATAATGAGCAAGCTTAATAAAATATTTCACACCGCAAATATGCAATTAAGCTTGTATCGTTTTTCATTACCTTTTCAACACCCCTTAAATTTTAAAGGACATCATTTAACCGCTCGTGAAGGTTTATGGTTAGTCGGTCATCAAGCGGACGGACAATGTTTAATTGGTGAAGTTTGCCCTCTTCCCGGCTTTAGTAATGAAACACTAGAGCAATGCCAGCAATACCTATTAGGTGCACTTCAAACCGCCTCAAATCTACAAGAAATAAACATTCATCATTTCCCGCTGTTATCGAGTGTCCATTTTGCATTATTTTGTTTACAACAACAGATCCCATGGCATAAAGCAGAGAATAGTGATTTAGTGAACCTAACCAGTGTACCTTTGCTACAAGGCGATTATTCAGAGATACTACTTCGTTATCAACAGTTAACATACCCAACACTAATAAAGCTTAAAGTAGGCCGATTTACGGTTAAAGAAGAAGTGAATGTATTAAAAAAGCTTATTGAGCTTAATCCTAAAATACGTTTTAGATTAGATGTAAATCAACAATGGACTGAACAGCAATACGCGCAATTCTTAACCTTAGTAGACTCGCAATATATAGATTATATCGAAGAGCCTACCGCGTCACTTACTAGTAATATTAACATTTCGAAACAGTTTAACGTGTCGATAGCATTAGATGAAAGTTTATTAATGATTGACTCAATACCCATACATAATTGTATTAAAGCATTGATTATTAAGCCTACACTAATTGGTTGCCCAGAACGGATTGAAGAATTGCTAAAACATGCTCAGCAGCAACAATTAAGTGTTAGTGTCAGCGCTAGCTTTGAATCTCCTGTCGCAATTCATCAGCTTCAACACTTAGCGATAAAATGGCAACAGCAATATAATGTAAAAGTGAGTTTAGGATTAGATACATTACATGCTTTTACAGATAAGCCGAGTGATATAATCACTAAGCTAGAAAACTTACTAATACCTCCTCACCTTAACTCACCAATGCAAGTGACCTGCTTATGGAAATCTTAATAAACGATTGCCCTGTACGCTGGCAAGCTATCCATAATAACCAAGCCATTGCTATCGCATGTGAACAACGACAAATAACCTATCAACACTTAGATAACCTGTTAATTAATTTACAAAAACAGCTAACCGTTAACGTTAATAAAAAAGAAGATAGATTAGAAACAAACTCTTCATCGATAAGATTAGTTTGTATCGCCAGTAATGGCCTTGAATTATTGTTACTACAATTATTATGTATTCGCCTTGGGTGGTTATTTTGCCCTTTAAATCCTCGATTTACTGACGCTGAAATAGCACAACGACTCGCTATATTAAGTAGTTATTATTGCTGGGTTGCTGATGATTCAACACATTTACATTTTAAAACAGTCGATATAGATTTTTATTTACTAGAGAAAGAAACAATTGAAGGTAATGAACGATCAGAGATAACCATTAACCCAAGCCAACCTTGTAATATTATTTTTACTTCAGGTAGTAGCGGTTTCCCTAAAGCCATTATTCATCATTATGAGAATCATTTTTTTAGTGCTTTAGGCTCTCAAGCCCTCATTCCTTTAAACCACTATGACCATAATTTACTATCGTTGCCTCTCTTTCACATAGGCGGTTATGCAACAGTCATTCGCACCATTATTGCTGGCGCTTGTATCCATTTAACCTCATCGGCATTAAATGTATTGATGCTGCAACAACAAAAAATAACCCATTTATCGTTGGTTTCAACACAGTTAATACGCTTATTATCCGATCCTTTTTTTACTGCAAAAGAATGTCCGATAAAACATATTTTATTAGGTGGTAGTACTTTCTCTGATTCCTTATTAACATCATTAACTGCACGCGATTTTGACTATCACTTGAGTTATGGGTGTACTGAAATGGCCTCTCAAGTGGCGACGTCGAACAACAGTAATGATTTACAAGTATTACCTTATAGAGAAGTTAAAATACGAAATAATGAAATATATGTTCGAGGAAAAACTCGTTTATATGGATATTTCCAAGATAATAATATCGTTGTAGTAGATCCTAAAGAATGGATTCAAATGGGTGATATAGGAAAGATAACAGCTAATTACTTACAGGTTTTAGGACGAAAAGATCGGCAGTTTATTAGTGGCGGTGAGAATATTCAGCCAGAAGAAATTGAGCGTATTTGCTTACAACATAAAAGCGTTGAAAAAGTGTATATTTATCCGATTGAAGATCAGAAATATGGGCAACGTATTGCCATTTTTATTGAATTTGTTGAAAATGAAATAACGCGCTTTGAGCAACAAGCCCAAATACTTAAAGCGTATCTAGCAACACAGTTAACACGCTTTAAGCAACCAGATGTTTATTTAGCTTGGCCTCAAATCACTAACCAACAAAGCTTAAAAGTACCAAAAGAAGCTTTCATGGCACAATTAAAGCAACAAAAATTAATTTAATGAACGCTTTAAACGGTGCTCATAAACCAATTGCTCTGCATTTTTAATCAACGAAGATAAACTACTATGACTCCCTGCATTATATTCGACAATACCGGTATCAATAACTAAACGATATGCTTTATTCATTGTTGAATTAAACTTTTTAACATTAGCATCTAAACGAATAAACTTAGTATTATCAATAACTTCATATTCACTGTCATTCATTAACACAATAAATTCATCGTCACCGGTACGTGCAATAATATCCGTTTCTCTGAATGTATTTTTTAAAATATTAGCAAACTGAATTAATAACTGCTCACTCTCTTTCTTACCTTGTGTCTCATTAATTTTCTCCATACCAACTACATTCACATAAAGAGAAAAGTACGCTTTTTTAGCTCGCTGTGCTAAACGAAAATAATTATCCCCTGCGCTAATAAGCCCACGATAATTTGATACTCCCGTTAACTCATCCGTTAGCATTAAGGTATGGTTTTTATCTAACAGTGATTTATTAATAGTGATATCACATATTAGTTCGATAATTCCTTGTACCTTTTTATCAATGGAATAATAAGGTTGGTAGGTTACTTCATAGGTAAGTGCTTCACCAGATGCATTATATTTTATTGTTTCAACTCGTTGATTTAGTTTTAAAATTCTATTTTTATGCAACGAGCAAACATTATTATGGCATTCCAAACAATTAAATATCGCTTCGCAGTCAGCACTTAATAAATCGTTAACATTAAACCCGTTAAGACTTTTATACATTTTGTTAATGTAGGTTGTGCGCCCTTCTAAGTTAAAAATTCGAACACCTAAAGGCAAAATATCCATAAACTCTGTTTGATCAAACAATGATGACTTTAATGAATCGTTTAATAGTTTGTAATTACTGACATCTTCAATATAACCAACCACACCATGTTTTAAAGCGCCTTGTTGGGCAACTTCATAATAAGAAATCTTATAAATTGAATCATCATCTTTTTTCAAGTTATCAGATTCTATTTCAATACACCCGCCCGCTTCATTTATTTCTGAGATAGAGGTTTTAAGTTCATCAGGCTCATACTCATTATGTTGATCTCGCTCGAGCAATTGCTTTTTACTAATATTTAAAAAGCTATAAAACGCTCTATTAGCGCCAAAATATTGGTCGCGACTATCTTTTAAGAAAATAGGGAAAGGTAAAACATCCAAACACTGCTGGTAGGATAATTTCATTTTATAGATAGCAGTAGATTTGGAGATGGCATATAACAAGACTAACCCTAACATCAGTATTAGCATGATTGTAATCGTGTTAAATTCGGTACTTGAAATATACCATTTCATCGCAGGAATAAAGGTTAATACACCACCAACATTATATCCTTCAACATCATGAATAGGCATGAAAACAGCAATACCCTCTTGCCCTTCAACTTGAGCATTAATTGAGAATCGCTTTAATTGCATTAATCTAGATTCTTCTATTGAACTCAGGTTCTTTTTCAACTCCCTTAAATCGGTATCGCTTAAATTCGCTTCAATTAAATTAATATTTTTATTAACAAAGAAGCTGCTTGAAAACTCTGTTTCTTGATAAAATTTATTCTTGTATATTGATGCTAATAAAGGTCGTTTCGCTAACAAATATTGAGACTTTGCATTACTAATATTGCTTAATGCATATTGCACATTAGCCAATGGCATTGCTATTTCGACAACGGCAATGAATTCATTTGATGCATTAAAAACAGGAAAGAAATAACGATATAAATAACGGCCATTTCTTAATGATAACCCAAATGAAGGAGACTGGCTTTTAAGTACTTTACCTAAACCTGTAGTAAGTTGAGCTTCCTGAGCACCACTAGCTTGTTTACTACTATAAGCAGATTGAGCGTTATTTAATAAAAGGTCGCCATTAATTAAATATATTTTCTGCTCTGGAAAATATTTGCTGCTTACTCTAAATTGGGATTGTAATTGGTCGTGAAGCTGCTGTTGAATTAATTGTAAACTTTCAGAGGATTTTTTTGCTTTATTCGCATCGTCTAACAAAGATAAAATCGATTCATTAGTATATTGAAGTTCGAATAATAAAATAGCATTTGATTTAACTCGATCTAATGTAGACACAAAACTGTTGTATACCGTTCGTTCCGCTACATTACGTTGCTGCTGTTGATTTTCATCATCAGACATCAAAAAGAAGGTTGATAAAATTAACGCAAAAATAGCAATAAAAAACACAAAATCAACAGAATAAAAACGCTTTGCTCTTAACATTTAAAACCTAAATAAACCAAATAATATAGGGAATATAACAGGTACTAGAAAAGATTTAACTACAAAATAGTCATTTTCAATAATAGACGGTAGAATAATACTTCCAAAATATAGAGAGTAGTTTATGGATTCATATAAATTAAAACCTAGCTTCATTCACCCAAAGTATTGGCTTGCTTGGTTAGGTATTTTCATCCTTTTTTTAACATCTTTGTTACCCTACTCAACGCTAAATAGATTAGGTAAGTTGCTAGGGCGTATAGCAATTCCTTTCGCTAAAAGCCGTTATGACACAGCACGTCGGAATATTGAACTTTGTTTTCCAGAACTCACACCTGAACAAATAGATAAAAAAGTAAAAGCTAACTTTGAACATACCGGTATCGCATTATTAGAAATGGGTATGGCATGGTTTTGGCCGGCTTGGCGCGTACGTGGCTTATTAAATATTCGTGGACTTGAGCATCTACAACAAGCATCACGACAAGATAAAGGCATTATTTTATTGGGAGCTCACTTTCTTACCTTAGAAATGGGTGGCCGAGCAGCTGGATTATTCCATCCTAGTTATGCTGTCTACCGTAAAAATAGTAATGAAGTATTAGATTATTGGTTTTACCGTGGCAGAATGCGAGAAAATAAAGGAATGCTAGATCGTAAAGATTTTAAATCGATGTTACGTGTTTTGAAAACAGGACAAACATTATGGTATGCGCCAGATCATGATTACGGAAGACATAAAAGTAGTGTTTTTGCTCCTTTCTTTAACGTCGAGAAAGCAAATACGATATCAGGTACTAGTACGCTAGCACGTGTTAAAAATTGTGTTGTCATCCCTGTTTTTTTAAAACGTTTACCGAATAATAAAGGTTACGAGTTAGTTTTTTATGAAGCATTAAATGATTTTCCAAGTAATGATTTAATATTAGATACAACACGCACTAATCAACAAATAGAACGAATGATAAAAGAATGTGATGAACAATACATGTGGTTGCATCGTCGTTTTAAAACGCGTCCAGAAGGCGAGCCTTCATTTTATAATATGCAATAATGATTAATTGAGTGGTATTTTAGACAGTAAAAAAGTGAATTAATTTAACAAATTCACTTTTTTACTGTTATATCTACTCGCTAAACAATTGTTCCCAAACGTTAATAACAACCTTACGTTCTTCAGTAAACTGCTCTATTGCAGCAATACGAGTTTCTTTACCTAAAGATAAACGGTGCCCCGCATCTCGAATATGGCAATAGGCATTAATTAATTCAGTAGCTTGTTGCTGTGTTAATAGCCCTGCTTCCTGACATGCCGCAAAAATACGTAAATTATCTGACCATTTTGTTAATAATTCTGGAAATTTATCAGCATTAGCCAATACTAAATATTGTGCTATAAATTCGATATCAACCATTCCACCTGGTGACTGCTTAAGATCAAACTCATCTTTGGTTGCTCGATTTAAATGATGACGCATTTTCAATCGCATGTCTGATACATCTGTGCGTAATTTATCAACATCACGCTGTTGGCTTAATACCTGCGAACGTATTTCGACAAACTCTTCCGCCATTATTGAATCTATAAATACCGGACGAGTTCTGACTAATGCCTGATGTTCCCATGTCCAAGCATTCTCTTTTAAATAACGATTAAATCCCGCTAAACTGGCCACTAAAGGACCAGAATCTCCTGATGGACGCAAACGCATATCAATTTCATACAAAATACCTGAATTAGTCCGAGCGCTAAATAAGTGAATAATGCGTTGCGCTAAACGAAAGTAAAACAGCTGATTATCAATAGATCGCTCACCACTTGTAACGCCTAATATATTATTTTCATGTAAAAAAACCACGTCCAGATCCGAGTCATAACCTAACTCTAATCCGCCCATTTTCCCGTAACCAATGACCGCGAAGCCTTTTTTGTCGGTTCCTATCACGTTGCTAGGCAAGCCAAATTTATAGGTTATTTGTGCCCAAGCTATCTGCACCACATAATCTAAAATAGCTTCACTGAGACAAGTTAAATGGTCGCTCACTTGCGGTAATTTAATACCTTTCGCGATATCCGCAGTCGCAATATGTAAAAACTGCATTTGTTTAAACTGACGTAATGCTTCCATTTGTTGTTCCATATCGTCTTCTGGGATACGTAACATAAATAACTGCAACTCACTTCTATAACTACCTAACGCTGTAGGGTGATAAAGTTTTTGAGGGTCCAGTAGTTCATCAAGCAAAATAGGATGACGTGCTAATTGAGCAGAGACTCGAGGACTTTCAGAGCATAATTTTAACAGTTGCTTCAACGCCCCTTCATTTTCATTTAATAACTCTAGGTACGCAGTACGACTAACGATATTAAGTAATAAGTGATGAATACGTTCAAATAATTTTTCAGGCTGTGGATAATCACAAATCAATGAAATTAATCGAGGTAGCAATTTATCAATCGTTTCTTGTCCTCGAGGGCCTATAGGGCGTCGAGTTAGATCCGATTTTAATGACACAATCATTTTTGCAAAAGCACTGACTTGTTCTGAACTTACTTCATCACAATCAATACCTTCAGTTAACAATGGTTCTATTTCCTCGCTACTTAATTGTAATTCCCACATTTCTATAAATGTTTCTTCTGCTTCATTTTGTTGCTCTTCAGACTCACCAATAACCCAATTAAATTCATCATGCACATTGACCATGACTTGGCTCAAACGCATATAAAAGCTATCCCAGTCATCAAACTTCATGACTTTAATTAAACGTAATTTATCAAGTTCATTATCTGGTAACGTTTGAGTTTGTTGGTCTCCAATTTGCTGCAATATATTTTCAACAGCACGAAGGAAGTGATAAGAACTTAATAAGCAATCAACACGCTCTTGCGGTAATACATTAATATCTGCAATAACCTGTAATGTTTCTTGTAACCCTTTACATTGTAGTTCAACATTACGACCACCATGAATGAGTTGAAATGCCTGTGCAACAAATTCAATTTCACGAATGCCCCCCATGCCTAACTTAATATTGTCTTTTAATCCTTTGCGGCGAACTTCTGCACTGATCATTGCTTTCATCTTTCGTAATGAATCAATGGCACTGAAATCTATATAGCGTCTAAAAACAAAAGGTTTGAGCATATTTTTTAGCTCTTCCTTGTCTTCTCCTTCTTGTCCTAGCACCCGCGCTTTAACCATTGCATATCGCTCCCATTCACGTCCCTGGGTTTGGTAATAATCTTCTATAGAATTAAAGGTCGTCACTAATGGGCCAGATTCGCCAAAAGGTCGTAAACGCATATCAACTCTATAAACAAAACCATCAACGGTAATTTGGTGCAAAGCGGCAATCAGGCGCTGCCCTAATTTAGTGAAGAAGGCTGAATTTTCAATAACACGTCGTCCACCTTGGGTTGTACCGCGTTCAGGATAAGAAAAAATAAGGTCGATATCAGAAGAAAAGTTAAGCTCTTTACCGCCTAATTTACCCATCGCAAAAATAAACATCGTTTGCTGTTTACCTGACTCTCCGAATGGCGTGCCCTGCTCCTTACATTGCAGCTGATATAACCAATCCAGACCTTGTAGAATTAATTGATCTGCTAATAGTGAAATATGCTCAAAACTTTCTTTTAAAGAGCTTAGATTTAATAGCTCACGCCATGCAATCACGACCATATGTTTACGTCTAAATAGGCGTAAAGCATGGTGTAATTGAGGCTCAGTTTCGGTAACTGCTAATACTACTTTTAATTCATCGATTAAATGACTTTTACGATCTGTACTAACTAATAAGTCGCTCTCAAATAAGAGAGGAATAAGATCTGGCTGCTTTATTAATGCATTAGCAACAAAATCACTCAAAGAAAAGACTTGAAATAACGTTTCCTGTTGTTGCTCGTTCAACGTTGATAAATCAAAACGTTCGCTCAATTGTTGAATGTATTTTTGTGCAGCAGCTTTTAATAAAGGCATAAATTATCCATGCTAAAAATTAGACTATTCATTAACTTAACAGGAGTTTTAAATCCGATCAGTAATTTTTAACACTTAATCATTGAAAAGTGATTTAAAGACCGCATTATTGTAATACGAGTAATGAAATAAATACCGATAGCTCGTAATCTTAAATATGCGTACTCAGTAAAATTTGATTAAACTGTTACTCCATTGTTAAATTAGGTTTGTACAAATAAAAAACATAAACCCATTGACATATAATGCCATGGGAGCTAAATTAACACTCACAAGACATTTAATGTCACACGGTTAAGGGACAAGATGAATATTCATACTATTGCTACACATCTCAACAAGTTAGCAGACGATACCGAAACGGGCTTTAATTTTGACTGCACACCTATTGATGGTGAGATAGATGTACTACAAATAGAAATAATTGGTCGTGAAGAGATACCAATTTTTGTTTCTATTAGTGATAACCAAATTTTATGCATTGCCTACTTATGGGGTGAAGATGAAATCAAATCAGAACTAAAAGCAAATATGATGGAAGCGATGTTAGAAATGAACATTCCGATGCCATTATCTTCTTTTGCTAAAGTTGAAGACAAATACGTTGTTTTTGGCGCGCTATCAATCCACTCAAGCCTTGAAGATATTGAGCTTGAACTCGTCACTCTAAGCGATAACAGCCTTGAAGTGATCAGCGAAATGGATAGTTACTTAAATTAATTCGGAGTTTATAATGAGCATATTTAAAAAAATTATTACTGCCTTACGTGGTGGTGCAACTGAAGCTGGTGAAGCAATTGTAGATGCCAATTCAACAAGAATTTTTGAACAAGAAATTCGTGATTCAGAAAAACACGTTACGATTGCAAAACGTGACTTAACAGAAGTGATGGCGAAGCAAATGCAAGCGGCACGTGAGTTAGCACAGTTACAAGCAAGTATTAAAGAGCACGAAGGTTACGCGATGCAAGCCCTAAACCAGGGTAATGAAGCATTAGCGATTGAAGTTGCTGAAAAAATTGCTGAATTAGAAACAACGGCTGCTGAGCAACAACAAACAAACGAAAGCTTCTTAAAAAGTGCTGATCGTTTAAAAGGGCTGATCAAAAAGAGCGAGCGCCAATTAACTGAATATAAACGTCAGTTAACCATGGTAAAAACAACTGAAAGCGTTCAGAAAGCAACGTCTGCAATTACAGATAACTTTACGGCAAGTAACTCTAAGTTATTAAGTGCAAAAGACTCTCTTGAGCGTATTAAGAAAAAACAAGCAATGTTTGACGATAAATTAAAAGCAGCTGAGCAATTAGCATCTGAAACACCCGATCAAACATTAAAAAATAAATTACAAGAAGCTGGCATTGGTGAACAACAAAACAGTGCACAATCAGTATTAGATCGCTTAAAAAATAAATAATTTATCTTTAAAGTAATGAAAATACAAACACGACCAGCGGATGCTCGTCGTGTTTTTTGCGTTAATAACCATCATTTTTGTGTTGATAACTATCAGTTTTTTTGTGTTAATAACTATAAATAGTCGCCTGCAATAATAACGATACGGTCATATTCATTAAAATATGTTATTTTTCTACCTAATATTTCTATGTAGTATTAACTCAAGTAGTTAATACGGTTAGTTTAAGGATCTCTATGCGCTTTTTAAAATCGTTATTTAATAAAAAACCAGCCGTATCTACTCGTGTTTTAAGTGAACCTAAGCAATTGTTAAACCGTGATATATTCTGTTTCGGTGATAGTTTTGCATTACCAGAAGCGATGCGTAAGCAACAGTTACAAGTTAATGACATCACAACGATTGAGTTTAGTCATGAGCATTACATACAACTTATTAGCCAAGGTGTAAGTGATAAACTGGTTTATGTTAGCTTCCCTAAGAACCCTAAAAATCTGATTAAATGTAGTTTATTATTAAGTCGCGCTGACGTTGAAACATTATTTAATTTAGACGATTTTTCAGAGATTTTTGAAGCACCTGGAAAAGCACGATTAACACCATTAACTGAACAGCATAGTTATGGTGATATGTTAGCGACCGAATATATCCAACAAGATTTTGAAACACCAGGCTACATGCATCAGGCAGATTACCGAGATAGCAAGCCGCCAGAGTTTACCGACCAAGATCATGGTCGTGAGTTTCAATACTTCTCATTAGAAGGTAATAAAGGTTTACGTTTAATAGAAATATTTATTTTTGAAAATGGTGATACCGATGTTTATTTATCTAGCTTACGCCCAGCTAGTGACATTGCGGAATTATGGATAAAAGGAGAGTAATAATGCCCAATGGTGAATTACCTAAAAAATGGCAGCAATCAGCAAAAGTAGTCAAAGCGGTACAAATTGCTTTTGATATGGATAGTAAGCTGCAATATAGCATTCGCCGTAGTGCATTAGACGAAGGTATTAGCCCTTCTGAAAAGATTCGTGACTTATTAGAGTTACCAACGCATAAGAAGCCCAAACGCCCTCGTTTAACGGTTAGTTTGAGTGCCGATGACTATATTCAACTTGGTCTTCGTTATAATATTGCGGCAGAAAATCAGCTTGATATTAAGAAGTGTGTGATTGAAGAACTCACTAAGTTTGCAACTTACAGTGAATACTTTGAAGAAGAGTAATGAGCAATTACGTTATAGAGTTGATTAACTTTTCGTTCGCATAATAAAAAGCACTGGAAACCAGTGCTTTTTATTAATTTATCGTATTAAGTTTTAATGATGATGACTTTAATAACTCACAACTTACAATTACGATGCTTTAGTAAGTTGCATAGAATAACCTAGAATCTCTTCTGTCATTTCTGTCACTTCTTTCAATACAACGACCGAACCTTCAACCGTTTCTTTTACTTGTACTAAATTACTATTAATTTCATCAGCTACTGTCGCTTGTTCTTTTGAAGCTGAAGCGATTTGATAGTTAAGGTCTGAAATATGATTTACTTTATCCACAATATCAGACAATTTAATGCCCGCTTTAGTCACTTCCGTCACCCCTACTTCGGCTTCTTTAACACTACTATCCATTAAACCAACCGCTTGCTGTGCACTTTGTTGTAGCAATTCAATCATTCCTTGAATTTCAACGGTAGCATCTTGGGTGCGCTTAGCCAGATTTCGAACTTCATCAGCAACAACAGCAAAACCACGGCCCGCTTCACCTGCTCGAGCGGCTTCAATCGCAGCATTTAATGCTAATAAGTTAGTTTGGTCTGAAATGCTGCGAATGGTATCCACTACACTACCAATACTTTCAACTTTCATTTCTACATTATTAACAGCAGTCGCAGAGTCATCAATATTTCTTGATAATGTATTAATAGAAGAGATAGTTGCATCAACGGCATTGCGCCCTTCTTCAGCAACATTTGTCGCCTCCAAAGTAGAAACGGATGCACTTTCTGCATTCCCCTCCACTTCTTTTACAGCAGCTGTCATTTCATTCATTGCCGTTGCCAATGATCCAATTTGATCAAACTCTTCAGCAATTGATTCATTAACAATTTCCATACAAGTACTGAATTGCTCTATGACTTCGTGGAGTTTGGTCATTGTATTCGCATTTTGGTCAGTTTGATTTTTTGCGTTGGCGGCTTCTTGAGTCGCACACAAATACAATTCAGAAAATTCACCTTTTAATTGTTCTGGTTTAGATGATTGAGGCTCTTCAATATATTGCTTTAAAACTAGAACTTGTTTTTGATGGCAATAATGTTGCCAAACAACGGTTAAGCTCAATAAGGTAATAAGAATAAATACGGGAGTTAAGTTAAAAGAAAAAAACTGATTAAGTAATAATGTAAATATCGCTCCAATAATGAATAAAATAAAACCTTTCCCTAAAGCAGAAATGTTGACTAATTTTTGTTCTAAACCGTTCAGTTGTATTTGCACCATAAACTCACTCAAAAGAAGAAAATAAGAAAAAGATAAATAGACGTTACTTAACTTATCGACAAGACGAAAGAAAACATTAGTAATAACAACACTAAATATACCTATTTAAGGTTAAATGTAGAGGATTTGTGATCTATTACTCTCTACATTATTTTCTTTTGATAACTTGTTTCTTCTTTTTGGTACGCTTTAGAAAAAATATCCATTAATTTTCTGAATCAAGCCAATACATTTCATTCGCAATAGCACGTTGTTTAGATTGTTCAATCGCACTTAATAAAGAAAATTGTTTACGTTTAACCCATTTAAAGTATTCAGCCTGTACGACAATGTCTTCTTCATCAACAGCGAGTTCAGAAATAGCACCAAGCATCGAAAGCTCTTGAATACCCTGATAAATATCTAGCCACGGGTAACAGTACTCTGCACTTTTTTCTGCATCAAATAAGTTACCAAGGCTAAAACCAGTCATTAAGTTTGCCGTTAATAACCCTTGGTTTTGCAGTAAGTTATCGGTACTTAAAAGCACTTCCGAAGAAAGTGTCGCTTTTAATTTAGACCATCCCTCAGTCAACACCGTATCGGAAAATGTCAGTAATGAAGTTGAATCATTTTCTGTATGCGCTGTTTTCTCCAGTCCAATCAACCATTGCGTTAACCCTAAGACAAAATGGCAATAGCGCGAACTGTGTAAAATATTGAAAATATCTTCTTCGCTTGGGAGAGCTTGATCTGCTAAACGTAAATCTTTCTTTAATTGTTTTAATCGCGGCAATTTGCGAATGTAATAAGCTTTATTTTCTAATAACTTTCTAAAAACTAAGCGTTCATCGACCCACGAAAAGCTTCTCGCGAGCCATTGCAAGTCTTCAACCCATGCATAACCTAAAAATGAAGTACCCGCTTCTTTAAAAAGATGAATATTTTGATGTAAAAACATAATACTTTTCTGTAGTTCAACTAAAGCATCGAAATCCCCCCCTTCAAGATAACAATGTTCATGATATTGAAGATGTTTTAGACCGTGTTGAAAGTTAACAGAAAGCGCCTCGCGCAAAACCATTTCTGGATTCAAAGCTGAAAAATCAATCGGTTTAACTGAGAAATGAGCACTTTCAGTGAGCATATAACCACGTTGAGCTTTGCTCACATTACCTAAACGAACTTGAGGTAATGAGGCAATATCTTGCGCTAAAATAAATAGCTGAGCTTCATCTCCTTTCACTAATTCTAATTCGATTTCACAAATATCAGTCTCACCTTGATTGGCTATAATCTTTCCGCAATCATAAGCAACTTCAATTAAAGTGCCTTCTTGCATTTCCAACAACCAGTGTAAGCGTCTGAAATCTGTACTAAATAATGGTGCTATTTGTTCTTGTAGCTCGCTTAAATTACAACCTTTAGGCCAAATTTTATTGTTGAATCGAGTTAACTCAGGCTCTAAACCTTCAATGGGTTCATTATATTCAGGGCGTTGATGTAAGCCACCTATAACGCGACCAGATGTTTTAATAGTTTGAGTATATTGGTCATCAATACGGCGTACTCTTAAGCCCATATCCATCATTCTCAGTGCGCGTGAAGCCGTCTCGAAATAGACGTTGTACATCATTTGATCTTTATGAGAAATAACCGTGTGTTGGCTTATTTTATTCAGCAGTTCGTCGGCGAAGTGTGCATTAAAAAAAAACTTAATTTCTATCTCTGTTTCCATAATATATACCGCAAATTACCCTTAATTTAATAGCCTGGATCATTTTTAATCGTAAAATTTTCTCAATTATACTAAATTGATGTTCTATTGTGTGCAAAAGAAAGTTAACATGCGCCGCATATTAGATGTTCAACTGAACTAGAATGTGGTTACCAAACCATCAAAACCTAAGGTGAATCATGCCAGTTAATTCGATATTTGGAGTGTTTGCAAAATCTCCAATCAAACCGATCCAATTACACATGGACAAAGTAGCAGTATGTAGTGAGTTGTTATTACCTTTCTTTGAAGCCAGTTCAAAAAATGACTGGGTTGAAGCAGAGAAAGTGCGTAAGCAAATATCTCAATATGAAAAACAAGCAGATGAACTTAAACGTGAATTACGTTTAACGCTTCCAAAAGGTTTGTTTATGCCGATTGACCGAGCTGACTTATTAGAGCTTGTTAATCGCCAAGATAAAATTGCTAATACAGCAAAAGACATAGCGGGACGCATTTTTGGTCGTCAGCTACAAATACCAAGTGAAATATTTGTTGATTTTATGGCATACGTACAACGTAGTTTAGATGCTATTCAACAAGCAAAAAATGCAATTAACGAGTTAGATGAATTACTAGAAACAGGCTTTAAAGGCCGTGAAGTAGACATCGTCACTAAAATGATTGAAGTACTTGAAACGATTGAAGATGATACAGATTCATTACAAATCAAACTTCGTCGCAATTTATTAGCCATTGAAGATAATTACAAACCAGTAGATGTAATGTTTTTGTATAAAATTCTAGAATGGGTAGGCAGTCTTGCAGATCACTCTGAATTAATCGGCACCCAGTTAGAACTTATTCTAGCTAGATCGTAGCTCTAAGGACTTAAAGATGGATATTATAAATACATACGGCAGCATGTTAGTTATGTTTGCTGGCGCAGTCGGCTTTTTAATGGCTTGGGGTATTGGTGCAAATGACGTTGCGAATGCAATGGGAACTTCTGTTGGTTCAAAAGCACTAACGATCAAGCAAGCTATTATTATTGCAATGATTTTTGAATTTGCAGGCGCTTATTTAGCGGGTGGCGAAGTAACATCGACAATACGTAAAGGCATTATTGATGCTTCCTATTTTGTAGAGCAACCTGAGCTGCTCGTTTATGGTATGACAGCAGCCTTGTTAGCCGCTGGTTTATGGCTAATTATTGCTTCTTACTTTGGTTGGCCGGTTTCTACCACACACTCGATTGTAGGCGCTATTGTAGGCTTCTCAGCGGTAGGTGTGGGTGTAGATAGTGTGACATGGAGTAAAGTAGGAGGCATTATAGGTAGTTGGATAGTGACGCCGCTTATTTCCGGTATTATTGCTTACTTTATTTTTATGAGCTCACAAAAGCTGATATTTAATACTAAAGATCCAATAACGAATGCAAAACGCTACGTTCCTTTTTACATGTTTTTAGCGGGTTTCATACTGTCTTTAGTGACGATCACTAAAGGTCTTAAACATGTTGGTCTGCACTTTAGTACGATGGAAGCTATTATTTTAGCGATGATAGTAGGCGCTTTAGTCTCTATTGTCGGTAAAGTATTTGTTAATCGAGTAAAAATTGATCCTAAAGCAGACAAGCAAATGCATTTTGCTAATGTAGAAAAAATATTCTCTGTTTTAATGATTGTGACTGCATGTGCGATGGCATTTGCACATGGCTCAAACGATGTTGCCAATGCAATTGGTCCACTAGCAGCAGTTGTCAGCATTGTTGAACATGGCGGTCAAATTACAGCTAAAGCTGAATTAGCTTGGTGGATTTTGCCATTAGGTGGCGTTGGTATTGTATTAGGTTTAGCGATATTCGGTAAACGTGTAATGGCAACAATTGGCCATGGTATTACGCATTTAACACCTAGTCGTGGTTTTGCAGCAGAACTAGCAGCTGCTTCTACAGTTGTTATTGCATCTGGTACTGGTTTACCTATTTCAACAACGCAGACGTTAGTTGGTGCAGTATTAGGTGTTGGTATGGCAAGAGGAATTGCAGCCTTAAACTTAGGTGTAGTACGTAATATCGTCATTTCATGGGTGGTTACATTACCTATCGGTGCCGGTTTATCGATTATATTCTTCTATATGTTAAAGAGTGTTTTTTCTTAAAATTAATACTTCAAATCGAAAAAAGAGAGCTTAGGCTCTCTTTTTGCTTTTACTGAGCATCAATAACTTTTAGAATGATTGCTCAATTTATTTGCTAAAAGGTCTTTCTTTTGAAATCAATCAAATTACTTTTACTGTGTTTTTTATTTCCATTCAGTAGTTTTGCTGCGACACAATACGTCAGTGATGAACTATCTATCTACATGCACTCTGGCCCAAGTTTGCAATATCGTATTATTGGTACTATTGAAGTGGGCACTTCGGTGAATACTTTAAAATACAATGATCAAACAAAGTTTACCCAAGTAAAAACACCAACGGGTAGAGTCGGTTGGGTAAAAACCTCTGAAATTCAAAAACAACCACCAGCAAAATCATTGTTACCTGAAATACAAAAGAAGTTTCAAGCAAGCCAAGATAAGCTAAACACCATCAATAGTGATAATGCTAAAGCTAACTCAGATAAAGAACAGGCTATTATTGATAAAGACAGCCTAATTGCACAGCTTGATAGTGAAAAAAGAGATCTACGCGATACCATTGAAGATTTAAAAGAACGTAATATGGAATTAGATTTATTACAATCAACTAAAGATGAACGTATTAAAATGGAATGGTTAATGTATGGCGGCAGTGTTTTATTCTTCGGTATGTTAGTCGGTTTAATTCTTCCATTCTTACCTCGTCGTAAAAAGCGTACTGACAACTGGTAAAGAGCAAAAGTTAAGTAATACGTAACTGAAAATATAAATGGCTTAACGTCTACATGGCTTAGTATGTTAATGGCTTAAAAATAAAAACGCACATTAGTGCGTTTTTTTATAACTTCATTTTAGAATTTAACTTGTTAGCTTAGTTGTATAATTTAGTTATCATCGCTTAGTTGCATCGTTTAATTATGCAGCTTAACTTCCTAGCTTAACAAACGCTTTAAATACAATTGCCTAAAATATAGATTAACCCTTCCAATCCTGTAGTGATTCCAATGTAAAGCTTTGCTTACCAAGACGAAATATACTTTGACGAGGTAATATATCGACCAATTCTATTTCGCCAAGAGACTCTCCGACCCGTAAATCAACGCCATTGATGCGTATCCAACGATCTTTCGCTTCTGTTGAGTAGACATGTGAATCATAACGCATCACAGGTACTCTATATTGAAAGCGAGCAGGCATTGATGCAATATCAGAAGTGACTAACTCTTCATCTTTATCGACATATTCAGTAAAAGTAGTATTACTCTCTTCTTCTACCGCTAACGCGAAGCGTTGTTGTAAATCATCAGGCACATCATCAAGAGAGATATGATTAGTATCTTGCTTACTAGAAATAGATCTTTTGGGAACAGAACCATCAATAATTAATTGATCTGATTCAGCATTTTTTGCTACTGAATTTTTCCCCGCATTAACATTCGCTTTTACCGCAGGTGTCCATTCCATTTCAGTCTTTTGCGATACAGTCGGTAAAGGTGCAGTATTAAAGTCGACCTCACTCACTAAGCTATCGTAATGTGGATTTTTCTGTTCGGGTGCTGCGTGTATTAGTTCCGCTACCGAAGGGATATATGGTATTGGTTTAGCGGTTTCAACTGTCGGTTTAAATAACAAAAAAAACACTATCGTTAATAATATAACAATCACTAACAACGCAGCTATCATCATTAACTTCCAAGTAGTATCCGCTGATTTTTCGATAATAACAGATTGACTTTTTTGCTTATTTTTATCTAATGCTTTTAGTATGGTGGACATGGTGCCTCTACAATAATGAAGGTATTTTTGCATCTAATTGTTGTACTAACGGCATTAATGTTTGTCGACCAACAATGCCATCCGCGACTAAATTATTATCATTCTGGAACTCAACCACTGTATTTTTTAATTTCCAGTCAAAGCGGTTTTTAGGACTTTCAGATGAACCATACACACGATTTAACTGTTTAGATAACCACAAAACTCTATCGCCTTTTTCCCCAAATTTTAATGGTTTAGCGATATCAAAAGGAACTTGCCATAAAAGTGTTAATTCGCCAGTCCAATATTCGGTTAACCATGATCTATTCACTTCTATTTTTTGTGTTCCAATCAATAGCTCATACTTATTATTTATTTTATAAAGTACCGTATAAATAGAATCCTCGTCACTTGCTAGTTCAATAATGGCAGGATAATTTAATTGCTCTAATTTTTTTAATGAGGTGTTTTCCGAATAACATTGTAATGATGCTATATCACCTTCTGCGCAACTTGCATTATCTAAGCTAACCTCATAACCCCATACGGCATAAAGTGTTTTTAACGCATTTGAAAATTCGCCATTACTTAAATCTAACTCGGGGTAATTATCAAACCAAGATAAGTTATTGAAAGAAGAAGTACTAACTGCTCTAGACTGTACAGGTATAGTCTTAGATAAATTAAACTCACTTATCGTTTCAATTGATTCTCTTGGCTGATTAAAATTATGAAATATTTTAGGGGCCTGTATAGCAGTAAACGCCGTTAACACTAATAGCAGTAGAATTCGCCAACCTTGTTTAAATGATTTACCTTCATTTTTATCATTAAGACTTAAATCAATTTCTTTTACTGCTAAATCAATCATTTTAGCCGTTACTTTAGGAGAGTTTTGGCTATAAGCGCAAAGCATACTACGATCACAAATTAAATTGATTAACCTTGGTACACCTCGACTATACTTAAAAATTCGCTTAAGTAGCTTTGTTTCAAAGATAGGCGTACTTGCACCCGCTACATTTAAACGATGCTGAATATAAAATTCACTTTCTTGTAGGGTGAGCGGTAATAGATGGTAACGAGCAGTAATGCGTTGAGCTAATTGACGTAATTCATTTTCTTTGAGCTTTTGTTGTAACTCAGTTTGTCCAATTAAAATAACTTGTAATGGTTTTTTATTATTTGATTCAATATTAGTTAATAACCTTAATTGTTCGAGAACAGAAAAACTAAGATGCTGAGCTTCATCGATCAATACGATCGCACTGCGTCCTTTTTCTAAGTTATCAAGCATCCAACCGCTAATAGCATCAAATAACGTTTTTAAGCTCGCTCTATCGACATCATAAGCAATTTTTAGTTGGTCACAAATGGTCGCTAATAATTCAATCTCTGTTTGAGCTGGGTTAAGTATATAGGCAATATCTGTATCTTCAGAGATATCTTGCAAGAGAGCACGGCATACGGTGGTTTTACCTGTTCCCACTTCACCAGTTAGTAACACAAAACCACCATTACCTAATAAGCCATACATTAGGTGAGCTAACGCTTCTTTATGGCGATCACTTAAAAATAAGAAATCAGGATCAGGTGAAATCGAGAATGGTTGTTCTTTCAAAGAAAAAAATTCTTGGTACATTATAAACCTTAGACAAAATGTTGAGCCATATTAGTAACAATGGAAATAAATAACCGATAAATATTACTAACCATCATATTAGATCACATACTGATGGCAATTGTTATTAATGAAACAGACAAGCTTCTGCATATTTAGCTAGTTTCGGTATAATAACTAAATTATTCATTAAGGGGGCAAACAATGCGTGTATTTTTAGTTGGCGGCGCAGTTAGAGATCAATTATTAGGCATCGAAGTCAAAGACCATGATTTTGTTGTCATTAATAGCACCCCAGAAGCAATGTTAAACAAAGGCTTTACCCAAGTTGGTAAAGATTTTCCTGTCTTTCTTCATCCCAATACTGGTGAAGAGTATGCATTAGCTAGAACTGAACGTAAACAAGGTATCGGATATACTGGGTTTAGTTGCTATGCAGGGCAAGATGTCAGTTTAGAAGATGATTTGGCCAGACGCGATCTCACTATTAATGCGATCGCCCAATCTGAAGACAAGCAATTGGTCGATCCTTATTTCGGACAACAAGATTTAAAAAACAAAGTATTACGTCATATTAGCCCAGCATTCAGCGAAGATCCTTTAAGAGTATTAAGGGTTGCTCGATTTGCCGCTCGATTCGCTAAACTTGGTTTTTATATCGCACCAGAAACCCTCACTCTAATGAAAGAGATTTCAGTAAGTGGAGAGTTACAGAGTTTAACGCCTGAGCGTGTCTGGGTCGAAACTGAAAAAGCCTTGCAAACAGATAGCCCACAAGTTTATTTTCAAGTACTACGAGACTGTGGAGCATTAGCCGCTTTATTCCCTGAAATTGATAGCTTATATGGCGTGCCAGCCCCTAAACGCTGGCATCCAGAAATTGATACAGGCATCCATACTTTAATGGTGGTGGAGCAAGCTTGTTTATTGTCAGACTCTGTTGCTTTCCGTTTCGCCTGCTTAGTGCATGATTTAGGGAAAGCGTTGACACCAGAAAGTGAATGGCCGAGTCATAAAGGACATGGATTTAAAGGTTTATCAGTCATTAAAAAATTCTGTAAACGCCTTAAAGTACCAAATGAATACCGAGATCTCGCATTATTAGTGAGTGAGCACCACACCAATATTCACAGTGCTTTTGAGTTAAGAGCGAGCACGATGGTCGGTATCATGGATAAATGTGATGCATGGCGTAAACCACACCGCTTCCAACAAATGCTGCAATGCTGTGTAGCAGACTCTAAAGGACGTACTGGATTTGAGTTGTTACCTTACCCCACTGCAGATTATATGTGGCAAGGCTTTCAAGCGGCTTTAAAAGTAGATATCCAAGCGATCATAGCGCAAGGTTTTCAAGGGGCTGACATCAGACGTAAATTAAATGAACAACGTATCCAGTTAGTACAAATATTTAAAGAGACTCATCAACGCGATATTTAATGCTTATTAATATTAATAAGCAGGTTGAATAACTGCTTAGGTTGACTCACTTATCAAGCGATTTATTTTCGTTAAGCTATATTAACTAATATTGCCTAACGATATGTCTCGCTTTAGAACGCCAATAGGCCTAGCACATAAGTATCAAAGCTGATGATAAAACCACCTTTGATAGTTTAAATTAAATAACCTCAGTTTTGGATAAGCAAGGCGATACAACACTTAATAATCCTGTCTTAAAATATCTAACTTAACCAGCTAAAATATAAAATAAAGCCGTACCTAATATTAATCGATAGATAACAAACGGTAACATACCAACTTTATTTAATAAGATTAAAAACACATGAATGCATAAAATCGCACTAATAAATGAAACACCAGCCCCTAAAAATAAAGACGACCAATCAACATTCTCATCAGATAAAACAAACTTTAATAAATCATACCCCGATGCCATCGCAATAATTGGAATTGACATTAAAAAAGAAAAGCGAGCAGCAGCATTACGCGTTAAACCAAGCATTAAGCCAGCGGTAATAGTGATCCCAGAGCGAGATGTTCCAGGAATTAAAGCGAGAGCCTGTGCAAAACCTAAAATAATGGCGCCTTTTAACCCTGTTTGATATTCAGTTTTTACTTGTGTTGCTTTTGCATCTGCCCACCAAAGTAACAAACCGAAGACAATAGTAGTTATTGCAATGACATAACCACTACGTAAATATACTTCAATATAATCTTTACCTAAAAAACCAATCGCTGCAGCCGGAATAGTTGACCAAATAATCCACCATGCTAATTTGCTATCTTGGCTATGATTTTTATTTTTTATTGAATCAACCCAGGCAACAGACATATTATTAACTTCACGATAAAAATAGATCAATACAGCTGATAAAGTACCAATATTCAACATTAAATCAAAAGCTAAGCCTTGATCTTGCCAACCTAATAATACTGACGGTAAAATTAAATGTGCTGAACTGGAAATAGGTAAAAACTCAGTTAATCCTTGAATCAAAGCTAATACAACAATCTCTAAAATACTCATTTTTATCTCATCTGCTTATGTAGAATCACTGTATTAATTTAATATTGGCGATGCTACTTTCCATAATTTTTGTTTGCCCACTGGATATTGCGACCATAAAGAATGGTAACTAACACCTAAAATGGGGTGAGTTAATGTGGGTGCTAATTCAGCTAAAGGTTGAAGCACAAAAGCATTTTTGGTGATCTCTGCACGAGGGAGATCTAATGTACGATCTATTGTTTGATCATATAACAATAAATCTAAATCCAACGTCCTTGGAGCATATTTAATGGCTTTTTCAGGACGACCTAACTGCACTTCTATTTGCTTTAGTTTTTGTATAACCAGTGAGATTGATAACTCGCTATTTAGTTCCACGACTAAATTATAAAAAAGTCCTCCTTTAAACCCAACAGACTCACTTTCAAAAATACTGGATAACTTGAGCTCCCCGAAGGTATCTTTTAATAACAGTATCCCTTCTCGAATATTGTCTTGCCGATTGATACTAGAACCGACACCAACAAAAATATGAGCCACTACTTTATTCCACGCTCAATTTGTACACCTAAGCTCTGTGCATTAGCTAATGCGCCAGGTTTATGCAATGTTAATTTTATCCATGTCACCGAAAATTCTTTCATGATCAATGCCGCAACGCGTTCCGCCATCGTTTCAATTAATTCAAATTGATTTTGTTGTGCAAACTGGTTTACACGTTCAGAAACACTAAAATAATTCAATGCAAGGTTAATGTCATCATTATCAGCTGCTGGTTTATTGTTAAAAGCCATTTCTAGGTCAAAATACAACTTTTGCTGCACTCCTTTTTCCCAACCATAAACACCAATTTTACTAATCACTTGTAACTGTTTGATAAAAACAATATCCATTTTTTGAATCCTTTAACTATAGTTATTTTTATACAACGAAGCTTTTTTTTGTACTTGTTAGCGAGTAAACTCGACCGCTAAACTGAATATTATAATGAGTTAATAAAATTTTTATCTATATACCTATTATAATTGCACCGCATTTTACCTTAATAGGATGAAATAAGTACCATGATTATATTGGCAACACTTATTTTTAGCATATCTGCTTATTTTCTAGGTGCACTAAATGGTGCGATTTTATTATGTCGATTTAAAGGTTGGCCAGACCCAAGATTACATGGATCAAAAAACCCTGGTGCAACTAATATATTACGAATACATCACGCCCAAGCAGCCTGTCTAGTACTTCTATTTGACCTATTAAAAGGCACTTTACCCGTTTATTTAGCTTACTTTGTTGGCATTCCACCTATTGGTATTGGGCTGATCGGGATTGCGACTTGTTTAGGCCATATATTTCCTCCTTACTTTGAATTTAAAGGAGGAAAAGCTGTAGCAACAGGATTAGGTACATTGTTACCTTTGGGAATGGATATGACTGGGTTAGTTGTTATTACCTGGTTATTAACCGTTGCAATAAGTGGCTATGCTTCATTAGCAGCCATTGTAACTGCCATTGCCGCCCCCATTTTTGTAAACCACATCAAACCGGAGTTCACTTTGCCTGTTTTAATGCTTTCATGCTTAATCATTCTGAGGCATATCAGTAATATTCGACGCTTATTAACAGGTAAAGAAAATAAAATAGTGAACTGGAAACAATAATATCCATAAAGAGATTGGTAGTTAAAGGCAATCTCGTTATAATTAAAGAAATCACAGCAAATACACAATAATTACCAGGATTGGTAAAAATATTGGCATTTTATTAACACTTACAGGAGTTCATGTGACCCTTATTAAACGTCTCAGCCTATTTATCACTCTTTCAATAAGCCTGTTCAGCGTATCAAGCTTTGCACAAGATTTCTCTGATGAAGCGATTGCAAATCGTATCGCTCCTATTAGTGATGTATATATAGATGGTGAAATTGTCACTGCGAATACCGCTAGTGCATCAGATGAACCTGCAGAACCGCGTACTGGTGAACAAGTTTACGGTACATTTTGTATAGCCTGTCATGGCACTGGTGCTGCTGGAGCTCCAATCAAAGGAGATGCTGCTGCATGGGGACCTCGTATAGCACAAGGTGAAGAAACGTTAATTAAACATGCTCTTTCAGGCTTTAATGCAATGCCAGCCAAAGGAACTTGTAGTAATTGTAGCGACGATGAAATTATTGCAACAGTTAAATTCTTAACTCAAGGTTTATAATAAGCGCTAAAGCCTTTATTATTACATTTGTGCATTATAAAAAATGATAAAAAGACGAATTTAGATTCGTCTTTTTTTATAGCTATTTTCGACAAAGGACAAGTATTATGCGTTTATTACACACTATGTTACGTGTTACTGATTTGCAAAAGTCATTAGATTTTTACCAAAATGTACTGGATATGAAATTGTTACGCCAGTCAGAAAATGCTGAGTATAAGTATACGCTTGCATTTTTAGGTTACGGTGATGAGCTTGATACAACGGTTATTGAATTAACTTATAACTGGGGTACAGACGCTTATGATTTAGGTAATGCTTACGGCCATATTGCGATTGAAACAGATGATATTTACCAAACTTGTGAAAAAATAAAAAGCTTAGGTGGCGTTATCACACGTGAAGCCGGACCCGTAAAAGGCGGTACTACCGTAATTGCATTTGTAAAAGACCCTGATGGTTATATGATTGAATTAATCAATAAAAAAGATGCGGGTAAAGGGCTAGGCGAAAGCTAATTATTAGACTAATCACTTAGCTTGATGGGTCAGTAGCTTGATAAGTCAGTGTCGAATAGAAAACGGCATATTAAGATTAAATAAAAAAGGCTGATTCAATATCAGCCTTTTTTGTATCCATTTATTACGTCTTAGCATTGATTTAATAAATGTATTTATTTAGGTAAGAAGCCAACACGATCATACACTTTAGCAAGTGTTTCAGCCGCTCGTTCACGGGCTTTTTCAGCTCCCACTCTTGCCATTGCTTGCAATGCAGCTTCATCAGCACGTAATGCTTTAAAACGTGCTTGAATTGGCTCTAATAAGGTTACTACTGCATCAGCTGTATCTGACTTTAAGTGCCCATACATTTTATCTTCATATTCAGGAATCAAGCTTTCGATTGATTTACCAGTAGAGCATGAAAGTAATGTTAGAAGGTTAGAGACACCTGGCTTTTCAGTAGTATCAAAATAAATACGTGCTTGCTCGTCAGTATCCGTCATCGCACTTTTAATTTTCTTTGCTATTTTCTTTGGATCTTCTAATAACGCAATAAAGTTCTTTTCATTATCGTCAGATTTAGACATCTTCTTAGTTGGATCTTGTAAACTCATGATGCGAGCGCCGTGCTCTGGAATAGCAGGTTCTGGCACAACAAAAGTATCACCGTAAGCATTATTGAAGCGAGTCGCAATATCTCGTGCTAATTCAAGATGCTGTTTTTGATCGCTACCAACAGGTACGCTTTGTGGTCCATATAATAAAATATCTGCCGCCATTAATACAGGGTAGCTGTACAAACCCGCGTTAATATTGGTCACATTTTTTTGCGATTTATCTTTAAACTGCGTCATACGGTTTAATTCACCCATTTGTGTATGACAGTTTAAAATCCAAGATAATTCAGCATGTTCTGGTACTTGAGATTGAATAAACATAGTACTTTTTTGTGGGTCAATACCAACAGCTTGATACATTGCTAAACCATCATAAATCGCACTGCGTAACGCTTTTGGGTCTTGGCGAACTGTAATCGCATGTAAATCGACAAGGCAAAATAGACAGTCGTGCGTTTCTTGCATCACAACCCATTGACGTAATGCGCCCATGTAGTTACCGATAGTTAACCCACCTGAAGGCTGGCATCCACTTAATACAACTGGTTTAGTCATTGTTTATTTCCTTCACTGCTTTTAAAGCAATGTTAATAATTCATCAAAATGATTAATAAGATAATCTGGGTTCATATCTGCAATCGGATCACCGAAGTTGTATCCGTAAGTTAAAGCAATTGTTTTTACCTGTGCATTTTGTCCAGCTAAAATATCGTTACGAGAATCACCTACCATCACGGTTTGAGATTGACTGACATTGAAATGCTCACAGGCATGATTAACTTGCATTGGATCAGGTTTATTTTTAGCTAAGGTATCACCGCCAATTAATAAATCAAAACAACGATTTATTCCAAAATACTTTAGTAATTTAGGGAGGAATTGTTCTGATTTATTAGTGACCAAAGCAATTTTATAGCCTTTATCTTGTAATGAAAACAAAGTACTTTTTACTGCTGGGTATAAACCCGATTCTGTATTCAAAAATTGCTGGTAGTAATCTTCAAAGGTAGCTACTGCTTGAGTTAGTTCAGTATCAGATATCGCTTTATCTTGAACATGTAATAAGCAGCGTTCAACCATTTTAGGAATGCCATCACCCACCCATGTTTTAACGATTAAGCCATTTACATTTGGTAATGATAAATCGTCTAACATTGCATTCAATGCTAAACGCAAGTCAGGCACACTATTGACTAAGGTGCCATCAAGATCAAAACAAATTAATTTAATATCAGTAATTTGGGACATATTAACTCATCTCTATTTTACTTGAGCTAGCTGTTCACGCATATCGTCAATAACCGCTTTATAATCTGGTTGATTAAAGATAGCTGATCCTGCAACGAACATATCTGCGCCTGCTTCTGCAATCTCTTTAATATTATCCGTTTTAACACCACCATCGACTTGTAGGCGAATATCTCGGCCACTATCATCGATTAACTTACGTACTTGGCGTAGTTTTTCAAGTGTATGAGGAATGAATGATTGACCACCGAAACCTGGGTTTACTGACATTAATAAAACTACATCGAGTCTATCCATAACGTGCGTTAATTCTTCTAATGAAGAGGCTGGATTTAAAACTAATCCTGCTTTACAGCCATGATCTTTAATTAATTGTAACGAGCGATCAACATGCTTTGAAGCATCAGGGTGGAAAGTAATGATCGATGCACCAGCATTAGCAAATTCAACAATCATTGTATCGACAGGTTCTACCATGAGATGCACGTCGATTGGCGCTGTAATACCAAAGTCGCGTAACGCTTTACAAACCATTGGACCGATCGTTAAGTTAGGAACGTAATGGTTATCCATTACATCAAAATGCACTACATCAGCACCATCGTCTAATACTTTTTGAACATCTTCGCCTAAACGAGCAAAGTCTGCAGAAAGGATAGAAGGTGCAATTAAATAATCAGTCATGGTGGTTTGTCCCTAGATAGAAATAAGCTAAATAATGAAAGTATTATTCTACCTAAGCGACGCCTAACACACTAATTTTTATTTCTGATGTTTGCTCTATATTGATTTTTTAGCAGGGAAAAATGCAAATAGCTCTGCAACAGGTTTGCGATCTGTGGATTTACTACTAATCGTACGTGATACAAAAATTTTATCGCAATCAGCATCTCGGTATAACTCTTGCGTTAACGTTGTATCATGATTGCTTAACAGAACAGCGGCTTTACTTTCACGCGCCAATTTTGCTAACTGCGCTTGATCATCTAGGCTAAATCCTTGTGTTGCATAACTGGTAAAAGAAGCACTCTTACTTAATGGTACATAGGGAGGATCGCAGTAAAGTACATCACTATCACGCAGATATAAAAACAGCTTTTGATAAGGTTTACAGGTAAACGTTGCTTTTTTAGCTTTTTCAGAAAAATATAATAGCTCGTTCTCTGGAAAATACGGCTGTTTATAACGACCAAAAGGGACATTAAAACCACCACTTTTATTATAACGACACAAGCCGTTATAGCCATGACGATTCATATATAAAAATAACAATGAACGTAAGTAGACATCTTCACTTTTATTAAATTTCTCACGTAACTGATAATAAACATCTTCTTGATTATATTCAGGTTGGAAATAAACCTTCGCATCGTGAATAAACTGTTTAGGCTTACGTTTAATAATTTTATACATTTCAATTAGATCAGGATTGATATCATTGAGTATGTACTCATCAAAGTCACTATTTAAAAATACTGATCCTGCGCCTACAAAAGGTTCTATTAAACGTTTTGCTTCAGGTAAACGAGCATTAATCTGCTCTGTTAGTGTGTATTTACCACCTGCCCATTTTAAAAAGGCTCTATTTTTTTTATTCATTATTTAACCGCAAATCATTATGTACCGCTTGCCATGTTTTTATCCAAGTTGGCATACCTTTAAATGCTTCAGGTAAACTTTTAATTGCCAAATTTGCAGATTCTACCGAAGAATACTCACCATAAATAACTACAAACCAAGGTTTATTATTTCGAATTGTTTTATAGGAAAACACATTTTCTGTATTTGATTTATATTTTTGTTGGAAAGCAGCTAAATAGGGACGAGATGCCATTCCAGAAATTTGCACGGTGAAATTGTCAGGATTTTTAGACCGCAAAATATAAGAAGGTGTCAGTAAACTATCTTCTTTTTCCGTAGATGTTAAAGGTTTATCTTTTTTCACAACAGAAGTTGAAACATTTATTAGTAATTCGTCTACAACATTCAATATTTCTTCATCATTACTTTCAACTGTTGGCTTGATATCGCTATCAGTGATTTTCGTCACTTTTTGTTTTGTGGATATTAATTCACTTTCAGAAGATGAATCTAATAAATCACCTTTGTTAATTACGTTATCGTTAATAACGGCAGGAAGTTGTAATAATAAAGGCACCTGATGTTGTTCAGTATTGTTATTAGCAGGCTGATTAGTCGTATCACTTAATATTGTCAATTCAATTAACTGATTATCTGATATGACAACACGTTGTTCTGTGTTATCAGATAAACCTACCATTGACTGATTATTTTCAACACCAAGATCTAAAGTAGACCATGAACTAGCCAGGGATTCTTGTTTTGTCGACTCAGTAGAGGTTAGTCCTGTTATTTTATCTTCTACTAGTAAATCGTTATCTGACGCATTGATTTGTAACGAGTTTGGTACAAACTTAGGATAAAGATAAGCGGCTAGTAGACTGACAATAATGACTAACATAAGCATTAACAACACTGCAGGGAGTTTTGTTTTTATCCAAGAAGGAGGCACAGTTTCAAGTAAGCCTTGGCTTAAGTTTTCTGCGAGTATAATTATCTTTTGTGGATTACCATTACATAACGTTAACTGACGATTTAATGCATCTTGATGTTGTAATTTCGCTTGATAACCGACTTGTTGAAAATTATGCAATAGAAGCTCGTTCGCTTCTTGCACCCCTAATGGAGGTAGTGATAACTCAAGATGATTCAAAGTAGATTGGAGGCGACTCACTAAATGAGTCTCAAGATAGGTTATATAGTCTTGTGTCGTTTTTTCATCAGTCAGCAGTAAAACATTAAAAGTATTATCTTGTGCAACACTAGGCTCAGAAAATAACTCACATAATTCAATGATAAAACCAGCAGGTAAATATTGAGCGTTATCAATAATGATTAATTTGTTTTTGGTTTTCTTCTCTGATTGCTGTAATCGAAAGATAGTATCTAATAGCTTATCTTCAGCATTAAATAATGCCTTATTATACAACTGAGCCACAATTTTTTGGCGTAATGCATTTTCTGTCGGCTCATTAACTAATGATATATACACTTGCTGTAAATCACTCGGTAAAATATTGGAGAGATTTTCAGTCAGTGTACTCTTACCTGACCCAGCTTCTCCTGAAACGAAAGTAAGTGAAGAGGATAAATAGATAAGATGTTGCAGTCGTTCTATTAACTGCAACTGAGAAGGAAGAGAGATTAATGTTCTTTCTACCATAATCGATTACGATTCTATGACGTCACGAAGTACTTTCTCGCTAACATTATCAAATAATGCACTTGTTCCTACAGAAGTCGGTAAAACCAAACGTAATTGACCATTAAGCACTTTTTTATCTAATTGCATATGTTCAGCAAAATGCTTGTATTGCATATCAGCAGGCGCAGCCAACGGTAAATCAAATGCTTCAATTAAATCAATGATTTGTTCTACATCGCTATGGTCTACTAACCCTAGGATATAAGAAGTTTCAGCAGCTAAGACCATTCCAACAGCTACCGCTTCACCATGCAACCAGTTACCATAACCTTGTTCAGCTTCAATAGCGTGACCAAAAGTATGACCCAGATTTAATAGAGCGCGAATGCCATGTTCTTTTTCATCTAACGCTACAACTTCAGCTTTAATAGCACAGCAACGCTTAAGCATATAAACAATTGCCGTTGGATCAAGTGATTTAATAGCTTCTATATTTGACTCTAACCAGCTAAAAAAGTCTTTATCATAAATGATACCGTACTTAATCACTTCAGCCATACCGGCTGCAAACTCACGAGCAGGCAGTGTTTTTAAACACTCAATATCAATGATAACGGCCTGTGGTTGATAAAAAGCACCAATCATGTTTTTACCAAGCGGATGATTTACGGCCGTTTTACCACCGACTGAAGAATCAACTTGTGATAATAAGGTCGTTGGTATTTGTACAAATGCAATACCACGCTGATAACAAGCAGCTGCAAAGCCTGCCATATCACCAATAACACCACCACCTAATGCAACAATGGTTGTATCTCGCGCATGTTTTTTTTCTAATAATGCACTTAATATTATTTCGAATGTGTTTAATGTTTTATATTGCTCGCCATCAGGTAAAATAACTTCATCAATTTGATAATCTTTTAATGTGCTTTTACAAGCCTCTAAATACAGAGGTGCAACAACATCATTAGTCACAATCATGACTTTTTTGCCTTTTATCGCACTACTAAAAAGCGAAGTATCTGACAACAAATTTGAACCAATAGAGATTGGGTAACTACGATCACCTAGATCAACGAGTAATTTTTCCATTAAAAATCCAGTAGAGCAATAATTTGACTCGCAACAACTTTTGCACTTTGCTCGTCAGTTTCAATAGTATAATCCGCAGCTTCTTCATAAAGTGCGTTGCGTTTTTCTGCTAATGTTTCTAGTACAGATTGTGGATCGTCTGTCTGTAAAAGTGGTCTGCGTTTATCTTTTAGTGTTCTTGCAAGCTGCTTTTGAACACTTGTTTTTAAATAGACAACAATACCTCGAGCCGACAGATGAGTTCTATTTTCCTGTCTAATAACTGCTCCGCCGCCCGTCGCTAAAACAATACCATGTCTCTTAGTTAGCTCGTCTAACATCTCTTGTTCGCGACTTCTAAAACCTTCCTCGCCTTCAACGTCGAAAACCCAAGCGATATCAGCGCCAGTTTTGCGTTCAATTTCACTATCTGAATCAAGGAAATCTAAATGCAGCATTTGTGCAAGTTGACGGCCAATTGTGCTTTTACCAGCCCCCATTGGGCCAATTAAAAATATATTACGCTGTTCTGCCATGTTAAATTTTTACTCAAGTGGTTGATTACTGGGAAACCCCTTAAAAATTAAAGAGAAGTACCTTATTATCGCAATTGTTAACAATATATTGCAAGCCATAAAAAAATAAGCCTGAAGGTAAACTTCAGGCTTATTCAATACTAAACGAATTTAATACTTAATATTTTGTTTGCATAACAATACGCGGTGTAACAAAAATTAATAATTCTGACTTACTATTGTCGGTTACTGAATTTCTAAATAAGAAGCCAAGATAAGGAATATCACCTAAAAATGGCACTTTACTGACGGTATCTGTAATTTGCTGTTGATAAATACCACCCAAAACTAAGGTTTCACCATTATCGACTAATACCTGAGTTTGAATTTCTTGTGTATCAATAGAAACTGACTCACCATCATTTGTTATAATCGTTTCACCAACAGAGTCTTGAGTAATCACGAGATCTAGAATCAATTTATTATCAGGTGTAATTTGTGGCGTTACTTGCAAACTTAGTACCGCTTTTTTAAAACTAATTGATGTCGCACCTGATGATGAAGATTCTACAAAAGGAATTTCAGTACCCTGCTCAATATAAGCAGTTTGTTGGTTAAGTGTTGTAATACGTGGACTTGCTATAATTTCAGCTTTACTTTCTTGTTCCAAAGCAGATAGTTCTAGATCTAGAATATTACCATTCGCTAATCTAGCAACTTGAAATCCAAGTGTACCGGCTGCTGAAGGTAGAGGTAAATTAACATCTAAAGTATTCAAGGTGGTATCTTGACCAGTACTATTTGAAAGCCCCCAGGTAATACCTAAGTCTTCGCCGACAGAGTCACTAACGGTTACCATTCTAGCTTCAATAACAACTTGTCGCACGGCAACGTCTAAAACATCAATAATTTCTTTAACAGAGTCGATTACAGCGGCAGTATCTTTAATTAATAAAGTATTCGTACGTGTATCAACTGTTACATTACCACGTTCTGACAGTAAACTTGCATTTTGACCTGATAACATAGTTGCAATCGTAGCGGCCTTTGCATAATTAATTTGTATAAACTCAGAATATAGTGGAGATAAAGCAGCAACTTCATTATTAGATTCTAGTTGTTCCCTTTCTTTTGCAGCAAGTTCAGCAGCAGGAGCGATCATTAGAACGTTCCCATCCATACGCTTACCTAAGCCTCTCACCTTAAGAATAATATCTAACGCTTGTTCCCAAGGAACATCATCAAGACGTAAAGTGATATTACCGCTGACTGAGTCAGTAATAACTAAGTTAAAGCCATTAAAATCAGCAATTAACTGTAATACTGTACGTACTGGAATATCTTGGAAATTCAAAGAAATAGCTTTCCCTTCATAAGGAGTGTCGGCTTTATCTTCGGGCTTTTTAGAGACTTCAACCATAAACAAAGTATCTAGTTGGTCATAACGATAATTATATTCATCTTTAATGTTAAAAATAAAACGTGTTTTTCCATTTTCTCGGAACGTTTCTATTTTTTCCACTGTGGTGGCAAAATCGACAACATCCATGATGTATAAGAAGTCATCTGGGATATAAGTACTTTGAAATTCAACAATTAATTGTTGGTCACGACGCTGTATATCAACAGCAACACTTGAGTTATCTAAGTAAACAAACAGTTTACCTTGACCTTCTGAACCTCGTTTAAAATCAATATCTGAAATAGTATTAACATAACCTTTAGGTCTATCAATCAAGGCCGCTTTACGTGCTTTCTCAGCAGCTTCATTCAGTGTTCGTTGTGCAGTTTGGTCGCCTGTATTTTGAATAATTGCAGCCGCTACTGCTGACTCAGCTTCAGTAGCAACAGATCTTTTTTCAGTATCTCCGAAGCGAACTACTAAATTTCGGCCTTGATCAGAAACATAGTAAGGCATTAAATCGTCAATCATAATGACTAAGCGCAATCCACCATTCATGCGTATTGCTTCAACACTTTCGACACCGCTTTTATTGATATTGATAGGGTTTAATTCAAGTAATGAACTAGCATCTTGCACATCAATGACTAGTTTATTTGGACGATAATGTAATTTCTCTGTGTAAGTCGAGATTTCCTCATTGAATTCAAAATTTAACTCAAACTTCCCTTCCGAAAGAGGATTGACATTAAGTTTTATTAATTGTGACTCAGCAACTGAGAAAGAAGATACAAATAACAAAGCTATACCCACACTCAACAATATTATTTGTTTAAGATTTCTAAATTTCATGTTTTCCATTTCATCCCTGATTAACTTCATTCCGATACCAATGTCATTTGAGTAACACGCTCTTCCCAACAACCATTTCTATCTGGTGCTAACTCTAATAGATCTATTTTATCTTTGTTTATTTTTAGTACTTTTCCATAATTTAAACCAAGATAATTACCTGGTCTAACTTTATGGACTTCACTACCAGAAACTTGAACAAGAGCCCATAGCTCACCATCAATCGATAGCGTTCCTTTCATCTGCATTAACCCAAGCGAGTACAATTCCAAAGCTTGCTTTTTACGATCAAAATTAGGCTGAGGACAACTTTTAGGAGTATCCTTCACTTCAGTAACGACTTCAAGTTGTGGTTGTGAAAAAGGGTTTCTTTCACCTTCTTGAGTAAAGTTAAGGGTATCAATTTTTTTAAGTGTAGGTACTTCATTTTTTACAGGATAAACTTTAGATTCGGTATCATCAACAAATACATGTAAATCATCAAGATTTGCTTCCGCACAAGAAAATAGTAAAAACACCAATGATAGAGGCAATAGCTGCTTCATTATTTCTTCCCTTTATAACGATATGTTTTAGCAACGATATCTAACATTAGCGTATCTTTATCGTTATGCTTTAAACGCAAGTTATCTAATATAACAATACGAGGTAAAGCGGCAATGTCAGCAGAAAACTTCCCTAATTGCTCATAAGTACCAATAACTTTAATACTAATAGGCACTTCTTCAGCAAGTTCTAATTGTTTTTTTACACCCCAATTAAGACTTTTAAACTGCAAACCATTATTAGCACCAATAAAACCAACATCATCTAACAAACTAGCGAGTTCTTTTTTACTTGGTAGTTTGTTAACTAGCCCATCTAATATTACTGAAATTTCAATCATTTGTTCGCGATAAGCTTCAAGATTTGAAGACAATGCTGCTTTTACTTTGAATTCATTTTTTAGCGTTAATTCTTTTGCTTCTACTTTATCTAATTGCTTAAGTTGATCTTCAATAATGTAATAATAGAAACCACCAATCAAAAGACAACAGGTTATTATTACCACAATCGATTTATGAAGCTTCGGCCAACTGCCTATATTTTCTAGATCCATATCATTAATATGCATGACTATTTCCTATCTTCAGGAAGAACAATAAAGTTCATAGAGAAATTATATAACTTGATTGGTTTTGTTGGTCCGCTAACGATAGAAGGTAATGAAGCGTCTCCTAACCAACCAGAGCTATCAACATTTCTTACCATGTTACTTACTTGTCCCGTCGAATCAGAAAGACCTTTTACACTAATAGCGTCATTATTAAAATTAATCGAATTAACATAAACACCTGGAGGTGTTACAACAGGTAATGTATTGAAAAAACGAGTGATAATATTACGTTGTAATTCCAACTCTTGAATAAGATTTATTCGACGTACTAGTTCAGCTTTTTCTTTTTTAATGTTTTTTATTTCTGCAATGCGTCGGTCCAAAATAATAGTTCTAGTTTGTAAAAACTCATTTCGTTCATTTTGCGCACTAATCAAAGAATCTACATACATTTTTCCTGTAAAAGAAAAACCTAATGCAACTAAGCAACTACAGCCTAATAAAATAAAGAAAGCAATTTTTTTCTTCTTTTTATAATTTTCACGCCAAGGTAATAAGTTAATATTCGACATTATGAAAAACTCCTCAATGCCAAACCTAATGCCATCATATATTTAGGCCCAGATTCTTTTAATAATTTTTTGTCTAATTCATTCTTACATTCAAGTCCTAAAGAGGGGTTTGCCACTTCGACTTGTATATCTAACTCTTCTTGTAATTGCTTCGCTAACTCATCCATTAAGACTCCTCCACCTGTTAATATCAGTTTGCTAATATCAACTTTGTTAGGAGCGTTAGTAAACATACGTAAGTCGAAACGTAAATGATTGATAGTCATATTAACAAATGGAGTAATAACATCGACATCGCAATCAATAGGTAAATCGTTCTCAATTTTTACTCTTTCCGCTTCCGGAGCAGTTAAACCATAGCGCTCTGCAATCATTTGACTACACACGGCACCACCATGGTTCTTACTTCGAGTAAAGATAACGTTACCTTGATACAGAATATTGAGCATCATTTGAGAAGCGCCAATATCAACAATAGCAATGCCTTTATTATAATCATCAGAGGTGATAACAAGCTCTGCAGAGCGAGCTAATGCATGACTAGCAATATCCACGATAGTTGTATTTAAGCCACTTTCATCAACACACTGAGCTTGAGATAAGACACGCTCTTTCCGAGCAGCGCTCACGAGAATGTCATTTAAGGACGGGTCATTGCTGTTCGGTCCCATTATTTCGAAATCAATAAAGATTTCATCTAATGGAAAAGGAATACTGTTTTCAGCTTCAATTTCGACGCGCGATTCTAAATCTAGCTCACTAAGAGAGTCGTTCATTGTCATTACTTTTGTGATGACATCAGATCCCGTGACAGCGATTGCAACGTTTTTATAATTTGAAGGGAAACTTTTACGTAGTTGTTTTATGATCGCAGTAATTTTATCAATATCTTCAAATCGATTATCGACAATAAGCCCTTTTGCTAAAGGTGCTTCTGCAATACCATCTACATGGTATGTTCCTTGTCCTTTTGAGATTGCAATTGCTTTGATTGAATTCGAACCGAAATCAATACCAATAACACTACTCGAACCTAATTTTTTAAATCCAAAAAACATAATTTCCTTGCTGCATTAAGCATTAATAAGTTTTTTTTAAATTAATATACAATAATAAGTTTAAATTCGACAATTTCCAAGCTGATAAGTCACAGTTCACTCTTTAACTCATGATTTATAACTATATACTACATACTCAATATATCGAACATAAAAGTGACTTAGTCACTCTATCAATGGAATTATTTAAATATGATGAAATGGATCAAGCGACTTTTCATAGTAGCTATTATCTTTGCGTTATTAGGTATAGCAACAGTAGCGGTCATTTATTATCAACTAAAATCTGACTTGCCTGATGTAACTAGTATTCAAGATATACCGTTACAAGTTCCAATGAAGGTATTAAGCAAAGATGGTGAGCTAATTTCACAATTTGGTGAAAAAAGACGTATTCCATTAGTACGCGAAGATATACCAGATCAATTAGCTAACGCATTTATTGCAACAGAAGATAGCCGATTTTATCAACATGTCGGTATGGACCCTATTGGTATACTACGTGCCGCCAGTGTTTACATTATGTCTGGTAGCGCTAAGCAAGGTGCAAGTACGATCACACAGCAGGTTGCTAGAAATTTCTTTTTAACCAATGAAAAAACAATTATTCGTAAAGTTCGAGAAATTTTCATTGCCATTCAAATTGAGCAAATTTTAACGAAAGATGAAATATTAATGCTTTATCTTAATAAAATTGCACTGGGTCATCGTTCTTTTGGTGTCGGTGCTGCTGCACAAGTTTATTTTGGTAAAGCAGTTTCAGATCTTACGTTATCAGAAATGGCGGTGTTAGCAGGTCTTCCAAAAGCGCCATCACGTCTAAATCCTATTTACTCTCTCAAAAATGCAACTGAACGTCGTAATATCGTGTTAGTACGAATGTTAGACGAAGGTTACATTACAGATAAAGAGTATCAAGATGCACGCAATGAAGTCGTCATAAGTAATTACCACGGTGCTGAAATAACACTGTCTGCACATTACGTAGCAGAAATAGCACGTAATAAATTAATCGAATTATACGGCGAAGAGAAAAGTTATAACGAAGGCTTTAATGTTTACACGACTATAACGAAAAAAGCACAAGAAGCTGCAAATCAAGCTGTTACTGAGAATCTATACAATTACGATACGCGACATGGCTACCGTGGCCCTAGCAAAGTATTATGGGAAGACAGTGAAACACCATGGACAACAGAAAAAATTACTAAGGCTTTATCAAAAGAAAGCAACATAGCCGATTTACATGCTGCAGTTGTTGTCGCTGTTAATAAAAAAAGTATTGATGTCATCATTAAAGGTCAAAAACAGAAAAAATCAACTATTGAATGGGATGGTTTAAGCTGGGCTCGCCCATTTAAAACAGATTCAAGACAAGGATACCCGCCCAAAGAAGCAAAAAATATTGTAAAAGTAGGAGAACAAATCTGGGTTCGAGAAATTGAAGTAGAAGATAAAGAAAAATCAACGACCATTAAACAACTACAGTTGTCTCAATACCCGGCAGTAAGTGCAGCGTTTGTTTCTCTAAATCCACAAGATGGTGCCATTACTTCAATGGTCGGTGGTTTCAATTTTGCACAAAGTAAATTTAACCGTGTAACTCAAGCCAAACGACAAGTTGGTTCTAATATAAAACCTTTTATTTATTCTGCAGCACTTGATAATGGTTATACACTTGCAACATTAGTAAGTGATACACCGATTAGTCAATGGAGTGGTGATGAATCTTGGCGCCCTAAAAACTCGCCAGCAGTATATGCAGGTCCAATCCGTTTACGTCAAGCATTAGGGCAATCTAAAAATGTTGTTTCTGTACGTTTAGTAGAATACTTAGGACTTACTAAAGTCATCGATCAGCTTGTTAAGTTTGGCTTTAATGAAGATGACATGCCAAGAAGTAACTCTCTCGCATTAGGTTCGGCATCAATGACCCCTATCGAGCTTGCCACAGGCTATGCCATTGTTGCGAATGGCGGATATAAAGTAGAACCTTATATAATAGAGCGCATTGAAGATGCTTATGGAACGGTACTGTATCAAGCAGAACCTAAAATTGCATGTCCAGAATGTATCAGTATCTATAAACAACAAGAAGCAGAAACGGATCCATTAGCTACTACCACCATCATTGACGGTGAAGCAGAAGTTTGTGCTATTTCACCTATTGATAAGGCGCAAATTGCCCCGTCAGCAATATCTCCAGAAACGGCCTTTTTGACGCGAGAACTCCTGCGAACAGCCGTTTGGGGTGGTGGAAACCGAAAAAACAAAACTAACTGGAACGGAACAGGCTGGAGAGCAGCTCGTGCTATCGGCAGACAAGATATGGGCGGAAAGACAGGTACAACAAATGATTCCAAAGATGCTTGGTTCTCAGGGTTTGTTGGCAACATGGTCGCAACCTCTTGGGTTGGATTCGATGATTTTAGTCGAGAGTTAGGTCGTGCAACTTACAATAGCAATTTAGGTAAAAACCAAGTAGCAGGCGGTGAATTTGGTGCGCGAACAGCATTACCCGCTTGGAATTACTTCATGGATAAAACAATGGCTGACCAGCCCGTTTATAAACCAGCTCGCCCACGATCAATTTCTAGTGTACGTATCGATGGAGCAACAGGTCTATTATCGACAGCAAGAGATGAAACAACATTATTTGAGTTCTTTAGAGCAGGTACGATACCGACTAACTACGTACCAGAGCCAATGTTCAGTGATTCGGATTCACAAGAAGGTGGATCTATTTTTGGCAATGAATTATTTTAACTAACTATGTTCAGGCTAAAAGAACTCATTAAATTGGCAGATAGATGAAAAGCCCTGTATTAATTGTGCAGGCTTTTTACTATCTGGTTTATTAATACCAACAACATACTCCACTCCAGCGGATTGAGCTGCCACTAATATTTTTTCACTATCATCAATAAAAACTGCTCTCGAAAAATCAGTATTAAGTTGTTTTTTCACTATCGACCAAAAATGTTGACTCTCTTTTGCATGGCCAATTTCATGACTGGAAATAATTAAGTCTACATGTGATAACAATTGGGTTTGCTGATCTTTTAGTTTAATGCCGCTAGGATGAGCATTAGTTAAAATAACAATTTTCTTATTAAGCTCTTTTAGTGTTTTTAAAAACCATAGCGTATCTTCACGCCACTGAATTTTATGTTTAAATTGATGTTGCAGTTGATGGATATCTACACCTAATGTTTTTGTCCAATAATCATAACAATACCAAGATAACGTTCCCGATACTTTTTTACACTCTTCAAATACAATATCAATTGCTCGTTCAAGAGAAATTTTATGGATAATTGCATATTGTTTTGGCACTAATTCTATCCAAAAATGAGAATCATAATGCAAATCTAACAAGGTTCCATCCATATCTAATAACACAAGATCGATATCTTTTTCTAACAGCATAATTTTCCTAAAAGAGTTAAGGTTGAATGGTGAACAGTAAATAAATCACTTCCAATAGATTTTAGTATTTAATCTTTAAAACTCACCCAACTAGACCCACTAAACCTGTGTAAATAATGACTCATTTGATGGAAGTTATATCGAACAAATAAGAGTTATAAACACTCAGAATGACCCAGATATCCATTTGAATTAACATAATACAGTATCGTAGAGACAATAAGCATTGTAAGATAACCTTTATATATACTAATAAAATCATGAGGCACCTATGAGTAGTTCTTCACAAACACTCCCTGAAATTTTAAATAAAAGTGTTGCAGCTTGTAGTCGATTTTTCAAAATTGAAACACTACAACTGAGATTTAGTAATGGTGAACAACGTGAATTTGAACGGATGCAAGGTGGTAATCAAGGTGCAGTCTTAGTCGTTCCTTTTTACGATAAAGAAACAATCTTATTGATACGTGAATATGCAGCAGGTACACATAGTTACGAATTAGGGTTTCCAAAAGGATTGATTGATCCAGGTGAAACACCTGTAGAAGCGGCTAACCGTGAATTAAAAGAAGAAGTTGGTTTTGGTGCAAAAGAATTTACCGAGTTAAAAAAGGTAGTCATGGCGCCGAGTTACTTCAGTAGTGAAATGACGCTTTTTATGGCGAAGGACTTATATCCTGAAAGCTTAATTGGTGATGAACCAGAACCATTAGAAGTAATTAAATGGCCATTAAGCAAAGCTGATGAATTACTTAATCGAGATGACTTTCAAGAAGCACGTAGCATTAGTGCTTTGTTATGGGTAATGAAAAACTACAAATAGAAAATCAATCAAGACTAGGCAGTATTCATATACCGCCTAGTATTTTAAAAGTTCGTTTCTGTATTTAAAAATTTAAAATTGAAATACGCCGTTTAAAATAAACGATTTAAACCATTTAATGCCGCAACTCGATATGCTTCGGCCATTGTTGGATAATTAAAGGTCGTATTAGCAAAATATTCAATCGTATTGCCTTCACCTTCTTGTTCCATGATCGCTTGTCCGATATGAATAATCTCCGCCGCACGCTCTCCAAAACAATGAATGCCTAATATTTCTTTCGTTTCACGATGGAATAATATTTTCAAACTGCCCACATCAGATCCTAAAATTTGTGAACGCGCTAAATCTTTAAATTGTGCTCGGCCAACTTCATACGGTACTTGTTGCTGGGTGAGCATTTGCTCTGTTTTACCTACCGAACTAATTTCAGGAATGGTATAAATACCAGTAGGAATATCTTTAATAAGTTTTCTTTTACCTTCACCCGTAATAATCAAGTTTGCCGCTATTCGACCTTGATCATACGCTGCACTTGCAAGACTCGGGTAACCGATAACATCGCCTACCGCATAAATATTATCAACCGATGTTTGGTAATGTTCATTAATCGCTAATTGGCCACGGCTATCTGGTTTCAAACCTACTGCTTGTAAATTCAATAAATCAGTATTGCCTGTTCGACCGTTGGCATAAAGCAAACAATCTGCTTTCATTTTTTTACCTGATTTAAAATGGATTACAACCCCATCAGATGATGATTCTACTTTTTCATATTCTTCATCATGACGTAAAATCATGCCTGAATTTCTAAAATGGTAAGATAAAGCATCTGACATTTCTGCATCTAAAAATGATAATAATCGATCTCGTGTATTTACTAAATCAGTCTTAACACCTAATCCTCTAAAGATTGAAGCATATTCACAGCCAATAACACCAGCACCATAAATAACAATATGCTGTGGTTGGTAGTCTAACGATAAAATCGTATCACTGTCATAAACATTAGCTGAATTAAAATCAATATCATCCGGGTGATAAGGGCGTGATCCTGTTGCAATAACAACATCTTTAGTTGTAATAACTTCTACAGACCCATCTGGATTTTTCACTTTTACTGAATGCTTATCGACAAAAGATGCTTCACCAAAATGTAATGTACAGTTATTACGATTATAAAAACTACTACGCATTTTAACTTGTTTGCCGATTACTTGTGCCGTATGACGAAGCACATCGGCGAAAGTAAACTCTTGTTTTTGTGGGTAATTATTTGTAAATAACGCATTATTCTTCAGTTCAATCAACTGCGTTACACTATGACGAAGTGCTTTTGAAGGAATCGTTCCCCAGTGAGTACAACCGCCGCCTATATCACGATACTTTTCAACTACTGCGACACGCTTACCTGCTTTTGCAAGCTTCATCGCCGAACCTTCTCCGCCTGGACCAGTACCAATAACAATGACATCATAATCGTAATTTACAGGAGCAGTTTTTTGATTCTTTGGAGTTGACATTAGACGACCTCAAGTTGGAATATAACTTATATTAACAATTTGATAGCATTTGTCACACATTCTTACAACAAAGTTAGCGGTAAACCTTTTATAAATAGTCTATTGTTATTGTTTAAGTATCTTTAACTTCTCACATACACTATAAATGTAAGAAATAGGTATTAGTTCATGTTATTTTTAGTTTTTAAAACAGTCACACTAAAGGAGTAATGACAATGCAAGACAGCAACACATCTGCACAACAAGAGAGTAACATATCTATAAAATGGTTAATTTATGCTTTTTTAATAGGGTTATCGACAAATGCGTGTTTTTCCATTTTAACCATTTCTCAAGTAACCTTTTCTCTTTTTCCATTTTTCACGCTATTTTTTGCAATCAGTCACTTTTACCGTTTATATGTTCACGAAGCGAATAATGAAGGAAGCATCAGACCTGCATGGGCTGCATTTTTCATTGGATTATTTTCTTACTCAGCCTTCACTAGTGCTTTATACCCAGAACTAGGCTCAAATTTTATATCTATCACTATCGCACTTATTTTGGCTATTTGGTTAATGTATAAAGTAATGTTTGGCGACAAACATTACTCTGCGTAATTGTTATATAAAAGGTAAAAAAATGGATTATATTACTCGCAATATACCAAAATCTAAGAAGATCGCTTTAGTTGCACATGATCATATGAAAGAGTTATTAATTAACTGGGCTTCGAAAAGAACAGATCAATTAAAACAGCATGAACTGTTTGCGACAGGCACCACTGGTGTCTTGTTAACAAAACAAACAGGCTTGCCTGTAGAGTGTCTTTTATCGGGTCCGATGGGTGGAGATCAACAACTTGGTTCTAAAATAGCTGAGGGGAAACTCGATGCACTAATTTTTTTCTGGGACCCAATGAATGCAGTACCACATGACACAGATGTGAAAGCACTTTTACGCTTAGCGGCAGTATGGAATATTCCTATTGCGACTAATATAGCAACAGCCGACTTTATTATGGACTCAGTTCATATTGATAAAGACTACGCTACACGTATTCCTGATTACCAAGGTTACTTGCTCGAACGTACACAATAGACCTTGGAGATTGACGTGCAAAGCTTAACAGATATTTATATTTACCCAATAAAATCCACTAAAGGTGTGCAGTTACCTCAAACGTTTGTTGAAGAGAAAGGTTTGAAGGATGATAGACGTTACATGTTAGTGGATCTTGATGGCCAATTTATCACTGGACGTACTCACCCTCAATTAACTCAGGTGAACATAGAGTTTTCCAGAAAAGGCTTATTTGTTAGTGCCCCTAATCAAACAAGTTTTTATATCCAACAAGAAGACTTTACAGAACAAACATTAACCGTTGATATTTGGTCTGACACTTTACAGGCACAACATTGCCATGCAGATTATGATCGTTGGTTTTCAACGTTTCTAAAGCAAGATTGCAAACTTGTTTATTTTTCTGATAGCAGTATGCGTTGTGTTAAAAACAAACAAACTCAAGTTAGTTTTGCTGATGGTTATCCACTATTAATCATTAACCAAGCATCGGTTGATCAACTAAACACTCACTTAGAAACGCCTGTTAGTGCCTTACACTTTCGACCTAATTTAATCGTCAGAGGAGATGCTCCTTTTATTGAAGATAATTGGGCTCGCATTAAGATAGGAGAAGTAGAATTTGAGGTTAGTAAACCTTGTTCTCGTTGTATTTTTACTAATGTTGACCCTAAGACTGGTATTGCAGATCTCGAACAGCCGCTTAAAACTCTTGCCCAATTTAGATTCCATGAAGGTGAAATCGATTTCGGACAAAATTTAATACCGTTAAATGAAGGTATGATCCGTAATGGTGACCCAGTACAAGTACTGGAGACGAAAGAAGCGCCTGTATATCACTCAATGATCAACGACCTAGAAAGCAATAAAAAAGAAGTGAAGATACACTTTTCAGTGACTGATATTGAAGTGACAGGAAACAATCAACAACCTTTATTAGACCAAGCTGAGCTTGCTGGTGTTAATATTCCATTTTCATGCAGAGGGGGTAAGTGTGGTCGTTGTAAAACGAAATTATTGTCCGGTGAGGTTAATGTGTTAAATAACCAAGGTTTGTTTGCAGAAGACATTGCAGCGGGTTATGTATTAGCTTGTAGTTGTATTCCAACATCAGATATTAGCATCGAGCATTAATACTTAAAAAATTCTAATCACTCTTTAATACTTTATATTGATTAGGGAGTGATTAGAATAATGATTATAATAGTGACTAGGTTTCATAGCAGCTATGTAGGGCATCCACTATGAAACTTAAAGTCATCATCATAACTACTGATTAACTCCCCTTCCAATTTCCCAAGAAATTGAATTCGCTCAGAGATATCCTTACCTGCTATTTGCTCTGCTAATGATAAGTAATCTTGATAGTGACGGGCTTCTGAACGTAATAACGAAAGGTAAAATTTATTTAAAATGGGATCTAAATGTGGTGCAATTTTAGCAAATCGCTCACAAGATCTCGCTTCAATATAAGCACTACAAATAAGCTTATCAATTAATGTATCCGGCTCATGTGTGGTGACATGCTTCAATAACTCTCTTGCATAGCGGCTAGAACCGACAAAATGAAAAGTGATATCTCGTGCCTGCATAATTTCTACAACTTGATAAAAATGGTGCAACTCTTCTTTAATTAACAAGATCATTTTATCAATCAAATCTTGCCCATAAGCAGTATTTGCTTTGGCGACTATTTTTTTAGATAAACTATTACTCGCTAACGTTTTCCAATCTCCTTGCTTACGATAAACAAAGTCATTGTAAGGCGTTAACCACGCCATTAGTGCATTATCACTTTCTTTATCTACAGCATAACGACGAACTAATAGCATCGCCGTTTGTGCTGCTTTTAACTCACAGATCATATGATCAACTAATAACGCCGATTGATTCTCAGCAAGCTTAGCTTTATCGACCCAAGCTTGCGGTGTCTCTACATGGAGAAACTGTTTAATCGGTGCTAACAATTGTTCATCTGCGTGCATTTAATAACGCTCAAATAATTTTAAGAGTGCATCACTGTTATCAGGAGCAAAGTTTTCTTCTTGCTCTTTACCATACACGCTGTCAGCTAATTTTTGCTTACGAGACTGTAATGCTAAAACACGTTCTTCAACCGTTTCTTCACAAATCAATTTATAAACAAACACCGGTTTATCTTGTCCAATTCGATACGCACGGTCAGTCGCTTGGTTTTCTACCGCAGGATTCCACCATGGGTCATAATGAATAACGGTGTCCGCAGCGGTTAAGTTAAGGCCTACACCACCCGCTTTTAATGAGATTAAGAAGACAGGTACATTACCTCCTTGGAACTTCTCAATCACTTCGCTTCGATTACGAGTTTGTCCTGTTAATTTAACAAAATCGATTCCTTTTTCCAGTAACGCTTCTTCAATTAACCCTAGCATTTGTGCAAATTGAGAGAAGATAAGAATACGTCGACCTTCTTCAACCATCTCTGGCACGATGTCCATTAAAAAGTCTAACTTAGCAGAACTCTTAATTTGTTTTGCATGCTCTAACTTCACTAAACGCGGGTCACAACAAGCTTGGCGTAATTTTAATAGAGCATCTAAAAACTCAATACGACTTCTTGCCATGCCTTTTTCACGTAATAAATCACGTACTTTTGCTTCCATCGTAATACGAATGCTTTCATATAATGTACGTTGATCATTTTGCAGTGCAATTTTATGAATAATTTCAGTTTTAGCTGGTAGCTCTTTAGCAACATCGTCTTTTGTTCGACGCAATAAGAAAGGTTTGGTTTTTTGAATTAACCATTGTTGAATTTGTTGATTACCCTCACCTTCAATGCCTTTACGGTAAACGCGGTTGAAAGTGCTATATGAACCTAAGAATCCAGGCATCAAGAAATCAAACAAAGACCATAGTTCACCTAAATGGTTTTCCATCGGTGTACCTGTTAAACATAAGCGCTGTTTAGCATCGATCAACTTGATACTTTTAGTCATTTTTGCGAGTGGATTTTTGATGGTTTGTGCTTCATCTAATATCAGGTCAGAAAAAGAAAAATCAGCAAACTCTTTAAAATCACGAGCAATCAGAGGATAAGTCGTTATAACAAGATCGTAGTCATTAATATCTTTAAAGAATTGATGACGGCTAACACCATGCAACACTAATACTTTTAAATCAGGTGTAAATTTAATCGCTTCGCTTAACCAGTTACCGACTAACGAAGTAGGACAAATAACCATGGCAGGCAATGTTAATAATTGCTGCTGCTTTTTATATAATAAATAAGCGAGCGTTTGTACTGTTTTACCTAGCCCCATATCATCGGCGAGTACACCAGAGAAACCATATTCATTTAAGAACATTAGCCAATTAAGGCCCTCTTTTTGATAGTCTCGTAACTCTGCAACGAGCCCTTCAGGAGTCGGTATTTCTTGGATACCACTAAAACTAGCTAATTTTTTTGCTAAATTTTGTACGTGTTCACCACCAACCCAACGATTAATGTCAGGTAACTGGGCTAATAATGCAGCTTGGTTTTGTGGTAGATTAATCTTACTTTCATTAACCTCCCCAAGCTCTTGCAAAATAGATAAAATCGGTTGGATAGATTCACGCTTAACACGTAATGGACGTCCATTGCCCTGTGCTAACAAGATATCGTAATTATTCTGCTGCCAATCTTCATTACTGCGAAGCCACTCTAATAACAGAGGTAATAGCTCAATACGCTTACCTTCAACTTCTATCGACACACCTAAATCAAACCAGTTGCCTTTTTCATCGATAGCAATATCAATACTATCAACCTGCTGGCTCTGTAAAGCTAAATCTTTAGCAATATCAAACTGCCAACCTAATACTTCTAAACGTGCTTTATGTGCGGTTAATAAAGACAACCATTGGAACTCTTGAGAGCCACCTAATTCAGGCGGTAAAATCCCCTGTACATCTTTACTAACGGTGTATTTTGGATCGTACATGTAAACATCAAGCAAACATAAATCATTAAACTCATTAAGCGCTAACACTTCAGCCTCAATATCACGAGTAATACTGACGATTTGGCTTTTATGCATGTATTGATTACGTTGTTTATCTTCTAGAATACTTGGTGTTAATAGCAGATCACCGTATTTGAAATATAAACGGCCTAAAAATAAAGGCTGAGACTTGATTGTTTGTACATCTAACTTAAAAATAACCTGTAGTTTTTCGTCTATAGGCTGAATATCGTAATGTTGTGGATTAGGTAAAACGTCTTGTGAAAAGCCTAATGACACTTCTTGTGTGAAGTGCGCACATTGCTCTTCACCAAGTGGCGGCGTTTGTAATAGAGAGAGTAACCAATCACGATTAAAATGCGTTTCAATTTCGCCAACTTGATGGCGCGTTAAATCATAAAAATAAGGTTTAGGCGTAGGAATTAATAACCATTCTTCGCAATCCTCTAAATTGACTGTTAATTGTTTTAGATCATCTTCAATTGACTGCCACTCGAGCTTCATTGGGCGTGAATTAGAAATTGTTATTTTCTGTTCTAAATGCTCCCAAAAACAGCGCCCTGTTTCTAATATTTTTTGTAAAGCAAGTAAGTCGAGCTCTGTTTTGATATAAGTCTTACCTAATTTAGCCGCTCGCCCTTCTTTGGTTAATAAAAGACGTAGTATTTCTACATCGACATCTTCAACCCACTTGAAGCTTTCCATCCAACTTTCATTGTCTGCGACGGAGACTAAATCTTTTTCACTAAACACATGCGTATTTTCACTTTTCAAAAAACGCACGGTGCCATATTCGACTTTTATATAACGATGTTCATGATTAAGTACTTTCTTATCAAAAGAAAAACGGAAATGACCTTGGTAAGCAGATGCTCTTATTTTTGCAGGAGCCGCCGCTTTTCCATTTAACATCTCATACCAAGTTTGGTAACTATTTTCGACGTTATAATTTGGAGTATCTGCTTGATAAGCTAATAATAAAGCCACAGCATGCTTACAGTTCCATCCCACAGGGCAAGAACAAGTGCTATGAATTATAAAACCACCTTTATTAGAAGGCTTTATTGACGCTTTAGTTTTATAAGGCGTTTCATGACTTCCTTTCACTAGCCCAACAAGAGCCTTACTCGATTCATCATAATCGCAGGCTAATACTCGACTTTCTTTAAAATAAAGGGTGCCTCGATCAATAATGTTACGACCAAAACTTGTAGAAATATCTTGCTGAGTTACTTTAGGCATCGGAAAAAACCATCTAAAAAACGGATCGTTAATGATAAAGAGATAGTAAGCATAAATAAAGCATTAATCACACAATTCAAAAATGAGGCAGATTCAAGTCTGAAGTGCATAACGACTAAACAGCTATAGCTGCCATATGTTCAGCCATTAATTTGGCTGGCGTATTGTAATCTAATTTCTTTCTTGGTCTTTCATTGAGTTTCACTATTACA
>NZ_CBRF02000004.1 GCF_000470315.2 Psychromonas sp. SP041
TTATACCGATTACATTAAATAAGTGATCTAAATTTTGCGCAGGAAAAATGAGTTAGTTCAAGGCGAAAATTGAGCTAAATGGTTGTTCCCTTTACGAAATTTACAACGAAGAAATAAGTTATTTTAACAAGTAAAATAGATAACTTAATTAGTGTGATTGGTATTACGCATCGTCTTAGTGTCAGGGTTAAAGATTGAATAATGTATTTTGATTGGTAATGGGTATATTCTTTGAATCTAAGTTGCTTCTAAATGAAGCGTTATATATTTATCTAATTTGGAGCCGATATGTCTTATGAACGAATAATGGGGTTAGAGATTATTAATGATGGCGATTATCAAAAATATCGTGAAGGTATGATGCCAATACTTCATTCATTGGGTGGCAGCTTTGGTTTTGATTTTAAAGTTAATGAGGTGTTGAAGTCGAAAACAAGTAGCTCTATAAATCGAGTGTTTACTATTGAATTCCCGAGTAAAAAAATAATGGAACAGTTTTTCACTGATCCTGAATATCTTGCGGTAAAGGCTAAATACTTCGATAGCGCGGTAAGGTCCGTTACCATTATTTCGATGCATGAAAAGTAAATTTAACAATATTGTATGGTATAAGTTTTAACTGATGATTCTAGTCGTCAACTTTAATTATACTTTACATTTTAAAACTACTTTGTCGCAGTGTTATAAGTACGCTATGGCTATTCTATTTCATAGCTACGTTATGGCATTATTTTAGTCGTTAAAGTAGATTTTTGGTTCCTGCTAACTCTGTTGAAGCCATTAATATATCGGTTCACCTATTAATGTCGGTTTAGTAATTAGAATCTTATCGGGCGCTGTTTGCGGAGATGTTTTAATTCCATCAAAAGCATACTGTTCACTTATTTCTATTGCTTGTGCTACCTCTAATAGTTCTTGTTCGATTGCATCTCGAAGTATTGGTAATCCGACAATGGAGCCAATAATCATTATGGTCATGATTAAAATAAGTTCAGTCGTTATTACAAAACCTTTCTGATTTTTTCTATACGTCATCATGTTTTATACCTATTCAGGATAATTATCTTTGTTGTACATCCATAATATTACAATGTCACAATACATAGAGCATTATGTGTGCCACCTTTAATAATATCGATAGAAATACATCATTCATTTTTAGTTTTTGTGAAACATGATGGTGTTTAAGAAATGGTTTCGTAGAGCATCACATTATCAATTGCTTTGTCTTTTGGTTCGTAATTTGCATGTCACTTAGAGTGAGCTAGTTTAATTTGACATTAATTAGTCTTAAATGTCCCAGAGAAGGTTAACTTCTTGTTAAATATCAGTCAGGAGATGGAAATGAAAGCAGTAACTACATTAAGGGTATTTGTCGCAGATGATAGTAAGCCGAGTAAAATGTTAACTATTATTTTATTACAAAGCTTAGGTTGTACTGTGACTGGCGCTGATGATGGACTTGAAGCGTTAGAAATAACAAGTAAACAACCGTTCGACCTTATTTTTTTAGATGAAAACATGCCCGGTTTATTGGGGAGTGATGTCGCTGAGCAATTGCATAATAATAAAGGTAATGATGAAGGCCTAGGAATCAATGCAAACACGCCCAAAATATCGCTAACGGGGATTGTTGGTGAAGAGTCTATCAATGATCTATATGCAAAAGGCATTACCCATCATATTGAAAAACCAGTGACAAAAACGATATTGGAAAGCTTTTTGAAGCAATGGAATGAAGACTAATTTTTTTGTTTTTTTAGAAGTAAATATAAAGAACGAATAACTTTTTTGAAATGGCGGTTTTTTATAAGTAATTGTTTTTTAAATAGATATAGGTATAGGTAAGTGTTTTTCATTCTGATGATGAAGTTAATGCTTAACGTCTCTTGTAAATACATTATAAGTTAACCATATCGTCTTTTTATAAGGTTTGGATTATTCATTTTCATTCAAGTGTTTTTTAATTCATTTTAAAACGGCTGAAATGATACTTTTCAGTTTCAGTTTCAGTATCAGTATCAATACCAATCAAATACTAAAACCCTAAAATAAATGTCTTTAATCTTATCGCAGTATCGTCATACTCGATTATTGAATGTCTAAAAACTATTTTAAACCCACTTATTTGCAAAATGCGATTCAATATAAGAATATTTAATCTCATTTTGCATATTGCTAATTTTTCGTTTGTCATTCTACTTTCCTTTTTTAAGGTAACTAACTGTTCTATAAGTTTTAAATAAATATTCATTGTATATTTTACAAGCTGGTCTAAATGTTGCGATATAACCAGAAACCCTCGAATTAAAAACATTATATGTGTTTAGTTGAAAACGAAGGTAACAGGAGAATGGTATGAGCATGATTAAATTAGTATTGGTTTGTTTTATTGGCGTCTTATTTTTACAGCCAACGGTTGCTGTAGCTGGTGGCCTTATGTTTGTAGAAACAGCGGATAGTAGAAAGTCTAAAAATATAAGAAAATTGGTGCAATGGACTCATAGCCGATTAGTCTTCAATAAAGTGCTTGAGCGTATCGCTGTTGGGCAAGAAGAAACGTTACAAATAGAAGTATTGAGTAAAAATGAGGCGTTAGTATTAGCCAAAGAAGTAGGGCGAACCAGCGTGATGGTTTGGTATTCAGATCAAACCTCAGAAACATTCTTATTTACAGTCACTTCAGATTTAAGTGTATTGCATCATGCCATCAAAGATATTCATCCTAATATATCGCTCACATTAGCACCTGATAGAGATGCGCTCGTGTTACGTGGAAAAGTGCCGACGATTAAATACCGTATTGCAGCAGAAGCCGCAGCTCGTAACTACTTTGAAGCAGGCCAAGGGAGCAGTGATAACGTGTTATTACAATCATCTCCACTGAATGCAGTAGTTGATAATTTACGTATGCAAAATAAAAGCATTCAACCTCAATCGAAAAGGAATACTCGTTCTGCTGCAATTATCAATTTGATCTCTGTTGAAACTTTGCCTGAAGATATTGTTACACGCGTTAAAACCAATATTGATTTGGTGGGTGGTGAGTCGGTTACAGTTACTCGTGTACAACATGGTGACATGCCTGATGCGAACCAAGATACTTTATTACTAAAAGGTTTTGTCGATAATCAAGTTGAGCTGGTTAGAGTGTTAACAGTTGCCTCTAGGCTAGTAACGGGGGAAGAAGTCAAAAAATCTAAAGAAGCAGTTATTTCAATTTTAGCGAATGAATCTGGTGGATTGTTTAACGGAAAGAGCAATAAAAGCTCAGGCGGTTTAGGTGGACTGGGGTTAAGTAGCGCATCTAGCGGCAGCGCTGATAACAATATTGCATCTAACATTGGGCGAGCAAAGTTGTTATCTGTCGCTGGTGGGAAATTGTTGTCAGTGATTGAAGTACGCGACTTGCCATTAATACGTGTATCGGTACAAATGTATGAAGTGAATAAACGTCGCTTAAAACAATGGCGTCCTGACTTCTCTGTGTTAAGTAATGGATATGATAAAACGGGCGGTAATTTTGGTTTAGAAGGTGCAACTGCAGACGCATCATCGTCGTCAAAAGTGAATAACGCCTTACAAATTTTAGGAGGTGGGTTAGTTAATAACTTACAAGTGATCGGTAAAGACTTTGCATTTGACTTGTTATTTTCGATGTTGGAAGAAGAAGGGATATCGAAAACATTATCTCGTCCTACTTTAACTGTTTTAGCAGGAGAAACTGCTGTCTTTTCTGCGGGTGGTGAAGTGCCACTTCCAACGGCGTTCGCACCAAGCGGGATTGTTAGTGGAGATCAAGTCGGATCAAATACATCAGGCGTCTTCAGCGGCACTACATTTAAGTCATTCGGTGTGCAATTACAAGTTCGTGCAATGGTAGATGAAAATGATCGCATCACATTGGACTTAAACCCGACCATTTCGACACCTGATACGCTTTTAACTCAACAAATATCAGATAGCACTGGCAGCGGCTTAAATACGTCTGCGTTTAATGTGAGAAGTTTAAGTACATCGACTCGTTTACGCGATGGGCAACCGATGGTGATTGGTGGGTTAGTAAGCCGTGATATTAATGACAGTCGAGACTTTACACCTGGCGTGAGTGATATTCCGATACTTGGAAAGTTGGCTGAAGCGACATCTGAATCAGACTCCGAACGAGAGTTATTCATTATCGTGACACCAACGATTGTAAGAGAGTTAAAACACGAAGTTAATTTATGGCAGTTCCCTACAACAGGAGCGTTATTACAAAAATCTGTCTTTAATGTAAATCATGCATTCAATTCTTCTCATAAGGAAACTACAAAATGAAAATTAACCTATTTTCTTCAATGTTTATTTTATTGAGTGGTTTGATCATCACTGGTTGTGCCAATAACAATACTATTAATCAAGTATATGCACCAAATGAGCAATTAGATGAGGTCTTAACACGTTATGTTAAAATTAAACAAGAGAGTCGCCAATGTGAAGCTAACCAACAGCCGTTATCAGAAGCATGTAGTTTGAGCTCAGATGGGCGTCATGAAACGTGTTTGAAAAATCAAATCAATAGTGTTAATTGTACGAATGCAACAGCCCAAAAAGCAATCGATACCAGTAAGTTAGTGATTAACCTTAATTGTCACGACATTAATCAACCGATGGTGGACTGTTTTAGATTAGCATCTGAATTGAGCGCTTTATATTTAAAATACCCCAATCATCAGCGCGTCATCATGGCAAGTGCTTTAGTTGAATTTGAAATTGGTAATACAGGTGCTAGCCAACAATTATTAGATCTGATTTTATCTAAACGAGGTGCTTATCCTGAAGCGGCAATATTACGCAGTAGAATTGCAATGGAAGAAGGTAATTTGAGTCTTGCTAGAGCAATAGTCACACGCCAACTAAATATTACCCCTTACGAATCTAATTTATATGAGCTTCAAGCTGCTTATTATTACCTTGAAGGTAAATACTCTAAAGCCTTGCTATCAATGACTTCAGCAGAACGTTTTATGGGCAATCATTGGAGAATTGGTTATCACCGTGGAATTATTTATGAAGCACAGAAGGAATGGTATAAAGCTTGTAAAGAATATAAGGGCGTTTTAGAAGAGCAGCCAAGTAATAAATTATTAAATGCTAAAGTATTGTTATTGAGAGAACATGTACCTTGTCGCCTTAATTAAAAAATCTCTAATGAACAGCTATATTCATAAAATGTCATTCATTTGAATCTGAGTATGGGTTAGCAATGACTCAATAAACCCGAGTAGTTTCGCCAATACTCGGGGTTTATTGGTTCAGTTAAGAAGTGAAAATAACTACATTCATAGAACTAAAGAGGGTAGTTATACCAATGGAATTAAATAAGTGATCAGATATTGCGCAGGAAAAATTAACACTAATAAGGCATGAGTTGTAGGAGATAGTTGTTCTCACTTCAAAACTCACAACGCAGTTAGGGGTAATTTTAACCAGCAAGAATGATCACCTTATTAATTCTTTTGGAATTAATGCAAAACATGCAGTTATCCAGTGTTAAAACCCTGTAAATAATCCTATGTAAAGTAAAAAAGATTTAACTGCCTCGTCAAACCTTCTGCAATCACACTCGTCAACTGTTATCAATATAAAATAATGAGGGTTCTATTATTTATTAAATTTAATCGTTATTAATGAGCTTATAAATGATGGCTAAATCTAAACCACTTCAGCCAAAATGAGACGAATACGTTATGATTTTCTTCATCTTTTTATATTTATATCAATTTATACACGTCACCATTCAAGGTGCAGAAATCAGCAAGTTATAAGGTAAACAGACGCTAGAATGGGAGAGGAAGATCTAACGGGTTAAGTCGAGACTTTCTAACAACGAAGGTATTTACTTCACAGCTTGCCCTCTAGGTCACCAACTTTACCTTGTAACCTTCGATAAGGACTAGCCGCTACTATTACATGACCACCATGTTGCGTTTTGATTTGGAGTCCAAGCTAACACCTGAGTAAAGCATCTTGAGGATAACGGGTATATACCTATAAATAGAGGATAATTGCTCGGAACAATACCGCCATTATGCTTTCTCTTTTAATTATTTAGTCCTTTCTCGCTTATCAGTTACTTATTAATAAGCGTATTTATTATTTATTATTTATTATTTATTATTTATTATTTGTTATTTATTATTTGTTATTTTGATGGTGAATGCCCATAAAATAATGAAGAGATAAATTACTTTGTAAAATTTTTATATCTTTTTTATTCGTATTTTAATTGTTATAGCTAGCGGTATGCCTGCTTTTATCAACTTTGATTTGCATTTTGCAATTCAGAATAGAATTAATATGAAAAAAACCGTATGCCTCTATTATTTTCCTTTTCCTATTCTTATTTTGATTTTTAATTATCTGATTGATTTTTATCTTAATTATTTTATTTTTATTTTTTATTTTTAATTTAATTAAAAGGTGGCATAACAATCGCAATAGTAGATACAAGCTCAAACGAATTGAGTTTGTTTATTACTCATTATTCATTTTTATAACAATAGAGGTAAATATCATGAAAACAATTAAAAACAACAAACTAGGCAAGAAAAAAGAAGCTGGCTTTGTAATGACTTCAGAGCTGTTATTATTGTCTACTACTATTGTAATTGGACTTGTCGTTGGTTTAACAACAATGCGTGATGCTGTTACTGCCGAAATGGAAGATGTTGCTGAAGCGATTGGCTCTCTTGATCAAAGTTATGCATTTGACGGTTTAATAAATGGTGAAGGGACTGCTGAAATCAGTGGGTCTGGTTTTATCGATGCAGTTGATGTTAATGCGGGTGATGGTCAAAAGTTTGAATTTATCGTTTCTGACTTTTCTGAATCGGCTGCTGCAATTGATGGAACAGCAAGTACAGCTGCTAATTCTTCAAGTAATACCGGTAGCCTTAAGTAACTCGAGACCTTACTGACAGGTTCAAATTAATGCGCCTGTCCTCACTTTTTATTTGATTAATGGGGTGGTTTATGAAAGTTAAATTAACGGGTAGTGCAACAGGTGCTATGCTCCTTTTTACTGCATCGGGTATGCTGGCTTCTGTTCTTGGTATTCGTCAAATTGACAAGATGTCAACGGTATCAGCTTGGACTGTCAGTAGTCATCTAGAATCAGGTCAAGTCATTACACAACGGTCATTAAAAAAAGTGCGTATCGATCAGGATGATGTGTCTGGCACCATTCAAAACCCTCGTCAATTAATGGGGAAAACATTAAAAGTAAATAAACAGGCCGGTAGTGCCATTTATCCAAGTGATCTCAAAGTTAAAGAGAAGAGGTCTTTATCACAAGCAATTCCCTCAGGTAGGGTTTTATATACCCTAGAGCATGTTCAAAAAGGCATGCCTTACGGACAAATGAGTGATGGTGACCGTTTTGATGTCGTTGTTAGAAGTCGAAATGGTGTACGTACAGTTGCACGAGATATTCAGTTGATTGGCATTAATTATCCAGCTGCTAAAAAAGCAGATGATAATGGTTTAAAAAACATGTTGTTACCTAAAAAAAGTCAAGATGCTAACCAGCCTGGTGTGTCATTAATCGTGGCGATAAGACCTTCAGACGTTCATGCATTAACCAGTATTAGAGCAAGCGATACCATTGCGATGATTTTTCATAGTGCACATGATATTGCACAGGGCACTCAACTGAATATTGATCCTAAGCAGCGCTTTCGTAATGTTGAAATGGTTGCAGGTATACGACGTTCAAATGTAAGAGTGAACCAATAATCGATGTTGTTTAGATTTTAAGAAGAGGTGGCTTATCATGGAAAACTCGAACATAACATTAGATCTTACTGAACTTGAGAAAGAAAATATTGCGTCAGAGCGTTTCCGAGAATTACGTCATTTTTTACATAATCGTCTGATTGATGGGATTGAAGAACAAAACATACATTTATTAAAAGACATCAATCAGGTAGAACGTCGTTTAAACCTGTTACTTGATGAAATGCATCCTAGATTAAATCCTAAGTTAAGTGTCAACGAACAAAAAAACTTAACTTTACAAATCATGCATGAATTAACGGGGTTAGGGCCAATATCAGGTTTAATGGAAGAACCTGGGGTGACTGATATTTTGATAAATGGCCCACATGAAATTTGGGTTGATAGAAATGGTCGTCTAACAAAAACTAATTTACGCTTTGATAATGAGAGCCACTTGAAACGTTTTTTAGACCGTATTTTAAGTACTCAAGGTAGACAGTTAGATGCACGTCAACCGATGGTCGATTCTCGTTTACCAGATGGCAGTCGATTACATGCAGTGATTCCACCTCTTTGTGAATCTGGCCCAATCGTCTCTATTCGTCGATTTCATACTGAGGATTTGAGCACTCAGCAACTGATCGATAAGGGTTTTTTAAGCCAAGCTATGATGGATTTTTTAGCATTAGCTGTGTCGACAGGGATCAATATCGTGATCGCCGGCAGTGCAGGAGCAGGTAAAACAACCTTACTGAATGCAATATCAGGTTTCATTCCTGAGACTGAACGTATTGTAACGGTTGAAGAAACGGCTGAATTACAATTAAAACATCCTCATGTTATTTCATTAGAATCTCGACATACTAATAGCGAAGGTAATGGAGCGATTAGCTTGAGTGACTTAGTTAGAAATGCATTACGTATGAGGGCAGATCGCATTGTGGTTGGAGAAGTACGAGGTGTTGAAGTCTTAGACATGTTACAGGCGATGAATGTCGGACATGATGGAAGTTTAACCACGTTACATGCGAATAGTCCAAATGACGTGATTAGTAGAATGGAAACATTAGCGCTAATGGGCAATGAAGGTTTTTCAACCGTCGCTATTCAACAAATGATTCGCTCTTCATTACAATTAATTATTCAAGTGATGCGTTTTCAGGATGGTAGTCGTCGAGTGGTCAGTATTTGTGAGTTTATTCAGAACGACGATAAAGAACAGATTCGAGAATTATTTCATTTTAAACATGCAGATAATAGCCACCCTGAGTGTATTGAGGGAAGCCATAATGCAACTGGCAATGATTCTGAGTTAGGGACTAAAGTTGCATTTAAAGGCTATACCAGCGAGCAATTTAATCGGTTGTTAAAGGTGGAGAAATGATGATAAATATAGAGTCTATCGGTTTATTTTTAAGCCTATTTATCATGTTAATTATCTTTTTTTATTGGTTTAAGAAATTGAATCTAAAAAAAGCTAATTCTAATAAAACATTTCCTGACAACACACTTAAAGCTGAGCTTCATGAGCAGACTAAGAATAAGCCCGTATCTGCATTAGGTAATCATTTACAAACGCTTAATATAAATTTACCTCCTGCGCTTATTATTATTGGTATTGGCGTGATTGCTGTCTCTGTTTTCATGTTGTTATTAGAACTTTTTCCTAAACATATTCCATTAGCGGCGATCGCGGCTATGGCGGTAACGGTGTTTTGTTTCAATAGCATTAGTGATTTAGCTAAATATAAAATAAAACGAGTAGAAAAAGGATTAGCTGAAGCGATGGATATGATGAAAGCCGCATTGACTAGTGGTCAGTCACCACATCAAGCAATTAATTTAGCCGCGGAGTCAGGAAAGGGAACCGTTAAGTTCTTGTTAATAGGTATGTTAGGGCGTTTAGATATGGGGTGTACGCCGGAACAAGCAATTAACCAACTAACGACTAAATATAATTGTGTTGCTACTCGACTATTTGCCCAGGTTATTATTGCTCGTTACCAATCAGGAAGTGATCTTACCTTTATGCTGGATTCGGTTAATCGTATTGTCCGAGATAGACAACGTCATCAATTACAAATTGATACTCATTTATCAGGGACTCGTTACGCAGCAATCTTATGCGGTGGTTTACCTTATATTTTGATCCCTATTTTATTATGGCAGCAGCCAGATTGGTTTGACACGCTATTAAAACATCCATCTGGTCCAACTTATCTTGGTGGTGCATTATTTTTACAGTTTTTTGGTTATTTATGGCTACGTCGTATTGCGAGGATAGAGCAATGAATATGTTTAATTGGTTGGATTTTATTTTTTTATTGATGTTGATTATTTTTCTCTACTTTTTAAAGCAAAGTTTAAGGGAGGAAAGTAAATTAATTGAAGACCCATTTAATCACTCAAAGAAAAGCTATTTAATTTACCCTCAAAAATTGATCCGCCAATGTGGTATTCCATTAGAACGTTTCTGGTTATGGTACTGGGCTGTAAAGTGGGGCTGTGCGGTTATATTTGTTGCATTGGCACTTGAACTCTCATTAGGTGTTTGGAGTGTTGGTGTTATCGGTATTGTCACGTTTTTATTTATGGATATTTATTTATTACTTAAACGAAACCATCGTCAAAGTAGAATAAATTTGTCATTAGTCTTTTTTATTAATTTATTAATTGTTTTTTTGAAGTCAGGTTTATCATTGAGTCAGGCCTTTCGTAAAGCCGCCCATTTCGGTTTGCAAAAAGATAACCCTTTAGCTGCTGAGCTTGAATTAATTGCCTATGAGCTTGATGCAGGTCGAGAGCGAGCCATTGCTTTTAATAACTTATCGGCAAGAACAGGTGTAGAAGCTTTAAATAAACTTGCCGTTATCATTAAAGCTGGGATAGAAGTGGGTAGCCCTGTAAGTGATGGGCTTCAGTCATTAGCTGATTTTCTCCGATTACAACAAGATCAGCAACTTACCAGTCGTATCAACAGAAAAGCATTAGAGTCTACGTTACCGATGGCAATGGTTTGTTTTCCGATGTTCTTTGTTTTAGTTTTTTTTCCCGCTGGGCAGCAAATTAGTGAAATTATGGCCTTACTTGGCGACATATTATAAGTGTGTTTTTTTTGTCACGAACTACACTAAATAGAAAAAGGAATTGATATGGCTAGATCAACATTGTGTAAAGTAATACCTGCAAAGGCTAGCTTAAATAAACAAGGTGGTTTTGTATTAACGATTGAATTAATCCTGATCATTACTATTTTAGTGATTGGTAGTTTTGTCGGAATCACTGCTATTAGAGATGCATTGTTTAAGCAAAAAATAAAACAACAAGACAGAAGTGTTTTGGTTGCAGACAGTAATAATAATGTACTGGGAGAAGTGATTAATTTTGATGAACATGACGCCCCTCAGTTACTTTATATTGACCGTACAACGACTAACCCACCTAAAAATTACCGCGCATTAATTGGTGTTCGTGATGATCGCTTTACTAGTAGAGAGCCTATTTATTACACTGCGTTAAATTGCCAAGGCGACCCTTGTATTAAACCAACCAGTAATGAGACCTTAGATAGTTCAGGCGTCAGTCGTTTACCTAATACAGGCGCGGTTAGTTATTTCCAAGCATTACAAAATGGTCCAAATTACGCGATAGGTCGTTCGCCTAATGGCCTTCCTGGCTTTTTATACAAAGAAACCTTCGAAGCTTGCCCTATGCCTGAAATTATCGGAGGCATAGGATCGCCAATCGGGTCTCGTTACATATCACAAAAAGTAGTCACAGGAGAACCCTGTGAATCGCCTGTTAATTTACCGCTAGATGCTGGACAGGCGCCATTAACATGTTCTTCATCAGATAGCAGTATTCCATTAAGTGCTAGCTGTGATTCTGCTTGTGGAACAGACAGTGGAGGACAATGTGCTTGCCCAGCAGGTTATTATTCAGTAACTGGTGGCCTAGTAGATAGGTTAGGTTTACAAGGACAATGTTGTCCTAATGGTACTGAATTAGAGGATTCAAGCCAACTAGGGATTGGTGTTAATGCTTTATGCTCAGGCCTGAACCTTAAAAAAGCAGTATCGGTACCTAATATAAATGATCAAACACAAAATGCGTTAGAACCATTTATTCCTCCTTTTCAAGTTAATTTGCCTGCTTTAGGTGGAAGAATCGATGGTGATCAATGGTTTAATACGGCTCCCAACGGAGAATAGAGCCGCTAGAAATAACAGAAAGTAATTTATGAATTAGAAGGGAAGAAGGCTTAATTGTTTCTTCCCTTTTTTTATATTTTGAATTTAAGCACCACTTTGATTGGAGGGGCGCAATTTGCAATTTGGAAGTCACGACTAATAATTTGATTTGCATTTTGCGAATGACGATAAAAGTAAATACTTAGTAAAATATAGGCTGTTATTTAATCCTTTATATTCAATAGATTACAGCGTTTATAAATGTTTTTTTATGTTGGTCTATAATTTGCAATGTTGGTATTAATCTATTTAAAGTCACGAAGGAATCAAATACTATGAAGGCATCTAAAATTCAACGCTCTGAGTTAAGCCATGACCTTAAAAAGCAATGCGTTAGCACATCATCAGTGTTAGATAACTTAACTGACATCATTGATAGTGCGATGAAAAATCAGCATTTTTCTATGGTTTATCAACCCCTTTTTTCTATGCAAAATAGTAAATTAATTGGTTTTGAAGCATTGGTTAGATGTCACTCCCCTCAATTTGGTCTTATTTCACCAGATAAGTTCATCCCTCATGCTGAAGAAAGTGGTCAGATTGTTGAGTTAGGTGAATGGATATTCCAACAAGTACTATTGGACCTAAAGCGTTTCCTTCAGTATGGCTTAAAAGATATTGTTGTTTCTCTAAATATTTCTGCAGTACAGATCGTCAACTCAGATATTTTCAGTCAAATAATGAGCCTCATGGACAAACTAGATATTCCGCCACGTTGTATCAAATTAGAACTAACTGAAACTGCATTGATTCAAAACCCAAAGGTTATTGCTAAAGTTTTTAATGCTTTTCAAAATGAAGGTGTTGAAATTTGGGTCGATGATTTTGGTACTGGTTTTGCTTCTTTAAGTTTATTACGAGAGTTTAAAGTCAATGGTTTGAAAATCGATAAAAGTTTTGTCGATGGTATTGCTACTTGTAATGATGACTTTACTTTGTGTAGCGCGATAGTCGCTATGGCTCAACGCCTAGGCATGCATATTGTTGCTGAAGGTATTGAGGATGAAGTGCAATTACAAATTCTTAATCAATTAGGTTGTGATACGGCACAAGGCTATTTATTAGGAAAGCCTGCCTCATTTGAAGATAATTTATATCGCTGGGGATGATCGATAATTAGAGCATGAGTATTCGTAGATAGAGACTTTTATCTACGGATTATGGAATGCTTAATGGCCAAGCTAACATTCAACTAACGTTGGCAATATATATACCCATCTCCACTCAATATGCAAAATCAGCAAGTCCTGCGGGGCGCCAATTCGAAAACCAATATTGCGTTGTAACATTCGATAAGGACTCGCCATTGTCATCATGTTAGACCCTTTGTTGGTATCCGAGTTAATGGCTGAACAATGCATCTTGATTGGTAATGGGTATAACTTTATATTTTATTTTATGGTTAAAGTCATTATTTAGTGAATTAAATCAATATAAATAAACCCAAATGGGGTATTTTAAGTAAACGGTACTATAGTTGTGTTGTTATTTATAGTTTGTAATGTATTGGCTAATAAAGAAGAAAATGTAAATTGGTGATTAAAATATGCATAATTTAATTGATGAAAATGTTATCGAACAAATGAAAGATGACTTAGATGATGAAACTTGCCATAAGTTGATTGGCTTGTTCATTGAGGAGACAACTTCGTTATTAGCCGATTTAGAGAAAGCGTTTGAGGTGATGGATTTACCAACAATCGAAAGTGTTACTCATATACTTAAAAACTCTGCTGCACTGTATGGGGCAGTTTCAGTTGCAATAGCCGCTAAAGATATAAATGACAGATTGTCTTCGCCATCAAAGATGATTACTCGTGAAGATAGTCAGTTGTTAGCATTGATTAATAAAACACTGAAAGTGTATAACAGCAAATATAACAAGGCTCTTTAGTAAGGGAATTACATGTCAAAAACATTACAAAAAACGTTAGTTTATATTGTAGAGGACAGTTTATCTAGTGGTGCTTTATATAGTTCTCAGCTTGAAAAGGCTGGCTATGAAACCCGGAATTTTGTTGATGGATATTCTGCTTTGGCGGCGATTAAAGAAAGAATGCCTAGTGTTATTATTCAAGACGTTTGTTTACCAGATATTAGTGGATTAAACGTTCTACAGTTCGTTAACCGTCAAGACTCACCTGCACGTGTCATTATTATCACTTCGAATAGTTCGATAGAAACGGCTGTCGATGCAATGCGTTTGGGTGGTTTCGATTTTATTGAAAAACCTTTCTCTCGTGAGCGAATGATAACGTCGGTACGAGATGCGGTGAAGCAACTTCATTTAGAAGAAGTTGAATCTAAAAAAGTAACAGTAGAAACATCGACGACACCAGAACTGTCATTTATTGGTGAATCCTTAGCAATGAAAACAGTATTTCGTCTGCTTGATAGTGCACTACGTAGTAAAGCAAGTGTATTTGTTACTGGTGAAAGTGGTACAGGTAAAGAAGTTTGTGCTCAATATTTACATAGCTTCAGTGCTAGAAAAAATGCTCCTTTAATTGCCATAAATTGTGCAGCAATTCCGAGAGATTTATTTGAATCAGAATTTTTTGGTCACATGAAAGGATCTTTTAGTGGGGCCGTCTCAGATAGAAAAGGCGCAGTAGAAGCAGCCAATGGAGGTACTTTATTTTTAGATGAAATATGCGAAATGGATTTAAACTTACAAGCTAAATTATTACGCTTTCTACAAACAGGGACGTTTAGTCGAGTGGGGAGTACTGACGTCATTCAAAGTGATGTACGAGTGGTTTGTGCAACTAATCGCAACCCTGCTGCGGAAGTTGGTGAAGGGCGTTTTCGAGAAGATTTATATTATCGTTTAAATGTAATCCCTATCCAATTACCGCCACTACGTGATAGAGGCAAAGATATATTGCTCTTAGCGAATGCTATTTTAACGGATAAAAATGAAGCTAACGACAAAGAGTTTGTACAGTTCTCATCAGATGTTCAGTCAATGTTTATGCAATACGATTGGCCAGGTAATATTAGAGAATTACAAAATATAATAGAGAATATGGTCGTTATACATTCGGGTACTGATATTACTTCTGATATGTTGCCAGAAACTTTTGGTAAAAAAAGTCTTTCTGCGATTAAACCAGCCTCTATTACAACAGACAGTCATATTAATGTATCGAGTAAAGAAGCAAATATCAAAGATATCATTCCGATGTGGTTAATAGAAAAAAACGTGATAGAACAAGCGATTAATATTTGTGATGGGAATATCCCATTAGCAGCTGCTCATCTTGGGGTTAGTGCATCGACAATTTACCGTAAAATTAAGAGTTGGCAAGGTGAGGCCATTTAATCATTTTACCCATTTAGTTGTTAACGTCATTGATTTAAAAGCCTTGTTTATCAAAGACTAGGTTTATTATATCCGTTACCGATCAAGGTGCTTTGTTCAGTCGTTAGCTTGGACTTTAAATCAAGGCGTAACATGATGACAATGGCGAGTCCTTTTTGAAGGTTGTAATGCATATAGAAAGTGTCGATTTAACCCGTTAGATCTTCCGCTTTCTACCTAGCATCCGTTCACTTCACCGCTTGTTGAATTTTGCACCTTGAATGGTCACGGTTATAAATAGAGCATTGTCTGTAAACAAACATTAATCAGAGTAGATTTCTTAAGCTTAGTCTTTTAGTTGTTAGTTATGTTATTAACAATGAGGAGCATTCTATAGGCAAGTTATTATTTGGTTTATCATTCATTACGAATATTATTGTTTTAATTAATAAAGTAACAGAAATGAACTTCGGTTAAGCAAAGTAGAAATACGATGCGGGGTTAATCAATTTATTCAATCCTTTAATTTACCTGTTTATTCATCTATTTGTTAAGCAATTTCTTTATGAGTGTATTTTACATCATAAAATGTGATGCAAATTGATTTGCATAATGCGAATCTAAATATGAAATTATTTTTAATTAATGTAGCCAATGTGAATTAAATGTTTTACTTATCAATGATGTAGCTTTGTTTTTATTTGTTCTTCTCATTATGGAGTATTAATTGCTTTATTATAAGCATTAGTCACTACATAAAGGCAAGCTGATGAAAATATTAACTAAATTATTGATGACGATTTCTTTTGTATGTTTTGTTAATCCAATAAATGCAAATTGCGCTGCAAACAAAAGTACTTCTTTAAATACACATGCTCCATTAAATAAGCATGAAACTGAAAGTATCGACACTAAAGCTTTAACATTTGCTGTTGTTCCTCAACAATCGGCCGCTAAATTAGCAAGGAATTGGATCCCCTTGCTTAAATTTATAAGTGACAAAACAGGGGTTGAACTAAAGTTTACAACCGCTCCTGATATTCCAACATTTGAAAGACGATTAGCGGCAGGTGATTATGATATCGCTTATATGAACCCATATCACTATGTAGTGCTTAGCGAGAAAGTTGGTTTTAATGCCTTGGTACATGAAAAAGAGAAGAGAATTAAAGGGATTATCGTTGCGAATAAAAACAGTGTGATCGATCAACTTGATGATCTCTCGACCCAACGAATTGCCTTCCCAGCGCCAGCTTCTTTTGCTGCAACGCTAATTCCAAAAGCTAATTTAATACAGAATAAAATTAGTTTTGATAGTCAATATGTGAACTCTCATGATGCGGTATACCGTAATGTTGCTGAAGGGCGTTTTGTCGCAGGTGGTGGCATCATACGTACTTTTAATGCATTGCCTGAAGATGTTCGAAATGAATTAAAAATTATTTGGACATCTGCAGGTTATACACCTCATGCCATTGCGACTTATCCAAGTGTTAGCGAAGAAACGAGAAAAAAACTAATAGCAGGATTTTTAAATATTGAAGTGAGTGATCAACTATTGATGCCATTAGCAATGAAAGGTTTTGTTAAAGCCATTGATAAAGATTGGGACGATGTTCGTGATTTGAAAATTAATTTCTTATTAGGAAAAAACTAAATAATTTAAGCGTATTTACAAGGAAGTTATATGTCATTTAGATTCAAAACCATGTTATTGATTGGGGTAACAGAAGCACTGTTTTTGTTGTTATTACTTTGGCAGTCTTTATCTTATATTGAGCATTCTGGTGAAGAATCTTTATATAGACGAGCGAGCGAGACGTCACACCTCTTCAGTTTATTGGCCACAAATTCAGTCATTTCATCAGATATCGCATCACTTGATGAAATTACTTTGCAAATAGCAGAACTCGAAGATATTCGCTATATACGCATAATCGATAATTTCGGTGTTCTCGCTGAAGCAGGTGATACAAGTAGCTTAGATAATGGTTTTTTTGAAGACTCTAACGTTTCTGAAATTGATGATGGCATATTTGATGCTCAAAAATTAGTGTCAGTTTCGGGGATCGAGTTTGCTAAAGTGCAAGTTGGTTTATCGGTAGATTCTTTATTATTATTTGCAAATAACGCGCGTTATCGTTTAATTATGATCGCTTTAGCCGATCTCTTTATGGTTGCTTTTGTTTCTCTTATTTTGAGCATGTATTTAACTAAAGGTTTGCTGGCTTTACAAAAAGTAGCGTTGGCCGTTACAAGAGGAGATATGAGTTCTCGAGTGAGGATCATATCAAAAGATGAACTCTCAGATACCGCTCGAGCCTTTAATGTCATGTTAGATAAAGTGAATTCTGACCAGAAAAAGCTCAATGAAAATGCCATTAACCTTACTAAAGCTAAACAAATAGCCGAAGATGCATCCCAAGCTAAATCTAGATTTTTATCACAAATGAGCCATGAAATACGTTCTCCTATGAACGCAGTTTTAGGCGCAGTTAATTTAGTTGCAGAAAAAATAAAAGAGCCACCTGAATATATTCGTTTATTAAATACTGCACAAACAAGTGGTAGTGCATTACTTGATGTCGTTAATGACATACTCGATTTTTCTAAAATTGAAGCGGGTCATATGGAACTGAAATACAGTGAAATTGACCTAGCAGCTTTAATTGAAGATGTACTTAATAGCGTTGAAGCAAAAACGGTTAAAAGTGAGTTAACGTTATTGGGTGATGTATCTCCAGGTGAAATTGGCCGTGTTGTTACAGATGGGGCTCATTTTCGCCAAATCTTAAATATTCTTGTTGATAATGCCTGTAAGTTTACTGACCAAGGTGTCGTAATGGTCACATTGAGTCGCATTATGTTAAAAACGGGAGAGGAAATGCTGCATGTTAGTGTCAAAGATTCTGGCATGGGTATTAAAGAGAGCTGTCTTTCTAAAATATTCGATGAGTTTGAACAAGTCGATTCAACATTAGAAGCCAGATCAAGTGGTACAGGGCTAGGTTTAAATATAGCACAAGGGCTTATTACTTTAATGAATGGGTTTATTGGTGTTAGGAGTGTTATTGGACAGGGAAGTGAATTTTATTTTACGTTACCCGTTGAATTTATCGATCAAGTACCATCAGAAATGCCTATGCTTGAAGGACCAATGATCCTTGTGTCCGATAATAAAAGTTTACAATCTATTTTTTGTGAAAAAATGAAAAAAATGAACATTACCTTTTTTGAATTTGATGATATTAGTACGTTACGTGAAAATATCACCGATTCGATTTTAAGTAATACAGCAATTTGGTTAATTGATGATAACGTTTTAAAAAAAGAAAATAGTCATCATGATTGGATAAGTTCTCTTAAGCTTAAGATTAATTGTATCAGTAGCTTAGGAGTTGATCTTCCTTTCCCTTATTGCGATTTTAACCGTATAAATCGTCCAATATATTGTCATGATATCTGTTATTTAAATTCAATTAATAAAACAAAATCAGTGGAAAGAACAACAATTGATCTCCACAAAAGTGTAGGTAATAAAAACACGCTTTTATTAGTCGATGATATAGAAGCCAATCGATTCATTGCAGGGGAAACCTTAAAGAATAGAGGTTACCAAGTGTCGTTTGCTTGTGATGGTATTGAAGCGTTAGAAATATTAGAAAAGCAATTGTTTGATGTGATTCTTATGGACGTCCGCATGCCAAGAATGAATGGAATCGATGCAGTTAAAAATTTAAAAGCGGGTAATAGTATTAATCAACATACGCCGGTTATCGCGATGACAGCGAATGCAGAAGTGTCAGAAATGGAGAGATGTAAAGCAGCTGGAATGGACGACTTCATTGGTAAGCCTTTTAATACTCAAATACTAGTTGAATGCATTAATCGTTGTATTTACAACACCAAAGTTAAGATGAAGTCCATCACGAAAGATAAAGCTGATGAAAATGATCATTCTGGCAACAATAACCTCACTACCAATAACATAAATAATAACTGCGAAGCATTAACAGAAGAGATCTTTTTATCGAAAGAGTCGCTTAAAGGTCTAGCTGAAGATACATCGCCTGAAGCAGTGTTAACCTTAATTGGATTTTTTATCGATGATATCAACCATCGTAGTGAGTTGATTAACCAGTCTCTTAATAACTCAGATCTAGAAGCTCTTGCGGATCATGCTCACGCACTAAAAAGTTCTGCGGGTTCGTTAGGTGCTGAAGCTATGTTTTCACTCTGTAAAAACTTAGAGCAAGCTAGTTTAGCGGAAGACTTTCTTAAAGCAAAATCTATCTGTGCAGACTTAAATCATATTGCTGAACGTACTTTGACGGCTTACAAAGACTTCATAAATAACCAAGGAGGCACTGCTTAAGATTCTGCTTAAGGCTTTGTTTAAGGTTTAGTTAAACTTGTTCAAACGCGCTGCTAGATAATAAAAAAGCGCGTTTTATTAACAGACTTGAATCTGCCAGAGTTTTAATGTTGATAATTAATAGGAAAGAATAGCAGCACAGCTTTATTGCATGTGTTGCTTCTGACGTTGTAATAACTTACTTGGTTTAGTGGCGTCTTTTACCTGTGCAGCATAAAGGTTAAGTGTGTTGAATACACTTTTAAGGCCTGAAGCCGTGTAGTCTCGCTCAAGTTGTGGCAGCACGACTTCATGTTGGTCAGGAAACAAAGCAACGACCGATTGCGAAATTAACTCGTATAAACGCTTAAGATTAATCTTATGTGTTTGTCCCGTTTCGTCGAATATCCAGTTAGAAATCGCCATAAAGTTATCAAAAGGCTTATCAGCGAGTAGGTAATCTAAGGTGTGTTTAAATCGTCCTGAATTACCAATCATATCCCAATATCTTGCAAAGCGATTAACCAATTGCATGGTGGCAAAATCGACACGATCCGTACTTAAAATATTAAACGGTGGTAACGGGTTAAAACGTAAATCAAAATTTTCAGTGTGTCTAATAATCGGGCTTCCTTTAAGGCGCTTTAAAATACCCATTTGTATTTCATGTGGCTTACACGCGTATAGCTGGTCGAAACTATCCTTAAAGGTGTCAAAAGTTTCACCTGGTAGTCCAAAAATTAAATCGGCATGAATATGTGCGGTGGTATTTTCTTTCAGCCAGATTAAATTATCTTTTGATTTTTTGTTATTTTGTTTACGGCTGATATTAGTTTGAACTTGTTGGTCAAAGGTTTGAATACCAATTTCAAACTGCAATGTATTTTCAGGGAATAGCGCTAACATTTCTTTTAGTTTTCTAGGCAGGTGATCTGGCACTACTTCAAAGTGCAGATACAAGTCATCGGTCATTCTATCTAAGAAAAATTGCATAATTTGCAGTGAGGTATTAATGTCTAAGTTAAAGGTTCTATCAATAAACTTAAAGTTACGAGCGCCACGTTCATACAGTGTGAGCATTTGCTTTAAGAACACGGTTAACTCATAAGGATTGGATTTGGTATCTAACGAAGATAAGCAAAATTCACATTTGAAAGGGCAGCCACGAGATGCTTCAACATAGAGTAAGCGATTCTTTAAATCTTCATCGGTATAATACTGATAAGGCATTTCAAGATCTTTTAAATCAACGGGTTTTGATTTCATGATCTTTGTATCTGGTGCATTATTGCTCAGAAGATCTCTACAAAGTTCATAGAAGCTGATATCCGCTTCACCTGTTAATACATAATCTGCCGTTTGAACAATAAGTTGATCTTCTGATTCATAACTTACTTCAGGTCCACCGAGTACTATTGTAACTTCTGGAGCAATGACTTTTAGTAGGCTAACCACATTAGTAGTTTCAACAATATTCCAAATATAAACCCCAAAACCTACTATCGATGGCTTGGCCGCTAGTATTTGTTCAACAATATCTAATGGACGAGTATGAATAACAAATTCTTTAACTTCACAATTATCTTGCAACTCTTTTAAGTTCGCATACAAGTAACGTAGCCCTAAACTAGAGTGAATATATTTAGAGTTAAGCGTTGAAAGTACGATGCTAGAGGGAGTTAACCCTTCAATAACGGGTACCTTCTCTTCATTGTTACCAGTACGCATAATTGTGAGTGCATTATCGAATTGTTGAATAGTCATTAAAGCTCTTAAATCTCGGGGGAATATATGCGCGACATAATACAGTAATCGCTTATTCTATTCAGCGTCTATTTTCTCTAATGAGAAAGGGAGCGATTTAATGCTTAATATCTACATAAATGGACTCTGTAAATAACTCTGTCTAACTGTGAGTTTACATTGTCTTATGCCAACGAGCTAAAAGTGTAGCGAGTTGTTTACTAGGACTCCCTTTCTTTTCACTTTCTCTGGTGAGTGCAGACCAAGCAAGGTCAAGCCCTTTGGGGCCCAGTTTAGTTGAGCTAATTCTTTGGGTTTTAAGTGCAGAACTGACCGCCCATTTTGACAATATGCTCACGCCTAGGCCTGCACTAATTAATTCAATAATCGCATCGGTCATTTCAACGATCTCTAACTGTTGTGGAATAACGCCTGAAGGGCTAATAAAACGGTCATATTCAAAGCCAGGCAATACGGTTTGGCTATAAGTGTAGTAATGTTTTTCTCTGAGATCTTCAGCTTCAATGAAGTTTTTATTGCTTAACGGATCGTGATAGGGCGTTACCAGTACTAATTCATCGATAAAAAGCGGTGTTGTTTTTATGCCTGGTGTCGCAAGGTGTCCTGGTGCAATCACGACATCGACTGAACCATGTTGTAGACTGGTTATAGGATTCTGTGTGGCTGAGGCGACTAATCTTATTTTTAAATTTGACGTATTTTGGTTAACAAATTGAATAAAAGCAGGAAGCCAGTAATAACATGAATAAGAAGCAACCCCTAAGCGTACGACTTGATTATTTAGGCTGGCATTCGCTTCAAAATCGGTTTCTGCTCGCTCTAATATAGGAAGGGTTTGTAGCGCCGCTTTTGTTATTAATGAACCTGCTGGTGTTAACTTTAAACGACGACCTTCTTTTTCAAAAAGCTTTCCTCCTAACCGACGTTCTGCTTCTGCTATGCGATGGCTTAATGCTGATTGACTGATACCTAAAGCATCAGCTGCTTGTGCAACATTACCTAACTCAGAGATAGTGCTAAGCATTTGCCAGTGTTTAATGTCGAGTTTCATAGAGAGTCCATTTAAAGTCGTTATGCTGTTATCTGCTGTTATATCAATGTTGACATCATTACCTACAACATTATCTACATCAATACTTGCACTAATACCGTTAGCTATTTTTTCTTAAAATTACTTATTGCCACGGGTTTTATTGCATGAATAAAATGCATGTTTTTAATTAAAAATTCACTTATATATTAATGTAAATTCTACTATTGTCTATCGAATCTAAACTAGAGTTAGTTTCAATGCACAGGCGTTACCATTGCTAAGATCATTTGCCTTGAAGCGTTAATCAACGATAAATAATAGGAATAAAAAATGACATCACAAACAAACGGGCCTTTATTCGTGTTATTAGCGGCTATTGGATTTGGCTTCAATCCACTGTTTGTGCAAATCTTGTTTGCTCAAGGCATGACGCCGGAAATGGTGACACTTTATCGTTTTGTTTTACCTTGTATTTTGTTGTTATTTTATCTTCCAACCCCTTTAGTTTTATGGGCTGAAGTGAGCAGAATGTTGATGTTAGGATTCGCTAATGGTCTCGCTATGTTAGTTTACTTTTATGCGTTGCAAACGTTACCATCAGCCACGGCTATTCTGATTTATTATACGTATCCGTTTTTCTCTCTGTTGATTGGTGTCTTAATGTTCCAACGTATGGTGAGCATCAATGCCTTATTATCTGCCATATTAGTGTTGATTGCCGCGTCATTAGTTATCCAGCCAGATCAATTATCAATGGAATCTAAGTGGTTGGTGATCGGTTGTTTTTTAGCGCCAATGATATTTGCTTTGCAAATTCAATATTTAGCAAAGCCTAAACAGAACTTAACGGCACTAGGGCGTATGGCTTGGGGAACCATAGGGCATTTAATCGTACTGATTCCAATGGCTATTTATAGTTGCCCTGTGATGATATTTCCTGATGGGCTAAATGGATGGTGGGCATTATTGGGGTTGGCCTTTATTGCAGCCGCGTTACCTCAATATTTATTTGTAATAGGCGCCATTAAAACAAAACCTGACGTTATTGCTATCTTGGGCGCTGCTGAGTTGGTCGTCGCTATGCTCTCTTGTTCATTGTTGCTTGATACTAGGTTAACGCGACTTGATATCACTGCGATGTTATTAGTTATTGTGGCACTTTGTATACGTGATCCTAAAGCTATTCAACATATTAAAGCTATTGCTGAAACAGACTTAGAGAAGCTTAACGTTTCGTCATAAAAGAAAGTAACTTCATCATAGGCTTTTTATCACAAGATAAGGCAATAAAGCACTGCATATAAAAACCTTGTAATAGGAGAGACTACAGAAAAATGCATAGAAATAGATTAATGCTCACAATTGCTTTTTTGATCTCCTCTACAAAGAAATAACATCATTTCATTTAACGCCTCTTTTATTGATCTAGCACTATTCTTGTCAATGTTAGACTCTTGATAATGGCTTTAAACAACAATTAGTTCTTTCTTATACCAATGGAATTAAATAAGTGATCAGAGATTGCGCAGGAAAAATTAACACTAATAAGGCGTGAGTTGTAGGAGATAGTTGTTCTCACTTCAAAACTCACAACGCAGTTAGGGGTGATTTTAACCAGCAAGAATGATCACCTTATTAATTCTTTCGGTATTAATGTCTGTTTAGCACCTTATAGGTGATTGGCTATAGATTATTGGTGAATGTTTAGGAGGCGATGAAATGCATAAATATTTAAAATATATATTGCCAATAGCCATACCATTATTGATTCTTTATTTACCATTATCTGTTTTTCCTTTTGAAGGTATGACGATTGTACAAAAACGTATTGCCGCTATTTTTGTATTCGCTACGCTCAGTTGGGTATTGGAGCCAATCCCTATTTATGCAACTTCTGTCGCTATTATCGCTCTTGAACTGTTTTTAGTCTCCGATAAAGCAATCATTTTTTTTCGTGGCTTAGAAGGAACTCCGCAGTATGGTGTTGTAATCAACCATGTCGATATCATGGCTACTTTTGCTAGTCCGATTATTATGCTTTTTTTAGGCGGTTTCTTTTTAGCTATTGCCGCTACAAAATTTCGCTTAGATGTAAATTTAGCAAGAGTACTTCTCCATCCCTTTGGCAATAACCCTCGTTATGTCATGTTAGGACTGATGTTGATCACGGGAATGTTTTCAATGTTTATGTCAAACACCGCAACAACTGCCATGATGTTGTCAATTTTAGCTCCTGTGATTGCATTGTTTAGCCCTAAAGATCCTGGTCGTATAGCTTTTGCTTTATGTATTCCTCTTGCTGCTAATATAGGTGGAATTGGAACTCCTATTGGTACGCCACCAAATGCTATTGCACTTAAATACTTACAAGGTATCAACAGTATTAATTTTGGCGAGTGGATGGCATTTGGGGTGCCTTTTGCTTTGTTAATGATGGCTTTTTCATGGTTTCTTATCAATAAACTTTTCCCTGCTAAACAACAGAAAATTACATTAGATATTCAAGGCGAGTTTTTAAAAACACCGAAAGCGTTGTTAGTTTATACGATATTTATTGTTACTATTTTATTATGGTTAATGGGCTCTGTTCATGGAATGAATTCTTATACGGTGGCAATGCTCCCTGTGACTGTTTTTCTCATGACTGGTATCATTACTAAAGATGATTTAAAGAAAATTTCATGGGATGTATTGTGGTTAGTATCCGGTGGTATTGCATTAGGTTTAGCATTAGATAAAAGCGGTTTAGCGGAATTGATCGTTTACAGCATTCCCTTTAACTCTTTTTCTCCTTATGTGGTGTTAGTTGGCGCTACCTTGATGAGTTGGTTGATGTCTAATACTGCAACAGCAAATTTGTTGTTGCCTATGATGGCAGCATTAGGCGCTTCAATGACTTCATTAGCTCCATTGGGAGGTGAAGTCGCTTTGATATTAGTGGTTACCTTTGCCTCTTCACTCGGTATGGCATTACCTATTAGCACGCCGCCTAATGCGTTAGCTCATGCTACTGGCCACATAAAAACAAATGACATGGCTAAGGTAGGTATTATCGTTGGACTATCTGGTGTATTACTAAGCTTTGTTGTCGTTTGGGTATTGAATCTATTAGGTCGAGTTTAGAACAGGCATCTACTTTAGAGGGAAATCATGGATAAATTACATCTTGTTTGTGTCGATGAAGATAGCGAAGTGACGTTTAAACTATTACATGATCTCGCGCCATTAACTGAATTTTTAACCTTCACTCAGTGCCATTCAGCCGATGAAGCTATAACTAAGTTAGATAGTATTGATAGACAAGGAGACTTTGTCGCAATATTAGTTTCTGGGTTAACTGAATGCGCTGAATGTGCAAAGCAATTGTTAGACGTTATAGCGGAAGATACTCGATTTGATCATACCAAAAGAATATTGATTGCTAATGATACGTCAAAAGAGGTACTGATTAATGCGATTAATGTGGCTCATATTAATCGTTTTTATGAATTGGACTGGGATGCTGAGCTTTTATTGCAACAAGTTAGAGTACTACTAACAAAATACATTTTTGCCAAAGGGCTAGATTATGAAAAGTACCAATCTCAGCTAGATTCTGAAACAATATTAAAGCGTATGCGAAAACGCCTTTGAGCTGTCTAAATTGATATTGGGTTAACGAATTTATTAAGTCATCATGAGATGGGTAATGAGTGGTTATTTATCATTGGTCCAATAGATAACAACTTGCTGTTTCCCCCATTCTCGCGCTTTTTTAACATCTTTACCCATGTAAATATCGATTTTCTTTTTCCAGCGTTTATTCATTTTATCTAACACTCGAAACGTGCCTTCGAAACCTTTAATTCTAACTTCTTGTTGATGAGTTAACCCCAATTTCAAAAGGTCTCTTGATACGGCAATCGATTTCATACCTGGTTTCAGTTTGTCTCCCCATGCGGCTTCGTTTGGCGTCGAATCTGTCTCGCGGATACTTGAAGTATAGGCACTTGCTGTTACCGTTAATGATTGTTCTGCTATAGCGAAACCCATAAATGACATGAGCGTTAATACAATACCGATATGAAAGTTAGATTTCATCATGAATAGTCCTTTATTATTTATACCCGTTACCGTTCAAGCTAACGACCCAGAAGGTAATCTGTGAAGTAAACACTTTCGTTGTTAGAAAGTGTCGATTTAACCCATTAGATCTTCTTCTTCCTGCCTAGCATCTGTTCACTTCACTGCTTGCTGAATTTTGTATCTTGAATGGTAACGGGTATATCTGTTTATTTATTAAAAACCGTCACAGATAAATCTAGTATTTAAATTGACTAATAGCCAGTACGTCATCGTTTTGGTTTTGAAGTTCAACTTTCCATTGGCCATGCATATTTGATTGAATGAACTTACTCGAATGACTTCTCCAACGATTACCTATGACGCCTATTCGTATTTTTGCAATATGTTCATCATTTAAACTCCATTGATAATAGAGCGTCGTATTTTTTGAGTCATCAATTTGAGAGAAAGCATAGATCGTTGCAATATTATTATCAAAAACAATGTCGTTGATAGTGCCTACTGGTTCATTATTGATGACATTTTGAGAAAGAGTAAAACGTTCAACATCATCAGAAAATATCTCTGTTTTAACCTGAGTGAATAGTACCGAGGAATTATTGGTCTTTATTACAGGTGCCTCAGTTGCCGCCGTATTTAAGGCTGTCGATGCATTAGCTGTTAAATTATTTATTTTATCTTCGATAACAGGGGATTGTTCAGTATCGCCACTTGTGACGTCAGACACGGTTGTATTGTCACTTGACGAAGTATTTTCACTTGACTGCTTAATAGCTGAAGTGATTTTTGTAAGCTCACTTTCTATGGCATTAACAGGTGTTGCATCAACACTGATATTTTCAATACTAAGGCTTTCTAATTGGGCCAGCTCTGGTTCATTTATTGGTGTTTTTGTCTCATTTGGTATGTTGGCCGTTGTTGTTGAACCTGAATTTTCTATTGTAGGAATTTGGGATACTGTTGTTGGCTCTGTACTGTCAGTCTTTGCTGCTATTGTTTGATTCTCATCAGTATTGTCTTGAGAAAAATAATAACTACCATAATAAACACTACTGCCAATGGCCATAAACACTAATAGAGAACATCCAATAATTCTCCCCCAGTGGTACTGATATTTTTTTTCATCCTGAGTGATACTATTTTGTTGCGGTTTAAAATTAACTCGGATGGTAAATTTTTCCGATTTATTCATGCTTTTGATCTCACTGAGGTTCTGATAAGTAATAAAATATTGGACTATTAATACAATTAATAATTCAAAGGTGCTTTTAGGCTTTTTTGTCTGATGTGATTATTATTTTACTTATTTGGTATGTATTTGCTACTTTTCTAAGTCTAAATCGTTAAATGAATTAATGTTAATGATGACTTAATCATTGAATAACGAGCGTTGGGGAGGGCAGCTGCACTAGATTGAGTGTTAAGTGCTGACAATAAATCTTAGTGCTGCTTACCGTCACTGCGAAGCAACGGGTTAGGGTTATTTGTTGGAAGTCTGTTTTCGAAAGCATAATAGCTGATTGTTAGCGGGCATTACGTGATCATTTATTAGATTAAGGTTTGCTGAGTTTGCCAATATTAATATGTCTTCAATGTTACGAATACCGCTGTTTTTATCTCTTTCTTTTAGCCACAAATCAAAACTTTCATTGCTTTCGCTAGTAAACTTTCCTTTATATTTAAAAGGACCATAAATACAAATATGAGCGCCTTCTGACAAGTTATGCGCAATGCCCTCAAAAAACTTAACCACTAATGGCCAGCTTATTATGTGTAACGTATTCGCTGTAAACAATGCGTCTATTGGTAATGCTTTGTTTGGAATTGGCCAATTTTCATTTAAATCAACGATGATAGGTTTTTCAATATTCGCTAATGCGCTTTCATCTAACCATTGATTAATGCCACTGTGATTGATTGGTAAATCACTGGTTTGCCAAGTTAAGTGCGTTAAATGTTCAGCAAAGAAGACGGCATGTTGTCCTGTCCCTGAACCAATTTCTAATACATGTTTATTAGACGCGAATAGGCTTGTTAAAAGATTGAGAATAGGTTTTTTATTGTTTTCAGATGCTTGAGAAAAAGGTTTATTGGTCATTTTTAATCTAATTTTTTGAAGGGTAAGAATTCACGACATTGTTCTTGATACATTAGCATGTGGCTTTGCTCTTGTTGACAAAAATCTTTAATCGCATCTTTAAAGCTAGGGTGCATTATCCAATGATAAGAGTAAGTTAAAATAGGTTCAAAGCCTCTTTGAATTTTATGCTCTCCCTGAGTACCTGGATTAAAACTTGTTAGATTATTTTCAATACAAAACTCAATACCTTGATAATAACAAAGTTCAAAATGTAAATTATTATAGTATTCAGTACACCCCCAATAACGCCCGTATAGTTGTGAGTCATCATAAAAAAACAATGCACAAGCAACATCTTCTTGGCCATTATCCGCAATGAGTAATAAGACATTATCGGTCATTTTATTGACTATATCTTTAAAGAACTCTGCATTTAAATGAGGCTGGTGACCACGTTTTAAATAGGTTAATTGATAGGTTAAATAAAAGAAATCTAAGTCTTTCTGTGTGATTTGATGATTTACTAATCGTCGAATGTTAATTCCTTGCTGAACCACTGATAACCTTTCTTTACGCGTGCTTCTTCTTTTACGTGATGTAAAAGTATTAAGGAAGTCATCGAAGCTTTTATAGTTACGATCAAACCAATGAAATTGTACGGTATTACGTTGATAAACATCTTCTGGTAACGCTGTTGTTATTTGATCGCAATAAAGTAAATGCCAACTGTTAATTTGTTCTTGTTCACAATGTTGTATTAGCGGTTCAAATAAATTGCATAAGTGTAGCTCTGAAGACAGTAATTTATCACTATTGACAGGCGTAAAAGGTATGGTCGCTACTAATTTAGGATAATAATCAATGTTGTATCTTTTAAATGCATCTGCCCAATCCCAATCAAAAACATACTCTCCCCATGAGTGACTCTTTAAATACATTGGCATAATAGCGAGGACCTCATCACCTGCTTTTGCGAGCAAGTGGTGAGGTTGCCATCCTTGTTGAGTACTAACGGACTGACTATTCTCAAGTGCCTTAAAAAAATCATAGCGAAGAAAAGGGCAGGTTGAGTTGTTTAACTTGTTCCAATCATTCTCATTGATATTTTCAATCGAATTAACGAAGTTAATGTTTATGTGGGTGGTCAATTGACATTCCTTAATTACTAATCAGTATGTGCATGGAAATATTAATACTCATTTTATGCGAATCATTATGCTGTGGTTAATTATATATTGATAATAAAACGTTTTATAAATTGTCTTTTATTTAAGATATAACGATAAACAGCGAGAGTTAAATTAACTTTTTATCGTTATTTATCTAATTAAGCGCCGTTTAGTTTATATGTAGGTATTTCAGTTGTTTTGAGTATCAGTATTACTGAATATACTTTTATATTTATAAGTTCTAGATTATAAATTCACTATAAAGTGTTAACTATTAATTTTATATTTGTAGTGGCAAGATAAGTGGTATAATGATCAATGACTTATGATTAAAATTAAAGCGTTTTTGACGATGTAGAATCGACATTAGGCTTATTGTAAACTGTTATTAGACAAATAGGTTTTGTATATGAGTAATAAAATATACCATCATCCCGTGCAGATTTATTATGAAGATACAGATCATTCTGGCGTGGTTTATCATCCCAATTTTTTGAAATATTTTGAGCGTGCTCGTGAACATGTAATTGATAGCCAACGTTTAAATAGATTATGGAATGAGCAAGGCATCGGTTTTGCTGTTTATAAAGCCAATATGATCTTTCAAGAAGGAGTGGAGTTTGCTGAGGTGTGTGATATTCGTACCAGTTTTATTATTGAAGGTAAATATAAAACATTATGGCGACAAGAAGTGTGGCGTCCTAATGCGATAAGAGCCGCAGTAATTGGAGATATCGAAATGGTCTGTTTAGATAAAGATAAGCAGTTACAACCGATTCCAAATGAAATATTGGCATTACTGGTTTAATTTTAATCATTATTGACATTTAATCACGAGCACACAATGAGTAATAAATTGTGATTACTTATATGATTGCCAATATTAATATTGAGCAATGTTACGGCTCTCTCAAACTGATTAAAATAACTTATTTCAAACTTGCAGAAATGTTATTTATAAGTCATTTTAGAACTTTGAAAAAGGGATAATTATGTATTTTGCACAAAATGAACAACGATCATTCCATCGAATGGAAATTAATTTACCTATCGAAATTATAAAAGATGGAATTACTTACCATGGAATTTGTAGCGATTTAAGTAGCACTGGAATGCGAATTTCGTTCAACAAACCCGGATTAAGTACTGGTGATGAAGTCAATATACATCTAAATACTGATGATGAACGTTTTCTTCCGTTAAATGCGACAGCCAAACTAATACGTGTTAGTGAATATGGTGGTGAAAATTTTTCGGCTGCAGTTGAATTTTTAGCTTTAAAATAATATGTGCGCCTTAAAATATATTTAGATACTAACTCACGGAATCAAGTATTAAACTGTTATTAATTTTGCTTGGTAAAATGATTCATTTCTTCGTTATAAATGCTGTAAAGAAGTGAGCTATCTACTTTACTCATGGTTTGGGTTAATTTAGTCTTAACTAAACTCTTTGAAGTTGGGTACATTGGCTCAATCTATTTAATCTAATGAGGCTAATAAATGCTTAGCATCAAAGTCATTTATAGTTTGTTGTACTTTACTCGCTCGGCATATTGCTAATGATTGCTTATTAAACATGCTTTGAATGCATTGCCAAGGTGCTTCTTTATCAAGTGTATAGTGGTCATTAAAATTAACATTAATGTTATTTGATAATCGTTTGTTAAAGTCAAAGTAAAAACTATCCAACCCTAGTCCAATACCGATGCCTGTCGCTTTAACAAAAGCTTCCTTTAGCGTCCAAATTTCAAAGAAGCGTTGCTGTTGTTGCTCCCCTAATAAATCGATCAGTTGTTCATGTTCTTGTTTGGCAAAATAACGTCGACTAATTGGTTCAATACTGATTTTACGCTTTGGGTTTTCTATATCACAACCAATATCATCACTAATACAAACTGTCATTATAATGAGTTCATTGTTATGGCTAAGGTTAAAGCGCAGATCATTTATATTATCAACTAATGTTGGTTTACCATGTTGATTGCGTATAAATTTTAAAGATCTTGGATCAGCATGGGTATATTGAGATAATATTAATCGGCATAGCGCACGGGTTATTGTCGAGGTATGTTGCGCAGCTTTGTTTTTATATTGTTTGAGTTTAAATATCTCTTCATCACTTAATAATGTTTGTAATGAAGTTATCGTTTCAATTGATAATAGATGAGGCTCAATAAACCATAAATCAATATGGTTCGTTCTTAATGATTGTGGGGAAGAGGTAGGAAGAATCAATTATTCACCATCTATAAAATAAAACATATAAAAGCAAAAAAGATAGCTAAGCTATCTTTTTATAATTAATTTTAGAACAGAATAAAAACTTATTTAGTTGATTCTGGACGTCTAAATGCATTGATTTGTTTATTCACTTCACGACGTTCTTTTGATAACTCAGCGCCTGTGATGATGTGATCGTCAACACGATCTTCGTAATCAGATTGCATGTTTTTGATAATATTAACAATATCCGCATGACTCATATTGGGTGTGATGTACTCAGATAAGTTTGTTAATAGATCCACACGTTTGCGGTTATCACGGATTTTTTTCTCATTATCAATGATTTCACGTTTTAGTTTGTTTTTACGGCGAGTGTTTTTTACCAATTCAAGAACAGTACTCATTTATCACACCTTTTTATTTATACACTTAATGATTATTCAAATAGTAACAAATAATATTATTCGTTTAATTAAATCAATAAATTGCTGATTTTTACTTAGAATTCAATTATACGCTGCATATTCATTTACGAAACCGATTTTTTAAAAAAATGTTAGATAAATAACTTATTGTTGGACTTTTATGATGCTTTTGTAAAAGATAGTCATGTCATAAAAGCGTAATAACTTACTGTTTATATAAAAACTCCACTGCAACATCATACCCAGAGGAATTATTCATGACAGATATAGCACGTAAATTTTATATACTAGATACCAATGTTTTATTACATGAACCTTTAGCTTTATATTCCTTTCAAGAACACAATGTTGTCATTCCTATGACAGTATTAGAAGAATTAGACCGAATCAAAGATAGACAAAAAGATGTCAGCAGAGACGCACGAGTTGCTATCCGTAGTTTAGAGTTACTTTTTCAAGATGCGAGTACAGAACAAATTAGCCAAGGAGTAGAAATAGATCACAAAGGTGTTCAGTTAGGTGGTGTTATTTCCATTTTTGCTGATCACCATGCCTCGTTTATACAAGAATCCTTTAGTGAAGATGAACCCGATAACCGTATTATCAACGCTGCGTTATACCTACAAAAAAGCAAAGCTCCTGCTAAAGTTATCTTAGTGACTAAAGACATTAATATGCGTCTCAAAGCCAAGGGAGCAGGGCTTAAGTTTGTAGAAGATTATAGAACCGACCAAGTTATTGATGATGTCGATTTATTAAGTAAAGGCTATCAAACAGTAGAAGGACAGTTTTGGGATAATATTAAAGAATGTGAAACCTTCAATCGTGGTGAAGATACTTACCATCAACTCAAATCAGACAAAATACATAACCCGTATACTAATCAATATGTGATTGATGAAAAAAACGATTTTGTTGGAAAAGTAACTGACCATTTTAAAGATGAAGTCGAGTTATTAGATATCGGTTACGATCGTTTAATGAATCAGCAGGCTTGGGGAATTACACCGAAAAATATATATCAAGGTATGGCCATCAATGCATTGTTAGACCCGAAGGTTGATTTGGTTATTTTAACGGGCCCAGCAGGTTGTGGGAAAACCTTACTCGCGGTTGCCGCTGCACTTGAATTGGTGATTGAAAATAAGCAGTACGATAAAATTATTGTCACGCGTAACACGCCTGATATTGCTGAAAATATTGGTTTTTTACCTGGTACGGAAGAAGAGAAAATGATGCCTTGGTTAGCCTCGGTGACTGATACTTTAGAAGTGTTACATAAAAATGATAATTGCAGTACTAGCTCAGTTAACTACATTATGGATAAAGCTAATATTCAATTTAAGTCTGTTAACTTTATGCGGGGACGGAGTATTCAAAACAGTTTTGTATTACTGGATGAATGCCAAAACTTAACGGCTTCACAATTAAAAACGATCATTACTCGATGTGGGGAAGGGACTAAAATAGTCTGCTCTGGCAATCTTGCTCAAATCGACAGTAATTATCTTACGCCTGTTACATCGGGATTAACTTATATAGTGGAACGATTTAAAGATTTTGAAGGTAGTGCCAATATTTTTCTAAATGGCGTGATGAGAAGTCGATTAGCTGAATTTGCTGAGGAGCATCTTTAATAAATTAGTTTGTATTTATAATAAAAGTATTGGCTTCTTAATAAGTATTAAGAAGCCAATACTTTATACGTTCAGTTTAGAGGTTTAGTTTTTTTCTGCTTTTTCTCTTTCTAACCTTTTGGCTTCTTTGATCATATTATTTTTGTATTTCAATTCTTTCACTTTAATTTTGTTGTTTTTATCACGGCTATTTTTAATTAAATCATTATCTAATTGATGCTGTTGTGATTTTGCTAATTTATCATAAAGAACAACATTCACCGAGGCAGCTAAATTCATGCAACCAATTGTTGGTATGTAAACCACTGCATCAGCTTTATTGATCACTTGCTGTTTGATCGTCCCATCTTCTGGACCGAATAAATACATGGCATTTTCAGGGTGTTCAAAATTAGGTAATGGAATTGCACCTTCAATTAAATCAACACAGACTAGTTTCATACCCGGCTCTAAAGCGGTTAATAGATCATCATAATGTACTAATGGGACTATCTCGTGGACTTTTTGAGTGTCTGCCGCTAAACGTACTGCTCGATTAAATCGGTCACCGGAGTAAACAACTTTTTGAGCATCATAACAACCCGCTGCACGCATCGCACCACCAACGTTAGATGAGCTTTTAGGGTTAGTAAGGGCGATCATGGTACGTATTGTTGAATTCGACTCAGTTTTTTTTTCAGACATAATAAATTGGCACAGTAATTAGAAAGGGAGAAAATGGAATAGGTTATAAACGTGTTAGGTTTTATTTACTCAGATTTACTATTATTAATAGTCTAATGTTAACGGACTGTCATTATCAGTAAATAAAAGATAGGTAGAGCTAACACGCTTTTAATGTTTAATTAACTAATTCCAATAAAGGTGAGTAAATTATAACGCTTCTATTTGGCCAAGCGCTTCAGTAAATTCTGATAAACCTAGCTCAATGTCATCTTCATCGCCAACCCAGTTAAGGCCAACAATAACATCATCTTCAACTAAATCTTCTAACCAGAACTCAAACCAATCCGCTAATGCAATAGGTGCTGGCGTATAATCTTCCCATTCTTCGATACAATGTGTTTTTGCTAGCGCTTCAGATGACCATAATGGCATTACTTCAGTTTCTTCATAGCTCATTGAATCCATCACAACCCAATCACCACTTGCTTTATCTTGTAGTGCCCATAAAACTTGACTTTCTTTAACGTCATCTTGGAATTTTTCTAATGCAGCAATGTTCTGAGTCATGGTGTTTCTCTCTTATCATGAAGTGGTAAAGCTAAAAACGCTTAGTATACGGGTTAAGGTGATAATTGATAGTCAGAAATAAGGATGTTTTGATGCAATGACTTGATAGTCAGTATTTTTTAATTCTGTCATAATTACGCTGACTTAAAAGGAAAAATCATGGAATTATTACAATTAGAGCATTACGGAAAAACACTTCGACTTGAAGCTTCAATGGCTGGTTGGCAGCAACTGCATTGGGGAGAACAAATTGTGTCGCAAATAACAGCAAGCGAGTTTGCGCAAGGCAAAAAAAATCATCAGTTTGAGCTGTTTCAAGAAGTAGCGGTAAATGAGCTTCCTTTAACACCTGAAGGAGAACATTCTGAAAGAGTATCAATAAAGTGTAAGTTAGAGGTTGAACTCGTATGGCAGCCATTTTCACTTCATTATTCTTTTTTTGAAAATGAACAATTAATAAAAGAAGGTTCTCGTAATGAGAAAGATATCGAACAACAAACGCCTGTAAAGCTCGTATCAGAGCCAAAAAAAATAAGCCTTCTTGGTTTAGGTTCGTTAGCGCTAAAACTATTTAAAAGTGCAAAAATTATTAAAGTGGTGTTAGCGGGAGCAAGTGTTGCAGCTTATAGCTGGTTTTTTTCTTTTCAATTTGCTGCTGCATTAATAGCTTGTTTGGTTTTTCACGAATATGGGCATATCCGAGCCATGAAATATTTTGGTATGAAAACCAAAGGTATTTATTTAATTCCCTTTGTTGGTGGACTCGCGGTATCAGACGAAAAAATTAACACCCGTTGGCAAGATGTGGTGATTTCAATTATGGGGCCGACGTTTGGCTTAATAATGTCATTAGTATGTTTAATCATTTATTGGTTAACAAGCAGTGAATTTTTTGCGGGTCTAGCAACATTTAATGCCTTGCTTAATTTATTTAACCTTTTGCCTATTTTACCGCTTGATGGTGGGCATATATTAAAAAGCATTAGTTTTTCTATGAACAGTAAAGTGGGCCTGTTAGCTTGCGTATTAGGTGCTGCCACAGGTGTTTTTATTAGCTATGCATTAGGATTAGCGTTATTAGGTTTTTTACTATTAATAGGCAGTGTTGAAATAGTATTTGAATGGCGAGCTCGTTTTAATAGTCATTTATTACCATTAGATCGTTATGGGCAATTATTTTCAACCGCTTGGTATTTATTAACAGTAGGCGCTTTAATTGGTATTATTTTTTATTTTGCAAAATCGGGTGATCAATTATTATCACTACCTTTAATTATATTAGGCAGTTAATTTAATAGTGAAGTTTAGTATTAAAAATAAATGCTACAAAACAGAATCTGCAAAACAAAGCTGATTCACTTTGAAGAGTAATTAATGACATAAAATATTACTCGTTGATATCATTGCTTGTTTGAAGTAGATTAACGCTAAATTTTTTACAACTTTTATACCTTTTTACAGTCGTAGAAAGGTATTTGTCATTAAGCTAGTCTTTACTGGTTTAGTTTTTATAGTTTAAAGGGCTGATTAAATCGTTTTTTCTTTAGTGATTTAACGTTTAAAAATCAACTCTTATATTCAATAACATCATTAATTACGCTTATAACTATTTTCTATATTCTATCTGAATTTGTTACTGATATTTTTCAGAGAACACTGCATAATACGCTTAAATTATATATATCCTGTGACTTTGTAAGGAAACACATGAACAATAAAAGACTAACTCACCTTAAGGCACTTGAGGCTGAATCAATTCAAATAATGCGTGAAGTAGCCGCTGAATTTGATAACCCAGTAATGCTGTATTCAATTGGTAAAGATTCGTCTGTGTTATTGCATCTTGCTCGTAAAGCCTTTTACCCAGGTAAAATCCCTTTTCCATTACTTCACGTTGATACTGACTGGAAATTCAAAGAAATGATTGAATTCCGTGATAATTTATCGAAGAAGTATGATTTTGATTTATTAGTTCATAAAAACCCTGAAGGTGTTGCAATGGGCATGGGACCGTTTACACATGGTTCAGCTAAGCATACAGATGTAATGAAAACACAAGGCTTAAAACAAGCACTAGACCATTACGGTTTTGATGCTGCATTCGGTGGCGCTCGACGCGATGAAGAGAAATCTCGTGCTAAAGAACGAGTTTATTCATTCCGTGATAAAAAGCATCGTTGGGATCCTAAAAATCAACGTCCTGAATTATGGAACATCTATAACTCAAAAGTTGACCGTGGCGAAAGTATTCGTGTATTCCCACTATCTAACTGGACTGAGCTTGATATCTGGCAGTACATTTACCAAGAAGATATCGAAATGGTGCCACTATACTTCTCTGCACCACGTCCAGTTGTTGAACGTGATGGTTCATTAATTATGGTTGATGATGACCGTATGCCACTTGAAGAAGGTGAAGTTCCACAGATGAAAAATGTGCGTTTCCGTACATTAGGCTGTTACCCATTAACAGGTGCGATTGAATCTGAAGCGAAGACACTACCTGAAATTATTCAAGAGATGCTGTTAACAACTACATCTGAGCGTCAAGGCCGTGTAATCGATAACGATTCTGCTGGTTCGATGGAAAAGAAAAAAATGGAAGGTTACTTTTAGGCCAACGCTTAAATAACCCAGTCCTATAAAGAGTTAAGGAAAAAAAATGACTAACGATACAAATCTAATCGCATCGGATATCGAAGAATATTTACGCGTTCACGAAAATAAAGACATGATGCGTTTCATCACTTGTGGCAGTGTAGATGACGGTAAATCAACTTTAATTGGACGTTTATTATTTGATAGCAAAATGATCTTTGAAGATCACATGGCTGCTATTGAAAAAGATTCTAAAAAATTCAACACAACAGATGAGTCTTTTGACTTAGCATTGTTAGTTGACGGTTTACAGTCAGAACGTGAGCAGGGCATTACGATTGATGTAGCTTACCGTTACTTTGCAACTGAGCAACGTAAATTTATTATTGCTGACACACCAGGACATGAGCAATACACACGTAACATGGCAACAGGTGCTTCAACTTGTGATTTAGCGATTATCCTGATTGATGCGCGTCATGGTGTACAAGTTCAAACTCGCCGTCACTCTTACATTTGTTCTTTGTTGGGTATTAAGCATGTTGTTATTGCTATCAACAAAATGGATGCAGTTGATTACGACCAAGAAGTTTATAAGAAAATTAAAGCGGATTACCGTGAATTTGCTAAACAATTAAACATTGCTGATGTTCGTTTTGTGCCAATTTCAGCGCTTAAAGGTGATAACGTAGTAAACCAAAGTGAAAACATGCCTTGGTATCCTGGTTCGCCGTTATTACGTTTATTAAACACAGTTGAAATAAGCAGCAATGCAATTGATCAATTCCGTTTAGGTGTTCAATACGTAAACCGTCCAAACTTAGATTTCCGTGGTTTTGCAGGTACTGTTGCATCGGGTGAAATTCGTGTAGGTGATACAATTGAAGCATTACCTTCTGGTAAGCAAAGTAAAGTAAAAGAGATTGTGACTTTTGACGGTAACTTAGAAGTTGCTTATCAAGGTATGGCGATCACACTAACACTTGAAGATGAAATTGATATCAGCCGTGGCGATATGATTGTTCGTCCGCATGAAAAACCACAATCAACTAAAAACTTTGAAGCTGATGTTGTTTGGATGGATGAAACACCACTAAACGTTGATCGTGAATACATCATAAAAGTTGGTAGTAATACAACGGTCGGTGCTGCTACTTCTGTTAACTATCAAACAGATGTTAATACAATTCAACAGAAACCAGCGACGCAATTAGCATTAAATGAAATTGGCAGTTGTAATTTTGAAGTCGCAAAAGACGTTCAGTTTGATGCATACTCAGATAACAGAGCAACAGGCGCGTTCATTATTATTGACCGTTTAACTAATGGTACTGTTGGAGCGGGCATGATTAAACGTCCACTTGAAGCAACTGCAGGTCCTAAATCAGCTTACAGTGAGTTTGAAGTTGAATTTAATGCATTAGTTCGCAAACATTTCCCTCATTGGGAAGCAAAAAATATCCTAAAAGGATAATTGCTAAATAGTGTTCGGTTACTAGTGTTAGGCTAGTAACCGAATGCTCTTAACTGATGGCCTATTCATGACTCTTCATTCCTATTTTGTTCTCGCAGTTTTCATCTTCACTATCATCGGTTTAATTAAGTTCCAAGAGCGTCCAAGTGTTGTCTTCGGCGTTGCATTAATGACTTTATTCTCCACACAAATGGTGACAACAGACCAAGTAATTAAAAGCCTCTCCAATCAAGGACTATTAACATTAATTTTGTTAATGCTTTGCTCTATTGCCCTTGAAAAAACCCGTTTATTGCGTTTAGTTGCTATGAAGGTGATTAAACCAAGTTATAATTCAACATGGCTACGACTATTCGGTTTTACTGTTTTCTCTTCTGCTTTTTTAAACAATACTGCTGTCGTATCAACCATGTTAGCGCCAATTCGTAATAACCCTAATCACTCTGCAAGTAAGTTATTAATTCCATTATCCTATGCCGCTATTTTAGGCGGTACATTAACCTTGGTTGGGACATCGACTAACTTGATTGTTAATAGTCTTGTACTTGATGCGAACTTACCCTCATTAGGTTTCTTTGACTTCACCTTAGTCGGTTTATGTTTAGTCGGGACTTGTGGTCTTACATTATATGTATGTCGCTCTTTACTGCCCGACATTGATATGAAATTAACTGATGCGCCTTCTTATTTTATTGAGGCAAAGGTTAACCCTGATTCTAGTTTAGTGGGTAAAAGCATCGACCAAAATGGTTTACGTCATTTACAGTCTCTATTTTTAGTAGAAATTATGCGTGGTGATTTACAACTTACGGCGATCACTCCGAATGAAGTGATACAAGCCAATGATAAGTTAATCTTCAGTGGCGATATTTCTAAAGTTAGCCAGTTACGGTTATTTGATGGTTTATCTATTTTTGCTGAAAATAGTGGCTTACCATTAGGTAATTTACGAGAAGTGGTCGTACGCCCTGAAAGTGTTTTAAATGGTAATACATTAAAATCAGTTGGTTTCCGTTCTTTGTTTGATGCGGCAGTCGTCGCCATTAAACGAGACGGTGAAAAAGTATCAGGAAAAATCGGTAAACTCAAAATTAAACCAGGTGATTTTTTGGTCTTAGCGGTGGGTGAAGATTTTAAATCTCGCCGTAACATACGTAAAAACTTTATATTATTGTCGGATGTCGAGCTAGATTCGCGTTTATCAGGCAAAAAAGAATTATTAGCTATCTTTGGTTTTTTTGCTGCTATCGCACTCGCGGCAATTGGTGTCATTCCTTTGTTTAAAGCGGTCTTACTATTACTTGGTGTGTTGCTCCTGAGTGGGTGTTTAACCAGTAGTGAATTAGTTCGACGTTTTCCAACGGATATTTGGGTGATTATATCGGCTGCTATTGTCTTGTCTTATGCGCTACAAAATAGCGGTGTTATAGACAGCTTTACACAAGTTATGAGCAATCATTCAGGCTCGTTCAGTCCATTGCTTGCGTTAATTGCAGTGTATGCTGTCACCTTATTGTTGACCGAATTAGTCACTAATAACGCCGCCGCTGCATTGATATTCCCGATTGCTTATGGTCTTGCGGTAAGTATTGATGCGAATCCAACTGCCTTTATTATGGCCGTCGCGTTTGGTGCGAGTGCTAGCTTTATCAGTCCTTACGGTTACCAAACTAATCTGATGGTATTCAATGCAGGGCAGTATAAATTAAATGATTTTATTAAAATTGGTGTACCTGTTAGCTTGGTTTATAGCGTGACATGTGTTTTTGCCATTGTTTTTGTATTTGGCCTATAGACTGTAAACGTTTATTAATTAAATAAGAAGTTATGCTTTATTGAGTTCACTGACTTCTGTTATTAGAGAGAATATTATGAATAACCCGTATATAGAAAAAGATGTTGATGGTGAAAAATCATCTGATGTTGTATGGCATCAAGCGAGCGTTTCACATCAAGACCATTGTCAATTAAACGGCCATAAAGCCGCAGTCTTATGGTTTACAGGCTTGAGTGGCTCAGGTAAATCTACTGTTGCTAATGCGGTTGATTTAATGCTATTTCAACACCAAGCTAAAACTTATGTATTAGATGGTGACAATGTTCGTCATGGTTTAAACGGTGATTTAGGCTTTTCTGATACTGATCGTATTGAAAATATTCGTCGAGTAGGTGAAGTGTCAAAGCTTTTTGCTGATGCAGGTTTATTAGTCTCTACTGCTTTTATATCACCTTTTGTTGCAGACCGTGAAATGGTACGTTCACAATTACCAGAAGGGCAGTTTATTGAAGTCTTTATTGATACGCCTTTAGCCGTGTGTGAGTCTCGTGATCCAAAAGGGTTATACAAAAAAGCACGTGCTGGTGAAATAAAGAATTTCACAGGTATTGATAGTGCTTATGAAAAACCAGTTAATCCAGAAATACATGTTCAAACAGATCAAAAATCTATTCAAGCTTGTGCTCAACAGGTTATTGATTACTTAAAAGAAAATAAGTATTTATAAGGCTTTAATAAGTACTTAATGAAATACTATTATGGTTAATTTATTCTGAGATGTTAGGCATGATGTTTGACAGATAGTTAAATTTTTACAATTATTGTGCATATAGTACATAAAATTAAAGCCCTCTGAGTCACTTATAGCGAGTCACTCAGAGGGCTTTATTATTTTTAGTCTCTTATTAAGCGTATATTTAATGCTTATACGCTTAAATGTTAAATTAGATTAATGACTCTTTGATAATTAACTTTTTTGCTCAATTCCGCCTAAGCATAAATATTTAATTTCTAGGTAATCATCTAATCCGTATTTTGATCCTTCTCTACCGCTACCTGATTCCTTAATGCCACCAAAAGGTGCTGCAGCATTAGATAATGCTGTTTCATTAATGCCGACCATTCCATACTGTAATGCGTCTGATACTCTCCAGACTTGATTCATATTTTGAGAATAAAAATAAGAAGCTAATCCTGCATCGGTTGCATTTGCTTGCTCAACAACTTCTGTCTCATCTTCAAAAGTCATAATTGAAATGACGGGACCAAATATTTCTGTTTGTGCAATGTCCATTTCATTATTCACATTAGTTAATACGGTAGCGGGGTAGAAACCGTCAGCTTTTAACGAGTCATGTGCTTCGTCTTTATTAGATAGTGTTAATTCTGATTGATATGCTATTTCAGCACCTTGCTCTACTGCTGAGCTGACTAATGAACTGACTTTATCAACGGCTTGTTGCGTAATGAGCGGGCCAATATTAGTCTTAGAATCAAGTCCATTACCTGCTTTAATAAGTTGAGTTGCTTTGATCACTTTTTCAGTAAACTCATTTGCGATGTTGCTGTGTACAAAAACACGGTTGATAGCAACACATATTTGTCCTGCATTTTTAAACTTATTAGAGATTAAACCATTCACAGCGGCGTCAATATCAGCACTTTCAAATACGATCAGTGGCGCATTACCACCTAATTCCATTGACACTTTTTTAACGCCTTCAGCACATTGTGCGAGTAATGTTTTTCCAACGCCCGTTGAACCAGTGAAACTGAATTTATTCACTTTAGGGTGCATGGTTAATACTTTACCCACTTCTGCTGATTCGGTGCTAACCACCACATTAAAAATACCATCGGGTAACCCAGCAACGTTAGCTAAGTGAGCTAATGCTAGCGCAGATAGTGGTGTATCAGCAGCCGGTTTAATGACAAAAGTACACCCTGCGGCTAAAGCGACAGAAGCTTTACGTAAAAGCATGGCATTTGGAAAGTTCCAAGGCGTTATTGATGTCACGACGCCAACAGCTTGTTTATTCACTAATATTTTTTGTTGGTTAGAAAGGGCTGGAATAACATCACCGTAACTACGTTTACCTTCCTCACTAAACCAATGTAAATAACTCACACCATAACGAATTTCAGCAAGCGCCTCAGAAACAGGTTTACCTTGTTCCAATGTTAACAAGCGTGCTAAATCTTGTTCATGTTCTGTAATTAATTTAGCCCAAGCAGTTAAGTGTTCCGCTCGTTCGTAGGCTGTTAGTTTAGTCCAACTTGGAAAGGCTGCTGCTGCAGCTTCAACCGCGGTTTCAGCATCATTTTTTTGTGCATTATGAATTGAGTTTAAGCATACCTGTGTGGCTGGATTGATTACTTTGAATTGCTCAGAGGGTTTGTCGGTTGTTAACCAGTTGCCATTAATGAATGAGCCAGATTTGATCAGTTCTTTATTTTTAATATCATGCATTTAGTTATATCCTACTTAAGTTGTAGTCTATTTAAAATTAGCGTTTTTTGCAGACTATTTGTGCAATAGCGCGATTTGGGTTGTGCTTAATGCCTTCAAAATAAAACAATATATCCCAATCCTTGAAAAGTGTTTTAAGTTCGTCCTTTTTTAATAAAAATTGTTCACGATGAGGTCTACCAAATACTCGGTTTGCTTCGGTGAATGTTTCATAAATAATAATACCACCAGGCTGAACCGCTTGTTGAAGTGCATTGAACAATGGTCGATGTAAATACCTGAACACAATAATACCCTGTAACTGCAGTTTATTGAGCTTGAGGGCATCAGTTTGAGAGTCAGACTCAAAGTCTGCACACCAAGTATTCTGTTGAAGAACATTGTCATCGGTGACTAAACTTTCTAATACTTGCTGTTTTATATCAGCAAATAACACATCAATACCCTGTTCTTTTAAATACAAACCATTTTGGCCTTTACCACAAGCTAAGTCTAATACTTGGCCGTGTTCTGGTTTTAAAAGGTGTCCATAGTCTTGTAATAATTGCGCACTTAACATGTTGGTAGTCTCACTTAACTTTCAGACACATCTAATATGGTAACGCATGAGACTTTGTTATTAAACCCTTGCCAAAAAATGAGTTAACAACAGAGTCTCTCACTGTGTTTCAGTTATATACGCTAGCATTTTATAGGTGCTCAGCTTAAAAGTTAGTGAAAGATAATCGCTATTGGTTATTGTAAGGCTTCGATTAACTCTCGTACGTTTTTAAGCGGAATGATTTTTTGATCGCCTTTCACAAATTGTTGCATTGAAGCGTGATAAGCCACAGAAGGGATAAAAATCTGCTTTTTTCCATGGCTTAATGCTTCACGTACACGAGGGACAATTTGTGGTATCTGACGTAGTTCTCCCGTTAAGGCTAACTCACCAATAAACACAGCATCACTCGGTAAAGGCTTTGAGTTAATTGAGCTGAGCAAAGCGGCGGTCACCGCCATATCGGTTGATGTTTCAGAATCTGCCATTTTTAAACCGCCCACTAGACTGATATTAATATCGTAATAAGTAGGAATTCCACCGTGTTTTTTGAGTACCGCGGTGATTAACGATAAACGGCTATAGGAAACACCAATACAGTTTCTAATTGATTTTTCTCCTTCAACTTCCGTCGCTAACGCTTGTATTTCAATTAATAGGTTACGAGCACCATCTTTAATCACTGAGATAGCGGAGCCTTCAAAGTGCTCTTCACTACCAGATAAAAATAAGCGACTTGGATTATCAACAGAGCGCATGCCTTTTTCGGTCATTTGAAAAATACCCACTTGCTCAGTATCACCAAAACGATTTTTATCGGCACGTAAAATTCGTACAGAAGCATCATTCACTTCAATGTGAATCGCCGTATCAATAATGTGTTTGAGTGTTTGTGGTCCCGCCATTTGCGAGTTTTTATTTACCTGACCGACTAAAATCAAGGTAATGCCGTGTTGTTTACATAAACGGTTTAATATTTTTGCACAAGTTTTAACTTGAGTGACACCACCTGCAGAGCCATCCACTGAATTTGATTCAAAAGCTTGAATGGAATCGGCAATTAAAAACTTCACTTTATTTTCGATACATTGGTTAACAATATCTTCAATGCTGTCAGTATCTGATAATAAAAAATTATCTTCATTAAAGTGTAGGTTTAACCTTTCAATGCCACGTTTAGCCCACTGGCTTAAACTTTCTTCAGCGGTGACATATAAAGTGGACATCGTCTGTGACATGACAGAGGCCACTTTAGTGAGTAGGGTGGTTTTACCAGAACCGGGGTCGCCGCTAATTAATACCACTGAGCCTAATGTAATACCATCACCCAATACGCGGTCTAATTCACTTAAACCTGTTGAGACACGTTGTGCGTTCTCTACTTGTACAGTTGAAATTCGTTGCACGCCATTAGTGGTTACACCGGCATAACCACCGACTTGATTACGATTAATGGCGGCATTAACTGATTTAGTTGTACTTGATGCTTCTCGAAATTCAGTGATTGTATTCCAAGCTTTACATTCGCCGCATTGACCTTGCCATTTAGTATAATCAGCACCACAGTCACTGCATACGTAGGAAATTTTTGTTTTTGCTTTTGCCATGAATTTTTCCGTATTATCAAATCAGACTTAATGTCTTGGAGTCTCAATCGTCTTAAGTTTTATTTAGTATTACTTTTTGTATACTGTTGTTTTTATATGATTATTTTTAACTTTAATCAATTATTCATCTAACGCTAAATGTTGATTAAATAACTTTATCGCTTGATTGGACTTTGAATAGTCATAACCATGAGAAGTAAGGTGTCTTAGTGCTTTGGTTTTCTGTTTTTGATCCTCAATTGCTACTTTGAATTTCTTAGAAAGCAGTAAACAAGCTTCATCGAGATCATTAAACGTGGGTGTTGGAAAACCTTCATTATGTGATTCAATGGCTAATGCAATAACATCGAAACTATGTCCTTTGGCCTGTAAAAATCCCATCGCTTTCTGTTTTAAATGTTGAGTGACAATTGCTTCTCGATATTTATTACTTAATAATTGCTGAGCAGCATCAATGTAATTGAACTCATTGTCATCAAATGTTTGTTTAATTAACAGTTCGCCAATGCCTTTTAATTTTAAATCTTGTTTTATACGAGTCGCGCCATAACCTTTATTTTGCGAGCCACGAATAAAGGACTCCGTAAAACGTTGATCATCAAGATAATTGTAATCTAAGCATTCATTGATGACGGTTTCTATCCACTCTTGGTTATCCGTTTTACGTTGAAGCTTTTTTAATAGTTCTGCTTGGCTATGGTCTCGACGTGATAAATGCCAAAAAGCACTTCGACGAACCCCATCAATATCCTTTGCAATCTTAATTGGCTTATTCGCAAACATAATTAACTCGCTTAAGTGTGTTTATATACAGTATAACGTTATATTACCTATTATTACAGGTATCTTGTGTTAATTGAGCAGGGAAGGAACGATTAAAAGGGTTGTATTGTGTCATTATCACCCTATAATATGCGCCCCCATATTGATATAACAATACAGTTAATTAGGTTAGCTATAAGCTATCACTAAACAGTTGGGCACATAATAAGCGGGTTCCCTCACCCCGTTGTTACATTAAAAAGTGGCAGTAAAAGCCACAATAAAAAGGTCAAAATATGTTATCACTTTCAAACACGCAAATTCGCCGTGCGCTTACGCTATTGGTTGGATTTCACATCATTATCGTTTGTGCTAGTAACTACCTAGTACAATTGCCGTTTACTTTATTTGGCTGGCACACTACATGGGGTGCTTTTAGTTTCCCTTTTGTTTATCTTGCAACGGATTTGACGGTCAGAATATTCGGACAGAAGAATGCTCGACGTATCATTTTTAAAGCTATGCTGCCTGCGTTAGTTGTCTCTTATGTCATTGGTGTATTATTTCATCAAGGTATATTTCAAGGGATGGATGCACTCGCTAATTATAATAGCTTTGTATTACGCATTGCTGCTGCAAGTTTTGCTGCGTACTTATTTGGACAATTACTAGACATTAAAGTATTTGCCAATTTACGCCTGACTAAATCTTGGTGGATTGCACCAACGGCATCCACTTTATTAGGTAACTTGCTGGATACCTTAATCTTCTTCTCTTTAGCTTTTTACGCATCAACCGATGAGTTCATGGCGGCTAATTGGCCTGAAATTGCGATGGTAGATTACGGTTTTAAATTGTTAGTGAGCCTGTGTTTATTCTTACCTGCATATGGCGTGTTATTAAAAGTGTTAGAGAAACGTATTATCAAACTGCCAGACCCAATCTCGTTAGCTTAGAAGCAATACTTTAGAAGTAATGGTTTATCAAAAACACTTTATAAACTATAAAATACTATAAAATTAATCAACCAATAAAAAGTTCAAAGGGAGAGCTTCTTATTGGTTTTTTTAGTGTTAATCCTTTCTTTAATAGGCCTTTTTTAATAACTAGTTACTCGCTTATATCGACTATCACTCATTCGTAATAACCTATTATTAGCGCTTAGCTTTAACCTTACCTTTTAGAAAATAGAATTAATGATTGTAGTTATTAACCAACAATTATCAGCTCACAAAGAAGCATTAACTCACCAAGAAGCATTAACTTATCAATAACATTAACTCGCGTGGATGAATGTCTAATATTATTAAACGTTCATGTTTTATTGGAGTGTATTACTTTGAATAAACTTGCTGTAATGAAGACCACTCAATATCTTCCCAACTATCAGGGGTAGGCCATTGTTCAGGAGGCGCTGCTAAATCAAGGTATTCAACCTTAGTGACAGGATCTCCTTCAAATACATTATCGACCACAATCTTTGAATTTGGGGCAGTGCAAATGGTTAAAGTAGTTTTAATCTTTAATAATAATTTAGGGTCAACCTTGTCATTCTGACTTTCATAATCATAAATAACTCTAATACTTTTTTGTTTAGAAACAGGGTGCTTCAATAATAAAAAATATAATAAACCACCGTGTTTTGGCTCTTTAAAACATTTCACTGATTTTACTTTATAGCGTTCAGCTTGTACTTTTTGCGCCGATAAATCAGCCTTAACATGGGTATAACCACTTTCAGAGGTGGATAACCATTTTTTCGTTGAATTAAAAGAAAATAATCCTGCAGTAACAACGGCTATAGGGAATATAACTGTTGAATAAGCACTACTAACACCAATATCGATGGAAGAAAAGGTAGTTAATATCAAACTACTGATGAACCAAAGAATACAAAAGCCGAACAATGAAAACACCCAAAATACAGCGGTATTAAGGGCCGCTTTAAGGTAGCGTTTTTTAGGTGCGGGTAACGTACCCAACACGTGAGCCAAATAGAGATGTTCTATTTCGTTCATCTCACGTAAGTGCTCAGTGTTTGTATTATGACTCTGGTTATTAGTCTCGTTCATATAGTGCTATCCACCATGATCTTGAGCAAACTTATTTTTCTTTCTTCTCTTTATTTTCTTTATCTTTTGTTTCGTCTCTTACAAATTTTATTTCTGAAAAGCCCATGCGTTCAAATTCATTTGCACGGTAGTTTTTCATGATACCTTGACCACGTGAACTCATTTCAAGTTGCTTTTCCATCGCCCAAAACGATTTTAAATCAACACCTTCTGCAGCGGCTACCGCTTCAAAAATATCAAAGTGTTGGCTGAATGAAAATGCGATGGTTTTTTTAGTGCCTTGATAAAAATAAGTTACTTGGCGTGCCATAAAAATTGTCTCTATAAATAAAAAAAAGGATTTTAACACAGCTTTAAGTGTTGCTATAACATCCTTTTAAATTTAATGAATGATATGCCTGTAATGAAGGCGGAAAGGCTATAAATAGTGAAAGTGATTACTTATTATGCAATTTAAAAGTATTCTATTTATTTTAAAGTGACTGTTTTAGGCATTATGGATAGTTTAATCCCTGAAAGTGTTATAAGACTCTGATAATCAGCATTACAATGCGCATTTTAGTCGTTTTACGTTAGGTTGTTGATATAATATTCATAAACAACTTAATCATTTATTGAATCCTGAGCTTAGTAACTAGTCACGAATCAATCGTTTACTCAAATATAAAGGCTTTAATATGTCGCTTAATCTTTCTCATAACAACTTAATGTCTTTAGCTGATCATTCATTTAAAAAATATGCGTCGAATACGTTTGTGTGCAATGTAGGTGAAGAAGGTTTTACTTACCAAGAAGCACAACAAAAAGTCATTCAACTACAGGCAATGTTTAAAGATTTAGGACTAAAGCAAGGTGATAAAATTGCGATATGCAGTGAGAATATGCCACATTGGGGAATCGTTTATTTAGCGATAACTGCAATGGGTGCTATCGCAGTTCCTATCTTGCCAGACTTTCATACTAATGAAATCCATCACATTATTAAACACTCTGAAGTTAAAGCGGTTTTTGTTTCTCAAAAATTGAGTGTTAAATTAAATGAAGATGATTTTAGTTCTAGCTTATCTTATGTGTTCTCATTAGAAACGTTTGATTTAATTGAAGATAAAACACCTAAGCATTCAGAGCTTTTTGTTAAAGGTGTGCAAACTATTGCGCAAATGAAAGACAAAGCAATACAGTTTGCACAACAAAAGAAATTGTTAAAAATGAGTGAGATAGACAACACCTTAACCATTAACCCAAACGATCTGGCTGTGATTATTTATACGTCAGGGACAACCGGTCAATCAAAGGGCGTTATGCTAAGTCATTACAACTTAATGGCACAACTTTACCAAGCGAATACATTGACAGATATACACGATCAAGATCGCTTCCTTTCTATATTGCCTTTAGCGCATACCTTTGAATGTTCAGTTGGTTTCTTAGTGCCTTTTTCTAATGGTGGTTCTATACATTACATTAACCGTGTACCTTCGCCAAAAATCATCCTAGCGGCAATGCAAACTGTTAAACCTACTTGTATGTTAAGTGTGCCATTGGTGATTGAGAAAATTTATAAAAACAAAATATTAGTTGAGTTTAATAAAAACAAACTGATCAAGTACCTGTACAACAATGTCAGCTTTGCACGTAAAAAGCTTAATAAGATAGCCGGTCAAAAGCTGATGGAAAGTTTTGGTGGTGAAATGAAGTTCTTTGGTATTGGTGGTGCTAAATTATCAAGCTACGTAGAACAGTTCTTATTAGAAGCTAACTTTCCTTATGCTATTGGATATGGATTAACGGAAACGGCGCCTATTATTGCTGGTGCTGTCCCTGGGAATACTCGTTTAGGCACAACAGGAATATTTGTACCTGAGATGGAATATCGATTCATTAAGCAAAATGAAGAAGATAAAGAAGGTGAATTACACGTTCGTGGTCCTAATGTGATGTTAGGTTATTACAAAGAAGAAGAACGCACGAAAGAAGTATTAGACGAAGATGGTTGGTTTAATACTGGCGACTTAGGTTATGCGGATGAAATGGGGATTTTAACCATTAGTGGCCGTACTAAAAATGTGATCATCAGCTCTAGTGGTGAAAATATTTACCCTGAGTCGATAGAAAACGTGATCAATCGTCATCCTTTAGTCATTGATTCAATGGTCTATGAGTTAGAAAAGAAACTCGTTGCTAAAATTTACATCGATTATGACCTGTTTGATGAGCAACATAACCTTAAAACAGAAACTGATTCTGATTTACACAAAGAGATCCTTGTGTTGTTAGAAAACATTAAAAATGAATCAAATGGACTTTTATCTTCATTCTCTAAACTGAACTCAGTGGTTGAACAAACGGAACCTTTTATCAAAACACCAACCAAGAAGATTAAACGTTATATGCACATGTAACCGAGTAAAAAAGATGCAAGTAATTAATATCAAATCAATTTAGCTTAACAAAATTAAGTAAGTAATTATTGATAGGCTAACCTGCTTATTAACTTACTAATAAAAAAGGGACTAATAAATTTACTTATTGGTCCCTTTTTTCTAATAAATATTTATGTTTCAATTCTAAATTTTATTAATCAGATTTAGAATTTATAACCAAGATTTAAAGATACAGATCGCCCTGGTGCTGGTATCCGTCCAATGGCAGAAACATCTAGTCCTCTAAAGTAATAGTCATTATCGAATGCATTATTTAAAGCGACACTCGCTGTTAAACTTTGTGTTCCTTTCTTATATAACTCAGTTGCCGCTGTTAAATTAACGACAGTATAAGCTGGTAATTCACCGACTTCACCCGTTTCATCTTCCTCAACAGTATTTGCTGAGTCAGAAAATGCTTTACTGTAATAATAAGCGCTTAAACCTAAATCAATGTCGTTATAGTTGTAAGAAGCACTTGCAGAGAATTGATGTTTTGAAGCATCTTGAAGCTCATTTCCTTTGTTATCACCTTCAAGTTGTTCTGTATCAAGATAATTGTACGAAGCTCGTAAGGTTAATTCTGGTAAGTTTTCTGGTGAAAACTGTCCTTCAATTTCAACCCCTTGGCTACGAGTTTTACCAATGTTTTCAAATTGAGTACCGGTACTGTTCGACTCTATTTTATCTTTATTATCAATTCGGTATAAAGTTAAGTTAATGCTGCTATTATGCGTTGGTGTGAAACGAGTCCCTACTTCATAGTTCCATGATATTTCAGGATCTATTGAATCAGTTTGTGTTGTGCTTGTTAAATGGGATACTTGCGGCGTACGTAATGATTTTTGCACATTTGCAAAAGTAAACCATTGCTCAGATAGGGTGTAACCTAATGTTAAACTAGGTAGCACTTCTTTAATATGCTGTTTTTGTTGTGCACCAGAGACAACTTCATCGTAAGACAAACGAACATCTTCGTACCTTATACCAGGTGTTACAACAAAACGGTCATCAAAAAATCCAATTTTATTACTTACGTAATAAGCCATTGCATTAGTGGTTACTTTTCTATTGCGTATGAGTCTTGGTTCAGTCACGCCATCATAAAAAAATCGATTAAGACTTTGATCTATATCTTCATGTACATAACGAGTCCCAACTATCCAATCTTGTGTTATCTCCCCATCAATAAAAGCTGTTGCTCTAGGTTCAATTCCAAAAATCTCAAACTCTCGTGGGGCTGTATGGAATAGTGTTGGAGGAGTTAAAGTATTGGCATCATTTTCAAATGAAAATTCTCGGTCACTTTTATTAGCAAAAGTGATCAGATCAAATTCAGCATAATCAGCAATACCAATATCACCTAATATTTGATTGTAAGTTGTTGATAAACGGATGGTGTTAGCATCAAATGCATCGTTAGTACGTAATGATTGAATTCTATCTTCTTTATAGGCAGCTGGATTTAAGGCTCCAGGTAATTCTGTATCTGCCTCATAATATTGCAATGTTGTTGCTAATGATTTGTCATCACTAATTTTCCAATTTGTTTGTAACATCCAATTCTGCACATCCGTATCAGAGTGATCTCTAAATGATTCTCCGCTTAAAATATTACCACTAAAACGAATATCAAAATATTCATTAACTGAACCACCCGTGCTAAAAGAAGTATCATATAGTACTTTTTTGTTGCCGAAAAAAGTTACCTTTTCATTTAAACTTGTTGTCCATACTTCTGGAATAGGTTTAGAAATAAGATTAATAACACCACTTACATTATTAGGACCGTATTGCACTGCTGAACCTCCACGTACAACATCAATACGATCAATCATTTCTAAGGTTGCAGGAAATAAAGATTGCCCATTATGACTGTACGGAGCAAGACTTAGAGGAATACCGTCTAATAAGAATTGAGCATGACCACTACGGCTTGATGTTACACCACGTATAGATACATTAGGTAGAACACCTGTACCTGTTTCATCTAAGATCTTTACACCCGGTATTTGTTGAAGGGCTGTATCAATAGATCGAGCGCCTGTTTTTTCCAATTCTTTTGATGTTAAAATACTACGGCTACCTGTAAATAATTTAATATCTTCAACTTCAGAGTTACCTAAAACACTCGCCGTAACAACAATTGGTTCAATTTTATCTGCTTCATCTGCTTGTACATAGCTTGATATAAGTCCTGTAGCAATAGCAACTGAGAGCGTTGTCATTTTGAAGTGAACTGTTTTACCTTTCATTCTTTATTTCCTTATAGCTTATAGTGAGTTGTTTAGGCTATTTTTTAACACTTTAAATAATAGTTTTTGAGTCTTTTCTATTAAAGTAATAGAGCCATCTTCAACATGCTTTTTGAGTAGTTTGAATATTAAAATTAACAACAAATAAATTTATGTGGTTGCATTTAAATTAGAATTAATTCTACTCGTAACACATCAAAAATTAATGAAAGAGGACATAAGTTAAAACCTTTCATTTATCTATTAATGAATTTGAGGATAGATTTATGAAGAACCAGTATTTTAGTGATAAATAATATCTACATTAATTAAACGCTAATGATAATCAATTCCGTTTGTATGGCAAGGTTTATTAACTATTGTTTTGTAAATAGATGAAAACAGGTTTATTCACGGTCAGGTCATTGATAATAATTGTCTTTAAATAAAAGATATTTTTTAAAGTTCACTGTTAAGTTGTTGATATTGTTTCAATGATTTTATTTTTCATTACTTAATTTGATCAAATGTTAATCATTTAAAGCTACTTTCTTGGTGTACATTGTTAATGCTGCTCGAGATGGTTTTTAATAAAGCAGATTTATCTCAGCTATTAGTGACAACATTAGGGACAATTAGATAGATATCTCGTTTCAGGAGTAGCAGCTTTACATTGTCTAAAAATTATTGGCTTGCAATGAAAGTTAAGATTTTTCATTGCTGAAATCATAATGTAGTTACACCGTGTTTAAATCGACCTAAATACCTAAGTATTATTTGTTATTGAGCTCAGTAATTTCTTTTGCAATTGCTTCAGCAGCTAAAACACCACTGCTTAATGACCATATATTGGGAGATGTTGTAATTATCTGGCCTGATTTTGCGACAGCTAATAACTTCCAAAGTGGATTTTTTTTCCATTTATCGATAACGGTTGTTTCAGTATATTTCCCTACAAATAACCAATCTGGGTTTGTTTTCAAAAGTTGCTCAAAGCTTGTTTGTAAGTAAGCTTTTTTGGAATTGTTTATTAACGAACTGCTTAATCCTAATGCTTTAATAACACTGCCTGCATAAGCATATTGACTATGCATCCACATTCCTTTGTCGCTGATAATGGCAAACTGATATGTTTCTTCTGTATTAAGTTGATCTTTAAAATCAGACATTAGTTGGTAGTGTTGTTTCAATCGTAAATTTACGACTTCAGTTTTATCAATGGCAGCTGCAATTTTTTGTACTTCTATTAAATTCTCACGGTAAGTTATACCTCTACTTTTAAGCATCAATGTTGGTGCTATAAGTGATAAACCACTATATATAGAGCTATGGCGACCACTATCGGCAATGATTAAATCAGGTTTAAGAGCTGAAATTGCTTCTAAACTAGGTTGGTAACGAGATCCAACTGATTTCCAATCACTAATGAGGTTTCGAACACTTTTAATGATCCGTGTTTTATCGCCATCATCGGCGATACCAACTGGAGAAACGCCTGCAATAGCAAGTGCATCGACGAACGAGAAAGCCAATACAACAATACGCTTAGGAGTTTTCTCAAGTGTTAGTGTGCCTGATTGGTGTTTAATAGTGACGGCGTTAACTTGAAAACTAAAAAAAATGAGTAGCAGGGCTAATAATATTGAAGGTAAGCGAAAGAACATCTTTAAATCCATTTAACAATAAGATGAAAATGATAACTGTTATCGGGTATGATGTCATTAGATTTTATGGGGTATGCAGGTTGTTTGTATTTATTAATCTACGAATTTTCACATTATTTAAATACAATATTCGTTAGATCTTTCTCTTTCGACCTAGCACCTGTTGACTTCGCCGCTTTCTGGATTTTGCACTTTGAATGGTAACGGGTATATATCAATAACCAAAAGAACACCTTATTTTTAATTTAGAGTACGCTATGCGCATTGTTTATATTGTTTTATTTTGTCATTTTTTAACCGCTTTTACTGCATTAGGTATGCCTTTATTTATGCCAAGAATGTTAGATAGTTTGGTTGAAGGTGAGTCGCAATACTTGATAGGTGTTATGTTTATTGTTCCACCTTTGTGTGCTGCTCTAACTGCTCCTTGGTGGGGGCGGTTTGCAGATAAATATGGCAAAAAAAAATCCTTATTAAGGGCGCAAGGTGGGTTAACCGTTGGTTTTCTATTATCGGGGTTTGCAGATAATTTATGGTTATTTTGCTTTGGTTTAATAGTACAAGGCATCAGTGGTGGAACGCTTGCTGCCTCAAATGCTTACCTTAGTAGTCAATATAAAGGCTTAGCATTAACAAAAAGCCTCAATTTAACACAGTGTTCAGCTCGTTTAGCACTAGTGTCTAGTCCTATTATATTGGGCTTATTTATTCAAATAACTGAGCCGTTACATATTTATCGTTATTTATCATTATTGCCTTTGAGCGCATTATTAATAAGTTTATATTTGAAAAATGACGGTACGAAAAATAAATTAACGAACGATTTAGAAAATACTAAACAACAAAACACCATTTTTACTAAATTGCTCTTTCTGCAATTTCTATTTTGTTTTGCAATGGTGGTGACTTTTCCTTATTTTTTACCTTATGTACAAACATTAGGAAAAAGTAGCGACAGTATGGTCGGGTTTTATTATAGCTTGCCTCATCTTGTGTACTTATTGTTCGCTTTTTTTGTCGGGAAATTAGTGTTATCGCCACAAAAGCAAAGCTTATTTGGTTTTTCTCTTTTAGGGATCGCTTGTATAGGGCAGTTTAGTTTGCAAGGCATTGATTATCTTATCTATTATCGTATTTTATTTGGGGCCGGTATGGTATTTTGTTATAACAGTTTACATTTATTACTTAGTCAACAATTACAACAGCACCAAGCTGGGCTATCTTTTGGGCGTTTTGACGCTTGGGGAAAGTGGGCTGGTGTTTTTGCTGGATTAATAGCAAGCTTCTTCGCTCATTATTTCTCTGTACATTGGCCATTTTTATTGTCTAGCATTGCTTGTTTAATAGCGATTACAATTTTAATTACTTACACCAAACAACCTTTACTCAGAGCAGAACCATCGACTCATAACGTTTCTAAGGAATCTTTCAAATAAAATTCAGTTACCGATCACATATTATTTAACCTCTTTAAACCCTTCGCTTTAATCCCGCTTTATTCTGATTCAAATCAAAGTTGTTAATGCTCTCTTTCAATACATTGTCACTACGTAGTTAGTACGCAATAACAATATAGCGACTACCTGCACTTGATTAACAAATGTTAATACTCAATGTCATTAAGGAGTTAAGAATGCAATTTTTCGCTATGTTATTAGATGATCCTGTCGTAGCGGCAGGTGTCGCAGTGATTGTCAGTACAACTTTTATTATTGGTTATATTGCTTATTATTTTATTAAAAATGTCATTAATTCTAAACCTCGTTAGTTTTAGCTAAATTATTTTATGTTTGTTTGATATGTCATAATGGTTTTATCATTTTGCTTGGTTAATGGTTAATGGTTAATGGCTAATGGTTAATTTAGTAAGGTTATTGGTAGAAACTGTATTTATTACTCAATATAAAAGTACTGGACAGAGAAGTATTGAACAGAGAAATGCTCAAGATAAAGAGGATAAGTAACCGTTTTAACTATTTATAAGGTGTATAGATTCCCCTTTAAGCATTTATTAGACGGTTATTAACTCCCTTTAAATCCTTTTTAATGACAACGTCCTTCGCCGCTTAACCACACTAGTAGTTATCAGTGAATAATAGTTATTAGTTAAAATACAGGTATAATTATGAAAAGTAATATTGTCTAAAAAGAGATTTAAATCATGGCTAAAACCGCATCAGCACTTCATATCCTAGTAAAGCATCAAGACAAAGCAGAAGATATTATTGCTCAATTAAAAAAGGGCGCTAAATTTCAAACATTAGCAAAAAAGTATTCTACTTGCCCGTCAGGTAAAAAAGGAGGGGATTTAGGTGAGTTTAAAAAAGGTCAAATGGTACCTGCCTTTGATAAAGTTTGCTTTACTGCTGAGTTAATTACCCCACATTTAGTAAAAACCAAACACGGTTGGCATGTGGTTAAAGTGCTATATAGAACTTAATCAGAGTCTCATCATAATTTGCCTTGAGTCGTCATCGTTAAGTTATGCTGTTCGACTTTTTATGGCCTTCAATCTGTACATGTTTAGCTCTGTTGCTGAAAACAATGATCTGGCTTAAATATTCCATTATTTACCTAATCACAAAGAAGTAATTACATTATAAAATGATGTTATTCAGTTATTTTTTAAGATATCTATTTGTTTTATGGTTATTTTTTTGATTTTAATGTTCCTGAGTGTCACAATCAGTTTATTAAAGATGGATCTGAATTCCGATGAAAAATGATGGCTTAATAAATACAAAATAATAAAATTACAATAAAAGTAATATTAAACCATTGACCTCAACACCTAGCTAATAAGTGCCTCATTAAAATGAATAACCATGATATTTTAGGGACAAATGACTCTTGGTCAAATAAAGCGATCAGAAAACAATTTAAATTGTTATCGCTTAAAATCCATCCGGATAAGTCTGGAACAAGTGAATTATTTAAAATTGTTCATATTGCTTATAAAAAAGTAATGAATGGGGGAGGTAATGAACATTTTGTTTATTTGCCTTCTGAAGAAGTTGTTGTTGATGAAACGACACAAGATCCTGAGTCATTAAAGATACAAGTACTTCAGTTGATCGAAGAAGTCAGGATTAAAACGGATTGTTTAGATGAAGCCAATGCGCAAATTCGCAAGCTTACCGCTGATTCTGATGTGTCTAAAATTGCAGGACAGTTAAAGTTAGCACTCAGTGCTTTGTTTATTATGATTGTCGGTGGTGCATTACTATTGACCACAAACTGGAATAATGTAGAACAGTCTATTGCTCCATCGGCTCGCTTCTTCCTTAGTTCTACGCCGAAAACGTTACCTGAAATACCAAAGCTGCTATTGAAATCTAAAAAACGTGATTGGAGTAATGTGCCTGGTTATTCTGAAGAAGGTGACTTTGGCGATTTTATTCTTATTACTGAGTTAGGCATTCCTACTTTGATGTTTGAAATTGACCAAACGTTATATCACGGTGAACAAAAAGCAAAATTAAGAAATGAAAAACACGGTTCTTGTGAAGCGGCATTAGGCATAAATGATTATCAAAAAGTGGGATTAATAAACCCATTTGCGAGAGCAACCATCGATTCTGATTTTGTATTTTCTATTTGGTTATTCGACAGTGTTGACCTTGAAATATTTAAAGACTTCAAAACACTCACGTTAATTTGTGATGACTTGATTTACAGTGCAGAGTTAAAGCTGAAAAAATAAGCGCTAAGCTTCAACTAGCTTCATCAGTTAATTAAAATTCTTATTTCTCGAATAGCTTGTTGGACTCTATGTAGCGTGCTTCTTGGAAGATAGTCTCGAGGATTTATAACTAAAGTATCGCTGCTTACTTTAAAACTCAATATTGGGAAGGTAAGCAGTCATTTTTAGATATAATTATTAACTATTCTGTTCAAGCCCAACCGGACACCTGACTTTGTATGCTTGGCGTAGCTTAACAACGAGTTTCAACTTACGCATGATGCTACGCGTACGGTGACGGCCGACTTTAAATCCTGCTGCTCTTACGAGCCTAAACTGCCACGACTGCGTTTAAATAGCTGTCGTGCAGTACGGTACATATTCAATTCTTCTTCACTGATAATTTTAGCCGATCGTTCTAGCCAATCATAAAATACACTGCGACTCACTTGTAGTACATGACAAGAATGTGGGTATAGTAGAAAAAATATCTTGGGGTGAGACTATCAATCCAATTTCTATATTATCTTCAGTTGACGATATCATTGAAGAGAGCGATTCGACGTTTTTTACGATGGGTTGTTAGCATAAATTATTAACATAGTTTATTAACATAAGGCAATGTTTTTCATAAGAGTACCGTTACATTGCCTACGTAATTTTAGTGTGATTTTAAAAGGTATTAAATGAGTAAAATAATTAAGCGTCCTGACTATATTAGTTATGATCAAAGATTCATAAAGCGTGGTGAATGGAGCCAAGAAGATATTAATAGTTTAGAGTCAGAAAGGGCATTAGCACAATGGGAAGTTAAAAATGCATTCATGTGGAAAATAGGTCCATGGGCTTTTCATTTAAAAGTATTAGCGATTCCTTTATTTATTCTCATGATTGTTTTTTTTAGCACTGGTTTTAGTCCTATGACGTTAACGGCTGTAATTTTAGTTTTTGTGATGTTTGGCCCGATTTATTATCTATCTCGCAGTCAGTACCACTATGTGGCATATAAATTAACTGATTCTGGATTTTTATTGGATAATTTGAAAGTTTATCCTCGGTTTCGTTATGGCAGGCAAGATCCGAGAAAATTTATGGCCTTTATGAGGATAGTTGCTGTTATTTTAGTGATCATTGCTCTTGTTATTAATCCTTTATATCTAATGGGGGCTGGATCTGTAATGCTTTTAAGCTTCATGAAGCCTTGGGTTGACGATGGAGAAAAAGTTTTATATGTACCTTTTTATTGGCACGATCATAGAGCCGGAGATAGAAGTTGTATATACAAAGTAAATATTTGTAAAAAACGTCGTATTGTAGAATTAAAGGCAAAAGATCCTACTTTCAGTTGCCGGTTATTCTGTACTAAACAAAATTTTGAACAAATCATTCAAATTGTCATAGATAGACTTCCTAGTGATGTCGAATATGTGCAAGATGAACCTATTTATCAATAATGATTTGGCTCTATTTTAATATAATAAATTTAGCAATTAAAAAACTTTATGAACATAAATTAATGACACGGATATAGAAAATGGGTAAACCTGCAGCAACAATTTCAAGTTATCACATGTGCCCAATAAAACGGCTAAAAAACCTCACGATTGTCGCGGGCGCGGCTAATGTATTAATTGGCGGTTTACCAGTGGCATTAATTGGCGATAAATGTGTGTGTGTGTGAAGGACCACCTGATGCGATTGCTGCAGGTTCAGCTACTGTCACTGTCAATGGTAAAGGCATCGCTCGGTTAGGTGATGCTATCGTGCATGGTGGTAAAATCATGGAAGGTAACCCAACCGTATTGGTGGGTTAAGCTAAATAATGAGGAATAAAATACTGAGTAGAAGTACCTTATAATCATATTAAGTCCAAATTTATTTTTTCTACACAAAAGCTAGATCAACTATTTAATGTTATCGGTATAAATCGTAATACACACATATGGTCTGTAAACAGGTTACAAGTTTCCATTTGATCAATGGGATTTTTCATCAATTGATACGATAACCATGGCTTTTATTGTGAGTCGTTATCCTTTTATTTAAGGGCTTATTTTTTACATTCGCCACACTCAAAAATCATAAAAAGCTTTCATTTATACAAATACGAGTCGGTTGATAGCATATTTTTTTAATTTAGAGCTTAACGTTGTGGGCTTTAATCCCAGTAATGCTGCTGCACCATCTTCACCGTAAATTTTGCCATTACAATCTCTTAAAGCTTGCTCTAAATTACTTTTCTCCAATTGTTTATGTTGTATTGCACTGATCACATTAGTATTAAGGTTTCGGCTAACGGTACGACTTTCTATATTTGTTTCTCTGCCTAAAAAATCAAAACTTAATTTATTACTTTTAGACAGAATAACCTGACGCTCTATAATGTTTTCAAGTTCACGAATGTTGCCTGGCCATGCATAATCTTGTAAATATTGCATTTGTGATAAAGGGACTTTAGGTGTTGATTGATTGAGTTGTAAACAAATCTTATCGATGAAGTGTTTTACTAATAAAGGTAAATCATCTATTCGTTCTCGTAATGGCGGTGATTTAATAGGGAATACATTTAACCTAAAATACAGATCTTCTCTAAACTTGTTTTTTTCAACTAACTTTTTTAAATCTCTGTTAGTTGCTGCAATCACTCTCACATCAACATGGCGTGTTTTCGATTCACCGACACGTTCAAACTGTTGTTCCTGTAATACTCGTAATAATTTACCTTGCAGTTGTAGTGGTATTTCTCCTACTTCATCTAAAAAGAGAGTGGCGCCATCGGCTAACTCAAAGCGGCCTATTCGATCTGTAATTGCCCCAGAGAAAGCGCCTTTAACGTGACCAAAAAATTCACTTTCAAATAATTCTGATGGAATGGCTGCGCAGTTAACGCGAATGAGTGGCCTTATTTTACGTTGACTCGCTTCATGGATGGATCGTGCAATAAGCTCTTTACCTGTACCCGATTCTCCAACAATTAACACATTGGCATTAGTCGGGGCGACTAATTCGATTTGGTTCATCATATGTTTGATTTTAATACTTTTACCAATCATGTATTGATGATTAAAATCTGCATTTATCTCTTCAAGTAGATAAGCATTTTCCATCTCTAAGCGTTGTTTAAGGGCATCAACTTCTTTTAGTGCTGTTAATAGTTTATCTTGAGTTCGTTTACGCTCGGTGATATCTCGAAAGATAACGACCGCACCGATTAAAGAACCCTCTTCAGTGAGCGGGGTACTGGTATATTCCACTGGAATCGGTTTGTTTGTTTTCGACCAAAATACTTCGTTATCAACACTGTGTACGGCTCCGTCATTAAAAGCTTCATAAATAGGGCAGGTATGTACTTCATAGTGACTGCCATTAAGGTGTGAGTGATGAATAATGTCATGTATTTTCTTACCCATTAATTCGGGTTTAGTCCAACCTAAGATTTGTTCGGCAGCTGCATTTACAAAAGTGGTTTTACCTTGTGAATCTACACCGTATATACCATCACCGACGGCTGTCAGCAAAAGTTGATTCTGTCGTTCTATTTGCTCGAAAATAGTTTCATCTTTATTCCAATGAAAAAATCCAGACTGATAATTAGATTCAATAATCGCGTTAAAGTGGCGTTTAAACGTTATGTGGTTATCTTCGCAGCTCAATAAAATATTGCACTCTAATTGAGTTGCATTGATTCCTAAATATATAGTTTTATGTTCTATATCAATACTCAAATCACTACTCCAAGCTGAACCTTGAGTTAACACTTGTTGCGTAAATAAATGTAACTTGTCTATGCAGCTTTGGAATAGCTGAGTGACTTTCTTTTGTCTTAAATCTCTTTCGTTTAATCCAAATGTTTTTTCAGCTAATTGGTTAACAGCCAATACTTGGTCGTTGATCGGGTCAATCAGTAACATGGCTGTTGGAGCATTTAAGAACAGTTGGTTCAACATATTAAGCACAGCCTTATTTTATATTCAAAATTAATAGCTTATGGCAAAGCAACTATTAAGCCAAATCAACGATATTTCGTTGAATTAGCAACTTTAAATCGTTGCTCAACGTTTTTTCGTGGTTAATTGTTTCATTAAGTATTTTTAAATTGATTAAAAAACAATAAGTTAATGCTTTCTTGTCTATTGGCATACTTAATGCAATGTATAAACGTAGACAACTATTAATTTAATAAAGAAGGTTGTCAGCAGTGGTGTAACGAGATGTTAGATAATAGTGGTTGATATTTTTGCACCATTATCGGGCGGTTTAATCTTAATTATCGTGCTATTTCATACATTCCAAAACGGTAAATAAAAAACAGTAAAGGAAAGAAAATGAAAAAAATTGATGTAACAGAAGCAATATTTGCAATTAAAAAAGACAGAGAGCTAACGTGGGAAGCTATTTCTGATGCGATAGGTATGTCTATTGTATGGACGACCTCTGCTTGCTTAGGTATGAACAGCTTTACTGAAGAAACGGCTGATAAATTGATTAAATACTTAGACTTACCGATGGATAGCAAAGCGACTTTACTTGAGAATCCAACAAAAGAATGGGACAAAGCCGTACCGCAAGATCCACTCATTTACCGCCTTTATGAAGTCGTAGGTGTTTATGGCGATACGTTAAAGGAAGTGATTCAAGAAAAATTTGGTGATGGCATCATGAGTGCGATCGATTTCACTATGGATGTAGATAAACAAGAAGATCCAAAAGGTGATCGTGTAATTGTCACGCTTAATGGGAAATTCTTACCTTATAAAGCTTGGTAAACGGTTTAAAGATTAAAGTAATAAAAGTACGCAAGGATTGTTCCTCAACAAGTATGTTGAATATATAGGTAAGTGATTTGTTAATGTATTTTATATAAATACTTACCACATAATAAAAGTGAGAAAATTATGTCTTATTTAGAACCTACAGAATTTGTTACAAAAATGGTTGATACTGGTGAATCAAAAGTTTTCATGTCAACTAAGGATACGTTAATACGCGCATTTATGGCAGGCGCTATTTTGGGACTGGCAGCGGTATTTGCTATCACAGTTGCAACAAAAACTGGTAGTCCAATATTAGGGGCTTGTTTGTTCCCTGTTGGCTTTATTATGTTGTATCTAATGAAGTTTGACTTGCTAACCGGTGTATTTACTTTAGTACCGTTAGCGTTACTTGATAAACGTTCGGGTGTGACTCTTTCGGGTGTTATGCGAAACTGGGGATTAGTTTTTATTGGTAATTTCGCAGGGGCGATGACCACGGCATTTTTCATGTCATTCATCTTAACTTATGGTTACTCAGCAGATGGTGGTGTTATCGCTGCTAAAGTAAGTAGCATAGGTGAATCTCGTACATTAGGTTATCAAGAACACGGCATCAGTGGCTGGTTTACTATCTTTATACGTGGCATGTTATGTAACTGGATGGTGTCAATGGGCGTTGTTGGTGCACTAATTTCTACTTCAGCAGGTAGTAAAATGGCGGCAATGTGGATGCCAGTTATGTTGTTCTTTTACATGGGTTTTGAACATTCAATTGTTAATATGTTTTTATTCCCATTCTCAATGATCATGGGTGGTGATTTCACTGTTTACGATTATTTACTATGGAATGAAATTCCAACGGTATTGGGTAATTTAGCAGGTGGTTTATTATTAGTCGGTTTACCGTTGTACTACACGCACGTTAAAACATCTGCAACTCGTAAAGTGTTAAACCGTGTTTAATTTTTTTAATCACAGCTTATTTAATTTTCTTTACTAATTAGGTTACAAGATAAAATAAATAATATTCGGAAGGCTCCATGATTAACGTTATGGGGCCTTTTTTGATTTTAATAGAGCATAAATATAAAGCTGATTTTTATCTTTTAATATGAAGTCCCTAGTATTAAGCCAATTAAAAGTATCGGTAGATTGTATAGGGCATGATACCTGTGTATATTAGCCTTACATTTTTGTTTTAGTGAACTTATTCTATTGACCGTCAAGCAACATAAAAACGCAACAACCACTCCAGAAATTAGAGCTTTTATTCGCGCTTCTGAATTGCCGACGGCAGTATTAGCACGTCTTTTAAAAATATCTGAATCTACTGTGCGTAAATGGCGCCAACGTGAAACGCTTGAAGATGCTTCTCATATTCCGAAACACTCTAAAACAACACTTACCTTGCAACAACAATACGTTGTGGTGCAATTACGTACCCATTTGATGCTCTCTCTCGATGAGTTATTAAAAGTGTGTCGTCAATTTATCAATGAAAACACATCCCGTGCCGGCCTACAGCGCTGTTTGAAACGACATGGTGTTTCTAAATTAGCCGATATTGACCCTGCTGGTGAATTGATTGAGCTTGAGCAACAGGTAAGCGTTGCGATTCAAGATAATACTTCCGATAAAGTAATGAACTCAGTGGTTAATCCACAAGCAATGTTAGACGTCTTAAATCAATTACGCCTCGAAGAAGTGAATAAAGAACAAAGCAGTGAGCTTGCTAACCATGCGCGAACAGCAAAAACACGTAGTTTAACTTGTTCTGATGTCGTGCAAGTGAGCGTAACAACGTTGCCTGAACTTGATAAAAAGTCAGAGATAAAGTCAGAAAAAAATATTAAGCAACATCGCCTATTAATCGCTAATGACCCTGACAGTCAGTGGGTTTATGTGGATTTATATCAAGACGATGAAGCGGATGCTGCAAGACGTTATATGAAACATGTTTTAAAGCACGCACCATTCCATATTCGTCGTTTATTAGCGGCAAATTATAATGAATTTTTAAGCAGATTTCATTTGTTGAGTGAACAGTAAAATTCAGCAAATTAATAGTAATGCCATTGGAGAAAATAATGTCAAAAAAGCAAACCACCAACACAGCGTCAGATAAGCGTATTAACTCTCGCTTACAAGAAACGCCGATTGCAATTGTTGGTATGGCTTCGGTTTTTGCGGAGAGTAAAAACCTTGGACAATTTTGGGATACCATCGTTAACTCTGTTAATGGCATTCAAGATGTGCCTGAAGATCGTTGGGCGATCGATGACTATTATTCAGCTGATAAAAAAGAAGCGGATAAGAGTTATTGTAAACGTGGTGGTTTCTTACCTGAAATTGACTTTGACCCAATGGAGTTTGGCTTACCGCCGAACATATTAGAATTAACCGATATTACGCAGTTAATGGCATTAGTCGTTGCGCGTGACGTGCTAGCAGATGCGGGTGTCAGTGAAGAAAGTAGCTTTGACCGCGATAGAATGGGTATTACATTAGGTGTTGGCGGCGGTCAAAAGCAGGGCGGGCAATTAATGTCTCGCTTGCAAGGCCCGGTATTAGAAAAAGTATTAAAAGCGTCTGGTTTAAATGCTGAAGATACCAATATCATTGTTGATAAATTCAAAAGTGCTTATATTCCGTGGGAAGAAAACTCATTCCCAGGCATGTTAGGCAATGTTATCGCTGGACGTATTGCTAACCGTTTTAACTTGGGTGGCACTAACTGCGTTGTTGATGCCGCGTGTGCAGGCTCTCTAGCCGCTATTAAAATGGCGGTGTCAGACCTTTTAGAATATCGTTCAGATATGATGTTATCAGGCGGTATCTGTTGTGATAACTCGCCTTTCATGTACATGTCATTCTCTAAAACACCTGCGTTCACGGATGGCGATTGTATTCGTCCTTTTGATGATAAATCAAACGGTATGATGATCGGTGAAGGCGTGGGAATGATTGCATTAAAACGTTTAGAAGATGCTGAACGCGATGGCGACCGTATCTACTCAGTGATTAAAGGTATTGGTAGTTCGTCTGATGGTAAATTTAAATCTATTTATGCACCACGCCCAGAAGGGCAATTAAAAGCCTTAAAGCGTGCTTATCAAGATGCTGGTTTTGATCCAAGAACGTGTGGATTAATCGAAGCCCATGGTACGGGGACTAAAGCGGGTGATGCAGCTGAGTTCCGAGGTTTAGAATTACTGTTTAGTGAGAATAATGATCAAAAACAGCATGTCGCATTAGGTTCTGTTAAATCACAAGTTGGTCATACTAAAGCAGCGGCAGGGACAGCAGGTTTAATCAAAGCAGCACTGGCATTGCACCATAAAGTATTACCAGCGACCATTAACGTTGATAAACCTAATGAAAACTTAGACATTGAAAATACTCCCCTGTATATCAACTCTGAAACGCGCCCTTGGATGCCTCGTGCTGATGGTATAAAACGCCAAGCAGGTATTAGTTCATTTGGTTTTGGTGGTACTAACTTCCATTTAGTGTTGGAAGAATATACGTCAACTCAACAGGGCGCTTATCGTTTAAATGAAGTTGCACAATCATTCTTAATCGCTGCGAATAGCAAAGCTGACTTAATTAATACGATTGAAGCTGAATTAAAGGCGATCAATGTTGATGTTGAACTGCAACCTTATGCGTTTAACCAGTTAGTTGTTTCTCATCCAGTTAAAAAGATCAAAGAAGATCACGTTCGTTGTGGCTTTGTAGCAAAAAATGCAACACAAGCTAAACAAATGCTTGAACAAATTATTAAACAATTAAAAACTGAACAGAGTAAAGAGTGGTCAACGCCAACCGGTATTTACTATCGAGAACAGGGATTAAAAACAGCCGGTAAAGTCGTAGCTTTATTCTCAGGTCAAGGTTCGCAATATGTCAATATGGGACGCGAATTGGTTTGTCATTTCCCAAGTATGATGGCAAGTCAGGTGTCGATTGATCAACAATTCCATCAAGCTGGCCAAGCTAATTTATCGAATATAGTTTATCCCATTCCTGTGTTCGACGATCAAAAAAGATCTCAGCAGGAGTTGGATTTACGTTTAACACAGTATGCACAACCGGCTATTGGTAGCTTCTCTGTTGGTCTATTTAATATCTTTAAGCAAGCAGGTTTTAAAGCTGATTTTATGGCGGGTCATAGTTTTGGTGAGTTAACTGCATTATGGGCAGCAGAGGTTATTTCAGAAACTGATTACATGGCATTAGCTATGGCGCGTGGTCAAGTAATGTCATCACCGCAAGACAGTGATCTTGATGCGGGAACGATGGCCGCAGTCATTGGCAATGTCGCAGAGATTGAACTGCAAATATCAACAATTAAAGATGTTAGTATCGCGAACTATAATGCGAATAATCAAGCAGTGATTGCGGGTAGCAGTGAAGCAATAGCGACAGCCACTACACAGTTAACTGACAATGGCTTTAAGGTTATTGCATTACCTGTTTCTGCTGCATTCCACACACCGTTAGTTGCACATGCACAGCAACCATTTGCTAAAGCAATCGATTCTGTCACCTTTAATAAACCTAAGGTTGCTGTTTATGCAAATGCGACTGGTGAAGCACACAGTGAAGACCAAGCGGCTATTAAAGCATCGTTAAAAGAACATATTTTACAGTCAGTACAATTTAGTAAAGAAATTAATAACTTATATGATGCTGGTGGACGTATTTTTGTAGAGTTTGGCCCTAAAAATGTGTTAACTCGACTTGTTGATAATATTTTAGAAGATAAAGCAGAGGTGTTTAGCATTGCAACCAATAGCAATGCTAAACAAAGTGCTGATTTACAATTACGTCAAGCTGCTATCCAATTGGCAGTGTTAGGTGTAGAACTGGATAATATTGACCCATACTCTGCCATTGCTCGTCCAACCGTTGCGCCTAAAAAGTCACCTTTAGCAATGAAGCTGTCTGGCGCCTCTTATGTTAGTCCTAAAACTAAAAAAGTTTTTGAAGATGGTTTAACTGATAACTGGAAAATCTCTAATACACAACCATCAACACCCATTGTGAAAGAAGTGATTAAAGAGATAGTGGTTGAAAAAATTGTAGAAAAGATCGTTTATGTTGATGCTCAAGGTCAGCCGTTAGTGAATCAACCTGCATCGATTCAAGGCTCATCGATTAAAGAAAGTGCGCCTGCTAATAATGACAATCAACAATTAGCTTCAAGTATAGAAAATAGTGTCGATCAATTTGTTAAGCATCAATCTGAATTACTGGCCGTACATCAAGCTTATTTGGAAGGGCCGAATCAATATGCCGATACTTTTAAAAGTGTATTAGCAGCACAAGCGGGTCAACAAACATTACCGGAAGGGTTAGATAGAACGTTAGCGATGTATCATGATTTCCAAACGGAAACATTGCGTGTTCATGAAACGTATCTGAATAATCAAACTGATAATATGCAACAAATGTTGAATACGGTATCAAATACTCAACACCTTCAGTCCAGCTCGAGCGATGTTACTTCTAATAATGTTACTTCTAATAATGTTACTTCTAATAATGTTGCATCAAATAATACTGCTTCTAATGTCAGTGAAAATGCTAAAACAACTCCGCTAGTTATTTCGAAAAGTACAACAGAACCAGCACCTGTTAATGCATTAAATTTACAACAGCAGTTACAAGCTACACATCAAACCATTCAATCAGCTCAAGCTAAACCTTCAGTTGATATTCAGCCAGTCAATAAAGAAAATAACGAAGTGGCGCCATTAAGTGGTTTATCGGTAGATTCAGCTCAAGCCATTGAAAGTACAATGTTATCAGTAGTGGCTGATAAAACAGGTTACCCAACAGAGATGTTGGAACTAAGCATGGATATGGAAGCGGACCTAGGTATCGACTCTATCAAACGTGTTGAAATTCTAGGGGCGGTGCAAGATGAAATAGCCGACTTACCAGAATTGGATGCTGAGCAGTTATCACAAATGCGTACCTTAGCTGAAATCGTCACTTACATGAACTCAGTGATGGGATCTATTGTATCGAGCTCAGCTAATACAGCATCAACTGTTGCCAATTCAGCTACGTCTATCGATACAAAAGCTATTGAAAATACTATGTTATCAGTAGTGGCTGATAAAACAGGTTACCCGACAGAAATGTTGGAACTAAGCATGGATATGGAAGCAGATTTAGGTATCGACTCTATTAAACGTGTTGAAATCCTAGGGGCGGTGCAAGATGAAATAGCCGACTTACCAGAGTTAGATGCTGAGCAGCTATCACAAATGCGTACCTTAGCTGAAATTGTCACTTACATGAACTCAGTGATGGGATCTGTTGTGTCGAGCTCAGTTAATGCTACTAATGCAACGGCTAACACAGCATCAACTGTCGCTAGCTCAACGTCATCTATCGTTGCACAAGCAATCGATATTAACGTTATTGAAAAGACCATGTTATCGGTAGTGGCTGATAAAACAGGTTACCCGACAGAAATGCTTGAATTGAGCATGGATATGGAAGCAGACCTCGGTATCGACTCTATTAAACGTGTTGAAATTCTAGGGGCGGTGCAAGATGAAATAGCCGACTTACCAGAGTTAGATGCTGAGCAATTATCACAAATGCGTACCTTAGCGGAGATCGTCACTTACATGAACTCAGTGATGGGATCTGTTGTGTCGAGCTCTGCTAATACTGCACCATCACCCATTGCTAGTTCAACGTCGTCTATCGATGCACAAGCAATCGAAAAGACCATGTTATTAGTAGTGGCGGATAAAACAGGTTATCCGACAGAAATGCTTGAATTGAGCATGGATATGGAAGCAGATTTAGGTATCGACTCTATCAAACGTGTTGAAATTCTAGGGGCGGTGCAAGATGAAATAGCCGACTTACCAGAGTTAGATGCTGAGCAGTTATCACAAATGCGAACTTTAGCGGAGATCGTCATTTACATGAACTCTGTGATGGGATCTGTTGTGTCGAGCTCTGCTAACACAGCATCAACTGTCGCTAGTTCAACGTCGTCTATCGATGCACAATCAATCGACATTAACGTTATTGAAAAGACCATGCTATCAGTAGTGGCGGATAAAACAGGTTACCCAACAGAAATGTTGGAATTGAGCATGGATATGGAAGCGGACCTAGGAATCGACTCTATTAAACGTGTTGAAATCCTAGGGGCCGTGCAAGATGAAATCACCGACTTACCAGAGTTAGACGCTGAGCAGTTATCACAAATGCGTACCTTAGCTGAAATTGTGACTTACATGAATTCAGTGATGGGATCTGTTGTGTCGAGCTCTGCTAACACAGCATCAACTGTCGCTAGTTCAACGTCGTCTATCGATGCACAAGCAATCGACATTAACGTTATTGAAAAGACCATGCTATCAGTAGTAGCGGATAAAACAGGTTACCCAACAGAAATGCTCGAACTAAGCATGGATATGGAAGCGGACCTAGGTATCGACTCTATTAAACGTGTTGAAATTCTAGGGGCGGTGCAAGATGAAATCGCTGACTTACCTGAATTAGACGCTGAGCAGTTATCACAAATGCGTACCTTAGCGGAGATCGTCACTTACATGAACTCAGTGATGGGAGCTGTTGTGTCGAGCTCTGCTAAAACTGCATCACCCATTGTTAGTTCAACGTCGTCTATCGATGCACAAGCAATCGACATTAACGTTATTGAAAAGACAATGTTATCAGTAGTGGCGGATAAAACAGGTTACCCAACAGAAATGTTGGAACTAAGTATGGATATGGAAGCGGACTTAGGTATCGATTCTATCAAACGAGTTGAGATTCTAGGCGCAGTACAAGATGAAATCACCGACTTACCAGAATTAGATGCTGAGCAGTTATCGCAAATGCGTACTCTGGATGAAATCATTTGTTATATGCAATCAGTGCAAACAGGTCCAATAGTGAATGCTCATTTTTCATTGAATGTTGCGAATGAAGAAACACCTGTTAAGCCAACACCAGAAAAATCGATTGTGCTAGATCCTTCACCAAGTGCAACGGTGGAAATAAAAAAGCTTGCTGCACTTGAGTGTATTAACTCAAGTGTTGAAAACAAACATCTGCTATTAGTAAATGATGGATTAGATAGTGGAGTAGCAACAGCTAACGAATTATCAGCATTGGGTTGGACAGTTACCGTATTAACGCCGAGTTGGGTAAAAAGTAAAATCACTAAAGCCTTTAATAAATCAATTTTACAGGTGAGTTTATCGGAGTTAACTGAGCAAACATTAAACCAGGTATTACAAACACAAGCGCAATGGTTGTCAGTTATCTATTTACATCCTAAGACGGCTGTAGAAGGCATTGCCTTTGAGAGTCAGTATAAGAAAGGCTTACAGTTGGCTTTCTTATTGGCTAAGTTAACTAAGCTTAATCAAAATGCTAATGAAAAATATAACGATGACCGTGCATCATTTTTGGTGTTAACACGCCAAGGTGGTGATTTTGCTACTCAGAATATTGATAAAAAAGCAGATCTTGTACAAGGTGGCTTATCTGGGTTAGTAAAAACGTTAGCGCATGAATGGGATAATGTGTTTTGCCGTATTGTAGATATTCCCACTAAATACAATGCTAAGAAAGTGGCGAAGATTGTCGTTGGTGAATTAAATGATAAACAACGTCTGCCAGTTGAAGTGGGTTTCAACACTGAAGGACGCTTATCTTTAGTTGCAAAAGAAACAGATAGTTATCAATTAGAAAGTGGAAATCAATTAGATCAAAATGCAGTCTTCCTGGTTAGTGGCGGTGCAAAGGGGGTGACAGCGCATTGTGTTATTGAAATTGCTAAGCAGTATCAATGTAAATTTATTTTACTAGGTCGCTCTCGTTATCAAGCGCAAGAAGATAATTGGTCACTAAGTAGTGCCACTGAAGGTGATTTAAAGAAAGCAGCAATGCAACACCTAATAAATAGTGGTGAAAAGCCAAGTCCTAAATTAATTAAGCAGATGATTGGACCTGTATTAGCTAATCGAGAAATTACACAAACATTACAAGCGATTGAAACATTAGGTGGTATTGCTGAATATGTTTCTGCAGATGTATGTGACAAAGAAAATCTTCAACAGGCTATTAATCCTATCTGTGATTTATGGGGACCAATTACTGGTGTTATACATGGTGCAGGGGTGTTGGCTGATAAGCTTATCGAGCAAAAGACATTAGCGGAATTTGACCAAGTTTATAACACTAAAATCGAAGGATTGAATGCCTTATTAGCTTGTTGTGAGTTAGAAAATATTAAGCATCTAGTACTATTTTCATCTGCTGCCGGTTTTTATGGCAACCCAGCTCAGTCAGATTATGCAATTGCTAATGAGATCCTTAATAAAGCGGCTTACCGATTTAAGGCGTTATACCCAACAACGCAGGTATTAAGTTTCAACTGGGGTCCTTGGGATGGCGGGATGGTAACACCTGAACTTAAACGTATGTTTGATGAACGTGGTGTTTACATTATCCCTGTACAATCTGGCGCAAGCTTATTAGTCAGTGAATTAGCGGCTAAACATAATCGTTGTGTGCAGATTGTTGTGGGAACTGATATGTCAGGTACTGACAACGAAAGTCTTGTTGATCAAAAGGCTGATAATGAAAATGTAGTGAGAGAATCAAGTCATCAACAGATTAAAACCTTTAATCATTTAGATAATGCTTTGTTAGTCGATCACAAAATCGATGGGCAGCAAGTCTTACCAACGGTTTGTGCTATTGCATGGTTAAAATCAACCTGTGAGAACTTATATCCAGAATATCAGTATCAAGGTATTGAAGACTTTAAACTGTTTAAAGGTATTGTTTTTGACGGCTCACAAGCTGGTGAATATATTATTGATACTAAGATCCTCGAACATAAAGTGCTTAACAGCAAAACAATCAAAGAATCTGATAATACTTTACGTATTGAAGTGACTGTAGGCAGTGAAAATAAACAAGGTAAACCTGTTTTTCATTATAAAAGTACGGTGAATCTTGCTAAACCATTAGTTGAAAATACACCATTAGCATATCAAGGGATCTTGCCTAAACTCGTTAAAAAACAATCTGTACAAGCAGCATCATTATACCTTGATGGAAGTTTATTTCATGGTCTGAGTCTACAAGGTATTAAGCATATTCATCAATTAGATGATTCAGGCTTATTACTGGAATGTGTTATTGATAAATCAGTTACTCAAGCTCAGGGTGAGTTTTTACTTGAAGAAAGCAATGTTTTTGCCAATGACTTGGTTTATCAAGCGATGTTGGTATGGACAAGTAAGCAGATGGGATCGGGTAGTTTACCTACCAGTACTGCTGCCTGGCAGGTGTTTCGTGAAGTAAAAGCGGACGAATTTTTCTTTATAAAACTCAATATCATTAAAACAACCGGACAAAGTGTATTTGCTGATCTGTTATTGATTGATCAAAGTAATAACATCATCAGTAAAATAACCGCTGCAGAAGTTACATGCAGTGCAAGTTTAAGTGAGTTATTTAAGGCCAGCGCTTAACCATGTTAGCAGTGATTGGTTTGGAGGTAAGTTTTGCATCAGTCAAAGGGATTGATGCGTTCGATTACCATCTTTATAGCAATAAACCGATCACGCTTATAAAGCAAGATGATCTTGGACTTGTTATTGATGATGCTAATTTACTGCTTGAACGTTTATTAAATACCAATCACTTAGCCGCTTCAGACGTTGAACTTATTTTATTAAACGCACCTTCAAATGATATTATCAATAGGATCGAGGTTGGCTTTGCTAATACGGCTAATGCACTGTCATTGAATGATGCTTTGTTAACGGCCTATCAGCGAAGTGAAAATAATAAGCGTGCTGTTGTCATCTTATCTCTTAATCAATTACAACGGGATGGTGTTGCTGCTGTTTTAGTGTGTGCTAAATCACTACTAACAGATGTCAGAATGATTGAACCATTGGTAACGGAAGCTGAAAAACGAGCTCAATTTCTTCAGCAGCTGAGTTTATGTCATGTTTATGCAGAAATTAATGCGTATTCATCTTGTGTTAATGGCAACAAATCAAATGTTACCTCTGACCATATCCAAGCCTTTATTGCTGACAATCAGTTACAGCCTGAACAAATTGAATCGTTATTAACAACGTCATCTTTAACGGCTCAAACCAATAAAGAACATCAATATCAATGTTTATTGGCATTTGAAAGCCTTAATGCTTCATCTTATAGAGTAGGGTGTAAAATAGGCAATGAAATAGATGATAACGTAAATCATGATGTCGCTAATGGTGCCACTAACGATGTAACTAATGCAATATCACCTGAAACGTTAAAACCTAGTTTACTTACAAACAAACCGACATTACTAACAAGTGTTGATTGTATTGAAAACACATCGGGTCATTTTAGTGCAATGATTTCTTTGGCTTCATCTATCTTATGTTTAGACCAGTATTATCGTTTAGGTTCTAAACAAAGTTTAATTGAAGAAGGTAATTCATTAATCAAAGCTCGTTGGGAAACCTCTGGTTTTTATTGCTTAGCGGATTCTACTAGTTACTTATTTTCTAAAACACAGCTATCTAAAACACATCTATCTAAAAACCAGTTACCTAAAAACGTGTTTACTGAAAAGAGCACTAAGCGTTATATGGCTGTGAGTCATATCGAAGACTCATCACATCAACTAATACTGCTTTCAAAAGATCATGATGTTTTAAAGCAAAGTACCGACTCTAAAAGTGCATCATCGAAACAGAATGCCATCAACAATGGCTTTCTTGCACAACAAACTATAAAGCCGGTTATTTTTAGTGCTCAAAGTATTGAACAGTTAATCAACACATTAAATGAAGCGCTGCTATCTGACGATCTACTCTGTGAAGATCTGTTATATGAAAAAATGAACGAAGGTCTGTCTTCAAAGCCGTATGGTGAACTTGAAAATTTAGCACTATTTAAACAATTTGCTGCGCGTCAATATGCAGATCATTTATATCAACACCAATCATCTGTAGAAACTAGTGAATCTGGTACTGATGATCACTGTTACTGTGTTGTGTTATTAGCTTGTTCATTTTCGACATTAAAAAAACAACTACAGTTAGCATTATCTGGCATCCCAAGTTCATTAGACAATAATAAACCATGGAAAACACCATGGAATAAACCATGGAAAACACCAGCCGGTAGTTATTTTAGTGCTAAGCCTATTCGCCGAACAGCAAACAAACAACAGCAACCGCTGAGCTTTGTTTACCCAGGAGTGGGGGCGTTATATGTCAATATGGGCAAAGACTTATTACGTTTGTTCCCTGAAGCCTATCAAGCACTATTAAATATCAGCGAGGATTTAGCTTTTAGCCTGCAAGATCAATTAATCACACCACGTTTATTAAGTAAACCTGACTATAGTCAATCGGTTGAGCTTGAAAAATCACTGCGTTCTGAACTCGCTAATATTGCAGAAGCAGGCGTCAGTTATGCTTGTCTGCTAACGACAATATGGCAACAACAATTACAATTAAAGGCGACCCGTGCTGCAGGCTATAGCATGGGAGAGGTAAGCATGTTTGCAGCGCTTGATTGTTGGAAAACTCCTCAGAAAATGAGTCAACGATTACGTGAAAGCCGCATTTTTACAGAGCAGCTTTCAGGGACTTTAAAGCGTTTAGAAAGTGCATGGGGAGTTTCTTCCTCTATTTCTTCTACCGTCGCAACGAGGACAGCGACTACAAAGACTTCAACTACTTCAACTACTTCAACTTCTTCAACTACAGATAGTGATGATGGCGTTTGTCATGTGAATGAGAGTGCGACTAACAACAAACCACTGTGGGAGTCTTATCACCTTAAGGCAACCGTTGAGCAAGTTGAGTCGCTTATTACATTCTTTCCACGTGTTTATATTACCATTGTTAATACTGATGAAAGCCTTGTGATTGCAGGTGATCCTGAACAATGCCTTAAGCTAGCTGAACAATTAAAAGTACGTGCGATTGCTTTAAATATCCCTAATATCATTCATTGTGATTTGGCTAAAAGTGAATATGAGAATATGCAAAAACTCTATTCATTACCGGTTAAACATAAAATATCAACTCAGTTGTATTCAAGCTCTTGTTATTTGCCTGTGCCTCTCACTGAAAAAGCAATCGCAGTAAGTATTAGTAAATGCTTAACAGAACCAGTTGATTTTCCGCGTTTAATAAACAGCATGGCCAAAGCAGGCGAAACAGTCTTCATAGAAATGGGTGCAGGTAAATCCTTAAGCACATGGATTGAGCGTATTCTAAAAAATCAGCAACAAGTGAAGCCTGTTACTTGTTTATCAGTTAATCAGAAAAATTTAGATGACTACAGCGCTATTTTAAAAACCATCGCGCCTTTAATCAGCCTTGGTTACCCAGTTAATTGCCAGTCCTTTTTTAGTGGTTCGTTAATACGTCCCGTTAAGAAACTGACGGCTTCAGTTTTAGTATCATAGAGAGTATTTATGGAAAACATCGCCGTTATAGGTATCGCTAATTTATTTCCTGGCTCAAGCGCTCCAGAAGAGTTTTGGCAGCAGTTATTACAACAGCAAGATAACCGCACACCTATCACTGAAGCGGAGTTAGGCGTTAAGCCTGAACAATATTTGGGTAAGAAGGGCGAAAGCGATAAGTATTATTGTTTGTATGGCGGTTATATCCGTGACTTTCACTTTGATGCCGCCGAATATTTATTAAACAAAGGCTCTGCGAACATTAATGCGCAGGACTTAAATCAACTAGATGATTTACATCAATGGTCTTTATATGTAACGAAACGTGCTCTGCAAGATGCTGGATATTGGCAAAGTGAACGATTAAAAAATTGTGGCTTAATTTTAGGGAATTTATCTTTTCCTACTAAGCAATCTAATTATTTGTTCATGGATTTGTATCGTGATGTCGTTGAACTTGCTTTACAACAGACGGTACATAAAGACATCTTGCTAAAGGCCTATGCTGAAACTAAACAAGTCTCAGCAGAAAATGCATTAGTTGCTGGTTACCCTGCAGCTTTATTGGCGCAAGTTAATGGATTAGGCGCTAACTACTTTGCGTTAGACGCAGCCTGTGCATCTTCATGCTATAGCGTAAAATTAGCTTGTGATTATTTGCAAACAGGCAAAGCAGATATGATGTTAGCAGGTGCGGTGTCTGCTGCAGATTCATTGTTTGTCAATATGGGCTTTTCTATCTTCCAAGCGTTTCCTGAAAATAACCGACATGCACCTTTTGATAAAGACTCTCAAGGCTTATTTGCCGGACAGGGCGCAGGCATGATGTTGCTTAAGCGACACAGTGATGCCATTAATGATGGTGATAATATTTATGCCGTCATTAAAGGTGGCGCATTAACCAATGATGGTAAAGGAGAGTTTGTCCTTAGCCCGAATAGCAAAGGGCAGGTGTTAGCCTATCAAGAAGCTTATAAAGATGCGCAGATAGATCCATTACATGTTGATTATATTGAATGTCATGCCACAGGCACCCCAAAAGGTGACAAAGTTGAATTAAGCTCTATGGAGCAATATTTTAGTCAATATGACCATAAACCTTTGTTGGGCTCAGCAAAATCAAACCTTGGTCATTTATTAACAGCGGCAGGTATGCCAGCGATGACTAAAGCCATCTATGCCTTAAACAATAAAGTGATTCCAGCCACTATCAATGTTGATAATGCTATTTCTACGCAACAAGCTTATTTCTCAGCGGCACAAATTCCGACAACCACTATTAACTGGCCTGAAAATACGCATAAACCAACTGCTGGAGTGAGTGTCTTTGGATTTGGCGGTAGTAATGCACATCTTGTTTTACAAGCCGGTGATACACCAGATACAAGCAATGACAAACCATTAAATCAAGTCGATCGGCTTGCCATTGTTGGGATGGATTGTCATTTTGGTTCGATAGACAACCTCATTGATTATCAACGCTTATTAACAAGCAATCAAAACGCTTTTAAAACCCTACCTAAGCAACGATGGCAGGGAATAGAACAACAAAAATCAGTATTAAATAAAGTCGGTTTGTCTAACGCACCCTTAGGTAATTATGTAAGCGACTTTGAGATTGATTTTTTACGTTTCAAAATTCCACCCAATGATCAAGACAGCTTAATTCCTCAGCAATTATTAATGATGAAGGTCGCCGATAATGCACTTAAAGATGCAAAGGTAACGCCGGGAACTAATGTTGCTGTATTAGTGGCGATGGGATTAGAGCTAGACTTACATCAATATCGAGGGCGAGTTAATTTACACAGTCAAATACAACAAAGTTTATTGGATCAAGGTATTGAGCTTAACGAACAACAATTAACTGAACTGATTAATATAAGCAAACAAAGCATTAATGAACCTGCTCAGTTAAACCAATATACTAGCTTTATTGGTAACATCATGGCCTCTAGAATTTCAGCACTATGGGACTTTAGTGGCCCTGCATTCACCGTATCAAGCGAAGAAAACTCTGTTTATAAATGTGTTGATATTGCAGATAATTTATTAAAAACAACCGATGTAGAAGCGGTGGTGATCGCGAGTGTTGATCTTGCGGGTAGTTTTGAAAATATCAGTTTAAGACAACGCTTTAACCCTGTTTCTGAACATGCATCCGTCGCTGCAACACCTTCACTGCAAACTCATTGGTTAGTGGGTGAAGGGGCAGGGGCAATTGTTCTTAAAACCAATGATAAAACCAACAATAAAGCTAATATTGAGGCAAATAATAAAACTAAGCAATCAATTGCGAGTGATAAAATTTACGCCCACATTGATGCTTGTTTGTTTACTACTAATAACAGTACTTTAAATAGTAATGAAACAGCGAATGATCAACTGATTACGCGTACATTAAAACAAGCAGATATAACACCAGAGCAAGTCACACAAGTTGAAGCTTTTGCAGTGGGTAGCCAACATCAGTTAACAAATGAATATTCAACACTGTCTAATCATTATAAAAATGCTGCTATTGTGTCATCTAAACAAACGGCAGGACATTGCTACAACGCATCGGGCATGGTGAGTTTAATTGCTAGTGTGTTAGCCGTTAAAAACGCATCCTCTCCTCATTTCGTGGCTATCAACGGTTTAGGCATGGACAATAGTATTGCGCATCTCATCCTTTCAAATAATAATGCGACTAAACCAATCATTGCAAGGTCGGACGTTATCAGCAAACCGAGCTTAATTAAAAAAGTGACGTTAGGTGGGAAATCAATATTTGATTCTATTTGTAAAGCGCAAAACAACCCGTTGATGATACAAATCCAACACAAATTTAATGATAAGTTTGGCAATAAGCTCGACAAGCAACTTGATTCAAACACTAAACCTAATTTTAATCTTTCTAATGTTGATCCTATGGCTGAAAAAATGCAAAGAAAAGCGACTGAAAAAATGCCAACAAAAGCACAACTATCTTCTGTAGCTGAGACTGCTCTGAACAATACAAACAAGTTAAATAAAACAGAATTGACCTCTGAAAATACAGTATTTACTAATGTCAGTCATACTATTAAACAGCAAAGTCAAACCCATCAGGCTTTTTTACGTGCGCGTTTTATGGCAGAAAAACAGATTTCGAGTTTAATTAAACTACAAGCACAAGTTTCTGCTGGTGAAGTTGAGAGTAATGTAAAAGGATCTGATATCGGTTCTCAACTTTTACAGCCTCAAGCTTTACAACCTCAACATACAGATCATCAGCAACAAGCGTCTGTCATGACTGAACCTCAAGATACGCTAAAGCCATTAGGTACAATCGCTATTCAAGGGCAGAGTGGTTATCACTATCCTGATTTACAATTAATAGAGCAATACAACAAACCAACAAAAGTGGTGTTTGATACTGCTCAACTTGTTGAATTTGCTGAAGGGGATATTGGGAAAGTATTTGGTGATGAATATAGTGTGATTGATACCTATAAACGTCGTGTTCGTTTACCAACGACAGATTATTTATTAGTCAGTCGCGTTACTGAGCTTGATGCGGAGACACATCAATATAAAAAAGCATCGATGTTTACAGAGTATGACATTCCATTAGATGCGCCTTTTTTAATTGATGGACAAATTCCATGGTCAGTGTCAGTTGAATCTGGACAGTGTGACTTAATGCTGATCTCTTATATTGGCATCGACTTTCAAAACAAAGGCGAGCGGGTTTATCGATTATTAGATTGTGAATTGACTTTTTTAGAAGAGATGGCCTTTGGCGGTCAAACGCTACGTTATGAAATTCATATTGATTCTTACGCTAAAAATGGCGAGCAATTGTTGTTTTTCTTCCATTACGATTGTTATGTTGGTGATAAAAAAGTACTGATCATGCGTAATGGCTGCGCAGGGTTCTTTGCCGATGAAGAGTTAGCTGACGGGAAAGGTGTGATCAGTACTGCAACGGATAAAGCTCAATTAGATGCGGCTAAAAAATCAGTATTTACACCGTTAATTCACAATACACAAACACACTATAACTACCAAGATATGTTGAAGCTCGTACAAGGTGATATCAAAGGATGTTTTGGTGATGCCTATGATCAACAAGGTCGTAATCCATCATTGAAGTTTTCATCTGAAAAATTCTTAATGATCGAACGCATTACTAAGATTGATAGAAATGGTGGTCATTGGGGCTTAGGTATATTAGAAGGTCAAAAAGAATTAGCGCCAGAACACTGGTATTTCCCTTGTCATTTTAAAGATGATCAAGTGATGGCCGGCTCTCTCATGTCTGAAGGTTGTGGGCAAATGGCGATGTTCTTTATGTTGTGGTTAGGTATGAATGGACAGGTTAATAATGCACGCTTTCAACCTATGGCAGGTGAAGCTCAAACGGTTCGTTGCCGAGGCCAAGTGAGACCGCAAACTAATACATTAACTTATCGAATGGAAGTCACTGATATTGGGTTATCTCCACGTCCTTTCATTAAAGCTAATATTGATATTATTCTTGATGGTAAGGTGGTTGTTGACTTTAAAAACCTCTGTATGGAAATTAAAGAGCAAGATCAGAACAGCCCATGTCCAGTGGAATTACCCACTAACGTCATGCTGATTGATCAATCACCTGCAAATAAACAATCTCAAAGTAGCTTACTTGATGGTGATATAGAGTCATCACTTAGCGGTGAAGTGTTGAGTTTAGACACACCAGACGAACGTGGTATTAAACCTTTTGTACATGTTGACCGACCTTTGATGCGTGTTGAGTCTGATTTGACCGCAGCGACTAACAAAGGTGTCGTGCCTATAAAGCATTTCCAAGCGCCATTAATGCAAGGACAAAATAGAACCCCTGACAGTGTTCCGTTTACGCCGTGGCATCTATTTGAATTTGCTACTGGTGATATAAGTCAGTGTTTTGGTCCTGACTTTGATGTTTACCAAGGTCGAACACCACCAAGAACGCCCTGTGGTGACTTGCAAGTGGTAACACAAGTCATTGATGTGCAAGGAGAGCGTATGGACTTTAAAACGCCTTCTAGCTGTATTGCTGAGTATGTTGTACCTAAGGATGCTTGGTACTTTACTAACAACACCCATCAAGATTGGATGCCTTACTCGTTATTAATGGAAATTGCCTTACAACCAAATGGCTTTATCTCTGCTTACATGGGCACCACGTTAAAATACCCAGATAAAGATCTTTATTTCCGTAATTTAGATGGTCACGGCGAGTTAGTTAAACGTATTGATTTACGTGGTAAAACCATTATTAATAAGTCTGTTTTATTGTCGACGAGTATGGCGGGTGGTGCGATCATTCAAAGCTTTAGTTTTGATTTGAGTGTTGACGGTGAAACTATTTACCGAGGTGGTGCGGTGTTTGGTTACTTTAGTGCTGACTCATTAACCAATCAACTTGGCATCGACAACGGTAAGGTCACCTTACCTTGGTTTGTTAACCACAAAATACCACAGGCAAAAATCAAACAAATTGATTTAACGAACAAACAACATAACCTGTTTACAGTAGACGAGAAAAAACCTGCATATCGACTTGCTGGTGGGCAATTAAACTTCGTTGATACCGTGAGCATTGTAGAAGGTGGTGGTGACCATAAGCTCGCCTACATCTATGGTGAACGTACTATTGATGCCAGTGATTGGTTCTTCCGTTATCACTTCCATCAAGATCCGGTAATGCCTGGTTCATTAGGTGTTGAAGCTATCATTGAGCTATTACAATGTTATGCTTTGACAAATGACCTAGGGAAACAATTTAAGAACCCTCGTTTTACAACGTCGAATACAAAAGTGGCGTGGAAATACCGTGGACAAATTACACCTTTAAATAAACAGATGAGTTTAGATATTCATCTTACAGAAATTATTACAACCGACTCAGAAGTGCGCTTAGTAGGAGACGCAAACTTATCGAAAGATGGTTTACGTATTTACCAAGTGAAAGATATTGTCCTGAGTATTGTTGAAGCTTAAAGAGAAAAATAATGACGCAAGCAGTGAATAAAACGCCATTGATCAGCATTAATAAAGCGAATGTAGATTGGAACTGGTCTGTTAAAGAAGCGAACTTAAAAAAAGATGCAATAAGTTTAAAGGAAGCATTGTTAGCGATAGATAAACCGCTCTATTTTGCTAAATTACAAGATGATATTGCGGTATGTCATGAGCTTTCGAACACCAACAATGATGCGCAGGCACAAAGCTCAGTCATTGCTTTTGCACAAGCGATTAAAGCAGAAGAATTAGGCAGTGAAGCCTTTAAAAAGGCACACAACGTAAAATATGCTTACCATGGTGGTGCAATGGCAAATGGTATTGCTTCCGTTGAATTGGTTATTGCCTTAGGCCAAGCGGGTTTCTTATGTTCATTTGGTGCAGCAGGGCTAATTCCTGATGTCATTGAAGACTCTATTAAACGCATTCAAGCAGCATTACCTCACGGTCCATTTGCGGTGAATTTAATTCATGCACCAAGTGAAGAAGCATTAGAATCAGGTGCCGTTGAACGTTTCTTAAAGTTAGGAGTAAACACTGTTGAAGCATCGGCTTTTTTAGCTTTAACTGAACATATTGTGCATTACCGTGTTGCAGGGCTGTCACAAAATGCAGACGGCAGTATTAATATTAATAACAAAGTGATTGCCAAAATATCACGTACTGAAGTGGCTGAGAAGTTCATGTCACCAGCACCACAAAAGTTTCTGGATAAGCTATTAGCAGCAGGAAAAATAACAGCATTACAAGCTGAGCTCGCGCTAAAAGTGCCGATGGCGGACGATATTACTGCAGAAGCTGATTCTGGTGGGCACACGGATAACCGTCCATTTCTAACGTTACTGCCGACTATTATTAAACAGCGAGATCAAATTCAAGCTAAATATAACTATATGGTGCCGCTACGTGTTGGTGCGGGTGGCGGTATTGGAACACCTGAGTCTGCACTCGCCGCCTACAATATGGGAGCAGCTTATATCGTATTAGGTTCGGTGAACCAAGCTTGTGTAGAAGCAGGGGCGTCAGAGCACACTAGAAAATTATTAGCCAATGTTGAAATGGCGGATGTCACCATGGCACCTGCTGCTGATATGTTTGAAATGGGTGTTAAATTACAAGTGGTAAAACGTGGCTCTATGTTTGCTATGCGAGCGAATAAGCTTTATGAATTATATAGTAACTATGCAAGTATCGAAGACATCCCAGCACTTGAGCGTGAAAAAATAGAAAAACAAATATTCCGTCAAAATTTAGATCAGGTTTGGGAAATAACCAAAGCATTTTTCCATGAGCGAGATTCGGACATGCTGGCAAGAGCAATTAACGACCCTAAACGTAAAATGGCGCTGATATTCCGTTGGTATTTAGGCCTATCATCACGTTGGTCAAATATTGGCGAAAAAGGACGTGAAATGGATTATCAAATATGGGCTGGCCCGAGTCTAGGTGCGTTTAATAGTTGGGTAAAAGAGTCTTATTTATCTGATTATGAGCAGCGTAAAGCGGTTGATATTGCTTTACACTTGTTAACCGGTGCTGCCTATTTAGCACGAATAAACCAACTCAGCTACCAAGGTGTTTCAGTCCATAGTAGCTTATTAAATTATCAACCTGAGCATTCGTTCGTAACACAATAAAGTACGATCCAATTATTAATAAGGCATTAAATGACCGTTAAAAAACAAAACAATCCATTATTTGGTTTGAAGCTTGAAGTGTTACTGACTGAACTATCAGACCATTATACTTGGCCTGGTTTAAGTGAAGCGCTTTGTATTGATCGCTTTAATTTTCATACTGGGATGAAATCAACGTCTAAATTTTTACGCAATAACCAATGGGCTCGTGAAAAAGTAGAGGTGTTTTATTTATATGAATTTAAAGCGTACCCATATCCTGAGCCTAAGTTTTTAGCCAAACCGCCAAGAGATCGTAACATTCCGGAAGATCAATTGCCTAGAGAACCTAATGCGATTACTGATGCATTAATCGATCGTGTTGATATCGCATGTAAATACCGTATTTATGACAAAGTAAGTACGATTAAAGAAGAGCCAGTTTATGACCCAAGTAATCCTTGGGGCGTTAAATAAAACAGCTTATTAAGCTTGTATATATGCATTAGCGTTAGCGTTAGAAAAAGGAATAGAAAATGTTTGCTTGGGAAGTTAAGTTTTTTTCAGAGCTATCGGCTTTACGGTTATATCAAGTCTTAAAATTACGACAAGATATATTTGTACTAGAGCAAACGTGCTTTTATTCAGATATGGATAATCTAGATCAAAAATCAATTCATGTTCTACTCATATCAGAAGAAGATGATGACGTAGTCGCTTATTGCCGAATTTTACCCGCTGGTTTGTCTGATCCTGATGTTGCTATAGGCCGAGTTGTTGTTGCTGAAAATTCACGTAATCAAGGTTTAGCTAAAAAGTTAATGAACAAAACAATCGAGTTTATTAATGAAGAGATGCAAGTGCCTGTTATTAAAGTTTCAGCACAATCCCATTTACAAGCCTTTTATCAATCACTTGGGTTTGTTGCTACTTCTGAGCCTTATGATGAAGATGACATTGAGCATATTGATATGCTATTGACAAATACAACGTTAAATTAACACTTATAAATATAGATTATGAGTGTATTTTATTACTTGTTTGATGTCCGTTTTATCTATTGTTAAGGTGAGTTTATATTGATCAACTTGGATATAATTTCTTATTACAAAGATTGTTATAAAGAAGATAGTGCAGATCTTAATCTTTGGAACGTCAATAAGTTAAAGAAGGAAGATCGCTTTCTATTGCAAGGCCAAGATGATCTTGCGAATGATTTTCTTCCTCGGCTACCTATCCCAGCTGATTTTGCTGAAAAAATGATTAACCGTGTTGAAATATATCAGCGAGAACGAGTGTTGCTTTATGTTAACTTTATGGTGGTTGGCACAATAGAGATTAAAGGAGAAAATAAGAAGATTGTTTCTCCTTTATTATTTAATGAAGCAGAAATAGAAAAAGATGGAGATGATTATTATTTTTCAGTTAGTCAAAAAACGCCTGAAATTAATGAGTCATTAACCCAAATTTTAATGCCTGAAAATAATAACCAACCAAATTCAACCTCTGTCAACAACCTTCAATCACCTGAAATATGGACTGCTTGGCTTAAAGATAGCCCATTACAATTAGATTTTTTTCCATTACTTCAATTTCCGAAACTGGTTAATTCCTCTGCTATAAAAGAAGCGTTAACAGGTAATACTCTTAAATTATTACCCATTTCAATGTTGGTGTTTGTCGAAAGATCAACAAGTAGTAGAGGAGTCGTTCATGAACTGGAAGAAATTATTGAATCTCAGTCATTGTCTAGGCCGCTTATTAGTTTAATTGAATCAACTAAAAATAATATATCTAATACGCCTGTTAAGTATGACTACCTTCCTGGCTTACTTTCAACACCTCAAAAGAAAATTATATCAATTGCTGCTAATGCTGACCTAGGTTGTGCTTATGGTCCACCCGGTACGGGTAAGAGTTATACCATTGCCGCTATTGCTGCAGAGCATATGGCAAGAGGTCAATCCGTCTTAATTGTTGCTAATAACGACACCGCATTAAATGTGATAGCAGAAAAATTAGGGGATGACTTTTCTTTAAATGACATTTCATTACAAGCAGGACAAAAAGAGTTTTTAAAGAAATTAAAAGATTATATTGCTGGTTTATTAACAGGTTACCTATCTGAAGAATCAATAAAAGACCCACATTCCTGCGAATTAGAACTTCAAACGCTCAATGCATCCTTAGCATTATTGGAAAATCGATTTGTTAAGTTCTGCCATAAAGCAATCATCAGAGGACAGCGCTTAAGAAAAGTAGAACAAAAAAATACACAGTGGATGAAACGTTTTTATTTAGCGATTGCTAGTAGGGGGATGAAAGAGTTAAAACTACATTGGGATGCTTTAAATGAGATCAATGCTCAACTCATTCAACGGGAAACATTAGCGGGCGATTATCTTAGTGCATTAAAAAATAAAAATTTATATGAGTTTGTTTCTAAAAAACGAAAATCATTGCAAGCATTTAATAAAGCGATTCGTAGTCGAACCTCTAAACGACAGTTTGAATTATTTGCAGATATTGAATTTTCAGCTCTTTTATCAGCGTTTCCTATCTGGCTTGTTAGCCTTAATACTTTATACCGAGTATTGCCTTTAGAGTCAGAAATGTTTGATCTAGTGATTATTGATGAAGCAACACAATGTAATATTAGTAGCTGTATACCTGCGCTATATCGCGCTAAACGTGCAATGATTATTGGTGATACTAAGCAGCTAAGACATTATTCATTTTTATCTAAAAAGAAAGAAGCAAAGTTAATGTCTAAACATAACTTAACGACTACGAATCGTAGTGTGGTTAGTTATCGAGATAATTCAATATTAGACTTAACCTTAGATGCAGTGAATAGTGACAAACAGTTAGGTTTCCTTGATGAACATTTCAGAAGTAAACCTGAGCTTATTCATTTTAGTAATCGATATTTTTATCAAAACAGACTGAAAATAATGCAGCATCGACCGAGTACCAATAGCGGTCATTTACTTGTTCATCGGGTAAATGGGATACGTGACAAACTTGGTATTAATCATATTGAAGCCACTGCAATAACAAACACAATTCAAACCATCATAAGTGACAGTGTTAAGACAGGAATAAAACAAAGTATTGGTGTTATTTCGCCCTTTAGGAATCAAGCAGATCATATTTCGAAACAAATTGAGATTCATTTTAAGCAATCTGACATCATTAAATATAAAATTCGAGCTGCCACTCCTTATGGTTTTCAAGGTGAAGAAAGGGATATTATGCTTATTTCTTTTAACGTTGATAATGACTCGAAAAGAGCTGCTGCTTATTTGAATAAAGCAGATGTGTTTAATGTCAGTATTACCCGAGCAAGACAAAAACAATTATTGTTCATTTCTATAGATGAAAAAATATTACCTGGAAATAATTTATTAAGATGTTACTTGAACTCGATTGATGAATTTCAAGCTAATCACTTAATCACATCAGAAATAGATAATTTTCAGCGCGCCGTAATGTCATCACTTGACAGTGTTAATATAAAAACGTGGCCTGGTTATTCAGTGGCTGGGGTTGAAATAGATATTTTATGTTGTGTTGAAGGGCAATATTTGGCTATCGACTTAATTGGCTATCCAGGACCATGGGTTGATTTCTTTGAGTTTAATACTTATAAATTGTTTAAAAGGGTAGGTATTGATGTGTTACCTATTAGTTATGGATTATGGGTTGTCGATAAACAAGCATGTATTAACGAAATTATTAAAAAATTAAAGGGTGATTCCTTAGTAAAAATATAAATATTATAATCATTATTATTAGCCATATTTCAAAACCAATAATAATATTTGAAGCTTTAACTGCTACTCATGCTTCAGTTTATGTATATAATGTACTACAAAAATTTAATGTTTAGCTTTAGGAATATAAATGTCTGTTGAATTACAACAAAACAACCCACTTCATGGTTTAAAAACTGAAACTTTATTGACTGAATTAGTCGAGCATTATGGTTGGAAAATTTTATTTGCTGCAACGCGCTTCAAGTGTTTTGACATCAATCCAACGATTAAAGGTAGTTTAAAGTTTTTGCAAAAAACAGAATGGGCTCGCTTAAAGTTAGAGAGCTTTTATTTATATCGTTTTAAACGTATGCCAAAGCCTAATGAAGTCGAGTTTCACTTAGACCCTAGAGAGCGTGGCTTTGAACATGGTATTGTGCCGTTATCTCCAATGAAGTTAACCATTGAGTCTATTGAACTGTCTCAAGCTAAAGCCGCATCTGCATTCCAAGAACGTGAAAATGATAAACGACAAAGTCGTCATCGTCATTCAGAGGAGCGTGGTCAAGGCAGCAAGCACCCAATGCGTGATAATAAAGTAAATACTAATAAACCAGAAAAAGATGAACCTAAATACGACCCAAGCAATCCTTGGAATACTTAGTATTAATACGTTACTTCTACCGCTGACTTGGTTTGGTTATACTAATTAAAGTAAGTAGATTGACATAAAAAAGGGAACGCTAATTAATGTTAGCGTTCCCTTTTTTGCATAAGCTCGATATTCTATGTTTACCAAGTAATGCTTGCGCTTAAATTATAACGACGATCAGTTTCAGTTGAGCGTAATGAGTTAACGCCTTCTTCATAGGTTGCGAAACCAATTCTGAATATATTTGCAGTATAAGCGCCTTGGTATACACCTGTTGATAAGTCTAATGCTGACCATCTATTCTCAAACACGCGAACAGACATACCAATGCGGAGTCTATCTTCAACATTATTATACCAATCAAAATAAATAGCTTATCTATTTTACTTGTTAAAACAGCCCACTTCCTCGTTGTAAATTTATACCAATGGAATTAAATAAGTGGTCAGAAATTGCGCAGGAAAAATTAACACTAATAAGGCGTGAGTTGTAGAAGATAGTTGTTCTCACTTCAAAAATCAGAACACAGTTAGGGGTGATTTTAACCAGCAAGAATGATCACCTTATTAATTCTTTTGGTATTAGTAAAGGAAACAGCCATTTACGCCTTGAATTGAACCGTTTTTCCAGCGTGAAATTTAGACAACATATTTAATATAATCGGTATTGTTTTTAGTTGATGAAGCAAAGTTGCCTGTAAATGAATCATAATATCTTGTTTTACTTACATTTAAAGCATCGACATAATTGATGGCAATGATTAGCGTTTTCTTTTTAGCATTAAAATTTGTTTTATTAATTTAGATTTCTCAAGTTTCGCTAATTCGGTAACTTGTAAGTCTGAATTAATTAATGATTCAATTTCAGCATCGTCATTTATTGTTTGTGTGTTTTGAAGTGCATCGGAAAGTTGCAGTTGAAGCTGCTTATTTTCAAGTTTACATTGTGCAAGTTGTTGCTGTAACTTTTCATCATTTCCACTGTTGTTTTTTCCTGCAAAGATCAGGGATTCTAATGTTTGGTTTAGAGGGGCTTGTTTCGCTATTTTTTTAAGTTGTTCACCCGCTTTTATAGACAGGTTAAAAGTATATAATTTTTTCCCATTGTCGCTATCTCGAGATTTCTTACTGCGCCATGCTTTAAACATTTTATTACGTAACTCTCTGCCTTCAGCTGTTGTTTCTAGCAACTGACAAAGTTGTGTAAATTTACTCTCAGTCATCTCATTCAGACTTAAGTCAGCTTCAGCGGTCAATGTTACCAGCAAGTCACTTTTAGGCATCAAATAGTTTTTTACCCAATGACTATTGGTATCATTCCATTGGAAGCTAGCAGGGGTCTCAACAGTGACCATATGAATCTCCTTGTGCCATATTAATTTATTAAATATAAAAACAGTTAAATATAATATTAAAGATAATGAAAAATAAAAATTATCTGTTATCAGTAAAACATTAAGCCGTTTTAATGCGTACTATAGTTTGATGACGTCATATTATTTATCCCTTTATTAATAATAAAGGGATATCAATATCTAATTAAAACAATACTTATTTTGTTTCACTATTTATTAACCACATTTTAAATTGCTTTTTTTGTTCGAGGTCAGCTGCTTTATATTGCTGAATTAAACTATTGGTTGTTATTTTCTTTACAGAGTTGGATGTAACTGCGATATCATTTTCATTATTATAAGCGCTAATTAAGCCTTCTATATCACTATAAGGAATAAAACCATCTCCTTGTAGTTGTTCTGCATCTTTAAGTTGGTATTGTCCTTTTTCACTTTCTACAAACCATTCTAATCCTGTTCTAAGTTTCTGAGAAGCTTGTGGGTAGCTGTATAATTTTGTAGTGGTTATTTCTGTTTTTCCTTTAACATCAACAGTAAGGATGTATGGTCTACTTTCCAATAATCCTCCATCTCTAAAGTTGTTTGTGTATTTAACTACAATTTGTTGTTTTCCATCTTCAGTTTCAAGTTTCTTTTCTCCTAAAAATGAACTTTGAACCTTTGTGCCATTTATAGCTAATACTTGGACATCGTTACTGGTCACTATTTCACCAGAAAAAGCAAAAGGGCTGATTGCTAATGTTAAAAATAATCCTGTGAATTTCATGTGTTTTCCTAATCAAAGTGTTTAATCAAAATAAAGCGTATAAATAGCATCAATATGACAGATCATTAAGCGCTTTGGTATATCAAGATGTGATCTATCACGATAAAATTAAAATAATGTTTAATGTCAGTATAAAGAATGATCGTTATCATCCTGAATTACTCAATATACGGTAGCTTGCCAAGTAATATTAGCGCAGCAGTATTCAATTAAATTTCTTTAAGTTATTAAAATTATTGATGCACTTACTGTTTTGATGACAGTTTTAGACGGCAGTTTTATAAAATACTATGTAGGTAACAGTTTTCAAGTATTAGTATTTAAGTAATAGCGTTTAAGCAGCAGTGTTTAGATATTTAATACTCGATAGTCATTTTGATTTAGTGTTGATACTGATTACTTTATATCGATTATAATAGATTAAATGGCCTTAATAAGTCATACAATATAACTGTATTTATAATAGCCAGAGGGCATTCTTGGTTCTCATTGTAACGATGTAAATAGATGTGCAATTGTTGTTTTATCTTAAAGGGAATTTACTTTAATCTTTATACACAAATCTATAAGCCTATGCTGCTATGCCATTCTCTCTATATCAATAGGCATTATTCACTAATTATACTCCCCGACGATCTTTGTTCTACTTTGGGGTAAATGACCCAATTATTTACCATGAACGGCTTACAATAAATCATCGTTTACATTCACTTATGATTCAAGTGAATTATAATTCTGTGGATAATACGGAACGCATAATCGATTCAATTATACCGATTACAATAAATATGTTATCTAAATTTTTCGCTGGAAAAATAGTTCAATTCGAGGCGTAAATCGAAGTAAATGGCTGTTCCCTTTACGAAATTTACAACGAGAAAGTGGGCTGTTTTAACAAGTAAAATCGGTAAGCTATTTATTGTGATTGGTATTATGATACTAATGGCATAAAATGAAGATAAAAAAATACCAAACATTAGTTTGGTATTTTATCGAGTGATATAGATATCTACTGAATAATTAAATGAAATTAACCTTCAGGGTTGTCTTGTATCATTTTTTCAGCCGCTTTTACCATATCAGCACTGCCACACATGAATGGGACACGTTGATGTAGTTCAGTTGGGTCAATTTCCATAATACGCTTAGAACCTGTACTTGCGATACCGCCTGATTGCTCAGCTAAGAATGCAATTGGATTACATTCATATAATAAACGTAATTTACCTTCAGGTGCTTGTGCAGTAGAAGGGTACATAAATATGCCACCCTTCAATAGGTTACGGTGGAAGTCTGCTACTAATGAACCGATGTAACGAGATGTATAAGGACGGTTATCTTCAGGGACTATTTCTTGACAGAATTTAATGTATTTTTTAACACCCAATGGGAATTTTAAATAATTACCTTCATTAATCGAGTAACATTTTCCTGTCGTCGGTTGTTTCATATTCTCATGTGATAAATAGAAGACACCTAGAGAAGGATCACATGTAAAGCCATGGACACCATTACCAGTTGTATAAACAAGCATCGTTGAAGAACCATAAATAACGTAACCTGCAGCAACTTGTTTAATACCTGGCTGTAAGAAGTCTTCAAGGATAACAGGTGTGCCGACAGGGCTAATACGTCTATATATTGAGAAGATAGTACCTACTGAAACATTAACATCTATATTAGAAGAACCATCAAGTGGATCCATCAATACAACATATTTACTATTTACCCCACGAGCACTGTCAAAGCTAACAAAATCATCCTCTTCTTCTGAAGCAACACCACAAACTTCTCCGCGCGCTTCAAGTGCTGCTTTGAATTTGTCATTTGCATATAAATCTAATTTTTGTTGTGTTTCACCTTGAATATTTTCAACACCGGTTGAACCAATAATATTGGCAATACCTGCTTTATTAATTTCACGGTTAACAATTTTAGAAGCTAAACGAATCGCCCCTAATAAACCTGTTAATTCCCCGCTAGCTTCTGGGAAATCATGCTGTTTTTCAATTATGTACTCGCCTAAAGTGATCATATTTTCTCCAATAAGTGTTGGGATTTATTATAATGGAAATAATAAAAGTTGCTTGTCAAAAGGTGTGAGCTAGTTCTGATTAATTGATTTATCAAGCCTATTGTATTACAAATAAATAATTGATGTTTCTATGTTATATATACTCGTTACCACTTAAAATACATTATTCAGTCGATAATTCGGACACCAAGACAAGACGTAAGGTAACCACCTTCGTTGTTATAAAGTCTCGATTTAACCCGTTAGATCTTTATGCTTAAAATCTGTTTATCTCACGACTTGCTGATTTTTTGCATCTTGAATGGTGACGGGTACAGCATCGATTATGTCTTTTTACCTTACTAGTAATAGCAACAAGATCACAGAAACATTAGGTTTAATTTAGTTTTAATGGGAAGAGGACGTTGTTATTTTGTTTATTTGTATATAAATTAGACGATGTTTTGAGGTGAGATTGTGAATACTTTAGTCGCCTTCCCTTAATAACTAAGGGCAGGTGACTAAAGTAATTTTAACGAAAGGAGTTAAAAGGGACTACCTTGCTTTTCTCGCTTTGTTTTTTGCTTTACGTACAACAGAAGGTTTACTTTCTGATTTACGTTTTTCTACTAATTGGTTACGCTCTTGTGTCGCTTTATAACGACTCTTTTTGAAGGTCTTTCCATCTTGCTGTACTTCAGTTGCACTATCAAATTCATACCCTGGGTAAACAATACGGTCGAACTTTCTGCCGATCAGCGATTCAATGTTATCTAAAAATTGCTCATCTTTAGGGCTAACTAATGAAATTGCATGACCACTTTTACCTGCTCGACCTGTTCTTCCAATACGGTGAACATAATCTTCTGCTAAAAATGGTAAATGGAAATTAACAACATGCGGTAAGTCTGGAATATCTAATCCACGAGCAGCAACATCAGTAGCAACTAATACACGAACACTACCCTCTGAAAATTGTTGAATCGCTTTATTACGTGCACCTTGGGTTTTATCACCATGGCAAAGCGCGGCTTTAATGCCATCTAGTTTTAATTCTTGTGCTAGTAAATTAGCACTTTCTTTCGTGCCTGCAAAAACTAAGACTTGTTTCCAGTTTTTCACACCAATCAATTCAGACAATAATTCACGTTTACGTACTTCACTTACCCAGTAAACTTGTTGCTTTACTTTGCCTGAGGTTGAATTTTGTTTAGACGTTTCAATATTTTTAGGCGTATGTAATAACTTATTCGCCAGTGTTTTTACTTTATTTGAGAAAGTAGCTGAAAACATTAATGTTTGATGCTTTTGTTTAATGATGTCAGTGATTTGCTGAATATCCGTTAAAAAGCCCATATCAAGCATACGGTCAGCTTCATCTAATACTAAATGCTTGATGTGTGCTAGATCAACTTGCCTTGCATTAACATGTTCAATTAATCGACCAGGTGTTGCAATTAAAATGTCGACGCCTTGTTTTAGCATTATCGTTTGAGGAGATACATTGGCACCACCTGTGACAACACCGGATGTTAAAGGTAAAAATTGGCTATATTGTTCAACGTTTTTTGCTACTTGCAATGCGAGTTCACGAGTCGGTGTCAGAATTAGTACTTTGATGGTACGAGAACGACCAATATTGTCAGGCTGATTTTTAGCTAAGAGATCCAATAAAGGTAACGTAAATGCTGCGGTTTTACCTGTTCCGGTTTGTGCACTTGCTAATACATCGTGACCCGCTTTAATAATTGGAATCGCTTGTTGTTGGATTGGGGTTAGTTTTGAATAACCACATGCTTTAACTGCTTTTAATAGATTTGCAGATAAACCTGCTGCATCAACACTCATAATCACACCCTAATTTGTACGCTATAAAATAATCGCGCAGTATAACAAACTCTGTTTTGTAATGTATTAAAAACATGATGTGAATGTTGTTAAGTTTATATTCGCTATTTTAAATGATAATTGATGACAAAATATAATAAATACGTTGAATTTCATGTGAATAGATAGCACTTATTATTCGAATTTAGGATAGATAATTGGTACTTATATGCTATTTTTTATTTACAATACAAACCATTACTGAATATGATGACTTGCAGCTAATATTCTTAATCTTATTTTGGAAAATATTATGTCTAATACCTTACGCTCTATTTTACCGGCTACGTTCTATGAAAAAGTACAAAACCAACACAGTTTTGTATTAAATGTTCTGGCTAGCTGGTGTTCTGATTGCACTGAACAACAAATTAATATTCAAGCATTTTCGAACCTTATGGCAGAAAATCAATTAGAAGTATTACAATTAACGGCTCAAAAAGAGAAGGGTGTGTACATTGATGCTGATCATCAAGTATTAATTGAGCAACTAGGCGGGCACGGCTATCCTCGTACTGTCTTAGTATTGAAAGGACAAATTGTCAGCAGTGATAATGTAGAAGTGATTTCAGAGAATGATTTAACGAAACTGGCAAATACTTTTAAAAACTTACTGTAATACGTTTTCTTTATTGTATTTCTACTCTATTGTATTTTTGTCCATTTTAGCTGTTATGAATATTTTACTCACATTTTCATCTGGCTGTTGCAGTCTAAGCGATGATTTAAATACACATTTTAAGGATCAAAATGTCAGCAACTAATGCTTTTCCAGAAAATAGAAAAATGACGGTAATATTCAGAATCGAACCCGGCTCCCTAGGCCCAGATGGTGTGGAGCACGTTACTGAGTTTTGTTTATTTGCACAAACCCAATTACAAGCTTGTTCAGTGGAATATTTGAAATGGTTTATTGAACCTCGTTTCGATAAAAACTTAGGTGAAATCAATTTCCAACTGAATAATAAAGCATTAACCCAAGAGCAAGCAGAAAAGTACCTTACTGTACTGGGTGAAAGTTATGAACATTTTGAAGATCAGCTTGAAAATAATTTAGAAGCGATGATTGACCAATATTTTGGACGTTAAACCATCAAGATTAAAATGGTGAAGTGGTTAAAATGATTTAAGTGGATGAGCCACTCAAAAATAGGTGAATGGCTTTAGTTTTAGATTCATATCTTCTTAATATTACTTGGATTCAGATCATACCAATCTGGATAAATAAATGACGAGATAATTACTTAGCTTGGTATTATTTATTAGTGCTGTACTTTATCTGCTGGAAATACTATCCCTGTCTGTTTACGTACTTCATTGATGATTTGAGCAGTTAGTAATGAGCGTTGTTCAAAAATAGGGCTTATTTCAGCCTTAGTAATTTGCTTCACAAACGCAATGCTTTCATAGGACATACTGTTATCAGACTGAGGTTTTGTTAAATCCACTTCAGCTTCAGACTGGAGAGAATGATCTTGGTGAATTATTTGTTCACATTGACCTACATGTTTTATCAATAATGACCCTGCTTCACCTTGAATTTCACTAAACTGGTTTGACGCTGATATTTTAGAGTGATCAATCGTCACACAAAAATCGCCATAATCTAATAGTACGCTACCACATCCATCAACACCTGAATCTAATAGGATAGCTTGTGCTTTAACTGATCGTGGTTTGCCAAAGAGTGCGGTGGTTAAAGCAACACAATAATAACCAATATCCATGATCGAGCCGTTAGAAAAAGTGGGATCAAAAGTATTTGGTTTTTTACCTTCAAGGTAAGCAGGATAGCGAGATGAATACTGACAATAATGAATATGTGCTTTACGAATTTGACCTAACTGAGGAAGCGCATCTTGAATAACAGCAAAATTAGGCAAGTGAGCTGTCATATAGGCTTCAAAGAAAATAACGTTGTTTTCTTTAGCTGTTTTATAGAGATCTAATGCTTCTTGATAAGTTGAACTTAATGGTTTTTCGCATATAACATGCTTACCGTTCTCCAACATGTGCTTGCTTTGTTGATAATGTAGAGAGTTAGGGCTTGCTATATAAACTGCATCAATATTAGTCGAAGTCGCAAGCTGTTGTAAATCATCGAAAGTCTCAATAATAGCGTCAGCGACAGAAAACTTTGCTGCGAATGTTTGTGCTCTGGTTAACTCTCGAGAATAAACGGCGCTTAATTGCATCACCTGTTTATTACCTTGCGGAGGATTTAGTGTGCCTTGAATAAATTTTTCTGTGATCCAATTAGTACCAATTACAGCGAATTTGATCATCAATAACTCCAATATTTATATTCAGGAATAGCTTTAATATATTTTCAAATATCAGCATTGAAAACAGACTTTTAGCTTTAAATTTAGCCATAAATTAACTAAATCATCAGGTTATTAACCTTAACAATAAAATCGCATCGAACAAAGTAACAAAGTGTGATAAATATAATGGCTAATTATCTGAATATATAAAGAATAATAATATGCCATCATCTATAGTCCAACTTGCCGAACTCTTAGCTAAAGAGTGTCAAATCAACACTAAACAAGCCGAAAGTGCGATTCAATTATTAGATGATGGCAATACAGTGCCATTCATTGCGCGTTATCGTAAACATTTAACGCAGTCACTGGATGACAACCAACTGCGCTTATTAGAGTCTAAATTGAGTTACTTTAGAGAGTTATCGACGCGTAAAACTAGCATATTAAAAGCGATTGAGAGCCAAGGTAAATTAACAGAATCACTGAAAAAAGAAATTGAATCAATTCAAGATAAAGTAAGTTTAGAGCATTGTTATGCCCCTTTTAAATCGGTACGAGTAAGTAAATCAAAACTCGCTGCAGATGCTGGTTTAACTCGTTTAGCTGAACAATTATGGGCATCCCCTAAACAACCTTTAGAACAAATTGCAGCACGTTACATTAATGTTAAACATGGCTTTACAAACAATGAAGAGGTTTTAGAAGGGGCTCTAGCGATTGCGGTTGATAATATAACCCAAGATATTAAGTTACTTGGTTTACTAAAACAGCATTTATTTGAGCAAGCTATGTTCACTTCAACGGTTGTTAAATCTAAAATTAATGAAGCGATAAAATTTAAAGATTACTTTGAATTTAGTGCTCGTTTAAATCGCTTACCAGCACATCGAGTTTTAGCCATGTTACGTGGTAAGTCTGAAGGTTTTTTACGCTTAAAAATTGATGCAGATCCCTTCCAAAAAGATAAGAAATCTTATAGCTATTGCCAAACCTTAATTGCTAAACATTTAAATGTATACCTCAGTAAAGAAGACCAAACATCATGGCATCGCAAAGTGATTGATACTGCATGGCGTACAAAGCTATTAGTTAGTCTTGAAAAGCAATTTTTAGTGCAGTTAAAAGAGCAAGCTGATGCAGAAGCTATTGAACAATTTGCTAATAATTTAAGTGCTTTATTGATGGCCTCTCCGGCAGGTGAAAAAGTGACATTAGGCTTAGACCCAGGCTTTAGAAGTGGTTGTAAATTAGCGGTTGTCGATAAAACAGGTAAGTTATTAGATACAGCGACTATCTATCCACATCAACCACAATTACAAACAGAACAAGCTAAACAGACGGTTAATAAGTTCATTACACAATACAAAGTAGAGTTAATTGCCATTGGTAACGGCACTGCTTCTCGTGAAAGTGAACAATTTATTGCTGATATTTTGAAGTCATTTGGTCATGATATTCAAGCCATTTCAGTTAGTGAAGCAGGCGCGTCGGTTTATTCCGCTTCGCAGTTAGCTGCAGATGAATTTCCTCAACTTGATGTAACGCTGCGTGGTGCTGTTTCTATTGCTCGGCGTTTACAAGACCCATTATCAGAACTGGTTAAAATTGAGGCAAAAGCAATTGGTGTCGGTTTATACCAGCATGATGTTCAACAAAAACTATTAGCGAGTCGTTTACAGGCTGTAGTAGAAGATTGCGTTAACAAAGTCGGTGTTGACCTTAACACCGCTTCACATTGTGTGTTAACACATGTCGCCGGGCTCAATGCGACGATAGCTAATAATATCGTCGCATATAGAGAGTTAAATGGGCGTTTCAATTCACGAGATGCCTTAAAAAAAGTCCCTCGTTTAGGTGCAAAAGCATTTCAGCAAGCTGTTGGTTTTTTAACGGTAACGGGTGGTGATAATTGTTTAGATGAAACTATTTTGCATCCTGAGCAATATGCAACCGCTAAGGCTCTTGCTACTTTTAACCGTAAAACATTGAAAGAGGTGGTGTTAGCATCAGACACCATCGAATTAACTTTACCAACAAGTAACGGACAACATGCCGTCAGCGGTGAAACCTTACAGCAACAATATCAAGATGTGATGACTATTTTAAAAATGTCTCGTCGTGACCCAAGAGATCAATTTAAAACGGCTCAGTTTGATCAAAGTATTCATAAGATAAGTGATTTAGAAGTAGACCAATTATTACAAGGTGTAGTGACTAACGTCGCTAATTTTGGTGCTTTTATTGATTTGGGAGTCCATCAATATGGGCTAGTCCATATCTCTATGCTCAGCGATCGCTTTGTGGATGACCCACATAAAATAGTGAAAGTAGGGCAGATTGTTAATGTGAAAATAGTGAGTGTTGATGTTGAACGCAAACGGATCGCATTAACCATGAAAGCAATTCAACAACCAGCATGAGTTTCTATGACGGAGACTAAAATATGAAAGTAGCTTAGATATCAAAGTAGCTTAGATATCAAAGTAGCCTAAATATCAAAGTAATTTAAATGCTTGGACTCAAATAGTAATTAAACCTATTTTTTAAAAAATAATATTTAACAAAACGACCTAATTGAAAATGAAAATAAATAAGCGCTTATTAAGCCTGTCTGAAATGGTGGATGACCATTATGACCTAGTCTGGGATTGTTGTTGTGACCATGGTTTATTGGGCATTAAAATATTAACCAACAACATCATCAAAGAAGTTAATTTTGTTGATGTTGTTCCAGATATTATTAATCAATTACACGATAAATTAACAACTTACGGCCATCATTTACCAATGGATGCTAAGTGGCAAACACGTTGCGAAGATGTCACTCAATTACCATTATTTGACCGTTATAAATCAAATCAACTTCAAGCTAATCAATTGGTAATTATTAGCGGTGTCGGTGGCGAGTTAATAGTTGAAATGTTAACCCGTTTAATGAGTCGTTATGCGGGGTTGAATATCGATTTTCTTTTATGCCCAGTACACCATACTTATAAATTGCGTCGTACATTGATTGAGTTAAATTTCAAATTAAAGCAAGAGCAGCTAGTGATCGAAAATAAGCGTGGTTATGAGTTAATGTTAATCAACCAAGGCCAAGGTGTGGAGCTTACTTTAACAGGTGATCAGTTGTGGCAACCTCTCGATGAGCATCAGCAATATCTTGCTAAGTTGATTACACATTATCAACGTATTGTTAGCGCTAATGGAGATGCTGAACCATTGGTTCAATCTGCACTGTCTGACTATCAAGCTTTATATCATAAGTTATTTTAGCAGTGAAATAGGTTAGTTAATTAGCCTAAAATGTGAATAACTAAAATCTAGTGTGATTCGTGTATTACATTTTCGAAGGCGTTTAAAATAACAAAAAAGCCACATAATAAATTATGTGGCTTTTTTATTCTGCATTAAAACTTATTATGACAAATAAATTTTAACGCTTATAGATCGTCTACATTAACTGTATCGACTAAATACCTAGAGCTTGTCCGCCACCGATTTGAATCGTTTCAGCTGTGATGAACGAAGCATCTTTACTTACTAAGAAAGAGATAACACCAGAAACGTCTTCAGGTTGACCTAAACGACCCAACATGATGCTGTCTTTCCAAGAAGCGAAAACTTCTGGTTTAGTATCTTTAATTTGTTGGTGGAATGGTGTATCAATTGTACCTGGAGATACCGCATTTACACGAATACCAGCTGGTGCTAGTTCTTTAGCTAATGCACGAGTTAATGTGTGAACAGCAGCTTTAGACGTACCGTAGATACCAGCACCTGGGCCACCAGCATTCCATGCAGCGTTTGACGTGTAGTTGATGATTGAACCACCTTCCGTTTTTTTCAAGAATGGAATCGCAGCACGTGAAACAAAGAATGCACTATCAAGGTTAAGCGCCATTACAAAACGGAAGAATTCAGTTGTCATTTCTTCGATTGGGCTACGACCACCTAAACCACCAGCGTTATTGATAACAACATCGATTTGACCGTATTTGTTACCGATTGCATTAACGTTTTCAGTTACTGCAATATCGTTAGTTACGTCAAAACCGTAGTATTCAGCTTCAATGCCTTCCGCTGTCAATTCAGCAACACGTTGTGCGCCAATTTCATCTTCGATACCGTTAAGAACAACTGTGTAACCATCTTGACCAAGACGTTTCGCAACGGCGAAACCGATTCCACCAGTAGCACCAGTGATTAAAGCAATTTTTTTAGACATATTTATATTCTCATTGACTAGTTAATAGATAGTTATGCCATGGGCATTAAGGAGGCAGTCAAATATTGCACAGATAAGCTGACATAAATGTGGGTATTAAAGAAGAAATTGCGATTCTATGAGACACAATGTCTGTCTTGCCATTTTATCAACAAAGGTGACTACCTTTTCATTTGGTTGATATTCGTTGTCATGTAATTCAAATAAATATCAACCTTAGACTCAGTAGTATTGTATTACAAATAATGCGTTTGTAAAATCGTATTCTTTGAATGTTCACTATCATTCAAGTGATTTTTTTATCGTTAACTTAATAAAAATATGGCTGATATATAAACAGATAGGTTAATCGACGTTGTTATAAAATGTTTGTTTTTTATGATTTAATTATTGCTGGTTTTTATGTAACCTTATGTATTTATGATGTTTATTTTTAATTTTGACGTGTATTAATAGCTAAGTGTAAGAATGGGATTGATTGGTTGAGTCATTTACTTACAAGTTTTTTTGCTTGTTTTATAAACAATAAAAAAAGCGTTAAAGACTTTTTTTCATCTGTGAATTGTGATCTAAGCCTCAAGAATTAAGGCTCTATTTGTTCAACATAAAGGCATTTTAAAGGAAATAACAATCATTAATATGAATTCGATTATTGAATCAGTGATAGTGAAGCTAATATTAATGATGTCGTTTTTTAGTTTATTCATCACTAGATAAATAAAAAGGCAACGTGATCGATTAACTCATAAATTATCAAATAGAAAAATAGAAGATTATATTTGTTGCTTTGCTTTGCTTAGTTTAGTCTTTCTTATGGCTTAATGCTTTTGGTTTCTTTGGTAAACAGATTACCTCATCAAGATACCCCTGTTTTATCGATTAGTAATTGGGTAGTATGCGCAGTCTTTTTCTCAAATTGCTCAACGCCATTAACTTGGTAAGCAATTTACTTTATTTAGAGAATGTTATGCGTTTATTAAAACGGGTGGTTCACCCTGCGATTACTGAAATTGATTTAACCCCAGATCATCCTGATAGTTTTACTCGTATTGCGACTCGCGCCATCGTCATCAAAAATAATAGAATTTTGTTAATGTACACTCAGCGTTATAACGACTATTCATTGCCTGGTGGTGGTGTTGATGAAGGTGAGGAGTTGATTGAAGGACTAAAGAGAGAATTAAGTGAAGAAACAGGGGCTCTCGACATAAACAATATCAATGAGTTTGGATTATATGAGGAGTATCGTCCACACAAAAGTGATAAACACTATGCTGAATATTCAATAATGCATATGCTGTCTTACTGCTTTACCTGTGATATTGCTGATCAACTTGGTGATAGTAAGCTAGAAGATTATGAAATCAATAATGGCATGAAGGTTTGTTGGGTAGATATTGATGACGCGATTAATCATAATTTAAATACCATTAAAAATGATAAAAAGCAGGGGTTATCCATTAAAAGAGAAACGTATTTAATGGAGCAGATTAAAGATGCATTGTTATAAGCTTACCTATAAATAATGATAGGAACAAGTCACACTCACCATTTTGAGTGGTTTTTAATGATTTTATCACTGCACTTATAACCTGAATATAGTGTTCTAAATCGATGCTATAAATGCAGTAATAAACAGACAATAACCTTCTACAAATTATCTAAATTCTCTAATAGTACACTGGCTTTTTCTCTGATTTCTATTTTTTGACTTGGGTCTAGCTTATCCCAATTACGGATAGGGAAACTCATTCGGTGATTTGAAGCAAGCTGCTCATAATTCTGATCAATAAAATTCCAATACAAACTATTTAATGGGCAAGCATCTTCGCCCAGTTTTTGTTTGACGTTATAACGACAGCTTTTACAGTAATCACTCATTTTATTGACATAGTTACCGCTCGCCGCATAGGGCTTAGTTGCAATCCAGCCACCATCTGCAAACAAGGCCATACTGCGCGTGTTAGGTAGTTCTACCCACTCGATAGCATCAATATAGATGCCTAAATACCAGTCATCAACTTGGTTAGGGTCTATGCCTGCCAATAAAGTAAAGTTACCCGTGATCATTAGACGCTGAATGTGATGCGCATAAGCATGTTCAAGCGACTGTGAAATAGCACTTTTCAAACATTGCATTTTTGTATCTGCATTCCAAAAGAAGGTCGGTAAGTCTCTATTTGCGGATAATGCATTTTGTTGTGCGTAGTTCGGCATGTTCATCCAGTACATACCTCTGACATATTCCCGCCAGCCTAATATTTGTCTAATAAATCCTTCAATCTGGGAAATCGTAATCTTACCCTCTGACGCTTGATAAGCCGTTAAAGCGGATTGAATGACCTCCATGGGATTGAGCATTTTACAGTTCAATGAAAAACTGAGACGCGAGTGATATAAGCTCCAAGCGTATGGAGAGGCGTCGGTCATTGCATCTTGGAAGTTACCGAAATTAGGCAACTGATATTGACAAAAATAGTCGAGTAATTGCAAAGATTGTTGACGATTTATTGGGTAATCAACATTGGTTGATTCATACCCTATCGTCTTGATCTTGTGATGTTTGATACGTTGTAAATAGGCTTCAGCGGGGTTAGTGAATATTAATGGTTTAGGGATAACCTTCAGATCTGCTTTTTTAAATGTTTGTCGATTATTTGAATCAAAGTTCCATGCGCCGCCAACGGGTTTTGACCCCTCCATTAAAATAGAAAACTCTTTACGCATAAAACGGTAAAAATTCTCCATTCTGACATGAGTTGCTACTTGAAAATGTTGTGGTAATTGGTCAAAAGGTAACAGGAAGTGTTCAGTGTCTGCTTCATAAACCGTTAATCCATCCTGGGCGGGAAGGTTGCCTAGTTGTGACCATAAACGATATTCATCAGGTCGTTGAAAAGTAAAACTTTCACATTGATGGTGAGTGACTAATGACTTTATTAAATGCGGGAGGTCTTGATATTGGCTCGACTCATCTAACGTTAGATAACAGACACGATGGCCTTTGCTTTCAAGCATTTGAGCAAAATCGGCCATTGCTGCAAAAAATGCAGTTATCTTTTTAATGTGGTGTTTAGTATAACTGGCTTCTTGGTGAAGCTCTGCAATGACATAAATGACATCATCATCGATTTGCTGGAACCAACTGTGCATAGCATTAAGCTGATCACCTAATATCAGTCTGAGGTGTTTGGCTTGCATGGTATTTCCTTATTTTATTACGCTTTAAAACTAGAATGAAGTTCGCTTTAATTATCGCTAGGTTCACTGTTCAATTTAGTTTATTTTTAGTTTGTTAGGTTTTACGTTACTTAATGTTTTTTTGTTTCTACGACAACGTTCTGAGCAATACAGAACACTATCCCAACATGTTTTCCATTTTTTACGCCACGAAAAGTCTTTTTCACAAGTAACACACGTTTTATGTAGCAGTAATAATTTTTTATGCATGGCATTCGTCTTTTATGTTTGTACTTTATGTTTGTACTTTATGGCGTTATTTTATAGTTATTACCTTACGGTTTTTATTTTAAGTTTTTTTAATCGTTTTCTTTTTACGAACATGTTTTGCAACGATACGTGCGCCTTCATTTTTACTATCCGTGCGTTTTTGAAAACCCCATAATAAATCTCGAGCTATTTTGCCTGTTTCGTCAATATCGACCATGGGTAAGGGATAGGTTTCATCCAGTTTAAATTGATAGAGTTGTTCTTCCATTGGCGTTATCAACCAAGGCGTATGGACGATCTCTTTTGGTAATTCTGATAATTGAGGTAACCATTTTTTAATGAATATCCCGTCTTTATCTTTGTCTAAAGACTGTTTTACTGGGTTATAAACTCGAATAATATTGGTACCGGTGACGCCTGACTGCATTTGAAACTGCGGATAATGGATGCCCGGTTCAAAATCGAGAAATAGGGCGGCTAGATGGGTTACACCTAAACGCCAATCAACTAATAAGTGGTGACATAAAAAACTCACTAACATCGCGCGCATACGAAAATTTATATAACCGGTTTTGATTAAACAAAGCATGGAAGCATCGACAAGTGGGTAACCTGTTTGCGCTGTCTTCCATTTGTTTAGTCGCGCTTCAATACTTAGACCACAATGATCTTCTGGGTAGCTAAAACCTATGTAAGCTCTATTAACTGGACGCCATTGCATTTCATGTTCACTTTCAAATTTCTGTATAAAGTGACAATGCCAATGAAGTCGAGAGGCAAGACCATCAATGGGTCGTTTCCAGCCAGTTTCAGATCTTTTTATTAATATGGCCTGATAAAGTTGTCTTAAACTGATATTTCCCCAGGCTAAATAAGGCGATAATCGAGAGCAACTTTTTCGACTTGCTTGTGGTTTAGAAATATTAAAATGATAGTTTTTACCTCGATCTTTTAGAAAGGATTGTAATATTTTCTGCGCCCAACGTTCTCCACCTGTCAGCATATATTGATCGGCTGTGTACCATTCAACAGGTAATACTGATTGAGGAAGTTGTGCTAGAAATTGATGACTAACAAGCGTTGTATCAGATAACGGAGGTTTAGATAAAGCATCTCTCATGATCATGCGCCAATCATTATCCCAGCCTAATCTATTTTCTTTGCCGCGTGTTACGGCGCCGGATTTAGTTTCTTGCCATGGAATATGTTGTGTTTTACACCATTGTTTGACTGCTTTATCTCGCTCAAACGTGGATAGTAATCCGGTTTCTTGGTGACTAAATAATCCAGTGATGGTAAATGATTGTTGAATGTGACTGAGGCCATCGATGGCATGACCAAGATAGACATAGACTTGAGAGTTAAATTGATTAAGTTGATCATTAATATCTTGTAGTGATTGCAACACAAAACGCCAATGACGTAGATCGTAATGAGGGTCGTTAATTAAAAAAGGTTCAAATACGTAATATAAAATCGTTAAACCAGATTCAATTGAATGATTCAAAGGTTGGTGGTCCGTTAATCTGAGATCTCGCTTTAACCATACCACGTTGACCGATGGTTTCTGCGCGAGTTGCTCGTCCATTATATTCATTGTTTCACTAGCGATGTCATTAATCATTTAACGTTGTTTCTGCTAAATGAACTTGTTGTTAATGCATTTACTGCTGAGCTTATTGTTGCCGAATCTGAGGAAATAGGCCAATCAGAGGCATCTACAGAGTCTAGTATTTGATCTAAATAAGCTGTGTTACTACTTTTATCTAGCCACTTAGCTTGATAATCACCATTAAGATCATGCGTGTTGGTTTGTTTTTTGATATTAAAATGGCGTCCTCCACGAGGGTCAACACCCACACCTGCAATATACTGCCAATTACCCCAATTAATAGCCGCATCATAATCAATGAGTTGTTCTTCAAACCATGCGGCACCGTAACGCCAATCAACACTGAGTTCGTTTACCAAGCAACTTGCAACAATCTGTCTTCCTCTATTACTTAAATACCCTGAGTGTCTAAGTTCATTCATACAAGCATTAACTAAAGGATAAGGAGTTTTACCTAAACACCATTTTTTAAATCGTTCTGGATAAAATGTTGTAAGGGGGGCTGACCCAACAAGACCTTTAAATTGATACATTTTTGCATCCACTTTAAAGTGAACCCATTGAAAATAATCTCGCCACAATAGTTCAAGGTATAAACTTTCAGTTGATTTATTGCTTTCAACAGTCTGCTCATAGTGCTTAATATGCTGCATTACTTGCCTAACAGAAAGACACCCATAGTTAATCCAAGGTGATAGTTTAGTGCTGTTTTCCCAACCATCGAGGCTGTTTCTCACTTCCTTATAAACACTTGGATTTTCTGATGCAAAGTATTGTTTGAGATGTTTTAACCCTTGCTGTTCACCGCCTTTAAATATATGGCCTTGTTCAGGTCTACCTATTGTCGAAGCTTGCGAAGGCTCAAGCTGATAAAGCGTTACTGAAGGTGTTGCTTGGAACATACAAGGCAATGCTTTCACGGCTGAACTAGGCTGTTGAATAGCGATACTGGACATGACCTTTCTAAACTTTGAATAGCTTGCTGGCAGATTGTTAATTTCAAACGGTAAAGCATTTTCTGTAAACAAAGTGAATTGATCTACTTGGTTAATTGTTAACTCAGGGTTAAGTGTATGGAGTTTAGATAGTAAGCTGTTTTCATCGGTACCTGGCACTTTGGTGGTAATGAGATCCGTTATTTTAAATTGTTCACACAGGCTACCTAAGGTTGAAAGTGTATCGCCATAAACAATGTAAAGTTTTTGTTCTAACGTGGATAAACTTTGATTAAGATCATTTAGACTGGCTTGTAGAAATTGCCATCTTTTCTCACCTAAAGGTTTAGATTGAAACTTGTTTATTTGAAACCATTTTTTGTCAATGATATACACACAAATCAATTCATTACTTTGGCTAGCCAATTGAAGCGCTGCATTATCAGCGATGCGAAGATCTTTGGTTACCCAATATAATGTACGTTTCATGTCTACCGTTCCATTTTAAAAAATTAAAAAATTAAAAATAATGTGCAATGGAAAACTATACGAATTAAAGGGAGGATGAGATCAATATTAGAGCGTCGGTGTAGGTATTTGTAACGTTCTATTTTGAGATTTTTTGCTTGATACTAGCGATTTAAAAAGGATGAGGAGTTTATTGAAAAAACCAATAGTAACGGTTTATTGTTACTATTGATTGCTGCTATTGATTGCTTTGGGGAACATGACGGCTTGAGAGGCTATCACTGATTTATTCTATTATATAAATGATACTACCTTAGCTTGCTTGGATGGCTTTATTACGACCCGTTGTTTTAGCTTGATATAAAGCAATATCAGCACGTTTTAACATTTCATCAATATCTTCATCATAAGCAATGCGTTGTGCTGTACCAATTGATAATGTGATATTAATATCTGCTTTATTATTAACAGAAATAGGGGTGTTCTCCATCACAATACAAATCTTTTGAGAAAGTTTGAATGCTTTTTCAGCACTTAGATCTGACGCTAAGATGACAAATTCTTCACCGCCTAAACGCGCTAAAATAACTTCTTTTGGTAATACCGATCTTAAGGTTGATGCAATCATTTTTAATACGTCATCTCCAACATCATGTCCGTACACATCATTGACTCTTTTAAAGTGATCCGCATCTAGCATGAGTACAGAAATATCTGTGTCTTCTTTTAAACGTTCATTAGCTTGAAGGAAGAAATGACGACGGTTACTGATACCCGTTAATACATCGGTATTTGCGATATAAGCAAGACGTTCTTCTAATTTGATTCTATCGGTAATATCAAAAGTAGATGTTCGTGCTATTGCAAAGTGTCCTTTTTCTAATATAGAGGTAGCAGAAGTCGACACAAAGAAGGTATGGTCAGATTTACATTGAATCTCCAGTACAATACCTTCTACACTTTTATCATGCTGAAGTTGCTCAAGAAAGGCTTCAAATATACCTTTACTTTTTGCGGTTAAAAATGCTGAAAATGGTTTGCCGATCACTTCTTCACGAGAATAACCAAGCCAATTTAATTCAGTTTGATTTATTTTAAGCACAATGCCGTTTTTATCTAAACTATGATAACCACAAGGAGAATTTTCATATAAGTCACTTAATTCATTTTTAATGAATAAGTCATGACGTTGTTGACGACGTTTTTGTTCGGATAAAAGTAATAGTAAAAATAAGATTGCTGCAGAACCAATGAAAATCAGGATTACAATAAATTGGCCAAAAGCAGTAAAAAAGAATGAACGTTCATGAATAGTTTCATTCGGCAAAAAAATAACTAATTTCCAGTCATTATTTTTAATAGATTGTTTTGTGACAGAGAGGTTAATATCTTGTTCAGCTATATATTTACCAATACTACTTAAACTAAAAGGGTTAATTGATACATAACGGAATATACCTTTATCAGATTTAAGAATACCACCATCATGGCTATTGATAGTTGACCAGGCAGAGGGATACAAGTTTTCAAATTTTTGATCTACATCTTCTAAACTGCCTCCCCATTCATTACTTCTGTCATGATTACTCATCCAATAACCTTCAGGGTCTATAAGCATGCCTTGACCGTTAATGCGTAATTCCATTTGATCGCGGAAGTTCTGTAACAGTTCTGTCGATAAATAGTTCATCACAATGAGCCCTAGTTTCTCGCCTTTTTCATTCATTATAGGGGTCACAAAACGGACAACAGGTTTATAAGGAATTTCTACTTCATCATATTCAACATTTAACTCCATTGGAGAAACATAAACTTGACCCTTAGCAAGCTTAATACCTTCTTGAAAGTATTTGGAGTAACGTTTGTTTTGTCGATTTTTTGCGGGGACAATATCCGTATCATCTTCACGATAATTCATACGAATCGCTTCATTACCTTGCATATCAATCAACCTAATTTGGTCATATCGATGAAATGTAATGGCTAAATTAATAAATAACTTTTCTATTTCTTGGCGACTCGCTTGATCTCCACTTTCCATAAAATGACTTAATGCTCTAGAGCGCGTCACCATTTGTAATATCTTTAACTGGGTTTGCATTTCTTGTTGTAATGCTTGGGTAGTTGAAGACACAAAGGTTTGCTCTTGCGACAGCATTTTATCCTCTAAATTTTGAGTGTATTGCTGATATGCATAGCCAATAATTAATGCTAAAAGAATGGCAGTAATCGTATACATCCAAGCGAATCGTTTAAAAATATTAGACCAAAATGCTTCTTTCTTCGTCTGAAGCTCTGCAGAGAATTGTGTTAATGTCATTTTTGACTCTTATTATTATAATTTTTATTAACTATTAAAGTGTTCGCTTAACCATAATGTGTATCTATGATCATTATTCTTGTTAAGGGATGTTGCTTTAATAGTGAGAGACCGAATTGATTAAACAGTTCGCTGATCAAGAATAAATTCTATGCCATATAGTGAAAGTGCACTGACGCTAACACTATTGTATTCCATAGCAGTGCCTAACTTAATATTTTGCTGGCGCGCTTCTTCAATGAAGTCGAGTAAATATTGAGAAGGTTGATCGAGTAATTCTGTTGCCAATGCTTTACTGAGGATTATACCCGAAATAGGTAGAAACATTAACATGTCAATTGAGAAATCTTGTGCTTCTTCAACTAGCCAGTAAACTCGGGATTGGTTTAATCTCGCCATCACGATTAATGAGAACATCGAAGAAGGCTTGACGATCGATTGTGGGTGTTTCAAATAAAAATCAATATAACTATCACCACAACCTAACTCATCGATTAATGTATTCGCTTGCTCACGATTAAAGCCATCTGGAAACCAATCAAAGATGCTTTGTACATTAATGATTTTTCTAATATGAGAGGCGCTATTAAGGTTTAATATCTGTTTTTTATTTAAACCGTAAGGGTAAAAAATAGATTCAACTTCTTTTTCATTAATGGGATGAATGTTATTACTGTCATTGATGTTATTGACGAGGAAAAGAGGTTGGGCTGATAAGTTTTCTATTTGTTTCTGAACGAGGTGTTTAAGGTAAATCTTAGAAAATAGCGTGACTAATATATGACGTGATTGCTGTGTAGTGGGTACAGTTTGCAAGCTTGCTAAAACAGGAAAACCGAGGCTATTGGCTAAATCATATAAAGCGTGGCTTAAATTGGCCTGTATATCGCCATATAATAATAAAAAGGGACGTTGATTAAGGCTAATTAAATTATTTAATACATCCATCAACTGCAAGTCAGGTGTATTCAAATTTATTATCAGTAATTGTAAGTGACTGATGCCATGCAGTGATTGTTGTGCATCATAAAAAGTCAGGTTGTTTAAACCATTTAACTGTTCGACTTGAAGGCAATGAGGCATTTTACAGATTAGCCCAACTCGATAATGATTTAACCAATGTTCAAATAAGTGATGAGTGCTGCTTTTCCAATATTGGACACTTTCAATGAGTCTTTCATTGTATTCACAATAATCAAAATGAGGCAAATCTATTGCCATACTAGGCAAATCACCTAACCAAAATATTTCTATATCGGCTCGTTCTTTCAATAATTGTAATAGGGCGTGACAGTGAGGGCTTTGTTCTATTATTTCCGTTAAAATGACTCCGCTGCCTAATGGGCAAGTGCTTAGTAGCAGCGTGAGTGTTTCAACATCAGTGACAACTTGGTAATCAATATCAACAAAAGAAGGCGTTCCACTAATACTGTAAAGTGGGAAAACCGTTTCATTTTGAGTTTGCTCGTCATTCAATAATAATTGTAATTCTTGCTCACTCAATAATGCACTTTGTTGGCGCTTAACCATTTAGATTTCTAATAGCTCAGGCAAGAAATCACCGTTATTATTTGGGTATATAATGTATTCACCGTGGTACTTAACTTTTGATTTATAATCAGTGACTTTGTAGAGTAAAAGAGATTGATCAAAAGCCGCTTGTAATGCTTCAGCAACATCACCACGAATATATAAGCTGATTGGTTTAACTAATACCCCATCTTCAAAGTGTGATTCAAACTCCTGACTACAAATGATCATTGATGCTTGACCGCCGCTATGACGATTTAACTTTTCACCAACTTCTAGATCAGTATTCACCATCCATTGTTGTTCAGTTAATTTGTCACAAAGCGCGACAACTTGATCTTTATTAACGATTTTTGGTGTTAATGCTTCATTAAATACATGTTCATAGCTTTGTTTAATGGCAGTGAACGTTTCAACTAATGCGGCATTTTTACCTAAGCTACGTGCTTTACGTTGCCATATTGTTAAAGTCGGTACCACATCACTTTCAAAACGTTTTTTCTTAATCGCATTAGTGGTCCAAGCAGCTAAAAAGTGTGTTTCACTAAGTGGATTCTTAGGAATTTTACCTTTTAATTGTGCTTCATTTAAGTCTGCTAATGCACTGGTAACGACGTGATGAATTGATGTTGAAAAACTAGTCATGGTGATCCTACTGATGAAAAATTATAAGGTTAAAAGTATGACAGGCTAACAACATAGGAACAAGTAAAGAAAAGCTAATTACTGCTATTTGCTGAGAAACATAGTGCGATGATAAAAAGAGTATGGAAGATCCGTTAAAATCTAGGCTATATAGGTCATTGCTTCCATTAAACTCACTTAAAAACTTCATAATAGAGGTAAACTTCTTTAAACTAATTACTCTTTGTTACTCTAAGGTTTTTTATGCATATCGATATCACTGGAACTACATGTACGTCAGATAAAAATATTTCGTTGGTACTTGGTAGTGGCGGTGCGCGTGGTATGGCTCATATCGGTATTATTAGATGGTTGGTGGAAAATGATTATCACATTAAATCAATTTCAGGATGCTCAATTGGGGCACTTATTGGTGGAGTGTTTGCGGCCGGTAAATTAGATGAGTTTGAGCAATGGGTATGTGGCTTAGATAAACTATCGATTATCTCATTATTAGATATTTCTTGGACCTCTAGTGGTTTATTACGTGGTGATAAAATCATTGATACGTTAAGAGAATTATTAGGTGATCAGCCAATAGAAGGGCTGCCCCTTAAATTCACTGCGGTAGCGGCTGATATTGAAAATGAAAAAGAAGTATGGATAAACTCTGGTTGTTTATTTGATGCGATTCGCGCTTCTATCTCATTACCGCTGTTCTTTACGCCTGTGTTAAGGAAAGGGGTTCAACTTATCGATGGAGGGGTCTTAAATCCTGTGCCAATTGCGCCGACGTTTAGTGATCAGACTGATTGTATTATTGCCGTAAATCTAGGCGGTGAAATGAATCATAACTGCCCTGAACCTGACACGCTAAGTGAAGTGTTGACCAGTGTTGATGAGTTATCTTTTCAACAGAAGATTGGACATTATATTAAACAATTAAGTGATAATTTAGGTGGTATTGTGCCTAAACCTTCAAGCCTAGAAGCTTACGATATTGCAGACCAAGCTTTTGATGCGATGCAAAGTACTATTGCACGCCTAAAATTAGCCGCTTATCCTGCAGATTATAATATTGTCATCGCACGGAATGCTTGTGGCACATTAGAATTTGACCGTGCAAGAGAAATGATTGATTTAGGTTATAAAAGTGCAGAAAAGATTTTAAATAATAATAAACAGCTCGTGAGTAAATAAAGGCTTATGTCATTCTTTATCTTCACAAAATATAAATAATTACATAACTGAAAAAATAGTTAAGTAGTTAAATAACTAAGTAAGTAAGTAAGTAAGTAGCAAAGTGGATAAACCGTTTAACAATCTAATAGTTTGCTATTAATAAGAAGGGAACAATGTGGACGTAGTAAGTAGTACTCAAGCGTGGGTCAATAAAGTGATCGTGAAATACAATATTTGTCCTTTTGCTAAAAAAGAGATGGATAGAGGCAGTATTCGTTATTGCGAAGACAACAGTACAGACATTGAAGGTGTACTCGACCGCTTAACGGAAGAGTGTGTCTTTCTTGATAATAATGAACAGACTGAAACTACGTTATTGATTTTGAGTGAAGCGTGTACCGACTTTGATAGTTTCTTAGATCTTGTTTACTTATCTAATCACTTATTACAAATGAGTCATTATGAAGGCGTTTATCAGTTAGCACATTTCCATCCTGATTATTGTTTTGAAGGTGATCCTGAAGAAGCTGCATCCAATTACAGTAACCGTTCTCCTTATCCCACCTTACATATCATTAGAGAAAGCAGCATGGAAAAAGCAATTGCAGCACATCCTGATGTTGATGGAATTCCAGACAGGAATATCGAGTTTCTAAATAAGAAGGGTAGCCCATTTTTTGCTGATCTATTAGCGAGTTGTCTATTGGTTAAAAGTTAATGTCTGGCTAATTGCATAGATAATAGAGGATTTAGCATAAAGGCTAACGAACTAGAAACGTAACTTGTTTGGTCATCTATTTAGCATTTTATTCGGTATTCCATTCAACCTTCTATTTTTAATGATCTGAGTCTTGATTGTTTTAAACGGAATGGTAGCGCTTTAAATTAAATGACATGGTTTTAAACGGAATGGCATACAGCCTTTAGACAGTATGTCATTCCGTTTCCACATTAAATCTTGTATTAAAAAGTATTAAAAAGTAAAAGCTAAGTTAGCTGAAACGCCTACTTGGTTTTCACCTGCGTATGAGCCTGCAATATCCACACTAACCACATCAAAAGGGCTGATGCCAATACCTGCAGTGATTGAATTATCCAGTGTTTCTTCTAAATCAATTTCGTAACCAGCACGTAATTGTGCCCAACCCCAAGCATTTCCTTCAATACCGAACCTGATGAATTGTGTATCGTCATTGGTATCAATATTTTCAAAACGTGTTTGTTTCGTTAAATCTGCATCAATAGCGGCAACAAAGTAATCAGTGTCATAAGCAACCCCGACAGTAACCTGTGTGTCGAGATTATAAGTACCATTTATATTACCTTGGTTATCTGACACATCGATTTCTTGTGCAATTAGATCTTTAACTGCCAAAGCAACACGGAAGTCTTCTTTGTACCATACGGCACCTAAATCAACGTTAAATGCACTTTTTGTTGTTTCACTTTCATCGTAGTCATCAACATCAAAGTCCTCAACAGTAGCCACTTGAGCATAGGTCGTCATTTGTTGATATTTAGGCGTTATACCAAAAGAGAAATGCTCGCCTGATATTTGAAATTGTTTTGCTAAGGCCAAACCAAGCTCAATGTATCCAAATGCAACTAAATCGACCGTTGAATTTTGGTAATCATTATTAGTTATATCGGTAGTGGCGACTATTTCAGCGTAACTATGTACAAATAAATTAGAAGCAACAATATCAGTTGGTAATGCGATGGCCAAATCGATACCAGCATTCACTCGTACCGGTTCAGCACCATCGAGTTCGTTAAGGCTTTGATTAATCGCACTTTGATTATTATCATCGATATGATATTGAAGGTCGTCAATAACGCTAATAGCGTCGTTTTGGTCATTAACTGAAACTTCTAATCCCAGAAAAATACCAAAGTCATCTTCATCTTTGTAACTTGCGGTTAATGCTGGGTTATAAAATGGTGCTGTGAGGTAATCGGCAGACGCCACGCCTGTATTACCCATTGCATTACCACGTGCATCGGCTACTTTATTCGCCGCGCTTACATTTGAAGCGAATAATGCCCCCATAATACTTAATGCTAATATTGATTTATTATTCATGTTTGAACGTCCTTTTAATAAACGGGTATGCTTCTAAATAATTGATGTTAGTTTGTTTTTTATGACAAATCTACTCTATATTGGGTATTTTTTGTGAGGTTGTATTTAAATTATAAACGTTGGCATTTATTTTCTTATCTAATGAATAATGTAATGACGAAAAGAGTAAATAGTCGATCGATGAAAAGAATGAAGAGTAGAGTCACAGTCAAAGCTTATATTGTCTTCATCATTAGTAAGGGACTGCCGTGCATATAAAATGGAGCACATAGTGCTTTCAATGTTGTAATTTGATGCGGGGGTTATCCACCGCTCAAAACCGAGTGAAATGTTATCGGTATTGAAACGTAGCTATTTTTTACAGATTAAAACCCATTAGATGTCGGTATTGCTTAGATATCCTGCAATTATTAAAATTAACGTAATATCTGACTTAAAACTGGTCGACAAAATTGCTTAAGAACGATAAATTGATGAGTTTTTTGCGTCGTATTTTTATACCGTTAGAATAACGCAGTATTTATCTCTCTTCTTTCATATATTTTAGTTAACAAGGAACTTCCATGGCACAACAAGTCTATCAATTATTACGTATTATTATTATCGATAGCTTTTGGAAAGGACAAGTTAACGAGTTAGATTTATCTGGTCATACTCAGCTTGAAGGGACTAATGGTGCGGGTAAAACATCGTTAATGCGATTATTGCCTCTATTCTATGGAATGCGCCCAAGTGATATCGTGAGTAAGGTTGACCAAGCTAAGAATTTTGCTGATTATTACCTTCCAAGAGACTCGAGTATGTTGGTTTATGAATACCAACGTCCAGGCGGTCAAACATGTATGGCATTAGCCAGTTCAGATGGACGTGGCGTACAGTTTAAATTCATTGATAGTGGTTTTGATAGTCATCTCTTTATTGGTGATAACCAAATTCCTTTAACTGTCTCTGAAGTAGAAAGAGTTTATCGCAACCTAGGCGTTGAGTGTTCAGTTTATTTAGGTGTTGATAAATATCGTCAAGTGATTCAAAACTTACGCAGTGGTCGTAAAGTTAAAGAAGTAAGACAACTACAAAACAGATTCTCTTTTAGTGACCTAGCAACACCTCATTTAGATAAAGTGGTTAACGGCACGATTGAAAAGAACCTGGATTTTGATGCGGTAAAACAAATGCTGGTGGCTATTGCTAGCGACCATATCGCAAGGTCAGTAGGTGAAGAAAAAGAGCAAATAACACTTAATAAGCAAGATATAAGCTTATGGTTAGCGGATATTCAAGCCAGTCGTTCTATTCAAAAAGTAAGTGATAAAATTGCACTGTGGCAAACGGACTTTACGCAGTTAGACAATTTATTAGTTAAATTACAACATTTGCATGCAGAAATGTTAGCTCATCAACAAACAATTTCTTCATTGCAAACGCAGCGTAGTGAGCAAAAATCTCAATTCAAAGATGAAATAACGACATTAGATAAACAGTTAAAAGAACAAAGTAGTTTGTTACAAACTGAGATCAGTAAACTGTTGGCTAAAATAGAAGCCGATCAAAGTCGTATCGATTTATTAGATGACGATAAATTAAAATTCGACGATAACGATGCGGCTAGCTTTCAACTTCAAGCTGATAATGCACCTCGTTACCAACAAGCACTTAATGATGTTAATGAAATCATTGAAGCCTTTGAAGGTAACCTAAATAAAGTCCAATCTAAATTCGAATCTTTGCTACAAGCGTTAACCTTACAGAAAGTAAAAGATGAAGCGCGTAATAATGAACAAGTGGCAAAAGTGAAAGATCAAGCCAGTGTTCAGCTGTCTATTATCTCTGAGACTTACCAAGGTCAGTTAAGTAAATTAAATGAGCAATTAAACGAAAGCTATTTAAAACTTAATATGGATCTACAGACCTTACAAAACCAGTTAAAAATGCTGGAGATGGAACAACAAAGCATTAAAGTCGATCCTGAGTTACAAGCTGAGATTGAGCTTAACCAACGTAATATGTCTGAAGTGAAAGATAACTTAAGCGATCTATTACAAGTACTCAGTAGTGATAACGAACAGTTAAATACATTCGATAAACAGCGTCTGTTATTATTAGATCAACATACTAAAAACAATCGCCAACTCGACAGTTCTAAAAAATCTCGCCAACAATTACAACTGCAATTATTACCTGAAGTAGATTCACTTCAGCACTTCTTAACCAATGAAAGCCAAGCTGCGGGCTGGAAAGATAATATTGGGCGAGTCTTGTCTGCAGAGCAATTAGCACGCAAAGATTTAACACCTCAATGGTTAGTGCAAGACTCTCCTCTTAGTTTATTTGGATTACAAATCGACTTGGACCAACTACAAGATAATGACTTGCAGCTGAATGAAAACGAGTTACGTGAGAAATTAAATGAAATCGAAGTAAAAATTACCACCTTGAATCAGCAGGGTGAAGCGTTAAGCACACAGTTAAGTGAACTTAATAAACAGATTAATAATCAACAACTGCTGATCAGTGAACGTAAGCAAAGCTTACAAAAAGCAGAATTGAAACGTGAGCAGTTTAAAACGCAACAAGAAAACCTCGACATTAAAAAGCAACGTTATTTAAAACAGGCTGCGTTAGCGTTTGAAGATAATATTAAAAAACTCAATACTAAAATTAAACAACAACAAGTTAAATTAGAAGAGTTTAAAGCGTTACAACAAGAACAACGTTTTGATCTTAACAATCAAATGCTAGATCAACGTATGGTGATTGAGTCTGACCGTGATAGCCAATTAGAGCAATTAGAAGAGCAATTAGCTTCTATTCTAGAGAGTGCTAAAACACGTCAAAAAGATTATAAACAACAACGTGATCAAGCCTTAGACAAGTTAGATCCAGATGGTGAAGTGGATAAACGTATTAAACAACGAGTTGAATTAACTGAACAGCTTGAAGCTTGTGCTGTTTGGGCGCGTAAAGCGCGTGAATACCAACAATTCATGAATGAGCGTTATATTCATCGCGATCAACTGGTTGAACAGAATCAAAACCGTGAAGTGCAAAAGCGTGGTCTTGAAAACAACTTATCTGATGTCACCATTGAAAAAACTCATTTAATTAGCGAAAAGCAGAAGTTACATAAAAAAGTATCACAACAATTAAATGATGATGCTGATTTGTTGCTACAACTTGGTTTAGCACAGCGAGAGTGTGAGCAATATGGTATTGAAGCAATATTATCTGATACTGAACCTCATAATAATGCCGATTTAACCGTCACGTTCTGTGGTGATTGGATCAAACAATTCAAAGTGATCGACAAACGCTTACAAAGCCAAATTACACAATTTAATACGGCCTTTGGTAAAAACAACGGTAATAGTGAACTGTATGAAAACTGGGTTAAGTTAGTGGCAGATAATGATATTTATAAAGGCGCACGTAGCTTATTTAAATATCAACATCCTATTGCAGATTTACTGAGTAGCGCCGTTCAAAAACAAAAAAATACGTATCAATTAGTGACGGTTAACGCCAATATGATCAATGAGTTTTATCAGCACATTGAACACTTTGCGCGTCGTATTAAAAGCATTGGCAAACAATTATCAAGTAACGTGACCAAATTGGCACACTTTGAAGCATTAGCAGATATCAATGTGAATACCGTGATGAAGCAAGAAGAGCTTGATTACTGGGGACCGTTACAACAGTTTGCAAAGTTATTTGATAAGTATCGTGATGATCTACGTGAAGGCGTCGGTGATATCCCAGACGACTTAATCGTGGCAATGCAAAAACTGTCTGCTTATTTACCAAGTGATGGCTTTGCATTAGCGCATCATCAGTTGTTTGATATTGAGTTTACTATCTCTGAAAAAGGGCAGTTAAAGCATGCTCGTAATGCTAGACAACTTAAAAAGATCAGCTCGACAGGGTTATCCTATTTAGCGATGTTGTCTTTATATGCTGGCATATTAGGCATGTTAAGAGGCGAGAGTGATACACAAACACAAATCATTCTACCGGTAGATGAATTAGGTGAGCTAGCCGCAGAGAATATCGATCTACTATTAACGATGTTTAATGATAATGCGATTACCATGTTATCGGCTTCTCCTTCAACGGATCGCCATATATTGTCGTTATATCAACGTCATTATAAAATCAAAGACAATAAGATTTTCCATGCGCATATTCCAACGTCGCGTTTAGATGAATTACTATTAAAACGTAAGCAAGTATCTGACACATTAAATGCAGAGTCATTAGCTGTTGAATCAGTGGAAAAAGCTTCTTTACACTTGGATGTTGAAGAAACAAATAATAGTGAAGAAACAAATAATACGGCAATGACTACTGAAACAACACAGACGGAGAGCCAAGATGTTTAAACAAACAGTACAACACTTACTGACTGGTGCCGTTATTTGTGAAACAGGCTTTGCAGACGAATACTTGTTTTTACAAGCCCAATCGAATCAAGATCGTGTCACGGATTTTTTATCAAATCTAGACCGTCAATTAACTTATTTAGACAGTGCAGATGCTTTCTATTGCACTTTCAATGAAGTGGACAGTAATAACACTGCTGAACTCAGTGCTTTGTTTACTGATATCAGAGGCATGTTTCGCCCATTAGTTGAATTTTTAGAGCTAATTTTAACGGCCAGTCAAACAGATTTACCTATTCATGCTAAATCTATCATCAACATTAATGATTTATTTGACCCTTTTGAACATGATCAAACGCTACGTGAACAGTTACGTCATTTAACGGCCATCAAACCTTTTAAAACCAATAAACTGGAAAGCCGCGAACAGTTAGTGTTTGTCTTTCATAAATTAGAAGAGTTAGGCTACTTCGTACGTAAAAATACGGGTAGTAGTCGTTACTTTGCAACGGCGCGTTTTGACTTAGTGTATTTGCTTATCGAGTTTTTAAATGATTCTGAACGTATTGAATTACCAGAAACAGTAGAGCAACAACAAGAAGAGTTATTGTTCTAATGGCCGGTTATGATACAAAAGATGTTGCTGAATTATTACGTCAACTAGGCAGTAATGATCAATTATTAGCAGAAGCTTATGTTTTTGGCTCAGTGCAAGGTGATGGTGACGATGCTCGTAAAATAGCGGCATTACATAAAAAGTCATTACTTAGACCTGATGATGAGCCGGGTGATTACCGAGTGAGTGCTGAACTTAAGCGTATGCTTAATCGTTTAATGCGTAAACAAAGCAGTTACCGTCAGCTAACCGATATGGGTAAGGTCATTGATGTTTTAGAAGATACGGTGAATGATTACCGACTGTCAGTGATTGGCGACCAGCAAGATGATGCTGAATATTACTTAGATCAGTTAGACGATCTCTTATATGAAGCGAAAGATAATCTAAACGTTAGCTTAGATAATATGCATTATGCGATTTCTAGTCAGTTTGGTTTTGTGTCGACCATCAGCGCTAAAGTCCGTGAAAATGAACGCGCGTTAACCTATGCACAAAAACTATTAACTGAGTTACAACAGATAGACCCTGAAACCTGTTACGAGTGGATGAATTGGGCTTGTCCTGTTGAATTAGCACGTAAAATTAGTGGCTTTATTTACTGGTTTAATCAAACGTTACCTCGATTGCGTTTTATCATTGATAGTATGCGCCTTAGCTTATTCAAATTAAGACGCGATGAAAAACAGGCAAGTTTATTGCGTAATATGGCGCGATACTTAAATAAGCATCCTGAATTTGAAATTAATGAGACGATCTTCGAAGACAAAGCCTTGCCTAAATCGCTACGATTTGCAGCGCCTATGCCGATTAAGTCTTATATTAATGTTAAAGAAACTGCGCATGAGCAAGCTTTAATAGAAATAGTGCAATCATTACGCAAGCTTAATAGCGTGACTAAACCTTCCGCGCGTGAAACGTCTTCCGTTGAAGTTTTAGACAATGTACCAATGAGCTTTAGCTATGATTACTTTGAAGAACAAACTGAACGCTTATTTGAACTCGCGATCACGACTAACGAGGCTGTTTCTGCAGTGAGTTATTGGCAAGAAGCATTACCTGAATGGCATCGTGAAAAGCAACATATAGAACCTGTTGCGTGGGTTGAGTTAGTGTTTAGTAGTTACTGTAAGCTAACCAATGCCCAACAAGCATTGATTGATATAAAGCCCAAAGGAAAACAGTTAGCCGGTATCTCTCATAACTGGTCTTATAGTGACATTGTAGTAAAAGTGAACTAACGATGAACGGTCATCATTTTAATAAAATACAATACAACTTCTTTGCTAAACACCTTAAAGCTGACCTTGGCAATGTTAAGATGGCCAAAAGTTGTCAATGGCTGGTTGATGCGCATCGAATTGGGCGCATTGTTAATGGCTATTGGCTTTATACTGAAAAAGACAGAGCAGCAATAATTCAATTAGTTAAGTCACAATTAAATGTTGATCTCCTTTTTGATGCTTACCCTGAACAGCAATCTAGAATAGAGGTTGCTGCCTACCATAATGATGAAAAAGCCAATGCACTGGCTGTTAGTAAAGATTTTGTATTAGTTAATTCATTGAACACCTTACACATTAATTCAAAAAGCTTAGATATTAATGCGTTTTCATCACTGGGTATTTATATCAATGCGAATAAGATAGAGACCATAGAGCATAAACACATTGTGTTGGTTGAAAATCTGGCGGTGATGGCCAATTTAAATAAGCTCGTGTTAATGGATAATGCGAAACACTTAGTGAATGCTCTATGGGTTTACCGTGGAGACGTAAAGCGAGAACAAAGTACGGGTCGTGCTTATGATTTCTTTAGACGCTTTAAAGGATCTCATCAATTATTATGCTTTGCTGACGTTGACCCTGAAGGTATTAAGATTGCTATCACCAGTGGTGCATCTGCCATTTTATCGCCTAACGCCCATGCTTTGATAAACTTTAATGTAGGTGGACATGATTTCGACTATTTTAAACAATCCACTGCTAAGCAATACTTGATGAATAAAAGTAATCAAGGTGATTTCCCATTAGAACTTGATAAGTTATTTACAGCGATGTCAGCACAAAGACAAACGATTAAACAAGAGCATATATTAGCTCACCAAATACCTTTGTCGGTATTTACATTAGATTAAATACATCATTAACTAATTACATCATTAACCAGTTACATCATTAACCAACAATTAAAAATGGCGAAGACTTGTTAGTAAAAAATCACTAATGAAGTCTCTGCACATATCGTAAACATTAATTTATAAACTCTTATTTATCTTTTATTTAATTTATAATTAAGATAAAAAGAATCAATATTTAAAAGGAAAGAAAATGCAAATAGCTAAAAATAGCGTCGTCGAATTTCACTATCGTCTTACTGAAGGCACTGAACTATTAGAAGATAGTGCAGGTAATAACCCATTGATTTATCTTCACGGTGCTGGTGGTTTATTTGAAAAAATGGAATTAGGATTTGTTGACAAAACAGTGGGTGATAAATTTGAAGTGACATTAACGCCACAAGAATCATACGGTGAACGCCGTGAAGGTGCTTTACAACGTATTCCACTTAAGCATTTACAAGGTGCTAAAAAATGGACTGCAGGTATGACGGCGGTTGTTGAATCTAACCAAGGTAAGCAAGAAGTCACACTTATTAAAGTAGGGCGCTTCAATGCTGATTGTGATTTAAACCATCCTTTTGCAGGTAAAACATTAACCTTCAATATTGAAGTAGTGAGTGTTCGTGCTGCAACTGAAGACGAGTTATCACACGGTCATGCACATGCTAAAGGTGGTTGTGGTCATTAATCGTCTTAACAAATAGTAGATAAGTGTCAATTTGAATAGGCTGTATAGCACGTTCAAATTGACACCTGTTCTTTCTACTTTGCTCTCGAATATTTTAGGAATCTTTATATGAAGCGTATTACTTTATTTTCTATGGCTAATTGCCCTCACTGCAAAACAGCAAAGCAATATCTTGAACAGCAAAAAATAGCGTTTAGATTAGTGGATGTTAAAAGCCCTGCAGGGCAAAAAGAGTTTGCTAAAACCGGCTACCGAGGTGTACCTGTGTTAAAGGTAGGCGATCAATTATTAAATGGGTTTAGCGTAAAAGGATTTAATAATTTATATAAAGAATAATACTTTAGTGAGGCTTAATGGTATCACTAAGTTTCATTGTCATTCTTAGTAAGTGATATTCACTAGTAAGACGCTTCCAATAGCGATTACTCTAGTATTTCAAATACGAAATAATGTTTATATATCCACTAATATTGATAACTTAGCCTTTAATTCAGTTTCTGAATTAAAGCCGTTATCTATTGATGGTTTCTATTTTAGTGTTTAATCATTATTCACTATAATCAATCATGCGCGCCACAAGAATACACCGACTTAATACTTCCTTTAGTTTACCTTTCTATTTTTATAGATCACCTCACATCAATCTCTTTGCATAGCGATTTTTACTCATTTTTTATCTTTCTCAATGAGTTTCAATTACCTTTTTCGCTTACCTGACATTAATTAAAATAATTAATGATTTTCTATGACTTTTTAATTAAATTTTTGTTGCTAGATTTTTAATTAATGCTTACTCTCAGGAATAATTTTTTGAAACTAATTTATTGATTATTTTAATGATCTCATTGGACTATTTTAATATTCGAATTAGTATTAAATCGACATGATTTTTATAATTAGTTTTTTATGTGTTTTTACAATAGATAGTCGTTTGTAATTGTTTAATGGAGTCATTATGAAACCACCTGACCCAGGACCTGTCCGTCCCGTTGAAGTTATTACTTTACCCAATGAAGTACAACAGCATGATCACGATCATCATCAGTTAGTGATTGCATTAAAAGGCTATTCTGAATTTAGTATTGAGGGACTACAAAACCTAATCGTACCTGGACAGGGGTGTATTGTAACGGCTTCATCTGGCCATGCATTCAACGGTATTGGAGAGTCTGAAATATTAACGTTAAACCTACCTAATCAAAGCAGTTTAGATAAATATACCCACGAACGTATTGAGCCTATTTTTAACAATAATCATTATTTTAAAATCGATAATCAGTTTCAATGTTTATTACAGTTACTCGTTAAAGAAATCCGTCAATCACCTGATGATTTATTGGTCACTGATGCCTGTAAAAACACTATTATTGCTTTACTACAGCGTCACGTTAATACTGAATATCCTCAGAAGCTAATACCAAGAAGTAGAATCAATATGGCGATTATTGATAATTTCATTATTCAGCAAATTTCTACTAAAATTACAGTCGCTCAGTTAGCGGGCTGTGTCTTCTTAGGTGAAAGCCAATTTCACCTTCTTTTCAAGCAACAAGTTGGTCTAACTCCTCATCAATATATATTGCAGATGCGTTTTAATTTGGCTAAAGAGTTATTAGAAGATAATTCGTTAACCTTAGCTTCAATCGCTAGCGCGAGTGGCTTTGCAAACCAAAGTAGCTTTACGCATAGTTTTACAAAGCTACAAGGCACTTCTCCTTCCAAGTTTCGCCATTAATCTTTATGTGACGTTTGTCACATAAAAAATCTCATCGTACTTTTAGACATATCAATCGTAGTTTTTGATAAGAAATTCTATTCAATTAGAAATACTATCGAAAATTAGTCATATTTATTTAACATAGCCTTAACCAATGCTATGACTTTTAGGAGAATTGCTTATGTCATCATTTATTGCTGTAGATACTCTACGTGAAGATTTTATAGAGTCTGACTTAGCGACGTTATGGTCTCTAATATCACCATTGTATATGGTGGATGAGTCATTTTGGTTACAACAGCTATTACCATTAGCGACACCGTCAAAGGATGAGTTTAATTTAATTAATGATCATGCGGCTGATTTGATTAAACGTGTGCGTAAAGATAAGAATGCAGTGCATATGATTGATGCCTTATTGGTTGAATACAGTTTAGATACCAAAGAAGGTATTTTACTGATGTGTTTAGCGGAAGCATTAATGCGTGTGCCAGATAAAGAAACGGCTGATGCACTTATTAAAGACAAGCTAAGTGTTGCTGATTGGAAGTCACATCTTAAAAAATCTGACTCGGTCTTTGTTAATGCGTCAACGTGGGGATTATTGTTAACAGGTAAAATTGTCAATATAGAGAAAACCACTAAAAAGAATGTGACTAGTGTGCTTGGTAACCTTGTTAATAAGTTGTCTGAGCCGGTGATTCGTCAAGCAATGAATCAAGCAATGAAAATAATGGGACATCAGTTTGTACTGGGTCGTAGTATTGAAGAGGCACAAAAGAATGGTCAGTCTTTTATCGACCAAGGCAGCAGTTATTCATTTGATATGTTGGGTGAGTCAGCTCTGACAGCAAGTGATGCTAAAAAATACTTTAATGATTATATGACAGCCATTGAATCAGTAGGGCATAGATCGTTAAATCAAGCAGATCAAACCAACGCTGCGACTGTTTCTATTAAGCTTTCTGCATTACATCCTCGTTACGAAGTCGCTAATAGAGAGCGAGTTATGACAGAGATGTTTGATACGGTGTTGTTACTCATTGAAAAAGCACGTGAATTAAAAGTAGGTTTAACCATTGATGCAGAAGAAGCAGATCGGTTAGAGTTGTCCTTGCATTTATTTGAAAAATTATATCGTCATCCTACAACACAAGGTTGGGGAAAGTTAGGCATTGTTATTCAAACATACAGTAAGCGCGCATTACCTGTATTGGCATGGTTAGCTGCTTTAGCAAAGGAACAGGGGGATGTGATCCCTTTACGTTTAGTGAAAGGCGCTTACTGGGATACTGAAATTAAATTATCTCAACAAAATGGTTTTGCAGACTATCCGGTGTATACACGTAAAGAAGCAACTGACGTTTCTTATCTTGCTTGTGCTCGTTTTCTATTAAGTGCACATATTGAAGGACTTATATACCCTCAATTTGCGACTCACAATGCTCACACCGTTGCTGCGATAACAACAATGGCACAACATCAGTCTTATGAGTTTCAACGCTTACATGGCATGGGAGACGCTTTATATTATCATGTGATGGAGATGTTCAAGAGTAATGTGCGTATCTATGCACCAGTAGGTAACCATAAAGATCTTTTACCATACCTAGTAAGACGTTTATTAGAAAATGGTGCTAACAGTTCATTTGTGCATAGACTCGTTGACGCTAATTGTCCTATTGAAGAGTTAACAGAGCATCCAGTGGATACTTTGTTAAGACGTCCTACATTGCATAACAGTTTGATCGTTTTACCACCGTCTATTTTTACTGATAGAAAAAACTCACGTAGCGTTAATATTGATATTGAAAGTGAGCTAGCGCCGTTAGAAAAAGAAATTCAAGCTTTCGATGGACATTATTGGCAAGCAGGACCGATTGTCGATGGTGTAATGCATACTGATGCGGCACATGATGCAACTTTACAGCGTTGTACTGCACCTTATGACCGCAGCATTGATGTGGGTTCAGTTTTGTTCTCAACGCCTGAGATGATTGAAACAGCCTTAACAAGCGCACACAGTTATTATGAATATTGGAATAATACTGAAGTTGATCAACGTGCTCAATGTTTATATAACTTAGCTGACCTACTTGAAGAGAATATGCCTGAATTGATTGCGTTATGTCATCAAGAAGCAGGTAAAACAATTCATGATTGTATTGATGAAGTGCGAGAAGCAGTAGACTTCTGTCGTTACTATGGTCAACAAGCTATTTACAGTCTTTCATTCAGTGAAGCAAATGTGAGCTTTGATAACATCATTCAAGAAGTTCGTCGTAAAGGTAAGGGCGTATTTGTTTGTATCAGCCCATGGAATTTTCCGTTAGCGATTTTCCTTGGCCAAATTAGTGCTGCGTTAGTCACTGGTAATACTGTGATTGCAAAACCTGCTGAACAAACGTCATTAATTGCAGCGCGCGCTGTATCATTAATGTTAGAAGCGGGGTTCCCAGAGCAAGCCATTCATTTGTTAACCGGTAATGGGGCTGAAATTGGCTCTGCTTTAACGTCTGATACACGTATTGCGGGTGTTGTATTTACAGGTTCAACAAATACTGCTCAAGCAATTAACCGTAATTTAGCTAAAAGAGACGCTTTACCTGCGACTTTTGTTGCTGAAACGGGCGGTCAAAATGCCATGATTGTTGATAGTACTGCATTACCAGAGCAAGTTGTTCGTGACGTTGTTCGTTCTGCGTTCGCATCAGCAGGTCAGCGTTGTTCTGCATTACGTGTGTTGTTTATTCAAGAAGACATTGCTGAACGTGTGATTGAATTAATCAAAGGCGCAATGAAAGAGTTATCAGTTGGTTTACCTTATTTACATAGTACGGATGTGGGGCCGGTTATTGATAAAGCGGCTAAAGACAAATTGACTGAACATATACAAAAGATGGCTAAACAAAATACGCTATTAGCACAGGTTGAACTCAACGATAGTTGTAGTAAAGGCGACTTTGTTCCACCAACGGCAATCGAAATAGATCATTTAGGGCAACTAACGGAAGAGCAGTTCGGTCCTATCTTGCATATTATTCGTTTTAAATCATCTGAATTAGAACAAGTAGTCGATCAAATTAATAATACTGGTTTTGGTTTAACCATGGGTATACACAGTCGTAATGAAACAACTTATACGCAAATTGCTAACTCAAGTCGTGTTGGAAACTGTTATATCAATCGTGACCAAGTTGGCGCGGTCGTTGGTGTACAACCATTTGGTGGGCAGGGGCTATCTGGCACAGGACCTAAAGCTGGTGGATCACGTTATATTCACCGCTTTACTAAGCAAGTATTAAATTCGGTTGTGATGGATACTGATAAAACAGATCCTATCAATTTTGAAACAGTATAAAGGAGTTAATCATGTCTAAATCAATTCAAGATTCAAATGACCAACAATCAACATCAGTCATTAAGAAAGCAACATCAGCATGGTTAACTTGGAATGCGATTGAGATTGAACAACGTATTACATTAATCAGCCAATGGAGCGAACTATTAAAGTTGCAACACAGTTTAGGGCTATTGCCGGGGCAAATGGTTGATTTCCATAGTTTACATGCTGTACCGCTTATCTCTTCAGGAGAAGAGATGCCAGGTCCGACAGGGGAAAGCAATGTATTAAGTACTTCTGGACGTGGTCCTTTTGTGATCATGGCTGAGCAAGACGCACCTATCGAAGCATTTATTGCGTTGGTAAGTTGTGCGCTTGTGGCAGGCAACAGTGTGGTAATGGCTGCACTACCTGAACATGAAGATATAATCAGTACGCTTGAGCAAGTTTGTACTTTTTCTGATATTGAAATGCCAATTGTTACTGTAAAAGATAATAGTGAACTTGAAAAGGTTATTATTAATCCGTCTATTGCTGGTGTCGGTTACGTAGGCAGTGAAGCAGAAGCTATTCGTTTAAATCGAGTGTTAGCAGAGCGTGATGGACAAATTGCATTATTAATTGTGGAAACGGATTTGGAGGGGTTAGAAATGGTACGAGACCAAAGTTTAGTCTTACGTTTTATTACCGAAAAAACCTTAACAACCAATGTCACTGCGGTCGGAGGAAACGCCACCTTATTAGCATTAGGCTGTGGTGAGTAAGAGTCGATATCATTCATTACTCGTTATATTGTCGAAAGCTTTAGCAATAAGGCTTTCGTAATGAAATGTTGCAAATAAAGTACTAGTAATAAAAAAGCCACGTTATTAAAACGTGGCTTTTAGTTATTTTAGACACTATCAACACTATCAACATTATTAACGCTATTTAGCACTCATCATTGATAGTCATTAATAATGGATAATCAGTCGATAAATCTACTCAGGTATAATCCCATTATGATATACATTTTGTACATCATCGCATTCGTCTAACATTTCTAAGAATTTTTCAAACTTCTCAACATGTTCTTCAGTGACTTCAGTATCAGATTGTGGCACATAAGTGATTTCTTCAACTTCAAGCTCTGTCTCTGGGTAAATAGCATGCAATGCTACTTTTGCATTGTTAAATTCAGTGTGAGGGCAGAATACAGATATTTTACCGTCTTCAGCGACTACATCTACCACATCAACATCAGCCATCATTAATTCTTCAAGCACAGCTTCGTCATCTTCACCATCAAATACAAATACAGCTTGATGTTCGAACATGTGAGCAACGGTGCCTGGAGAGCCTATTTTTGCACCTGTTTTATTGAAACAGTTACGAACATCAGTCCAAGTACGGTTACCATTATCAGTTAAACAGTCAACAATGACAGAGCAACCACCAGGTCCAAAACCTTCGTAGCTTGCACGTACATAATCTTCTCCACCGCCACCTTTTGCTTTATCAATCGCTCGGTCAATAACATGTGCAGGTACTTGATCTTTTTTAGCTTTATCAATTAATCGACGAAGTGTTAGGTTACCGTCTGGATCAAATCCACCATTTTTTGCACAAACATATATTTCTTTACCGTATTTTGAGTAAACTTTAGTTTTAGCGCCAGCCGTTTTTGCCATGTCTAATTTTTTGTTTTGATATGCTCTTCCCATCTGAATGCTCTCTTGTGTTAAATGGATTGTCTGGAAAAAATAATGGTCAGAATTTTAGCCTGTAATGACTTCTGGTACCAGAGCCTGTCAGTGATTTTAACGATTAAGTTGATATATTTTTACTTCAGGCAATGAATTAACTGAATTTTTACAGCTAATCCATCTAACTAAATAGGTGTGTCGTCATTATTTATTATGTTGGGTGGGATATTTGTAATTGATGATTAATAATTGAAACGGTACTTGGACCATATTCTTGGGTACTTGACCAATCTTGGCTATCAACATTAACAATGGTATCACTGTATAGCTTTTTAGTTGCTGACAAATAAGTACTTTGATAAGACTGTTCTAATTTAACTTTGGTGGTCGCTAGTTTTTTTTGTACTTGATCACTTCTGTCACGATATTGTTGCTTTTCAAGGAATATTTGTTTTTTAGTTTTTTTACGAGATGCGATATCAGGTATTGAATCTGCTTTACTTTCTGCTTTTTTGAATTGATTTATCATTTTATCAAATAGCTGAATTTCTTTGATACATTTGTTTTTTATAAGCTCTAATTGTTTAGCTTCACTGATTAAATTGATGGTTGTTTTAGTGCTGCCTGAAGTGCCTACCGTTACCGTAGTAACAGACTGATGACTTTCTGTCGTTCCACCAATTATAGCTCCTTGACTCAATGATTTATTATGTACTTCTATCTTGCCTTTACATTCGGTTTTACAATGAATTAACTGACTACTTAAACTTATATTTTTGGCTACGCTCAAGCTTGCATACTGTGCAATTGTGCCTATTAAATTCCCACCACACTTTATTTCACAGCTAAAATGTTCATCTGATTTTTTGTGACGTCCAATGATTGGCATCTCCACTGTTAAATCCCCACCGCAAGTCACGTCAGCGGATTCAATTAATCCCAATACTGTGATATCGCCACTGGCTTTGACTTTCATATTTTCATGGATATCAGCTGTGATAACCACTGTACCGTCATAAATAACATTCCCAGATCTATTATCTACATTCTCTATTAACAGAACATCGTCAATTTTTATAAAGCCATCTTTATCAATTGGAATACCGTAACTAGTTGAAATTAATTGTAATGGATCATTTGGGTTAACTTTTACATTTTGATTAATGATAAAAGGGTAATCGATTGCTTTTTTTTGTTCAATGATTTCTGCAGTGACGGTTTTGCCTGGTTTACCTACAAACATCGGTATTTTTTTCATTAGGACCGTATTTGCTTTTACTGTTATTGATTGCCCTAAATCATGCATATCAACCTTGCCATTTTCCAGTAATTTAGGGGTTGGTTTACGGTGGCTCTCTGTACTGACAAGTTTTTCAAATCGGGCATTAATACCGTCAATAGGAGGTCTCCCATTGGCGATATTTATTTTATACACTTTTCCAGGCTTGGCATCTTTACAAATGTTTAATAAACCAAATACATTCTTTGTTAATAAACCAAATTTCAAACCTAATTGATCACATTTATTTTTTATGTCATTTAAGGTGATTGAAGCACCACCATGTGCTGTTGTTATCGTAGCTGAGGCGCTTAAAGCATCATCGGATATAACAATATCTAACAGCGCATCCTGTTTATCAGCGATAACAATAGGGGCAAAGGTAACTGCTTCATCCTCTGTTACATCATGTAAAGAGGCTAATGCAGTGACCGCGCTTTCGATTCCGTCGAGGTTCAATTTAAATGATGGTAAAGAGGGAGTATTTAATAAATTAATAATATCATCTGCGCTGATTTCAGTATAAATAGGCGTTATTTTTAATAATAGCTGTGAGCTATCAGGGCTTAACACAATTTGTTGAATTGACAGGCTAGATTGATTCATAAATACCTATTTAGTAGTGTTCTTGTGATTATAATAAACTAATTACTAAGAGTTCATCTTATAATTTCTCTATTTAAAGTCAATTAGATGTCACAATATGAGCTTGTTCACAAGATTATGACTCACAAGTACAATAATCAACCTATGAACTACACGATAGTGCAGAACACCCAAACTTATTCGTTGCCCAATCAGGACGCTTCATTTCAAATTGTTTATATTGCGCTTGTTGTTGATAAGGCGTTTTTAATAATTCAGACAATATTGACACTCTCGAATAATCGCCTTTTTCAGCTAACTCAATGGCCTCTTGAACTTGGAAATTACGTAAAATATAACAAGGGTTAACCTTATCCATATTTACTTTACGATCTTCATCGCTTATTGGTGTTAATAACAATCTTGATTGGTACTTAGTTAACCATTCAATGAGTATAGACAAATAATCTTCAGTTACTTCTTCCATATTATAAAAACATTCAGAAAAATGACTGGTTAACAGTTCCAAGTGGTGAAGATCAACGGTGCTACTTAAGTTAGCAAGGAGTCTATAAAATAAAGTCATATCGGTATTCACTCGAGATAATAACTGCTCTAACTCTTTACTTAGCAATAGGTCTGATTCAATTAAAGCTTCGTTTTCTTGGCTTTGTTCAACTTTAATACCCAGTTTATTACGCATCATACCTAACCATTTACCTTGATAGGTTCGGTTATAACTGGTGATTATATTCTGCAGTGGCTCAGCTTCATCGATTAATGGATAAATAGCGTTGGCAAGTTGAAATAAGTTCCACTGACCAATATAAGCTTGTTGCCCAAAGCGATAACGTTTTTCACCTGCATCAGAGGTATTTGGTGTCCAATCAAGGTCAAAGTTATCAATCCAACCATAAGGTCCAAAGTCAATTGTTTCGCCAATCAATGACATGTTATCGGTATTAAGCACACCATGCACAAAACCAACGCGCATCCATTCTACAATTAAGTGTGCAGTACGTTCACAAACTTCAGTAAACCACTTTAAATAAACTGGCTTATCGATCACGCCTGATTCCGGCACTAATGCTGGGTAATCATTGGTAATACTGTATTCAAGTGTTTGTTTTAATAAATCTAAATCACCGCGAGAAGCGGGTAATTGAATTGAACCAAAACGTAAAAATGAAGGAGAGACTCGAGAGACAATTGCACACGGCTCATAAGCGGCTCTACCGTCATAGAGTTTATCTCTAATAACTTCTTCACCGGTTAGTGTTAAGGTTAATGCGCGTGTTGTAGGGATGCCTAAATGATACATAGCTTCAGAACATAAATATTCACGGATAGAAGAACGTAAAACTGCCATGCCGTCAGCTCTGCGTGAATAGGGCGTTTGGCCAGCTCCTTTTAATTGTAAAGTGACATATTCGTTTCTGTCTTTATGCTCTTTAACTAAATATTGGCCTAAGTTAATTGCTCGCCCATCACCTAACTGTCCTGCCCATTGACCAAATTGATGCCCCCCATAATTCATTGCATAGGGTTGCAAGTTAGCTCCAAGGTTATTACCACTGATTAAATCAGCAAAGTCAGTCGAAGTTAATGCTGCTTCAGAAAAGCCTAACTTTTTAGCGAGTTCATTGTTACAACAAATGATCTTAGAATATTTTGTTGGCGTTGGTGTCACGAATGAGTAGGCAGCATGTTCAACACTACGAGATGTATTGGTTAAATTTGAATCTGCGGGCAGTGAAGAAACAAATAGCGGAGCTAATGTTGGTAGTAAATGACTCATTGATTTTCCTAACGATAACGGTGGGAATAGGGGGCGGCTTAATAACAGCTATTGCTACATAGAATAGATTAATACAATCTTTAAATAGAATAGCTGTTAACGACGATATAGTTAATCGAGCATGGGTGGTATTAACTATTTAACAGCAGCAATAACCGAAATTTCAACTAATAACACATCTCTTGCCATACTTGCTTCTACACATGCACGAGCAGGGGCAAAGCCTTCAGGAACCCACGCGTCCCAAACTTCATTCATGCCTGCAAAATGCAACGCCATATCTTTAACGTAAACCGTCGCTGATAACATATGCTCACGTGAACTACCTGATTCAATTAATAGTTCATCTACTTTGTCTAACATAGTCTGGGTTTGTTCTTTAATGTCTTTAGTGGCATCAGCACAAACTTGACCACATAAATAAACAGTTCCATTATGCTTAACTACTCGGCTCATACGTTGTTTGGTTTGTTGACGTTCAATCATTTTCACTCTCTATCGTTAATATTTTAAAAGGTTAAATAATTGTAACGTCTCAGTGTGAAAAGGCGAGCAATTTAACTTATCAATGCTAGATTTTCATAAGTCGGTTGATTGAATCACTTCCATTCAATCATTAGCATGACAGATTTTGTATTGAGCACTTTTTTAAATAGTGAAACTAAATAGGGTGTACATTGCTAAAATAATATTACAATCTCGCCATCTCTCTTAAGATCAAGCAAGGAAACCCTTTTTATGAAACTGAAGGAACATGTCTACTTAATGGCAGACTATAACCAGTGGATGAATCAAAAAATATACGAAGCAGTGAATACAATGACACCAGAAAAATATCACGAAGATAAAGGCGCGTATTTTGGTTCTGTTTTTGCCTCGTTAAATCATATTTGTGTCGCTGATACCTTATGGTTAAAACGATGCTCAGTTGTTTTACAAACATATGACGCTTATGCGCCTATTGCCGCATTACCAATGCCTGAGTCACTGGATGTGTTTCTCGCCAATAATTTTAATGACCTTAAAGATCGTCGCGTATTGTTAGATGAAGCATTACTCGAATTAACAAGTTTATTAACCGATGAAGCATTGTTACAGCCAATTAATTACCAAAATAGTAAAGGTGTTACCGCTAATAAGACGCTTTTTAATCTGTTGATGCACTTGTTTAACCACCAAACACATCATAGAGGTCAAATCACCACGCTTCTTAGTCAATCAGGTATTGATATTGGTATTACAGATTTAGTGTTTATACAGCCAAATGTGAATTAAATTTATAAAACCACCGCCTCTTTTAAGCTGTTTTTGAGAGGCTTTCGATACAGAGACTTAAGTCGGAAAGGGCACAAAGCAATTTAGTGATTTCACTTATCACTTTAATTCAAGAGATGTTATTCATTATTAAAGTCAATATAAGGTTATTATGCAACTTGAATCTGCCCAATATAAAGAAGTCCTAATAGATTTTTAAGCATAGAGTTGAACTCGTATACTTTTCGCTACAGCGTTTAAAAATGGAGACATCATTTATTCCTCTCCTTTAATTCTTTAACTGTTTTTATATACAATTTTGTTGGTATTCCATGTTTCTGTTGTTAATACGGACTTTTCCATCTATCCACATGACAGTAATTTGATTAAAAATATTAATTGTTTGATTTTATGCACGATAAACGCATTTGCATGTTAATTTTAACAAATTAAACTATTCCGATTTCCACCTGAAATATGGAATTTTTCGGTTTGATAAACTGTTATAAGCAAAGGATAGCATTGTGCCAAATTCCAATATTGAAAGTATTTGTATCCCCATAATTGACTCGGTTGATTTACTTCACGAAAAGAAGCTATTAGGTCAATGTCTTGTCATTATTTACTCTAGTATTGACGCTTTTGGTTTTCTCGACGCCGAAGAAAGTCAAGTAAAGGCAACAGGTACTACATTTAAAGATTGGTGCGATAAATATTTATTATCAAGTGGTGTTATTCCTGGTTGTTCAGCTGACTTTTGGGGCGCGCGGTGCGGAGTTCTGCATACACATATGGCTGAATCTGATCTTTCAAATAGAAATACAGTTAAAAAAATTAGATATGTAAGTGGCCCGCCAGATGATGAAAAAGTTATTCTCTTTTTAAATTATACTAATAATATTTGTGGTGACGATAATCTTGGAATTAATATCGATTTATTGGTTATTGAGTTTTTAAAAGCTACGGTTAAGTTTTCTAAAGATTTTGCCATTAAGTATCATCAATCAGATATTTATAAAGAGCGAGAGAGCAAAATATTACAAAGTAATGCAATGTAATTTGCTTATAATCGGGTAGTCGGAGGTAACTAACCTCCTGCCCCCATGCCACTCTGCATGCGGCTCCGCACAGGGCGGTTCATCTTATGATGAATAGTGAATATTAATCCACAAATTTTTTAATAATATCAAACCTTGTTTGGCTAAAAACTCATTACTGCTCGCACTATTGATCCCTTTGGTTTTCGAACTACGACAAGGGCCTTTACTGGTACTTTTTATAAATCCACAGGCACAAGAAATGACTAAACCGTTAACGGCAAATCCAATGATTAAATTCAATCGTCAATTGGTAGCCTTTGGCTTTGGGGCGCTGACTTTAGTCTGCATTCTTTGCATGTGTGTGTTTTCTTTTCTTCAAATGTCCCACATGGGAATACAGAGCTTTTAACTTTGAATGTACTTTTCAACTTTCTTTAAAGTAAAAAGCGATAATATTACGGAGAATAAAGTCATGAATAAATTCACGCTGTGCGGCCAAGATAAAGCCAATTCTTAATAAATCATCAATGGGAAATGTACTGTTTTGTCCATTTCTTTACTGAGCAGCGAGAAGTTAAGGAATAATTTACATTAACGTAAGGGCTCAACCTCTAACTCAATAACCCCCCCATGCTTAGTCTTCTAATCCCATTTATGACTCAATTTAATCAATTAGTTAATAAAAACAAAATAATCTATTTAATCTCAAGTAAATGTAAGCTACTGTCATTTTTATTTAAAATAAACAGGCTGAAAATGAGAAATTCTACAGCCTCGTTATATGTCATTCGTGTCAGGAGTATATTTATGCAATTCTTAATTGGTTTAGGCTGTTTTGTTGCAGTTCTCGCATTTTATTATTATGTATTATATTCGCCTAAACAGCATGACGATTGGGATAAGTTACCGACTTTGTCAGAGTATTTGGACAAATATCCAGAGTGTAAAATAAGTGATGATGAAAATGCTAAATGTTACTCATGTGGTTCTGATAAAGTTATTTTTCAGCCATTAACATCTCACTCAGATCCTCGATATAAACACATCTGCTTGTCATGCAGTAAAATACTATTTAAAACTAAGTCAATAACATCTTAATAATTAAACATATAATCGGGTAGTCGGGGATATCTATCCTCCAGCCCCACACCTCCGTGCATGCGGCACCGGGCAGTTCATCTTATGATGAATAGTGAATATTAATCGACAAATCCTTTAATGACATCAAACCTTGTCTAGCTAAAAACTCATTACTGCTCGCACTATTGATCCCTTTGGCTTTCGAACTTCGACAAGATCCTTTACTTATGCTTTTTATAAATCCACTTGCACAAAAAATGGCTAAACCGTCACGGCAGATCCAATGATCAAATTCAATCGATAGCCTTTGACTTTTGGGCTCTGACTTTAGTCTGCATTCTTTGCATGTGTTTACCTTCTTTTTATGCCCTACATTTGAATACAAAGCTTTTAACTTTGAATGTACTTTTCAACTTTCTTTAAAGTAAAAATCGATAATATTACGGTGAATAAAGGGATGAATAAATTCACGCTGCGCGACCAAGATAAAGCCAATTCTTAATAAATCATCAATGGAAAATGTACTGTTTTGTCCATTTCTTTCCTGAGCAGCGAGAAGTTAAGGAATAATTTACATTAACGTAAGGGCTCAGCCCTTTAGCTTGAATAATACAGCCTAATTAGCCTCATAAACGCCTTTACAACTTAATTTAATCAATCATTTATTGAAAACTCAATAATCTATTTGAATCTCAAGTAAATATAAAATACTGTGTTTTTATAATTAAAATTTTGGCTGAGAATGAGAAATTCTACAGTCTCGTTATGTTTTAAGGGAACTAGATGACATTAACTGATATTGCCTCAATCGCTACAATAGGTGCTTTTCTTATTGCTATAGGATCACTTGCATTTTCTGCTCGTCGTTATATTACGATTACCGAGAAAACTCAGGAATCAGAACGCTTTGAAATCTATCACGAGTTAATTAAGACTATTAGTAAAGGAAGTGATAGGGATGGTGTATTAAAGTTAGCAAGTCAAATTGCATATATCTATGAACTGAGAAACTTTCCTGAATACCAAGACCTCACTGAAAATTTGCTTAATCAACTTCGGCAACAATGGTCTGCTGGTGGAACAGATAAAAATTTTGTTAGGCTTAATGAATCCATTGACGATACCTTAGCTGAATTACAACGCCGAAAATAAAACATAATCGGGTAGCCGGAGTTTCTAATCTCCAGCCCTCACACTAGTCTGCATGCGGCTCCGCACAGGGGGGCATCTTATGATGAATAGTGAATATTAATCTACAAATCCTTTAATGACATCAAACCTTGTCTGGCTAAAAATTCATTACTGATCGCAATATTGATCCCTTTGGTTTGTGAATTATGACAAGGGAATTTACTGGTATTTTTTATAAATCCACTTGCACAAAAAATGGCTAAACCGACACCGACACCGAGTTTGATCAATGCTCTCTCGTTCGTCCTTGGTTTTCGCCATTGCTGCTAGTTTTATTGACGGGAAAGACATACGCATTTAACGGCAGATCCAATGTTCAAATTCAATCATCAATTGGTAGTCTTTGACTTTGGGGCGCTGACTTTAGTCTGCATTCTTTGCATGTGTGTGTTTTCTTTTCTTCAAATGCCCCTCGTGGGAATACAGAGCTTTTAACTTTGAATGTACTTTTCAACTTTCTTTAAAGTAAAAATCGATAATATTACGAAGAATAAAGTCATGAAAAAATTCACTCTACGGGACCAAGATAAAGCCAATTCTTAATAAATCATCAATAGGAAATGTACTGTTTTGTTCATTTTTTCCTGAGCAGCGAGAAGTTAAGGAATATTTTACATTAACGGAAGGGCTGAACACTTAACTCAATAAATCTCTCATTTTTATTTAAAATAAACAGGCTGAAAATAAGTTATTCTACAGCTCTCGTTAGAGCTACTTTGACATTTACCTTCCACGTACATACAATGTACATATGATAAAGTTCGAATGGAATACAGCGAAAGCTGTAACAAATGTCAAAAAGCACGGTGTTTCTTTTGAGGAAGCTAAATCCGTATTTTTTGATGATTTCGCATTACAGTTCTTTGATCAAGAGAACTCCGATTCCTAAGATCGTTTTTTAATGCTTGGAATGAGCAATGAAACGAATCTATTACTTATTTGCCATTGTGAACGCGACGGTGGAAATATTATTAGATTAATTTCGGCTCGAAAAGCAACTAAAAATGAAAGTAAAAACTATCAGCGAGGGCATTAATTATGAAAGCAGAATATGATTTATATACAATGAAATCGCGTAAAAATCCATACGCTAGTAAATTGAAAAAACCTGTGACAATGCGTCTTGGAGAAGATGTTATCTCTTATTTTAAAGGAATGGCAGAGGAATCTGGCGTACCTTATCAAAGCCTTATAAACCTTTATTTACGGGACTGTGTTGCAACCCATAAAAAAATTGATATAAATTGGCACGCGTAACATAGCTCTAATCTGGTAGCCGAAGGTAGCTAACCTCCGGCTCCGTACAGTTCATCTTATGATGAATAGTGAATATTAATCTACAAATCCTTTAATGACATCAAACCTTGTCTGGCTAAAAACTCATTACTGCTCGCACTATTGAACCCTTTGGCTTTCGAACTTCGACAAGATCCTTTACTTATGCTTTTTATAAATCCACTTGCACAAGAAATGGCTAAACCGTCACGGCAGATCCAATGATCAAATTCAATCGATAGCCTTTGACTTTTGGGCACTGACTTTAGTCTGCATTCTTTGCATGTGTGTGTTTACCTTCTTTTTATGCCCTACATTTGAATACAAAGCTTTTAACTCTGAATGTACTTTTCAACTTTCTTTAAAGTAAAACTCGATAATATTACGGTGAATACAGACATGAATAAATTCACGCTGCGCGGCCAAGATAAAGCCAATTCTTAATAAATCATGAATGGCTAAGCCCTTAACTCAATAAATCCCGTATGTTTAGCCCTCTAATCCCATTTATGACTCAATTTAATCAATTAGCTAATAAAAACAAAATAATCTATTTAATCTCAAGTAAATGTAAGCTACTGTCATTTTTATTTAAAATAAGCAGGCTGGAAATGAGAAATTCTACAGCCTCGTTAGTAATATGGAGTTTAATTTGCACATTGATGGAGTATTAAAAGTTAGCTTCATGCCTCGTGACTATAGTGGTGATGATAGTAATATTTGTAATATAGATGTTGAAGCTATTAAAGAAATTGCACAATTATATTCAGTAAACAACATGATTTGGGATGAGATTGAATATAGCTCGACAATAGACTGGAATAAGTTAATTGACGTTATTGAAGACAGCTATGATGAAAATGGTAGGTTCTATACTGAAATCGACGGAAGTGTTTACAAAGTCATGGCGCAACTCAAAACAGATGAAGATGATAGTGAGCTTGCTCCGATAGAGTTGGCTGTTAAGATTGCTATTACTGATAATGAAAACCCCGATAAAGATATTCTTGCATTTAAAAAACTATTAATGGATGTTTTTCTAATAGCGAACTTGAGCGTTCCTGGTATTTTGGATCTATTTAATGCGCGATTGGACTTAAATGGTGAAGAGTTTAAATTGCAACTTTCTAATTTCTATTTTCAGTATTCTGTTAATGCAGAGTTCGAAAAGGAAATTGCATTCCCAACTATAATTCAGGTTTCTCAGGTAAAAGTTTGGTTTGACAGTTTAAATATTGGCTTGCAGATGAAATCTGAACACTCAATTGAGCGCTCTCTTTTCTCATTGTTACATATATGCAGAATGGAAGCAGATATTAGTATGGTTTCATGGATCTTCCATGCATTAGAAGCTATCTACGGAACCAAGGCAGGTAGAGGCTTTAATGATATTAAAGAAAAAGCAGTATTTTTATTATCTGTTCCAATAAATAAACAAAAAACGTTAGGTAAAAAGTTACGTGAACTTAATGATTTACGGAGTTCATTTATTCATGGAGGTTATAAGGTCGCGCACCCACTAGATTTCGAAACAGAAGATAGAATCTTCGATTTAACGAATTTTGGAGTTGCATTAATTATTTGTAGTATTCAGCAGCTAATATCCAAAGGCTGGATTGAGCTTACTGTTACTGAAGTTTACAGTGGAATAACGCAAAAAAAATCCTAATCAGGTAGCTGGAGGTATCTAACCTCCAGCCCCTACACCACCCCACATTCGGCGCCGCGGAGGGCAGTTCATCTTATGATGAATAGTGAATATTAATCCACAAATCCTTTAATGACATCAAACCTTGTCTGGCTAAAAACTCATTACTGCTCGCACTATTGATCCCTTAGGCTTTCGAACTACGATAAGGTCCTTTACTGGTACTTTTTATAAACCTACAGGCACAAGAAATGACTAAACCGTCACCGAGTTTGATCAATGCTATTAAATAGTGGACCGTCATAAATTTTGGCGATTAATATTTTCAGTTCTCTCTTTCAGGCATATAGTTTTTACATCCTAAGAGCAATGGTTATGACACAGTATCGTTAATCTAAAGTATCGTTATCTGCTCCCCCTTAGTATCGTAGTGTTTGTCGTGGTTATTTGTGTGGTGAAGAAAAAGTAAGTAGTACACAGTCATAAACTTTCACGATAAATAGTGGGGTAAGTGGTAACCATATATGTCCAAAATTATTGAAAACTCAATAATCTATTTGAGTTTCAATTAAATATAAAATACTGTGTTTTTATAATTAAAATTCGGGCTGAGAATGAGAAATTCTACAGCCTCGTGAGATCTATAGGTAAACAATGAATAACGTAGTTGTATTAATAACTGGCGCTAATAGAGGCATCGGTTTCGAATTAACAAAACAATACTTGATAAGTGGATGGACAGTCATTGCTACCTGTAGAAATCTAGAATCGGCGGTTGATCTAGTTTCATTGAAAGGTCAGTTTCCTGATAAATTGTTTCTTGAATTAATGGATATCACTTGTCCTGAAAATATTAAGACGTTGGCAGGTAAACTTAGCGAGGAAAATATCAAGTTAGATTTAATAGTAAATAATGCGGGATATTTGGATCGAGAAAATACAAGTATCCATAGTATTGATTATGCTAATGCTGAAATGTGTTTTAAAGTGAATTCACTTGGGCCACTATATTTAACTCATTGCTTTTTACCTCTAATGAATAAAAAAAGCTTATGTAAGATAGCGGTTATTTCTTCTGCTATGGGATCTTTGTCGCTAGAACAAAGTGTCGATTGGTATGGTTATCGAATGTCTAAAGCAGCAGCCAATATGCTAGTAGTGAACTTATCAAAAGAGCTTGTTAATGATAATGTCGCTGTGGTGGCTGTTCATCCCGGCTGGGTTCAAACCGATATGGGTGGATCTACAGCAAGTGAAAATGTTGTTGATTCGGCACTCGGCATTATGAAAGTTATTCGGAATTTATCGATTGATAATACGGGAAGCCTTTATAGTTTTAATGGTGAAAAACTACCGTTATAATAAAGCTAATAGGGTAGCTGGAGGTGCCTAACTTCCAGCTACCACACCAATCTAAATGCAGCTCCACACGGGGGAGCATCCTGTGATGAATAGTAAATGTTAATCCTCATCTCCTTTTAATGATTGCCAACCTTACCCAACTAAAAACATATTACTGATTCCATTATTGATCATTTTTTGTGAACGATGATATTAGCAACCTAGTAAAACAAGCTTTAACTTCGGGGCGCTGACTTTAGCCTGCATTCTTTGCATGTGTTTTCCTTTCTTCAAATGCCCCACGTGGGAATACAGAGTTTTTTACTTTTAATGTACTTTTTAAAGTTAAATTTACCAGACAAAAAAGGCGGCAAAAGACTGATACCGATCGTTTCCCAATCCAGTTCAAGCTTCTTCATTTTTTCTTGTTTGCTTTTTACTCATCCTTTTGCAGTGCTTTGCGTTAAGTTAATGCTAGTGAAAGCGTTATACCGATTACATTAAATAAGTTGTTTTAACAAGTAAAATAGATAACTTAATTAGTGTGATTGGTATTATATAAAATTTTATACAACGCTTCAGGCAAAACAGGACATCAACTCACGTTTTGGTTTGATTGGTATTGGTTATCTCTTGTTTTTGAATAATGTGAATGTGAAAATTTATTCTTTGAAAGGTTAAAAGGTGATATTTGCGTCTATTTTATCTTCTATTTTACCAATATCTTTATGCTATTTTCCCCGTTCAGAACACATCAAAATTTGACCCTTTAGGATTCTAATTGAATATTTATCGAGTGTTTCAGGAATGATCATTCTGGTATGAGTTTAAGGCGTATTGATATTAGCTAAAGAGATATTGGTAAAAATTAGGGGAAAAAACGACTCATAATACGAATTTTATGACTTTTTTAAAAAATAATTTCTAATACATAATTTTCTTCATTCTACGAAAAATCACTGTTTTTCGTTAATTTCACCGTAAATTCTTGGTAAAAACGCCTCATAATATTGCAAAAAATATTTTTATCGCACCTATCTAGTGCACTTTTTGGTTCATAGTTTTTTCCTTGTTAGTTGTAATAAATAACATGCTATACACTTGGAAGTGTAGCTCTTAGACTATTTTTAGCAATTGTTTAGTCGTTAACAATTCTTATTATAAAACCGACTAAGGAATGTCTTTATAACACTACAGGAGTACTACTATGAAAAAGCTTGTTAATAACACTTTTGCTTTAACGATGTCTGCAATATGTTTACTTTCCACCTCTCTTTCCGTTACTGCCGCGCCTAACAAAGTTGATATTTTAATCTCTCCTTCAGGCTCTGGTCCTTATCTTGCTTGGGCAACCATGCAAAATTATGCTAGTGATTATACCGATAAAATAGCCCCTACAGCGGTAGAAACCCCAGGCTTTACCTACAATGTTAGGTATTTGGCCTCTTCTCCTCAACTTTGGAAAAACACCATTATTGGCTCAGGACAAGTGGTTGAATGGGCAGCCAAAAAAGGTATCTCTCCTTTTTTCCCTAAACCAATGGAAGCTGTAAACGACTTTCGTGCATTAGGGGTAATGAGTCGAACCAGTAATATGTTTGTTACTTTAGATCCCTCTATTAAAAGCAAAGATGATTTTATTGGTAAGCGTGTTGCTGTTGGTTTGTTGACTCAAAATGAATGGGGTATGCATCAACGCATGATGCTTGATGGTTGGGGGATAACGAAACAATTGAAATCGTTTGATGCGCTAGGTCCTGCTCAAAATATCAATGCCGTCTTAGATGGTAAAGCTGATATCGGGACGCTTGTGACTCATAGTAATCGTGATTTCAGTGTTACTTTGCAAGCGGGTCCATTTAAAACATTAGAAAGTTCAGGAAGAGATTATACGTTTATCGATATTAATAAAGAAGACATCCAGTCTTATATCGATAAAACAGGGGCTCCTTTTAGTATTCAAGTATTACCTGCTAATACTGTTGCGAATCAACCTAAACCCGTTACTAGCTTTGGTAACTATACCTTGTTATCGGTACATAAATCTTTCCCAGAGGAAGATGCTTATGAGATGACTAAGTTATGGTTAAAGTCAGGGATTGAATTAGGTAAATATAGCGCAGTTGCAAAAATATGGGATAAACAAACTCTTGCAACAATTGCCAAAATTGGACTTGAGAATATTCACCCAGGTGCATTACGAGCTTATAAAGAATTAGGCCTTATAGATTAAGTTTTTCTTAAATGGTTTCAATCGTTTATCACTTATTGTTTGTCGTTTAATTGCGAACTAAAGGTCTAGGTATGTTAGAGAACAAATCAAAAATAATGACACTAAGTCATTGGGCTTTATGGTTGGTAGGGGGAAGTCTACTCACCTACCACATGGTCACTCTCTGGGTCAGTGTGCATGGCGCAATGAAACATTACACGATGCATTTAACGGCTGTACTCATTATTGGTGCGCTGTTAATTTTGGGGAGTCGCGCTGCAGATAAGTCATCATTGTCTAGAGTGATCGATATTGTGACCTCTCTTGTCAGTTTAGTGCTGGCAGCAGGGGCAGGTGTCTTTCTTTATGCAAATGCAGAAACACTAGAAATTACGCAGCCTTTTGTTGAGAATGATGCATTGATTGCGGGAGCGTCCCTTATTGCTTCTGTTATTTTAATCACATGGCGGATGTGGGGGGCAACGATTGCCCTTGTTTGTCTTATAGGCGCTGCTTATATGACATTTGGGCATTTGTTACCCGAGCCTTTAACATCACGTCAACAACCATTAAATGTAGCCATTAGTTTTCTTGGTGGTATCGGTGGTCCTCGAGGTGTACTTAATTATATGCCGCTGTCTGCAGATATGATTTTCTTGTTACTTGTTTACGGTGGTTTACTTCATGGTACTCGTGTTATTGATACCTTTGGTGAGTTAGGGCAAGCGATTGGTTTACTTGTTAAGGGCGGAGTAGCTTATTCGGCTGTTGTTGCGAGTACATTGATAGGAATGGTGACAGGCCAAGCAATTAGTAATATTGCCCTGTCTGGTGTGATGACGATTCCTACGATGAAGAAAAATGGGTTTACTGCTGATGAAGCCGGAGCCATTGAAGTTATGTCTTCAACGGGTAGCCAGTTATTACCGCCTATTATGGGGTTAGGCGCCTTTTTAATGGCCGTAATATTGGGTGTTTCTTACATCGAAGTCGTGATTGCAGGGATTATCCCAGGTTTGCTTTATATGTTTGCAATCAGTATTGCCCTTTATAGTTTAGTAGGTCATAAGCCACGCAATATTTCACAAAAATATAAAATTAATTGGCGAAAGATTAAATGGACACTGCCGTCATTTATTTTATCTTTTAGCGTTTTAATTGTGTTGCTAGTGATGCGTTACTCGCCTGCTATGGCTGGTTTTTGGGGTGGGTTACTGGTTGTTTTACTATCGTTTGCTCGTCCTGCTGAGTTCCGTCCAAATATCAAAGAGTTAATGAAAGGCTGTTTAACAGGTTTAGAAACAGCGGTGCAATTAACGGTTGTGCTTGCTGCTATTGGGCTGGTTGTGCAAACCTTAACAACAACAGGACTTGGCGTTTCTGCGGGTCATCTCATCTCGGCTTACACTGACGGTAATATTGTTATTGCTCTTATGATTGGTATGGGCGTTTCCCTGATCGTCGGTATGGGTTTACCTACTCCAGCGGCTTATGCGTTGATTGCCATCATTGTTGTCCCAGGATTAATTGATGCAGGGTTATCACCTATTGCTGCGAACATGTATGGCTTTTATTTTGCGATCTTCTCTGCTCTTACACCGCCTGTTGCTGTTGGTATTTTAGTTGCGGTTAGAATCTCTGGAGGTAGCTTTATACGTAGTGCCATTGAAGCTGCGAAGCTTGGGAGTTGCGCTTTACTTGTGCCTTTTGTCTTTGTTTCTATTCCTAGTATTTTGGATCCTACGAATATTACTGCACAAGCAGTGTTTGGACTTGTGGTGTTCTTATGTGCGTCTATTTTAACGGCTGGGGTTGTTTACGGTGCAATTGGACGAAAACTAAGTTCACGTGAACGTTTAGTTTATGCGTTTGCAGGGCCATTGTCTTTAATCGCTTATTTGTTAACTCATAGTGTGTGGATAGGGTTAGTACCGATCCTGACAATGATTATCCGAATGGCCTTAACGTATCGTAACAAGGTTAAACATCAAACGACATCTGAGTCAGATATTACTAATGATGACCAAGCTGTTCTTCAAAATTGAATCATTAATGTAATAACTGCATTGAATAGATCACATATTGAATTCAAATTATTTAATTTAAAATATTTAAGAATACGAAAGGAAAAGTCCTATGACTTCAAGTACTAAACAAAATAATCCCGTTCGAGTGGCTGCTGCGCATGTTTCTTCAGAGTTTTTTGATCCTGCGGGAGGCGTAAAGAAAGCCATTAAATATTTAACTGAAGCTGCTAAAGCAGGTGTTGAACTTATTGTATTTCCAGAGAGTTTTATTCCAGGATTCCCAATTTGGAATGCGTTATCAAGCCCAATTAAGGGGCATGAAAACTTTGTTAAATTTGCCGCTTCATCGTTACGTGTCGATGGACCAGAAATTAAAGCGATTGCAAGTGCGGCTGCACAACAGAAAATAGCAGTATCTCTAGGCTTTTCAGAAGTTGCTTCATACTCAGCAGGGTGTTTGTGGAACTCAATGATATTGATTAATGCACAAGGTATTATCGTCAATCATCACCGTAAACTAGTACCGACTTTTTATGAAAAATTAACGTGGAATCGCGGTGATGGTGCTGGGTTGTCTGTTGTTGATATGCCGTTTGGACGAGTCGGTGGTTTGATTTGCGGGGAAAATGGTAACCCTTTGTCGCGCTATGCACTGATGGCACAAGGTGAGGAAATTCATTGTGCTAATTATCCTCCTATTTGGCCATTTAAAGATCCTCGTGATTCAGAACCTTATGATTTGGCAGATGCAATTCGAGTGCGTGCAGCAGCACATTGTTTTGAAGCTAAAGTGTTTTCAGTTGTCTCTGCAGGTTTTATAACAGATGAAAATATAGCTTTATTATGTGATGACGATGAAGCTAGAGCCATTTTAGAAGCTTCTCCAAGATCCGCCTCTATGATTGTCACGCCTAATGGCACCACGTTGGGTGAAACTTTATCTGACCGAGAGGGGCTTGTTATCGCTGATTTAGATATTAGTAGTCTTGTGGAATTAAAACAGCACCATGATATGGCCGGTTATTATAATAGACATGATGTGTTTCATGTTTCGATTAATCGCTGTCGACAAAAACCATTACATGATTTAGTTAGCCATGGCGCTAATAGCTCAGTACCGATTGCTAATACAACCTTAGAAGAGAGCTTAGATCTTATTAATTATACTTAATATGCCTTGAATTTTTGAAGCAGCTTATGACGCTGCTTCAAAAAATGATTCGATATGAGCGGAAAATATATCTGCAATGCGCCGTGGCTCTAGTCGACTGTAATGTATAAGCACAATATTAAGAGGATCGACTTTATCTTTGATCGGTTTAATCACCACTTTGTTACCATTATAGGTGACCGTAGATTTGGGTTTTAAGTTTAATACGGAGACACCTAAACCACTGGCAACAAAGGTTCTTACGGTTTCAAATGATGTGGTGCGGTAACGAATATTGGGGGATAATTTCTTTTTTGCGAATAGCGAGATGAAATAATCATTTGTATAAGGCAAGTCCATTAAAATAAAAGGGCGTTGCACAAGTTCTTTGAGTTGTACTTCATCTTGTTGTGCGAGTGGATCATCAATTGGTAATAGGGCATAGGGTTCTCTTGAAGCAATATATTTTGTTTTCATTGATTTAGGGATATTTAAATCAAAAGTTAATGCTAGCTCTACTTTACCGCTACTGAGCGCATCAAAAATGGCGGCTTGATCTAAGTCGTGGATGTGGACATTGATATCAGGGTATTTTTCTTTAAATGTTCTAATAATTTCTGATAAATAATTGGAGCCTAAATTCATAAAGAAAGCGATAGAAATATTGCCGACAAGCTGTGATTTAACCGCGCTTGTTGCTGCGCGAAATGACTCAGCATGTCTTATCAGTATTCTGGCTTCTTCTAACACTTTAATGCCTTGTGTCGTTAATCGAATACCTTTAGAGGGATAGCGTACAAATAATTGTAGATCGAGTGTTTTCTCTATTTCAATAATAGCAGCTGAAATACTGGGTTGTGAGATATGAAGTTTGTTAGCGGCCTCAGATAGGCTGCCACACTCTGCAGCTGCAATAAAATAACGAATAGGTCGTAGCTTTATATCCATGCTTTTTATCCTAATTATTTGAGTTCTATATAGTTAAATCCTATATGAAATACTATTGGGGTTAAACAACAATTAATGGGTATTCATTAATGTTCGAATACTTTGTGATTTTTAGTCAGGCAGGGAAGAAGTGATAAAGTTTAATGTTGATAATTTAACACTTTATTGATGACCTTATTTAAGGGCTTATTTAAGATATTATTTAACACTTTATTTAACACTTTACTTAAATAAAGTTTAGTACAATAAGCATGTGGGTTTTCGCCTGTTAACGCTATGTTTTTCTGTGTGGTTGTCGAAGGTTTAATAGGCCATAATAAACCATTTTATTCATGATTTTTTAGTTGAGATTTGTATGCATGATATTTCTATATGGCTTCTTTTCGTATTTGTTGTCGGAAGCTACGTTCAAAGTATAACTGGGTTTGCGTTTGGTTTGATTGTGATGAGTGTCGCTGCGTTATTTTCTCTCGTGCCATTAGAAGTTGCCGCCTTTTCTGTAAGTGTGTTGAGTATGGTGAATGCAGCAACAAGTTTATATGGTGGCGTATGGAAGCAAGTTAATGCCAAGAACTTCATTGTTTACTTCATTGCCTCAACCCCAATGATTGCAGTTGGGGTTTATTTATTGAATTTTTTCGGAAGCAACGCTTTGCACTGGCTGCAACTCTTATTGGGCATAAGCATCATTCTGGCTTGTTTAATGAGCCTAGTGAAGCCTAAGAAAGACATCAAACCTTCAAAACCTTGGGTGTATTTTGTATTTGGTGGTATTTCAGGGATATTTGGAGGCTTGTTTTCAACGTCTGGACCACCTATTTCTTATTTAATGTATCGTCAACCTATTGCTTTGAGTGTCATTCGTGCAACATTACTCAGCGTTTTCTTCCTTTCTTGCCTACTACGAATTGTTATTATGGGAGTCGGCGGTCAAATTACTGAGTCAATGCTTTGGGTTAGTTTAGCGGGTTTACCTTGTGTGTTTATTGTCGCAGTATTGAGCAAGCGTTACCCTCCTAAAATATCACCTCAAGCGATTAAACGTATCGCGGTTGTTTTATTACTATTATCCGGGGTCAGCTTATCTTTAAAAGCTTTACTTTAATTGCATCTTGAATGGCGACTGATATATATAAACTTATGCATTAACTGCTGACGCTTACGTTATCAGCATACTTTTGTTTTATTGCTAGAATTTCATCTTGTACTGAGAAGAATGCATCAACGACTGCTGGGTCAAAGTGACTGCCACTACCTTCCTTAATGATAGAAAAAGTTTTATCTTCTGAAAATGATTTTTTATAAGGTCTTTCAGATGAAAGGGCATCAAATACATCTGCAATTGCTACAATACGAGCAGCAATTGGTATATTGTTGCCTTTTAAACCATCAGGATAACCACTACCATCCCATCTTTCATGGTGTGAACGTGCAATTACTTCACCTAATTGAATAACTTCAGAATCTGAACCTGTAAGGATTTTTGCACCTACAACAGTATGTTGTTTCATTATTTCCCATTCAGCGGCGTCTAATTTACCCGGTTTCAATAATATGTTATCGGGTGTCGATATTTTACCAAGATCGTGCATACAAGCTGAAAACAATATATTTTCAATCATCGATTCATCAAGTCCCAAACTTCGTGCAACGGCTTCAGAATATAAACTCATACGTTGTATGTGTGCACCTGTTTCTTCGTCTTTGTATTCAGCGGCTTTGGTTAATCTATTAATGGTTTCTAGTGACGCTGTTTTTAAGCTTATCATCGCTTTTTCTAAAGATTTAGTTCTTGTTGCCACTTCAAGCTCTAATTTCTTTTGATAGTTATCTTTTAGATCGTTGTAATCTTTTATTTTAAGTAAAGATTTTACCCTAGAGCACAGTTCATTTTTGTCTACTGGCTTAGTAATAAAGTCATCACATCCTGCATCAATACCTTCCACTCGCTCTTTTTTCTCACTTAATGCAGTGATCAGAATAATAGGAATATATTTTGAAGATTTGTCATTTCTTATTTTTCGCGTGACTTCAAAGCCACTAATGCCGGGCATCATTACATCCAGTAAGATTAAGTCAATTGATTGATTGTCTAATATATCTAGCGCTTCTTGACCTCTGGTCGCTGCGATTATTTTATATCCTTTAGGCTCAAGATAAGCTTCCATTAACTCAATATTCATTGGGTTATCATCGACAACAAGAATAACGGAACTTTGCTTCATATATTTCTCCATGTGTGTATCAAATAAAGATGTTTAGTATCATTTAATACATTGGCTAACTTGTTTAGAAAATGTTCGCGTATTTATTGGTTTAGAAATATATGCGCTATCGGGGATAGAAAGTAAGTGGTCTATGTCAGATTGCAATACAGATGCAGTTACAAAAACAATCGGAGTAGAAACGGTATCTATACTCGACCTTAATATACGAGCCAATTCAGCGCCTGAAATATCAGGCAGTTGAACGTCTAATACAATAACTTGAGGTTTTACCTCTTTAATTAACTGTATTGCATCATTTGCATTAACTGCGGTATGCACTTCGAATCCCGCTACGATTAGAAGATCTTTTTCGAGTAGCAAGTTATTTGCATTATCATCAACTATGACTATTTTTGTTTTCATCACGAATTACCGTTGTTATATGTTTAATAGGTAATATTATGTGAACGGATGTACCTTTTTCATTACCTTCCGATTCAACTTTTAATTTCCCCCTATGAAGTTCAACTAATTTTTTTGCTATGGGTAGCCCTAGTCCTGTGCCTTCTGTTACACGAGAGTAGGGCGTTTCTATTCTAAAAAAACCTTCAAATATCTTTTCGATATTTTCTAAAGCAATGCCAATCCCTGTATCCCATATTACAATATGAGTCTCAGTATCTGTTTGTGTTGCTTTAATACCAATCTCACCCCCATCGGGTGTAAATTTGATAGCATTAGAAAGTAGATTGTAGAGAATTTGTTTAATTTTTAATGAATCAGCCTGGATGTTCTTTAAATATGTTGATATATCAATCACCATTTTTAGATTTTTTTTATTGGCAGCATCTTTTATTAAACCTGATATCTCGTATAAAATTTCTTTTATTGGTAATTCAGTGACGGTAAGAGTCATTTTTCCTGCTTCGACTTTAGCCATATCTAATATTTCGTTTATTAATAATAAAAGGTGATTACCACTCACTAATACATTTTTAACGTACTGTTTTTGCTTTTCATTCAATGTGCCGAAAGTTTCATCGTAAAGCACCTCAGAAAATCCATTAATAGAATTAAGTGGGGTTCTTAATTCATGTGACATATTAGCTAAAAACTCTGATTTAACTTGCGCTGCTTTTACTAAATCTTTAGTTAGTATTTCTAGTTCTTTATTCGCTTTTACTAGCCCTTCTTGAATTGCATTTCTTTCAGTAATATCTTCAATAGAAAGTAAAATTATTCGGTCATTAGATTGTGAACGTTCAACTTGTCTCGCATTAAGTAACATAGTACGCCAACCAATAGTGGTGAAGTCATGCTCTACTTTATAGTCATCAAAACTGGTTTTTTGCGGTAAAATTGTTTCTAATAATTCCCGTAATTTAGGTATATCCCATTGATTATTGCCTAAATTGTAAATTAGTTTACCTATAGTGTCCTTTGGCTCAGCTCTAAAAAAATCATAGAATGATCGACTTGCTGTTATTACTCTTAAATGTTGATCCATTATAATTAATGGTTCTCTAACAGTATTTACAATACTTTCTGAATATTCTGGCAATTCTTTTGGGGTACTTATTTTGTTCACTTTAAAATCCTTTGTACCCTAAGGTTTGGTTCTTTTTGAATCGTAAATATTATGCTAAATAAAGAAGGTGATTTATTAACTTGTTAGTGTCTAGTTTATAAAAATAAAAGGTAAATATATTTCAATAAGTAGTTTAATGAAGTTTTTTTGATGTTTCTTATAGGCCACAGTAGATAGCAACTATACGCTAATAGCAAGGAATTCATTTTTTATAAATGTTAATATTAATTAGAATTATGCTTATATTTTAAAAGTGTAAACTCATTTTTTTTATTTCTGTATTAACTCATTTTAAGGTTTAGGTATATGCGCACGTTAACACCTCTTAAGTATTTAGGGGCTTACTCTGCTTCTGTTCAAGCACAAATAACAACTATGCTTGAAAACGATACATTAGGTAGCTTTTTACTTAAAAAATACCCGAACCAACATAAAATTAATAACGATAAAATGCTTCGTGATTATGTTATGGATTTAAAAAATAAAAATTTACGAAAATCAGCGCCATTAAGTAAAGTAATTTATGATAAAAAAATCCATGTAATAAATAACGCTCTTGGCTTACATACGTTTATTTCAAGAGTGCAGGGTAGTAAATTAAAAAGTAAAAATGAAATACGCATAAGTGAGATTTTCAAAACGGGGCCAGAAGCCTTTTTAGAGATGATAGTAGTGCATGAATTGTCTCATATTCGAGTTAAAGCACATGATAAAGCCTTCTATCAATTATGTGAGCACATGTTGCCAGACTATCATCAGATGGAGTTTGAAATGCGTTTGTACCTGACGCAATTAGATCTTAAAGGTTCGATTTATTAAGCGATTAAATGATTAAACCCCTAACCGAGTAAGTCATTGAGCCATTGACCTATTAAGTCGTTAAACAGTTAAGTCATCTTTCAACCGTTTCATTCCTTCATCAATCGTCATTAACGCTTCATAATTGAAATCTTGCTTAGCCGCACTGATATTAAAGTAATGACTGGTTGATAACTGTCTTGCCACAAAACGAGTCATGATCGGTTCATTGTGATTCCCCGTTCGAAGATACCACCATTCTAATAATGTACCGACAGCATAGGCAATTGAAGCAGGTATTCTACTGTTTACAGCAGGTAGCTGTGCTGCATCGAGAATCTTATTCAGCATAGTTGCCATGAAAATAGGTTGATCGTTACTTAAAAAATATGCTTTTCCTGCGCACTTAGAATCTATTTTATTTAATTCAACAGCCGCAAGAAGATGAGCATAGACGGCATTATCAATATAGATGGTATCAACTAATTTATCTGTTTTACCTACTAACTTAAGTTTTCCTGCTTTCGCTCGTTCTATAACGCGCGGCACCAAATGTGGATCTTGAGGGCCCCAAATTAAGTGAGGTCTTAATGCGACAGTCTTTAATGATTCGCCGTTTGCTTTTAATAAAGTATCTTCGGCTATTGCTTTAGATAAGCCATAAAAATTAAGAAATTGTTTAGCGTATGGTTGTGATTCGTCAATATTAGATTCATCTTCACCACTGAACGTCACACTAGGTGTGCTGGTGTAGACAATGTGCTTTATATTGTTGAGCTTACAAGCTTCGATAATATTTTCTGTTCCAAGTACATTGGGCTTGAAGTAACTCTCTTTATCGCCCCAAACCCCCGCTTTGGAAGCAACATGAAAAACCAGATCACAGGATTTCATTGCATCAATAACAGATTGTTTGTTCTGTAAGTCACCTTGAATTAATGTCACACCCATCGCTTGTAAATGCGGATACTCTCCGCGCGCAAAGCCGATTACTTTTATATTGGCAGCACGAAGAAAGCGGCACAATGCCGTGCCTAAAAAGCCACCTGCACCAGTAATGAACACACTGCTGACTTGTGTCTTTAATGTATTCAAAATAAGTTGGTGTTGTGGTAGTAGTTCAGATAAGAGAGGGTGGTTATCTGTCATTGTATTTCTCATTATTGGTTATCTGATTAAGTAATGGTAGTGCGACTATCAATAGTATTATTGGATAAGTATGTTGAGTATCAACTTTTGATTCAAGCGTTAATCCGTGCATTTCTGAATGTTTTTTACACATTTAAATAAGTCTTTAAGCGCTTATCTATTTACTCATTTACCTACTTACTAACTTACCTACTTACTCACTTAACCATCTATTTATCTTTTGTTTATTATTGTATTCAATCATAAACTTTAGATTTGTGCTTGGGCCCAAACCGCTAGTTTTTCTCTAAATATTTTGGCGTTGTGACGAATATCCATCGGAAATTTTTTATGAATGTAAAAGAGTTCGATACCTTGAGTTTGTGTATGTTGCTTTGCGATTTCTTCTAACTCATTAAATAGCCTTTGTTGATTAATGCTATTACCTTTCTCCACTTCAATGCAGAGCGCGGGGGTTATTTTTCCATTAGCATTGACTGCTACTAGCGCACTACGTTTCAGCATTTTATGAGTATTGAATATTCGCTCACAGGGAAGAGAGTAATAAGCTTTATCTACTTCAAGGTGATTTGATAAAACTTGATGTGCTTTACGTCCACACATCCATAACTTTCCTTTATCATCTAAATACCCTATATCGCCCATACGATGACGTATATGGTTCCCATCTTTAATCTTAGCTTGTGCTGTTGCTTGATCTCGATGATAGTAGCTCGCACTGACTTGAGGGCCTTTGACTACAATTTCACCAATTTCAAAAGCAGGTAATAATAAACCATCATGCCAATTTTTGATGTCTTTCTCTGTAATCTTAATGATTGCTATGTCTACATTTTCAATTGCGGAGCCTACACAGATACCACCACCTTGATCGGTAATATTCGTCGTATTAAGCAATTGTTGGCTGCCTATTTTACTAATAGGTAATGACTCGGTCGCACCGTATGAGTTAATAACTTCAGCTGCACCCGTCAACATCTTACTAAAGCGATTAATAGAACTAAGTGTCGCAGGGGCACCTGCAGAAATAACACGTCTTAAGCTGGGTAACGTGTGTTTGCTTTTTTGACCTGCTCTACCGAGTACTTCAAGTAAAGCTGGATTTGCAAATAAGTTGGTACATTGATACTTATCAATGGCGGCAAAAATATAACGTGGATTTGCTTTAATTGGCTGACTTGCATCCATTTCTGGCACAATTGAAGCCATGCCTAATGCAGGACCAAATAATGAGAATAAAGGAAAAGTTGCTAAATCAGCTTCACCCAGTTGAATTCCATAATCGTTTTTTAATACATTTATCTGCGCTTCAAACATGCTGTGGCTGTAAACAACACCTTTAGGTGTACCAGTGCTGCCGCTTGTAAATAAGATGGCGGCTAATTGATGCGGGCTTAGTTGTTGTATTAGATATGGCTTAGTGCGTGGATATTTTTTTAATAAGCGAGATAACTGTTGGCCACCAAATAGAGCAGGACCGTTTACATTGATGATATGCTTGATGGTTTTTTTACCCCAAGCAAATAACAGTCTAGCTAAGTGTGCTTTGGGAATACCTATAAATGCATCTGGCTGTGATTCATCAAAACATTGTTTGAGATTTTTAACGCCCATTCCAGGGTCGACTAATATAGGTACAATCCCTGCTTTAAATAATGCAAAAGTGAGATTAAAAAAAGCGATACTTGGGGTGACCATTAGTACCGCTTTATCGCCAGCTTTAATACCAAGTTGGTTTAAAGCATAAGCTATATCATCACTTTGTTGGTGCAGTTCCGCAAAGGTTAACTCTTTGTAAGTTAATCCTTTAAGCTTTTTTTTCTGCACACTAACAGCAAGGCTATTTGGAAAATTTTTAGATGCTGCCACTAAGTGGCGGCACAAGTTTCCTTTATTGCTTTTTGTTTTACTTTTAGTACTGGTTCTATTGTGCTTTTTTAATTTACTCGGGTTGGACATCTATGGGTTTTTATCCATAAATTTTTGCACAATATTAATCACATCATTACTCGCATCTTCAAGAATATAGTGACCACAATCAGCAAATTCATGTACTTCTGCATGTGGCATTTTTTCCTTCCACATAGCTAAAAAGTGTTTATCAAAAACAAAGTCCTGTAAACCCCAACAAATAACCGTAGGAATAGTTTGAAAATGTTTCAAGCTATTATCTATATTCTCAACTAACTGGTAATTACGATCTTCTGGTGACAATGGGATATCTTGAACAAATCGTAGAGTAGAAATTCGGTTCTTCCAAGAGTTGAAAGGAGCGACGTAAGCTTTACGAATGGTTGCTGGCATTGCTTTACGCTTAACACCAACATAAGACGCTATTGATGAAAACGCATTGAAACCACGTACTAACGCAGTGCCTAAATAAGTATTTCTACAAATCCACAACGGAATAGGAAATTTCTTTGTTTTAGGTAAGTTGAATGCCGCTGTATTTAAAATGACTAAACGTTTTATACGTTCTGGGTAGCGCGCCGCGTAGCCCATACCAATCATGCCACCCCAATCATGCACAACCAAAGTGATATTTTGTTTTATATTTAAATGGTCTAATAGCTTTTCAAGATCGTTAATTCGTTGGTTTAATGTGTAATCATAATCGGCATCTGAAGGTTTGTCAGACAGGCCACAACCAATATGATCTGGCACGATACATTGATATTGATGACTTAATTCGGTTACTAAATTACGGTAGTAAAAAGACCAACTCGGATTACCGTGCACCATCACAACAGGTTCACCTGAACCTTCATTCAAGTAATGATATTTCTGACCATTTAAGTCTAAGAAATTTCGTCTGAAAGGAAACAAACTATCAAAATTCATACTACCACTCCAATCCAAGCATCATACAATTCAAACCACTGCCTATCCCCAAAAAGCTAACATTTTGGCCTTTTTGTAGGAAACCATTTTCGTCTGCTAAAGCGGCGGTTACAGGTAACGATACTGTGCCCATATTGCCTAAATATTGAAAGGTAGGGTATTCTTTTTCAGTGGGAATACCTAATGCTGCTAACACTTGCTTTTGGTTCGCAGAACCGACTTGGTGGCATATTACTTTATCAACACTGCCAACTGTCCATTGTTGTTGTGTTAAAAAATCTTTCCATGTATCTAAGGCTAATGAAACACCTTCTTTAAGTAGAGGAACGGCATTAGTGCGCATGAATTCGCGATGTAATTTAAGGCCGACTTCTTGTAAGCCCCATTTACATAAATCATGATGTTCTGGTGCTGAAAGGTGGCTTGCGCCTAATAGTTTATGCTGACGTTCATTTTTAAGTGGTAATGAACCATCGGTCAGTAATACGGCAACCGCACCTGAACCACCTGTTAAGGTTGCAAGCGATTGAGAAAAATTTTGGATACTCGGGTTTGACAGCATGTTATCGATAGTAATATCGACAATATGACGAGCAGATTCACATGAGACCACTAATCCCGCTTTTATTTGGCCTAATTCAATGCGATTAGCGATGTCTAATATGCCTGACAACACACCTAAACATGCGTTACTAATGTCATAAATGGCAGTGCTTCTATTAACACCTAATTCTGCTGCGATACGGCAAGCTGTTGCTGGCTCGTGCTGGTCACGACAAACACCAGTATAAACAACGGCACCAATATCATCGACATTGATACCTGTTTCATCTAATGATTTTTTAGCCGCTTCAATTGCGCCGTCGGACAAGCGGTGATCAGTTGGCCACCATCTTCTTTCTTCAATTCCAGTTAATGCGGCTAGCTGGCCAGCAGGAATACGTAGTTTTTGATACAAAGGTGCAAGACGAGACTCTAAATCTTTACTTGTAACCACTTCTGGGGCTAGTTGATAAGCCATGCTATTAATATAAACGCGGGAATATTTCATTAAGCTGCAATTTTTCTCTTTAATTTTTTAAAAAGGACTATTTTATTGAACCCTTAAACCGGAGCAGTAGATTACCGTAAATTGTGCTTTTAACAAAGTCCAATCCTGAGCTCACTTCTAATTACTACCAATTTATGCATAAACAGTTTGTTTTTTAATCTTTTAAGGGTTTGTTTTTAAGCATGTAGTTTATCCACTGTCGTGGAATTTGCATCCTTTTATATATGTTTTTATCAAGAGGTAAGCTTTCATTGTTCATTTCACTTGCCAGTAATTCGCCTAATAAAGGTGCACTACATAAACCTCTCGAGCCTAATCCTGTTAATAAATAAACCCCAGGTAATACTTTTATTTTTTCATTGCTTGGCGATCTAAGTTCGTAATTTTTCTTTAATTGATTGTAATCTGTTAAAGATCCAACATAAGGAAAATGATCCCTCGTTGTACAGCGTACTCCTATATGCGCTTGGTCGTTAACTGTAATTGAGTCAACCCAGGGTTTGTTTGCAATACACTTTTTGAGTTTTTGATGATTGTCCGTTTGTTCCGACTCTCGATATGCAATATCTTGATCATGGCGTTTGAAGGTTGCTCCCATACAATGCTCTCCTTCAATTTCAGGTGTTAAGTAACCTTCATGGCAAAGCGTTCGTTTTAATGGGGATAATGCAGAGTTAGTTTTAATATGACTGACTTGGCCTCTAGCAGCAGATAGAGGAACTGCGCGGCACTGAGAAAATGTCAAAGTATCAAATCCAGCGGCAATAACTAAGGCGTTGTGTGTGTATTCTTTTAATTCATTATTTGAATTTAATGTATTAGTGACTTCTGCTTGTAACATCCATTTAGTTAACCTAGGTAGTTGTCCATCTAAACTTGGTTGTTCAGAAAAGGTCTTAATTTGATGCTGATAGTGAATCGTTATATTGCTAAATTCATTTAATTTTTTATGCAAAGAAGTAATAACTTCTCTTGGACTTAACCAGCCACCTGTTGGATAAAATAATGCAGGGTGGTCAATACTCACACCCGCCAACTCATTAGTTACTTCAGGTGTTATCCAATGAAGCAGCTGCTCTGGTAATTTAGCATCGTGTATCTTTTGCAGTTTTTTTGTTGAACTCTGATCATAAGCGAGTTGGATAACGCCATTAAATTCGTGAGCAAAAGGGTATTGGTGATCAATCTCTTTATAAAAATTTAGGGCATATAAATAAGCGTTTGCAAATAACTGGCCTAACTCATCATGCTGTTGGTTTAATAAAGGATAGAGAGCACCTTGTAAGTTACCCGATGCGCCAGTGCCTAAGTGATTATCTTTAGTATAGATAGTGACTTTATTGCCTCGTTTTGCCAAAGACAATGCGGTACATAACGCTGAAATACCACCGCCTATGATGGCAACATCTTTAATATGAGACTGATGAAGTGACGTTGAAGATTCTTGATTATCTTGTTCATTATCTTCTTGGTTAGCTTGTTCATTAGCAGGAATACTGCTCATTTCCCCTAATAAAATTTCACCTTCTTGCTGGTATCCTTTATCAATTTTTATATTAAAACCTGATTGTATTAAAGACTTTCTAACCAAGCTTGTTGCTGTTAAAGCACTTAATGTGGCTTGTCTTTTAGAGTGTTTAGAGAGGTTATCAAAGAATGTTTGATGTGCCTTTGTTGAGTCTTTACTGAGATACAATTTATTAATGAACCAAGCATCAGCTATTCCACCATGGCATTCATTTATACTATTGAGTTGTTGGTTCGTATCGCCAAACCACAAATCTAATAATATTTGTCCGTTATGAAAAGATAAACGATGGCAACCAATAAGCTTCATTGGATATTGTTCAATCAATGGTTTTATTACATCAGCAAACTGCGGAAATTGCTGAAGGACATTGTTAAGCGCTTCAATACTAAGAGGGTATTGTTCAAAACTAATATAATGCAATCGTTGAAGCGTTGCATCGGGATGCTTCTTATTAAAGTTTATGAATTGTTGTGCTGTATTGATAAAGTTAATTGCACGTTCAAACCCTATTTCAACAATGCAAAATAAGGGGCTTGAAAACGATTCCCACCTTTTAGGTAATAAATTCCCGTCACAAAATACATATTGAGATATGTTAATTGCTTCATCTTTGTTAAAATAAGCGCTATCAAATTGGTTTGAATGTGCTTCTAACTGATCTGACCAGTAAAGTTGTGATTGCTTAATTATATTGTTTTTAGCTTGAGACAAGTTATATTCCTCTATATATGCGATCATATTTTATAAAAGTCAGGTTGATTTAAGAAAATTGGTTCACACTTGATGATCATATAATTAGTCCCTCAAGCAATAAAGGCTTAATAATGAAAAGAGCAGTAATTACAGGTATCGGTATTGTTTCTAGTATTGGTAACAATAAAGAAGAAGTTTTAGCATCACTTAAAAGTGGCCAGTCAGGCATTACATTTTCTGAGCAATTTAAAGAAGTGGGAATGCGTAGCCAAGTTTGGGGTGATTTAAAAATCAATCCTTCTGAGCATATTGACCGTAAAGTAATGCGTTTCATGGGTGATGCAGCTGCATACACTTATTTGTCAATGCAACAAGCAGTTGCTGATGCTAATTTACCAGAAGACATGGTTTCAAATGTGCGTACTGGTTTAGTAGCCGGCTCTGGTGGTGGTTCTTCGAAAAACCAGGTTGATGCATGCCAAATCATGAAAGATAAAGGCGTACGTCGTGTTGGTCCTTATATGGTTCCACGTACGATGGCGAGCACGACTTCGGCTTGTGTCGCGACACCATTTAAAATCAAAGGTATCAATTACTCAATGAGTTCTGCTTGTGCAACAAGCTCACATTGTATCGGTCACGCTCTTGAACAAATCCAACTTGGCAAACAAGATATTGTTTTTGCCGGTGGTGGTGAAGAGTTAGATTGGACAATGGCTTGTGAGTTTGATGCGATGGGCGCACTTTCAAGTAAATACAATGAAACACCTGATAAAGCATCTCGTACTTATGATACAAAACGCGATGGTTTTGTTATCTCTGGCGGCGGCGGTATGGTTGTTGTTGAAGAACTTGAGCATGCACTTGCTCGTGGTGCTAAAATTTACGCAGAAATCGTAGGTTACGGCGCAACGTCAGATGGTTACGACATGGTTGCTCCATCTGGTGAAGGCGCTGTACGTTGCATGCAACAAGCACTTTCTACCGTTGAAGGTAATGTTGATTACTTAAATACTCACGGTACATCAACACCTGTTGGTGATGTTAAAGAGTTAGAAGCGATTAACATCGTATTCGCTGATGGCGCTCCAAAAATTAGCTCGACTAAATCTCAAACTGGTCATTCATTAGGTGCAGCGGGTGTTCATGAAGCTATCTACAGCTTATTAATGATGGAAAATGACTTTATCTCAGCTTCTTGTAATATCGATGAAGTTGATGAGAAAGCAGTTAATCTTCCAATCGTTAAAAACAAACCTGAAGCGGCTAAATTAGATATTGTTATGTCTAACAGTTTTGGTTTTGGTGGAACAAATGCATCATTAGTATTTAAACGTTTTAAATAATATATCGTTTAATGCATAAAAAAGGAGCCTTGGCTCCTTTTTTTCGTTTGGTTATAAGTCAGGATAAATGATGAAAATTTACATTGATGAAAATGTCCCTTACGGTAAGGATTTTTTCGAATCTTTCGGGGAAATAATTACTTTTTCTGGACGTAACGTCACACCTGAACAAGTAAAAGATGCTGACATATTATTAGTACGTTCAATCACTAAGGTTGATCAAACATTGTTAAGCCTTAACGACAATATCAAATTTGTTGGAACGGCTACGATTGGTACTGACCATATTGATTTAAATTACTTACAAAAACGTAACATCGCATTTAGTAGTGCGCCTGGGTGTAATAAAATATCAGTTGCTGAATATGTATTAAGTGCATTGTTGGTGTTAGCTGAAAGTAATCAATTTGAATTAGTCGATAAAAGTGTTGCGATTGTTGGTGCGGGTAATACAGGTAGTGCAGTTTATCAATGTTTAACTGGATTAGGCGTTCGTTGTAAATTATATGATCCACCTTTACAAGCAGCAGGCGATACCAGAGAGTTTTGTGACTTTTCTGAGGTCTTGAAATCAGATATTATTTCATTACATGTCCCTAAGACAATGGAAGGTCCCTTTAAAACTTTCCATCTGTTTGATGAGTCGGTATTACAAAAGCTTACCCCTGAGCAGATATTGATTAATGCTTGTCGTGGTGAAGTGATAGATAACCAAGCGTTATTAACATTAGCAACGGAACAGAAAACACCTACCTTGGTGTTAGATGTTTGGGAAAATGAACCCAATATTGAGAAAGCATTGTTGCCTTTTGTCACGTTAGCAACACCGCATATTGCAGGTTATAGCTTAGATGGTCGCGTACGTGGTACGGAAATGCTATATCAAGCGCTATGTAAATATTTAAAAACTGAAATGCTTTTAAATAGCACTGACTTTATAGTTAAAGCAAAGATTAGCCAAACTGATATTCAATCATCTTTAACATCAGAATTATTAAAATCTTTAGTACATTTGATATATGATGTGCGCAGAGATGATGCCTTATTTAGAAGTAAAGTTAATCAAATAAATGGTTTTGATCAAATGCGTAAAAATTATCCTGAACGAAGAGAGCTTTCTACTCTTTCACTTAATTTTATTGATCCTATCCATCAGAATTCACAAGAAATCAATTTAAAGAAAATTGGTTTTACTGTTAAAAATAAATAAAAGGTCAACATGAACAAAGAATATAATATTGCACTTATTGGTGAAATTGACGGTTGTATTGAAACGACTTTAGAAGTGTTATTAAAACGAGACTTTGCAATTAATAACATTTTTCCTTTAAATATTGGCGAGTCAGAAACAACTTCTGTTATGTATTCAGGTAAACCAGTTGATGTATTAGAGATTGAATCATTTGATTGGCAACAAGTTGATATTGCTTTGTTCCTTGCTGATCGTGATGTGGCACAACAATGGATCCCAATTGCAAAAGAGCATTGTGTTGTTATTGATATCAGTGGTTATTATTTGGAAGATGCTGCGGTACCTTTAGTACAAATGGGCATTAATGATGATGATATTGCACGTTACAGTGAATCAAATATTATTGCTATTCCAAGTCCTGAAACAGCACAATTAACATTAGCGATTAAACAAATTCATCAAGAAGTTGGTATTAAACGTGTGACGGTTGCTGGTTACCAATCTGTATCATGTATTGGTAAAGTTGGTGTGAGTGCATTAGCGAGTGAGACGGCACTTTTGTTGAATGCTAAAGGTATTGAACAAAAAAGATTTAAACAACAAATCGCATTTAACATCGTGCCGCAAATCGATGAATTCAATGAAGATGGCATTACATTTTCTGAATTACGTTTAGCTGCAGAAACAAGACGTTTATTAAACGACCCTGAAATGGTTGTTTCGACTACGCAAGTTGTTGTTCCGATGTTTTACGGTTGCTCACAAGCTGTTCACATTGTGACGCATTACCCTGTCGAGCTTGAAGAAGTGGCAAACGCATTACATCACAGTGATAATATTGTATTGGCTGAGTCTGTTGGTGATTATGCAAACATGATCGACGATGTGGTCGGTAACGTTGAAGTACATGTTGGACGCTTACGTAAAGATACTTGTGATGCTGCAGGTATTAACATGTGGGTATGTGCAGACAATGTTCATTACGGTATTGCAACAAATGCAGTATTAGTAATGGAGAAGTTAGCTTATACTTATTTGTAAATAGTATTTTGATAGGCTAGCTCTCAAATCTAGCCTTTTTATTTGTTTTAAAATATCTTCTATTGATTGTCCTAGTTTATTATATAAATAATATTGTTTTGCTTTTCCCTCACAAGGATCGTTTATGAATCGCATTTTACTTGGTCTTGTTTGTTGTTCTTCATTGTTATTTAATGTGCCTGCACAAAGTGTTGAACTTATTGGTCCTAATGATGAAGTCGAAATACAACAAGCTGTTGAAGTAACTCCTGTCCCTACGGCTTCGCCTGTTACGCCAATAAATACACCAACAAATATACCAACAAAGTATGGGCCAATTAAGAGCTCTGAAACGTTATGGTCAATTGCAACTCAACTTCGCCCTAATAATAATGTGTCTGTTTACCAAACCTTAGCGGCTATTTATAAATCCAATCCATCAGCTTTTCGTCAAGGTGATATCAATAAAATTATTGAATCATCAGTGATCAACATACCGAGCCCTGCATTAATCGCACAACAATCTAATGCTGAAGCTTACGCGCTATTAAAACCGGCACCTAAAGTTAGTAAACCTACTCCAAAAAAGTTAACTATCCCGACACCTGAAGCAATAAAAACGGATGTTAAAAATAACGTAGAACCTACATTTTTACCTATTGATGAACCTAATGTAGAGGGATTGAAAAAAGACTTAGAAGATAAAGAACAGACGTTAACTCGTAATGAGGAGCAAGTAGCGATTCAAGAGAAAGAGCTTGCTTTGTTAAGTGAACAATTAATTGTTGCTACAGAATCCAACCAACGTTTAAAGTTAAAGTTACAACCGTTAAGTGACCAAATAGCCTCTCTTTCAGAGCAAGTGGAAGAAGATATAAAGGTTCAGAAAGAGCTTCAAGCACTGATTGATCAATATAAAGCACAAATTGATGCTATCGAAGAGCCCCCATTCAGTGGCACAGGTATTTTAAATACTATTTTACGTGCTATTAGCTCATCAACTTCTATCTTAATTTTTGCTATTTTGTTTCCATTGTTATTGTTAACGGGGATTTTCCTACTGATTCTACGTTTAAAATCTAAACGAGAATTGGCTTTACGCCAACAAGAATTAGCTGAATCAACTGCCATTCTAAGCGAAGAGAAAAGTGAATTTGATACGTTATTAGATGACGATTTAGATATACAGCCTTTGCCTGACGATCTAGATGACAGTGATTTCATTGTCGACACATCGATGGATGATATTGCTGAAAATAACGATGATGAAATAAGTAATAGCGAAGAAAGTAATATTGACGAACTTCAAGAAGATATTACTGAACAAGTAAATAACGTTGAAGAAGTTGTTGATACTGAATTAATTGATGGTGAAACACCTGATATAGATGAAAATAATGACAATGAATTAGATTTTGATCTTGATGCCATGATTGATGGTTCAGATGACGTCATTGACTTGTCCGAAGCGGATTTAAATCTAGAAGAGGCTGACCAAAGTGATTTAGATTTAGCTGCGCAGTGGGAATCTGAACTTGCACAAGCTGAACAAGAAACTGATACTGATGAATTAGGGGATATTGAAGTTGCTTTATCAGAAATCGCCGAAGAACCAATAGAACTTGATTTTTCAGAAGAAAATAATGCAATTGAAGATATCGATTCATTAACATCAGAAGCTGATATAGAAGCGTTATCTGAGGTCGATGAACAAGAAATAGAGGAAGCTCTACCTGAAACTATTGAAGAAGACATTCCAACAGATACTCCTACAGATGTAGATGAGTTACTTGAATCGATTGATGAAAACGTTACCACTGATGTAGATGAGTTGCTTGAATCGGTTGATAAAGACGTTAGCACTGATGTAGATGAGTTACTTGAATCGGTTGATGAAGACGTTAGCACTGATGTAGATGAGTTACTTGAATCGGTTGATAAAGACGTTAGCACTGATGTAGATGAGTTACTTGAATCGGTTGATGAAGACGTTAGCACTGATGTAGATGAGTTACTTGAATCGGTTGATGAAGACGTTAGCACTGATGTAGATGAGTTACTTGAATCGGTTAATGAAGACGTTAGCACTGATGCAGATGAGTTACTTGAATCGGTTAATGAAGACGTTAGCACTGATGTAGATGAATTACTTGAATCGGTTAATGAGGACGTAATTGAGCAAGAAGCAGAACCTGAATCAATTGATGAAGAGATCGCAGTAGATGTTGAAGAGCTGGAAACATTAGCAGAGACTCCTGTAGATGCCGATACATTAGCAAAACAATTAAGTGATGGTGCGTTTAATGAAGATGTAGCACTACCAAGTTTTGATAAAAATGATGATAAAGGTTTTATTGATATCGATACCTTATTAACGGGTAATGAAAGTGATGATGTTACAGAGGAGGATTTTAATTTAGAATTTGGATTAGATGAGTTCCCTGATGTCGTCGATTCATTTACGGAGTTTGATACTGATGCCGATGGTGTTGCTGCACAATTAGATCTGGCACATGCTTATTTAGAAATAGATGAAAAAGAAGGTGCAAAAGCAATATTAACTAAACTGTTAGAAACTGCACCAGAAGATAAACTAAAAGAAGTGAAAAAATTACTGGCTAGAATTAGTTGATGTAATTTCCTTTAATTTAAACGATTTAATTAAAAAATCGTTCAATAAAGTCATTTCTAAAGCCAGCATTGCTGGCTTTTTAATTAAAATGGAAATAAATATGCGCCCAGTTATTTTGGATGTAGAAGGTTATCAGTTAACAGTAACTGAACAAGAATATTTAGGTCATCCACTCGTTGCTGGTGTTATTTTATTCACTCGTAACTTTGATAATATTTTACAGTTAAAAGAATTAGTACAACAAATTCGACTATACGCTAAACAAGATATTATTATTTCGGTCGATCATGAAGGAGGGCGTGTACAACGTTTTCGTGATGGATTTACTGAGTTACCTTCTTGTGGATCTCTCATTACAAATTCATCATCAATGGAAGAAGCATTGAGTTTAGCTAAAGCAAGTGCATTTGTTATGGCCAGTGAATTGCTTGCCTGTGATATTGATTTAAGTTTCGCACCAGTATTAGATATCAATGGTATCTCTGATGTCATTAGAGAACGTGCTTTTAGTGAGAATAAAGACCAAGTTACTTTGTTAGCTTCAGCGTATATTGAAGGAATGAAACTAGCTGGTATGTCTAGTACGGGTAAACATTTTCCTGGACATGGTAGTGTAAAAGCAGATTCTCATATTGCGCTACCAGTGGATAACCGAAGTGCTGAACAAATTTTTAATCATGACATGCAGCCGTTCGCTGAGTTAATTAAAAGTAATAAATTAGATGCGATCATGCCATCACATGTTGTTTACGCACAATGTGATGCGTTACCTTGTGGCTTTTCAGAGTATTGGCTACAGAAAATATTGAAACAAAAACTGGGTTTTACAGGGGCTATCATTAGCGATGATATTTCAATGCATGGTGCGAGTTTTGTAGGTAATCATTTATCTAGAGCAAAAGAAGCGATTCATGCAGGCTGTGATCTTATACTTGCTTGCAATGATACGCCTGCTGCAATGACCATTTTAGATGGTTTACAAATAACTAATAACTGTAACGAAGAGCTGATAGCATCATTGTTGGCAGATAAAAACAAACTATCGTTACCTTTGCAAAAGAATATATATTGGGCTGAGAGTAGACGCTTATTACTCGATTTTAATGAAAGCTGCTAAATTACGTTAAGATAGTGTTAAGCAATACTTGCACAATTAGTAAGTTTATTTAGACTAATATATCCCATTACCATTCAAGGTGCAAAATTCAGCAAGCGGTGAAGTGAACAGATGCTAGGCAGACAAAGGAAGATCTAACGGGTTAAATCGATACTTTCTAACAACTAAGGTGTTTACTTCACAGCAGGCCCTCTGGGTCGTTAGCTTGAATGGTAACGGGTATATATATAATATTTATTAACCTAGAGTCTTATTAATCTCGTTATTAATGTGATCTTGTTAATAATGAGATGTTTAAGTCGTATCACTCAATGGTATAAAAAGGCGGAATTTAATACATGATCATCTATTTACATGGTTTTGATGCAACGAGTCCTGGTAATCACGAAAAAGTGATGCAATTAAAGTCTATCGATCAAGATGTTCGTTTTGTGCATTACAGTACGATTCAACCAAAACAAGACATGAGCCATATTTTAAAAGAAGTACACCAGCATATTAAAAGTACTGATGATAGTGCGCCCCTAATCTGTGGTGTTGGTCTTGGTGGTTATTGGAGCGAGAGAATTGGTTTTTTATGCGGTATTAAACAAGTCATATTTAACCCTAACTTACATCCTGAAGACAATATGGTTGGACGAATTGAATGGCCTGAAGAGTATTTTGATATCGATACAAAGTGTGTCAGTGATTTTCGACGTGAAAATGAAAGTAATTGCTTATGCATTCTTTCAACTGTCGATGATGTACTTGATAGTGAGGTAAGTAACCATGAGCTAGCTGATTATTACCCGATTATTTTTGACCAAAATCAAGGTCATAAATTTACTGATATCACCGCTCATCTATCAACTATTAAAAAATTTAAAGTAGATAAATAAACATCTTTAGTTAGCATATTACGTCAACTCAACTTTATAAACCTGCTGTATGCAGGTTTAACTTCAAATAAAAAACTATCCTATAATTTACTTTAGGTAATCCAAATGCGACTTCATTCGCAATCAAATGCAAAATAAGGTGACTTGGCGCCCATTTTTTTATAATCTTACTTTTTATAAAGTATGATGTAGATCCACTTTTTTTATAAAACATATTTTTCCGATAGAAGTAAGAGTGTTTTTTGTAAAAAATTTAATTTTATTGAGGTCGTTATGAAGAAAATTGTAATAGTAGGTGGCGGTGCTGGCGGTTTAGAGTTAGCAACGAAATTAGGTAATAAGCTTGGTCGGAAACAAAAAGCACATATTACGCTAGTTGATAAGAATAGTACTCATCTTTGGAAACCATTGTTACATGAAGTGGCGGCTGGGTCTTTAGATGATGGTATTGATGCTGTAAGTTACAGAGCGCATGCAACAAACCATTCTTTTAACTTTAAATTAGGTGCAATGCGACATTTAGACCGCGTTAATAAAACAATTTCAATCGATGCTTTATTCGATGAAGAAGGGTGTCAAATATTACCTGAAAGCCATCTTGAATATGACATCTTAGTTATGGCATTAGGTAGTGTTAGTAATGATTTTAATACCAAAGGTGTTAGCGATCATTGTATCTTTCTAGATAGCCCTCAACAGGCTAAAAAATTCCATCATCGTATGTTAAATAAATATTTACAACTCGGTGTTAAAGAAACCAATTCAGTTAACGTTTCAATCATTGGTGCTGGTGCAACGGGTGTTGAATTATCAGCTGAGTTATACAATTCACTTAAACAAGTTTCTAGTTATGGTTTCTCTCATATTAAAAGCGCTGATTTACGTGTGAGTTTGATAGAAGCGGGCGATAGTATTTTACCTGCTTTACCTAAACGTATTTCTGCTTCTGCACACCGCGAATTACTTAAATTAGGTGTTGATGTACGTACTAACACTATGGTGACTGAAGCGAATGAAGAAGGATTGTTAACTAAATCTGGTGAATTGATAAAAGCAGACTTAATTGTGTGGGCTGCGGGTATTAAAGCGCCTGATTATTTAAAAGATTTGGCCGGTTTAGAAACAAACAGAATTAATCAGTTAATCGTTAAACCTACATTACAAACCACTTTAGATAACGATATTTATGCGATTGGTGACTGTGCAAGCTGTGCATTACCCAATGGCGGCTTTGTTCCCCCTCGTGCTCAATCTGCTCATCAAATGGCTTCATTAGTGGGTAAAAATATTTTAGCAACGCTTAAAGGTAAACCATTAATTGATTATAAATATACAGACTATGGCTCTCTAATTTCATTAAGTAATTACAGTACGGTGGGTAGTTTAATGGGAAGTTTGATGCAAGGGTCTATGATGGTAGAAGGACGTTTGGCTAAAGTTGTTTACGTTTCGTTGTATCGTATGCATCAAGTAGCACTGCACGGTTATATTCGTACGGGTTTAATGACGATTGTTGAAAAAATTAATCGAGTTTTACGTCCTCGACTAAAACTACATTAATTCGCAGTTTATATTTTGCTTTAAAAAATGCCTCACATTGTTGACAATGCCGTTCGGTTAAGAGATTTTAGGCTTATATCTTAACGGATATCTAGATGGAATATAGAGCACTGAACGTGAAAACGTTCGGTGTTTTCTTTTTTGGGTAAAATAAAATGCTTAACATCTTCTCGCATAAGTTGAAGTTTTTTCGGAATAGTCCCATTACCTGATAGTGCATAGGCTCTTATTTGTGTATCTATAATACAAATGGCAGCAGTGAAACTGATCCGTGTAGGTTCAACCTTCGCTTCTAGCGCAATATTAACCATTTCAAGTCGGATCAAGTTATAACCCAATAATACCCCCCATAACTCCTGTCGTACTCCTTCGGGAAAACGACTTCGTAGTGTAATTTCCCCATTCAACTGATTGTTTTTAAGCTCTCCAAAACTCTGCTCTATTTCCCATCGCTCCCAGTACACAGACAATAAACTTTCCATTGAATAAGCTGTCGGATCGATTAACGAGGTAATAAAACCTTTAATATCACCCTTTGGATCTTGATAACATATCATTCTTGCTTGCCAAGTCTCTGGTAATGTTGGGTTTTTAGTTCTCGCTTGCGGGGATACGGGCATTTCAATTAATAAAT
>NZ_CBRF02000005.1 GCF_000470315.2 Psychromonas sp. SP041
TTATGACTCAATTTAATCAATTAGTTAATAAAAACAAAATAATCTATTTAATCTCAAGTAAATGTAAGCTACTGTCATTTTTATTTAAAATAAACAGGCTGAAATGAGAAATTCTACAGCCTCGTTAGAGGTATGAGGTGATCGTGGATAGTTCATTTGTAAAAGTAGGGGCTATAGTTGCAATTATTGTATTTTATATTCCTTTTCTCATGATTATGACGAAAAGTTTTGGTCCGAAAAGAGGACGACAACACTTTTATAGATCAATTAAAAATATATTTGAGCGTGAAAGCGATGACTCAAAATGTATAGATCAAATATCTATTGTTTATAAAAGTGTATTTGATAACAACCAAGAGTTCTCAAAAAAATACCCTACTTTAATTAATATATGTGAAGATCTTTTGACTCGAGCATCAGGGTACACAGATTTTATATTTAAATTTCATTATTCTTTATCCTTCTCACCTGAAGAGGTTAATAGGTTATCAAGTATCATAAAATCAATTGAAAATGACATGCCGTTCATTTCACTTTCGTCTAAGTATGGAAATCAACTTGATATGCTAAAGCTCGCTTTTGATTCAAATGATTTGAGTATGGGAGTCAATGGACTTAATCAACTTGCTAAAGATATTAAATACCTTGAAACTACAATAGAAATTCAAAATCGCAGAAACCGGATTGCAACTTGGGTCTCAGTTACTGGTATTATTCTTACAGTGATTTTTGGCGCTGTTTCAATTTTCCAAATATATGCACCAAGCTAACACCTCTAACAAACAAGGATAGGTGTCGCGCAGCCGACACCTTATCTGGGTGTTGGACAAGCCCGTATGAGACTCTTTGCTTTATATAGTAAATAGTGGAATGGGTTTTGGGCTGGCTCAATAATTCAACTTTCTTTAAGGCGAGTCTCGCTAATATACAATTGATACCTCAATTATATCAATATGTTATATTTTACATGTTGAATGCCATATCACCTCTCTGCTAGTTAATCTTTCATTTGTGTCAATGATCTGTTTAAGACCGTACGTTTTCACGCATTAGTTTCTCAGTCGACTTAAGCCCATAAAATGCATTTCATGGTGACAGCATGGGCAAATACAGACAGCACGCTTGCGTTTTACTGGTGTCGCCATTGTGCTTATGTCGCTCCCCAGTATCAGCAATATTTGTAGTCACAGTTGTTTGGCATTGCCTCTTAAAAACCCATAATCCCTCACCCGCTGCAGACCTTTTGGTAACACGTGTTGTAAGATTAACCACAAGAATTCGAGCACAGGTAAAGTACGTTCTTTCGTCATATTGGTGCTGCTTTCTTTATACCTAAATGTCACCACTTCCTCGGTAATGTTAATAATGTCTTTATCGGGTAACACGCCACGATACAGATAACGTGATAAGTATTTAAAAGCAGAGGCTCCAAATCCAACCTTACGGCAATCGACCATCCATTTTTTAGGCGTGTCAGTGGGCATGGTTAACTCAGCGCTGTGATTAATCGCATCAATGACTCTTGCCCGCCATACTTTAGCGAGTGAAAATTCATTAAACAGATATTGCTTATCACTTTTACACCACTGTTTTTTCACAGCATTATATCGTCCGCAGGGCACAATAATATGCACATGAGGGTGACATTCTCGGCGACGATTATGTGTGTGCAATACACTAGTAAATCCTAAACTGCCTTTATTCTCTCGCTTGGCAAAGTCTTTTAATATGCCCGCCGTCACTTGTAACATCAATTGATACAGTGCTTTGGGATGTTGACGAGCCAGTACTTTCAATTGATAGGGTAGCGTAAAGGTGACCATAAAATAGTGTACGGGTAATAGTTTATCGGTCTGTTTAGCTAACCAATTTGAAGTTGTTTGATGCAAACATTGCGGACAACTTCGATTCCCACAAGATGCTGGGAGTTGTTGGTCATGCTGGCAATGTCCACAATGCCATTGGCTATAACGAGACTCATCCTGCTTACAATGCAACATATCAATGATGGCACGGCGAATATCTTGATTCAACAATCCACCATATTGTTGCTCTAGTTGTGCTTGATAGTGACCAAGTAGTGCAATAAATTGGCTCATGAGGCCTCCCATTGAATTGATAACCTATCGGTTAATTGATTCAGTGCGGTGACGTTATCCTTTTGTTTGAGTGGGGTAAGTTGAGTGTATTTCGCTGTCGTATTCAGGCTGTGATGTCCCAATAGTATTTGCAGAGAGCGTAGGTCAATACCTTGCTCTAAGAGGTGAGTTGCAAAGCAGTGTCGTAATGAATGTGGACTGATAGATTTATTAATACCCAATTCAGTCATCACTTTTTTCAACGCTTTCTGCACACTGCCTTTATCCATCGGCACTTGTGTGTTTTTACCAATACTTGGAAATAACAACTGCGGATGATGATGCGTTGACCAATAGCAACGTAATGCAGAGAGTGTTCGTTCGGGTAAAGGGAGCAAACGGTCTTTACCTCCTTTACCTTCGCGAATATGCACTTGCATGGTATGGCTATCAATGTCGTTCACCGTCAAATCAAGGGCTTCACTTAAGCGTAATCCCATGCTGTAAAGGACAAGGAAAAACACCTGATAACGTAACGCACGAGTGTGGCTAATCATCAATCCAACTTGTTGTGGCGTGAGGATGTCGGGAATGCGTTTTACTTGTGGTGGCTTGACAATATTGAGCCATTCCCACTGTCTATCGAGAGTATGTTTATAAAAAAACTGTAATCCATTTCGGTCTAATTTAATGGTACTCCATGAGTGAGTTTGAATGAGTTGTGCAAAGTAACACTTTAAATCTGCTTTGGTTAATGTGTCAGGTGTGCGGTCAAAAAAGGTAGTTATCCTACGTACTGCACGAGAGTAGGCATCAATCGTGGCAGGTCTCATGCCTTGCAGAGTTAGGTTGGTCAAATGCTGTTGATATAAAAGGTTAAAGTGTTGTTGCTCTGACGTGTTCATGGCTTATACTCCTATTAGATATCATCGAAAAGTGATATAAATATAAGTATGGATGTTGTTTGTCTTTTTGTTTTTCTGCCGCACAGCGGCTTCGTTCAACAAGCACTTTAAACGGAACAAAAACAGTTGGCTACGTTCCGCTTCGCTACACATTATAGCCAACAATTTTGGTCCGCTTAAGTGGGCGTTAGGCCTCAATAAGGATCATAGATGGATATTAATATTCGAGTTAGAAATAAATTTATAGATGTCTATTTAGGTAATGATGTAGGCAATGCAGATATGCGTTTATTAGTTGAAGTAAAACTTGACTCTAACTATTCCAAAGCATTTCATATTGAAGATATTTGGGGCGGAGGGGAAAAGACTGATTACCATAGGAAAGGTATAGGTACTGCAATGATGTATTATTTCCTTACTTACTTGAAAAATGAATACGGCCAGGCCACTGTAATTACCAGAACAGAAATCCATGATGATGACGGTGATACGGAATATGCAAAAAACGGAAGAAGAAGTTTCTGGAATAAATTTTCATTATATAGATCAAGTAGCAGTACTGTTGGTCACTGTTTGACAACTATGTTGAGTAAAAAAATTGTAGTAAATGAAAGTACATACATTCTAGCTAAAACTTATATAACCGATTATTAATTCTCGCTTTGTATAATCGCCTTTTTCAAATGAAAAAGGCCTAACAAGCGGATCAAATCTGACGTCACACATTGTCCGATTTTTTGCTTAAAAGAAAAAGGCGCAAAAAGCGTCCAACATGCTCCGCAGCTTATGCGAGCGTTATGTTTAAGGTGTATATGAAATCGTATTGGGTGTACCTGAAGGAGAATGTGAGATTTACTCTTGCAATTCTTGTTAATTTAATTGCATTACTGGCTTCTTTTTGGTGGCTAATTAGTAGTAATTTCAATACGACTCAACCGATAGAAATGGAACCTATAGTTACATGCTTAGCATTAACAGCCACTCTATTAGGGCTTAACTTTGTTAATGATAAGCTCACTAGACCTCATATTAAGATAAAGTTAAGTACGTCAATGACAGAGCACCCTACAAAAGGATTTATGTATGGCATAGGTGTTGATTTAGAAAATCATTCAATGCTTAAAGCATTTATTAAAAACTTTCAGGTTGAGTTACCTGAAACTAATCAAGTAATGCAATTCATGGATGAAGGCTTCACGGAACAACCTTTACCTAAAGTAATTCTTGAGCCAGGGCAAGCATACTCCTTCAATATCGTTAGAAAAAATATCGATATTCCAAATTTAAATGTTTCAAGTTTTGGTGATTTTGTTGTGACTACAGATGTAGGCTATAAATACATTGTGCCAGCGAAAGAATTTCAAGACCATGTAAGGTTTCTGCTTGAAAAATAAACATAACAAAAAATTAAACAAGGACAAATAACAGTTGGTTTTTGCTCCTTCGTCGCTTATTTTAACCAACTATTATTTGCCTCTTAGTGAGGCGTTGAGGCTGTAGAATTTCTCCGAAAAGAACATTTTCACGTTCTTTTTTTATAATATCTCATTGTACAAAAAACAACCTTGATTGAGCTGGTCGTCTGTGATCTAATAGTTATTATTCGCTCAGAGATAAACATGATGGCTAACTACAAACCTGACTTATCTTGCCAAAGTAAATTCATTCCGATTGATTTCGCACAGCAAATTATCCCCGGTACTTTTGAATACGCACTTTCCCACATCGTCGCCTATTCCTTCAAGTAAGGCATCTTGATTTAAGCGCTTTGATAAATGGTATGACAACGACAAAGGTGGCGCCGCAGCTTATCCACCGTCAGTGATGTTGAAGATAGTTCTATTTGGTTATTCACGTGGGTTAGTTAGTAGTCGACGTATTGCGAATGCGTGTGAAACCAATATTACCTTCATGAGTTTATCGGGTGATGAGCAACCTCATTACACTTCTATTGCTAGTTTTGTCGCTAAAATGAAAGACCAAATTGAACCACTTTTTACCCAAGTTCTGATGATATGTGACCGCGAAGGTTTGATAGGTCGTAATATGTTTGCGATTGATGGATGTAAAATAAGATCGAATGCCAGTAAAGAATGGAGTGGTACCTTTAATGAGCTTGAGCGTAAGCAAGCCAAGTTACGCAGAGCAAGCCAGCGAATACTTGAGCGTCATCAAGCACAAGATAGTTTAGGCGAAGATGAAGTGGCGCATGATTTAAAACAGAAAGCGAAACTTGATAAAAGTGCAGAGAAAATCACAGAGTATCTAGTCACACATCAAGAAAAAACAGGCAGCAAAGGTAAGGCAGTTAAAAGCAATATAACAGACCCTGATAGTGCAAAGATGACGACCAGTAAAGGCACTATCCAAGGCTATAACGGCATCGCCATTAACGATGATAAACATCAAATCATTTTACAAGCCCAAACATGGGGCTCGGTAGGTGAGCAACAAACCTTAAAACCCGCTATCGAACAGTTACAAAAGCAACTTTCCCAATTAGGTACGCCAGATACATTGTCTCAAGCTAAATTCACCGCAGACAGTGGCTTTCATAGTGAGGTAAACCTTGAGTTCATGGCAACCACTGGGCTCGATGCTTATATGGCTGACACCGCATTTAGAAGCCGTAACCCCTTATTTAGTCAAAGCGAAACGTATCAAACAGAGCAAGAGAAATGACGATTAAAACGAAGTAAAGGCCGGTCTAGATTATTTAATAGTAGTGACTTCCACTTTGATGAAAAGAAACAAACGTGCCATTGCCCAGCAGGTAAGGAAATGTGGTTGAGTGTTAAAGATGTCGAAACAGCAGGTCGGCAGGTTCAGTTTGAAACGAATATAAAAGATAAAATTATTTCATATACCGATAAAATGCGAGTCAAAATAGACAGTAGTCCTTGTAGGTGATAGCTAATCCAGTAAAGAGGGCAAAAGACTAAACGCGATTGAGCCTACTTTCTTTAAAGTCAAAAGCGGTAATATTACGGTGAATAAAGGGATGAATAAATTCACACTGCGCGACTAAGATAAAGTGAATACGCAATGGCAAATGCACTGTCTCGTTCATAATATAGAGAAGTTAAGGAATAGTTTACATTAAGCCAAGGGCAAAGCCCTTAACTCAATAAATCCCTCATGTTTAGCCCTCTAATCCCATTTATGACTCAAATTAATCAATTAGTTAATAAAAACAAAATAATCTATTTAATCTCAAGTAAATGTAAGCTACTGTCATTTTTATTTAAAATAAACAGGCTGAAAATGAGAAATTCTACAGCCTCGTTAGGAGTATCTTTGAATTACGAGCAATATAAAAAGCTTCTCCCTCTCTCAGAGTTAATAGTGAAAGCATTTTCAATATCAACTTTAGTATTATTAGTTTCTTTTTTTATCAGCCAATACTTGGGTGATTGGCAGTGGTTCGCTAGAGGCGGATCTATATTAGTTTGTATCGGAGTATTGACCGCAGCTTACGATATTAAGGGACGAATGATAAAAGAGGGTGGTATACCTAAACATATTGAACAAACTGTAATATTAGAAGCTATCATTGTTGTGGTTGGGACTTTAGTATGGGGCTTTGGTGATCTGATTGGTTACCTTTATTAATGAGTATCGAGTATCACGAATAAACTCCTAACAAGTCATTGCAAAGGACTTAAAACAGTTGGTTTTTTTCGTTCTTCAACATTTAGCCAACAATTTTAAGCCTCTGAATGAGGCGTTAGCAACCCGGTTAAATCAAGGATTGAGTATGTTAAAATCAAGTAGAGAGAATAGAATTCCAGTTTCCACTAAAAAAACAGGATGTGTTCCATTCAATATTAAGCAAAAAGCTAGCGAAGGCTACAAAGTTGGTGAAAATCCCGTCAAACCTGTTCAGAATTACACTCTAGGTTTCAATGATTCACTCGTTAAACTTAGAACGTATAAGGTAGCTGGGTGGCGAGATTATGGTTCTGGAAACTCTCAAAGTGCAAGAAAAGCAATAGGCTGGGTTACTGAATCAGATGCAAAACTATTACTAGCTGAAATGGATGATTCAAAAAGGGTGGCACTATACGAATCTATTGCAGATGTCATGGAGTAGGTTGCTAACAAGTGACTATAGTGTCAAATCCTAATTTGTATTCATTTTAGGATCCCACATGACGCCATCTCTAACCATCGAATTTAGGATAATAATCATCTAAAAGTACCAAAGTACCGGACACCCATAAACTTTGACGACTCATAATTACTCTTCTATCGTTTAGTTATGTCGCTTTTATATGCTAAGAGGTAGTGGTTATGCTCAGTCTCCCCAATTTCAAGTGTCGTTATCGACTCATAATCACAAGTAAGTAGCGAAAAGAAGAAAGCGCTGGACACCCACAAATTTTAATCAATCGTTATACTCTACTAATAACGACTTAAAATAACTTTAAGTTAAATACTTAATCTTCTTCACCCTTCGTGTCTTCGTGGTTAATCCGTTTTTGACCTTAAAAAATGGGGTAAGTCTTGTTTTTGCCCTTTTCAACATAACAGTCAATAAGCATTAAATTAATCATAAGATAGAGATTTTATTTTGCTAATAAAAAAGGCTCCAAGGTCGTTTAGAACGACAATGAAGCCAACAGGGAAAGGTACTTATTTATTCGTTTAGGTAACGTGATTCGCTTGGCTTATTTAACCAGTTTTTGCATGCCAGCTAGCATTTTTTCAGCTGTTTCATAATGGTCGCCTTCCCAGAGTTGATCATTTAAAAACTCACCAGAGTAGAAACCGTCATAACCCGTTGATTGAATCGCATCAATCCACTCTTGTAGCGGAACTTCGCCTTCTCCAATGAGGTAACCACGTAACTCTTTTTCGTCAACCCAAGGTTGGTTCTCACCTGGTCGTAATCCATCTGAAATATGCACGTTATAAATGAGTTCTTTATCGACTTTAGCTACTTGCTCTAACGTTGCACCTCGGCAAGACCATAAGTGCCATGTATCTAAAACAAAGCCAAAGTTATCGCGACCAACAGCATCATGTAATCTGAAATAGTCATCTAATTGCGCAATTGGCGTCCAAGCTGCACCTTCGAATTGAAAGCGAATATTATGCTCTTTACCGATATCGGCTATATGTGCAATGTTTTGCGCAGTAATTTTAATATTATCTTCCACTGATAAACCATTAAGCGCTTCAAATGAGTTAAGTTGAATGGTTGGCGCACCAATTTCATGTGCAAATTTACACAAGGTTTCAACTTGTTTAAACACATCTTGTTGAGTCGCTTTATCTGCTGCTTCAACACAACCAACGATATCAATTGCTGAAGGTTTAATACCGGCATTATCAAGTCTTCTTTTTAAATCTTGACTGGTTAAGCCTGCATTAATATATCGCCATAGCTTTTCAGTATGGATCTCTAGGCCTTGATAGCCCGTTTCTTCTGCAAGGCGAATATCGCTTACAACGTTGTTATATAAAGAGCACATGCCGTGTAATGCAAATTTCATAAAATCACCAAAATTACTTAACTTGAATTCAAGTTATCTTTTTAATTTATATAAGAAAATAAGCATAATGTTTATCTTCTTAAGGCTATGTTAATAAAGCTAAATAGTTGTAAGGCTATAATGTCACTGTTTTATTAGTGGTTAATGAGGCTAAAGCGGCATCCGCTAATGCTAATGCTCTTTCACCATCAATACCGGGAGATAAAGATTCAGCGCCACCTAATACTTCAACAAAGTGATTCCATTCATTTTTGTATGCACCAGCGTAACGTTGTAAAAAGAAATACTCTGGGTTCGCTTCTACTGCCCCTTGGTTACCAAATTGTTTCACTGAATTTTCAGTAATATTGCCTGCGGATAACATGCCGTTACTGCCATGCACTTCGATTCGTTGGTCGTACCCGTAACCTGAACGTCGACTATTATTGATGGTTGCAATCGCGCCAGATTCAAACGTTAAAACAATCACTGATGTATCAATATCACCCGCTTTGCCTATCTCAGGATCGACCATGCAACTGCCGTATGCTTTGATACTTGTTGGCTCAGCATTCATTAAATAACGCACCATATCAAAGTCATGAATCGTCATGTCTCTGTACATTCCACCTGATGTCTTTGCATATTCAGCAGGTGGTGCGGCAGGGTCACGAGAAGTTATGATTAATGATTCAATTTGCCCAATGGCTTTATCATTTAAACGTGCTTTTAACTCGTTAAAGTGCGCGTCATAACGGCGATTAAAACCAATAAATAGAATAGATTTATTTTTTTCGACTATTTTTAAGCAATCTCGAACCTTAGTTAAATCAAGGTCGATTGGCTTTTCACAGAAAATGGCTTTGCCGTGTTGGGCTGCTAATTCAATAAGGTTAACGTGGGTATCCGTTGCAGAGCATATACATACGGCATGTACATTTGGATCGGCCATCGCTTCTTCGGTGGTTTGAATTTTGGCATCATATTTTTCTGATAACTCTTCACGTCCCTCAATATAAGGGTCAATAACTGAATACACGTTTGTTTGTGTATGGTCATGGATATTTTGTCCATGAATTCGGCCAATTCTTCCAACTCCAAATAATGCAATATTAAACATACTGTTTTCCTTAAAGTGTAAATGCGCAGTCAATTTTTCATTCGTATTTTAAGTTAATCTACTTTTCAATTTTCTCCTACGTAGGGAGTTGTTTATTGACGATGTAGACACTTAATTTTGTCCATTTTAATTAGCTGATAAGCGTAAATAAGATGGATATTTATGATCTTCAAAAGATAAAAAATAACGTTTATTTATAAATGTTAAAACAAAAGTAAAAAATAGAAAAATATTTTTCATTTTAATGCTTGGTTTGATGATATTGTTTATTTTATGAAACTGCTATTCCTTTACTATTTATTTTTATTGAAACGTTAACCTTGTCACGAAGGATGCGTTTAATCTCTTTTGTTTTATTTAAGTTATTGTTTTTTATTGCTTTAATGTTTTTTGAGTTTTTAGAGGCACTTTTTTGCTTCATCTTAAAATAGAAGGTCAATAATTTTTTTTCAAAAAACTTTGATAAAGCGCCAATTGTTAATGAAAAAATATTTTCATTATGATTTGTTTGGCGTATATTCGATTTGTCTGGCGGCAAGTCAATACTCATTTAGGATTTAAAGCTTGCACGTTAAATCAAATTCGTAATCACAATTAATTCGGAGATAAGTATGAGTAAAGTTCAATATGGTATTAGCCCGTTAACTTGGACCAATGATGACATGCCAGAACTAGGAGGGGATATCCCGCTAGAAACGTGTCTAAGTGAAATGGCTGAAGCAGGTTTTACAGGGACAGAGTTGGGCACTAAATACCCAAGAGAGCCTGAAATATTAGTTCCTTTACTTAAAAGTCACGGATTAGTATTAGCGTCGGGCTGGTTCAGTGGCAACTTAATGACCAATACCGCAGAGCAAGAAATTGCAGCCATGCAAACACACATTACATTATTGAAAGCCGCAGGGTGTAAAGCCATGGTATATGGCGAAGTTAGCAACTCTGTACATGGTGATATTGCTATTCCTGTTTCTAAGCGTGTCATTTTAAACGCAGAACAATGGGCTGAATATGGCAGAAAAATCACTGTTGTTGCCGACCATTTATTAAATGAACACGGCATCAAACTTTCATTCCATCATCATGTTGGCACCATTTGCGAAACAGAAGCTGACATCGATACATTAATGGAAGTCACTGGACCTTCAGTATTTTTAACACTAGATACTGGCCATATTACTTATGGTGGCGGTAACCCTGTGAATATTATTAATCGTTGGGGTGATCGTATCGGCCATATGCACTTTAAAGATCTCCGTTTAGAAGTGATGGAAGCATCACGCGCCGCTGATAAATCATTCTTAAATGCCGTATTAGACGGTGTATTTACTGTACCTGGTACGGGTGACGTTAATTATGATGATGTATTCACTGCGTTAAAAGCACGTGATTATGAAGGTTGGTTATTAGTGGAAGCTGAGCAAGACCCTGCAAAAGCAAATCCATTAACATTCGCTAAAACAGCTTATAAAAATATCTCAGGTTATGCAGAGAAGTTTGGTCTGTAATGAATTGAGTGTGGTGTTTCTAGTAAGGAGTTAGTCATTAACTTCTTACCATTTAGTCGATGTGAGAACAGAATGTTTAATGAAGAAAGTCATTTAAAACAGCCTATTCGTTGGGCTATGGTCGGCGGTGGCCGCGGGAGTCAAATTGGTTATTCTCATAGAAACGCTGCATTGCGTGACGGTTTATTTAAGCTAGTTGCGGGGGCATTTGATCTTGATGCCGAGCGCGGTCGAGATTTTGCAGTGAACTTAGGTATCGATAAAGATCGATCTTATTCCACTTATAAAGAGATGTTTGCTCAAGAAAAATTGCGCGAAGATGGTATTCAAGCGGTCTCAATTGCAACACCTAACAGTACTCACTTTGAAATTTGTAAAGCCGCATTAGAAGCGGAGTTACATGTGGTTTGTGAAAAGCCATTAACTTTTACTACTGCTGAAGCTTATCAATTACAAGCACTTGCTAAAGAGAAGAATCGTCTGATTGGTGTGATGTACGGTTATTCAGGTTTTCCTATGGTCCATCAAGCGCGTGAAATGGTACGCCGTGGCGATCTTGGTGATATCCGTATTGTGAATGCGCAGTTTGCTCATGGTTTCCACAATGAAGAATATGAAAAAGATGATCCGAGTTTAAAGTGGCGTGTTACGCCTGCCGCTTCTGGCCCAACTTATGTGATTGGCGACATCGGTACACATGCTTTTTATCTGTGTGAAATGATTACTGAGATGGAAGTTGAAAGCTTATGTTGTATGCGCCAAAGCTTTATTGAGTCGCGTGCACCATTGGAAGATAACGCACATGTGATGCTGAAGTTTAAAGGCGGTGCCGTTGGAACATTATGGGCGTCAGCGGTCAATTCGGGGTCAATGCATCAGCAAAAAATTCGTGTGGTGGGCTCTAAAGCATCGATTGAATGGTGGGATGAATTTCCAAATCAACTTCGTTATGAAGTACAAGGCGAAGCACCGCGTATTTTAGATCGTGGTATGGGGTATTTATATCAAGATGACCAAGGTGTTTCCTGTAACCGAGTTGGCGGAGGTCATGCTGAAGGTTATTTTGAATCTTGGGCTAATTTATATGCTCGTTTTGCACATGCTTTTGATGCCGCAGAGCGTAATGACCAAACAGCATTAGCCGCTATTTGGTTCCCAGGTGTAGAAGCGGGGATCGAAGGAACTCGATTGTGCGAGAAGTGCGTTGAATCCGCAGACAATGGCTCGCAATGGGTTAACTATAAAGATTAAGGAACAAATAATGGCACAAGTGAATTTTTTACAAGATAGAGCATTAGACGCAATTGTTTTAGGCCGAGCGGGTGTTGATTTGTATGCGCGTGAAGCGAACACCGATATTGCTGATATCACAGGTTTTGATAAATACGTAGGTGGCTCTGCCGCTAATATCGCAGTTGCAATCAATAAACTGGGTGCAAAAGTCGGTTTCATTAGCTGCGTTGCAGATGATTCATTTGGTCGTTATGTACAAGGGTACCTAGAAAAACAAGGTATTAACCTCGATGGCATGATGGTCGATGCGAGTGGTTCTCGTACGTCAGTCGCTTTTACTGAGATGAAGCCTAATGATTGTGACGTTTTAATTTATCGTAATAATGCGTCTGATTTAATGTTAAAAACAGAGCAAATTGACCCTGAATATATAAAAAAAAGTAAAACATTAATTGTAACAGGGACCGCGTTATCAGCCAGTCCAAGTAGAGAAGCAACATTACTTGCGATGCAGTATGCACGCAGCGTTGGTACTGTTGTGGTGCTCGATGTTGATTACCGTCCAAAAACTTGGCGCACTGATGTCGATGCCTCTATTTATTACGGTATTGCCGCAAATTTATCGGACATCGTGATTGGTAATCGTGAAGAATTCGACATGATGGAAACCGTAGTTGCACCGGGCAATAACGATGACAGTCAAACTGCACAACGTTTTCTAACAGGTAATTCACAAATCGTGATTATTAAAGCAGGGGAGTTAGGCTCTCGAGTTTATTGCAAAGATGGACATCAATTCGAACAGGGTATTTACAGAGTTGAAGCGAAAAAACCGTTTGGCTCAGGTGACTCTTTTGCCGGTGCACTTATTTGGACATTAACGCACGGCGGCACATTAGAGCAGGGCGTCAGTAATGGTTCAGCGGCTGCTGCGATCAATGTTAGTGGTACTAGTTGTACTGAAGCAATGCCAACCAAAGAAGAGCTAGAAAGCTTTATTGCAAGGTTCGAACAAGCATCGCGTTAAGGCGCGAATACAAATCAAATTCACTCACAATTTAAACTAATTAGGATATTACTATGGGAAAGCACATCGCACCTTTTGATAATAAGAACCAACCAATTATTGACGTAAATGATGATACGACGCCTTTATGTTTTTTTAATCCTGTGAAGTTAAAGCAAGGCGAAAAATTTACACACCAGGTGACAGGCTATGAAAGTGTCATCGTTTTAGGAGGAGGAACGTGTTCTATCGTTGTTGGCGATCAAGCCTTTCCTCGTATTGGTAAACGCGCCAGCATTTGGGATGGTGACCCTGAGTCTGTTTATGTCCCCGTTGGTATGACCGCTGAGATTACCTGTGATAGTGAAGAAGCAACGGTGATGATTGCGGGTGGCCTTTACGATGAAGTGCTTGAACCTTTTGCTATAACGACGGTTGATAAATTACAGTACGGTTCAGACGATACAAAAACGCATCGAAAAATAAAGCACGTATTAGGACAGGCTAATGTTGATAAACGTGGTCGTTTACTCGTGAGTGAATTATTTACGGTTGGTGCTGGTGGATGGTCTGGTTTCCCTGCGCATAAGCATGATTGTGACCGTGGTCAATTAGAAACGAATTACCAAGAAGTGTATCAATTCCAGTTTAATCCCGGCCAAGGTTTTGGTGCGCAGTTCCTTTATGAACATGAAGATGATTGCGGTCCGGTATATCACGTTAAATCTGGCAGTGTTATTTCTATTGATAAAGGTTACCACCCAAGCGTTGCTGCCCCTGGATATGAAATGTATTACTTCACTATTATTGTCGGTAAAACGTCTAAATCATTGGTTCAGCATTTTGACCCTCACCATGAATATCAAGTACATACGATCCCTGGTATCAAAGATATGGTTAATAAATTTAAATAAAAGGATTCTATTATGCTTGTTAATTTAAATGATGTTTTACCCGAGGCTGCGAACAGTGATTATGCTGTGCCTTGTTTTAATATCTTTGGCTATGAGGATGCTCGTGCAATTGTTGATGCTGCTGAAGAAGTGAATAAGCCAGTTATTTTGGCATGCAATAAAGATGTAATTGATTTCTACGGACCGGTAATTGCTGCGACAATGTTTAGTGAGCTAGCAAAAAACAGCTCTCAAAAAGTCGTATTACATCTAGATCATACTTATGAAGAGCACATTGTTTATCAAGCGATTAAAGCGGGGTTTAGTTCGGTGATGTTTGATGGCTCGCAACTTTCGCTTACTGATAATATCGCACGCACTAAAAAAGTCGCTGAAGTCGCACATGCTTGTGGTGTGAGTGTTGAAGGTGAGATTGGTTCAGTACCTTATCAAGAAGGCCGAGATCATATTAAAACCATTGATACTAGCCCTTCTGAAGCTCAGCAATATGCAGAACAAAGTGACTTAGATTGTATTGCGCTGTCTATTGGCAATGTACATCGCTTAACCGAGCCAACCAGTGTTATTGACTTTGAATTATTAAAAAAAGTGGAAGCATTAGTGTCTAAACCTTTAGTGATTCATGGCACAAGTGGCATAAGAGATGAAGATATTTTAAAGTTGAAAAAAACCAGAGTCTCAAAATTTAATATTGGTACTTCTTTAAGGCAGGCATTGGGCCATAATTTACGTGATTACATGAATGCTGAAACAGCAAAGTTTGATCGTCTTTATTTTATGAAGAAAGCGATGCCTCATGTCAGAGAAGAAGCGATTCGATGCTTTAAATTATTGTCTTAGACTGTTTAATTGGGTAACCTTTACTAACACCTAAGTAGTCTCTTAGGTGTTTTTTTGAGAGTAAACAAATGCCGAAGAAAATTGAAGTTGCTACAACATTAGATACATTTAAAGATATCCTCGCCGAACGCTACGACAGCTTAAGTAATCGCCTTAAACAAGTTGCAGATTTTATTAGTGAAGAGCCGATGGTAGTTGCTTTTGAAACAATGTCTGTTATTTCAGTTAAAGCCGGTGTTCCTATCTCTACCTTAAGTCGTTTTGCTAATACGTTTGGCTTTGATGGCTTTAGTAAAATGCAAATATTGTTCAGTGATCAATATTTCCATAAGCCGCGTGATTATAAAGAACGTATTAAAAGAGCCAAGCAAGAAGGCTCAGAGCAAGTTGATTCTGTTCAAGGCATATTTGAAAGTTTAGGTGACTCAAATATTAGAGCCATGGAAGATGTACTGATAGGCATTTCTCCTAGTAAATTAGAAGATGCAATAAAATTACTGGCAAAAGCTAGAACCATTTATGTACAAGGCGCACGTAGAGCTTATCCGATTGCGAGCTACCTTTCATACATGTTGATCAAAGAAGATTTGAATGTAGTACTGCTAGATGGTGCTGGTGGTATGAGTTCTCCTATGTTAAAGCGAATGAAAGAGAATGATGTTCTACTGATTACAACTTTTAAACCGCATGCGCAGGAATCAACTTCTGCCATTGAACGTGCTGATAAAGTTGGCGCTAAGATTGTGGCTATTACTGACCACCAAATGAGTGAGCATGGGCGAAAAGCAGATATTTGTTTTGAAATCATTGAAAATGATGTGTTGGGATTTCGTTCTTTAACGAGTGCGATGTTTATTGCCCAAACACTAGCGGTAGGTTTAATGTTATAAATGCTTAATGTTATTTATATAACGCTATTTATGTAACGTCTTGGATTCAAATTATAAGAGCATAACTTATACCAAAAGAATTAATAAGGTGATCATCCTTGCTGGTTAAAATGACCCCTAACTACGTTCTGAGTTTTGAAGTGAGAACAACTATCTTCTACAACTCACGCCTTATTAGTGTTAATTTTTCCTGCGCAATTTCTGAGCACTTATTTAATTCCATTGGTATTAATCGCGTTATTAACTGACTAGGCTCTCTATCGCTAAGTTGCTCATTTAAATTTTCTGCTGGTATTAGACTTCTTTAACAGCAGGTTACCTCTCTTTATTCTCATTAACTTCCTTATTATAGGGGAGTTAATGGTAAGACCTGTTTAGTGCTGTTAGCTATCTCAACACTTTCAATAATTTTAACCTCATGTATTTTATAGACCAGCCATATTTAATGCCTGATTTTTATCTTTATATACCATGTCTTTTCTATCCATTTTTAATATCAATTTTCCTCTTTGTACTTTGATCAACGATTATTTGATCATTTACCTATTTGGTATTTTATTTATCTGAACTCGTTTTTATCTTAAATATCAAATAAAGTGAAAAATATTTTCTATTTTAATTTTTATTACACCTGTTTCTATAATGCGTTTTATTTTTGTTAATGATGTTTTATTCTAGGGTTAATAAGTGATTATGTTAATTATTGAATTTTAAGTATATTGCTTATGTTTTATATGTTTATATAAAACAATGGCTTGAATTTATTCGTTGCCGTGGTTGTTAATATAATATGATGGGTTTAACACTTTTATATCAAACCACTATTAATCGTTTCATTTCATTAATATCATGCATTATGTTTTGAAATTTATTTTCTATTTTGCGTTTTTATATTTTAAATGGTTTGTGAAAACTATTAATACCCTGGAGCAAAGATATGAACACCTTTCGATTAACTACCGGACAAGCCTTAGTAAAATTTTTAAATCAACAGTATGTTGAGGTTGATGGTCAGCAAGAAAAATTTGTGCACGGTGTGTTTACTATTTTTGGCCATGGTAATGTACTTGGGTTAGGGCAAGCGCTTGAGCAAGATCCTGGCGATTTAATTGTGCACCAAGGTTGTAACGAGCAAGGTATGGCACAAATTGCAGTTGGTTTTGCGAAACAGCACAAAAGAAAGAAAATATACGCAGTGAGTGCATCAGTTGGACCTGGCTGTGCCAATATGATCACTGCAGCGGCAACGGCAACTGCTAATCGTATTCCTGTTTTATTATTACCAAGCGATGTTTATGCTTCACGCCAGCCAGATCCGGTTATCCAGCAAATTGAACAATTCCATGATTACTCTATTTCTACGAACGATGCATTCCGTCCAGTCTCTAAATATTTTGACCGAGTGATGCGTCCTGAGCAATTAATGACAGCAATGATTAATGCAATGCGTGTATTAACTGATCCTGCAGATACAGGTGCGGTAACTATTTCTCTTCCTCAAGATGTGCAAGGTGAAGCCTACGATTTCCCTGAGCATTTCTTTCAAAAAAGAGTACATCGTATCGAACGACGTCCAGCTTCTGAAGCTATGATAGCGGATGCAGTTGAAGCGATTAAGGGTAAGAAAAAGCCGTTATTAATTTGTGGTGGTGGTGTGCGTTATTCCGAAGCGCATGATGCATTTAAAGCTTTTTCTGAGAAGTTTAATATCCCATTTGGTGAAACCCAAGCAGGTAAAAGTGCAGTGCCTTTTGACCATTATTTAAATTGTGGTGGTATTGGTGCAACAGGGACTTATTCTGCGAATATTTTAGCTAAAGATGCAGATGTCATTATCGGTGTTGGTACACGTATGACAGATTTTACGACCGCTTCAAAGTCTCAATACCAAAATAAAGAGGTGACCTTTGTAAATATTAATGTTGCCAGCTTTGATGCTTATAAGCTCGACGGTATTCGCGTTATTGCCGATGCTCAAGCAGCACTTAATGCATTATCCGATGCGTTAGAAAAAGAAGGGTATTGTTCTGAATACAAAGATGAAATATCTACTGCTCGTAGTGCATGGGCTGATGAACTTGCACGTTTAGATAATGTAACTTATGAAGAAACTAAGTTTTCACCTGAAATTGAAGGACATTTAGGCCATGCCATTCTTGATGAATACGCAGACGTTTTACAATCTAAATTATTACAAACGCGTGTATTAGGTCTTTTAAATCAGGAATTATCTGATGATGCTATTGTGGTAGGGGCGGCTGGCTCATTGCCTGCTGATTTACAAAGAGTATGGCGCCCTAAGCAACAAGATACCTACCATATGGAGTTTGGTTATTCATGCATGGGATATGAAATTGCTGCAGCCATTGGCGCTAAGATCGCTTGTCCAGAGCAGCCAGTGTATGCCTTATTAGGCGATGGTTCTTATATGATGCTGCACTCAGAGTTACAAACGGCGATTCAAGAGGGGATTAAAATCAATATCGTATTATTAGATAATATGAGTTTTGGTTGTATTAATAACCTGCAAATGGATAACGGTATGGGCAGTTTTGGCACAGAAAACCGCTTTAGAGATGCTAAAACAGGTAAGTTAACCGGTAAATCTGTCCCTGTCGACTTTGCTAAAAATGCTGAAAGCTATGGTTGTGTAACCTATACAGTGCGTAACGAAGCAGAGTTAATTGCTGCAATTGCTGATGCTAAAAAACAAACAGTATCGACATTGATTGATGTAAAAGTACTGCCTAAAAGTATGACGCATGGTTATGAGTCTTGGTGGCGTTGTGGTATTGCCGCCGTTGCGGATAAACCAGAAATTAAGCAAGCAGCAGATAAGATGAGTGCAATGGTTAAAAAGATTCGTCAGTATTAATGCTATATTTTAGTTGATGTAATTGTTATTAATGATATGTGGGCTTAACCCGTTTAAGCCCATTATGCTTTCTATGCTGTTTCCTTCGTTATATTTTTATTTACCCTTCTTCATCTATCTTTATTTATACCCATTACCGTTCAAGGCACTTTGTTCAGTCGTTAGCTTGGATTTAAAATCAAGGCGCAACATGATGACAATGGTTAGTTTTTATCGAAAGTTGCAACGCAGAGTTGGTTTTCAGCTAACGATCCAGAGGTCAAACTGTGAACTTTGAACTTTGTGAATGTGTGAATGATAGCAGGTATAAATTGGGGCTATAACAATGCTCAATTAATCGCCTTAACCCTGTCATTATTTTCAACTTTAGTTGTTGGGCATCTTATAATCGATGATTGTATTTACAAGCGCATTTACGTAAATATTTATAAAAGAGGCGTCATTATGTTGTCATCCAAATTGTTCTTATTTCATGGCCAAACCGATGATTGGCTAAAACAAGAAGGCAATGAGTTAATCATACGCTTTCTATGTAATGATCCGACAAAGATGATCCATTCCTGTTTTGTTCGTTGCGAGCCTAACAATGAGGATAGATTAATTCAGTGTGAAAAAATTGAGCTGTCTTTTTTATCTGATTTTGGCGTTATTTATCAAGCGCGTATCCCATTAAGTACGCATGTTGATAATACTTATTATGCGATAAAGTGTTTAACGGATAAAAATCAGATTTGGTTAAGTGCTGCTGGCACTGTTAATCGCATTCCTGGGTTAGAAAGCCACTTTAAATACAATGCCCAACATCGTCCTCCTCAATGGGTTCAATCACAGGTTTTCTATCAAATTTTTCCAGATCGTTTTTGTCAGGGAAATCCTGATATTGCTGTCAAAACAGATGAGTACCTTTATCAAAATGGTGAACATCGAGTGATTGCTAAAAAATGGGGAGAGCCTGTTGCACAAGCTGGGCATGAGTCAACGGGAGCGAGTGAGTTTTATGGTGGTGATTTAAAGGGAATAGCTAACAAACTTGATTACTTACAACACCTTGGTATCAGCGTGCTTTATCTTAATCCTATTTTTACCTCTCCAAGTAATCATAAATACGATACAACGGATTATCTTAATATTGATCCACACTTCGGTAGTAATACTGAGTTTGCACAATTAACTGACAACCTGCATCAGCGTGGTATGAAAATAATACTCGATGCGGTGTTTAACCATACTTCCTATGAGCATCCTTGGTTTGGGCGTTATCAAGCAGATGAATATAGCGCTTATAAACGTCCTGATTCCCCTTATCGAGATCATTATATTTTTACTCAACAAAGTAGCCATGAAGAAGGTTCTAATGTAGAAGATCGTTATATTGCTTGGAATGGTATAGATACATTACCTAAGCTTAATTTTCTTAATCACGATGTGCAGCATTATATTTATAAAGGCGAGTCTTCCGTTTTAAAGTATTGGTTAAAACCACCTTATCATATTGATGGTTGGCGCTTTGATGTTATCCACATGCTAGGGGAAGGCGTTGGTGCTTATAATAATACACACTATGTGAAATCCTTTAGGGCCTCTGCTAAAGCAGTTAACCCAGAAGCTTATATTGTTGGTGAACATTTTTACGAGGCGACTCAATGGCTGCAAGGAGAGCAAGAAGATGGTGCAATGAATTATTATGGATTTGCCCATCCTATTCGTGCCTTTTTTGCTGGGTTAGATATTGCTTACCATGCGATTGACATCAATGCTCAAGAGTTGGATATTTGGCTAGCTGAAAGCCGTGGTAAAATACCATGGTTGAATCAATTAGCACAACTTAATCAATTAGATAGCCACGATACAATGCGATTTCTAACTCAATTAGCAGGAGATCAACAGAGATTAAAAGCAGCAAGCATGTTGCTCTTTAGTTATCCTGGAGTGCCTTGTCTTTATTACGGCACTGAAGTGGCGTTACAAGGAGGACAAGATCCTGATAATCGACGTTGTTTCCCGTGGAATGAGTTAGATATAAACAGTGAGTTATTTATTTTTTATCAGCAATTAATCGTATTAAGAAAAAACCGTAAAGAGCTTCAAGTGGGGAGTTATCTGACATTGTACGCAGAAAATAAATGTTTTGTTTTCGCTCGTCATTATCAAGGTGAATGTACTATTTATGCGGTGAACCTAAATAAGAATAGCGGCCAAGATAAGAGCGAAAAGCTGAGTAAAAAAAATGAAGAGATAAAATTAGATGTTTTAAACTTGATAACCAAAGCACAACTCTTTTCTGGTTTTGATAGTTTATATCAGCAATTGCAATGCAAAGTTAATAATCAAAAATTGATTTTGAACTTACCTTTTAACTACGCGTTATTACTTTCTAGCCAAAATAGTCATTAGGAAGCATGATTATTTTTTTAATAAAAAAAGGCAACTACCTTAAGATAGCTGCCCTATAATATTTACCCCGTTATTGATGTAATAGATAACTAGGTAATTAGTTATTTAATCGATAGAAAATAAAGCTACTTTTTAGCTAATTTAAATTCATCGATACGCACTTCTGTTTGCTTCGCAACATCACCATCCATATCAATTTTAGATAGGTCTGCAATGTGTAGTTTTGCATAAACAGTCACTGACACATTTGCACCAGAGTTAAAGCTAACCGATGTTTGACGGAAGCTATCTCTTACTGCGCCTTTAGGTGCATTATTAAGCTCTGATGTATGTACTGTTTTAGTGGCTAATGATTGACCAGATGCGCTTGTTGCACCAAACACTAGTTCTGTTGGTGATTCGTCACCTTTTTTGTCGTTGTAATAGAGAGAGAATTCATAATCTGTATTAGGTTGTAAGCCGAATACTTCTTGGCTTAAACCAGGTTGAGCAGTAAAGTCATCAGACGCAGCCGTAAAGCGTAAACGAGATGATCCTTCTTCACCAAATGCTGTATCTTTAGAGCTTCCAGCATCACCTAGACCTTTATTTTTATTTGCATTCTTTTTCCAAACATCACTTTTACCACTGTTACTTCTAAACTGAGTTAATTGTGGATCGATAATTAGATTGCTGCCGGTTGCGACTGAGACAACAGAGTTTGTTGTTGAAACAACTTTTGATGTTGTATCTGCAGTATTGGCACAACCTGCTAATAAACCTGTTATCACTAATCCTAAATAAATTTTCTTCATTATTTTAATCCCTTACGCATATCTCTATTAATGGAAAAGTCACTCTATAGTGATATTGTATTATTTTATGTGATTGATTAAACAATTTGAAAAGAGGGCATATAAATCCATCATGGGATTAGTATTTATGTGAAGTAGATTTTTTAAGTCGAATTTAAAATGAGATCTATGTCGTTTAGACCTCAGCTGAACTTCAGTATCAATTAAACATTAACTTAGGTTCCACTATTAATCTAAGTACCGAAATTCTATTTTCATCTCTAATTATAGTCATGTTTTTATCGAAGTCGTCAGGTAAAATAAGCTAGATAAAGTAAGTGGTCTCGAGTATTACATCGATGACCACTTATTTTTTTCGATTTTTTTTTGAACGTTTGGTTGAACATTTTTGGTCAGTACTGCGTCATTAATTAAAATTAAAATTAAAATTAAAATTAAATCTAAACCTAGACCTAGACCTTAACCTTAATTTAGACCTAAACCTTAATAACTAATCACTGGGTTGGTACTGAACAGGTAACCATCAAAATCAGGGTGGTCGATATCAGACAAACTGAATAATGTTTGTTTTACATTTTCTAAATGTTGCCACATTGAATCTCGCGCACCCGCCGCATCTCTGCGTTGTAGGCTAGCTAAAATCTTTTCATGATCTTTCAACCACACTTTACGATAATCTTCATTGTTAATGTGTAAATGCAGTTGTCGCCACATAGGGCTATTATTTCTCTGTACCCACAGGTCGTGGACCATCCCACTCAACACGCTATTTTGTGTCGCATCGGCAATGGCCATGTGAAACATTTCATCGCCGTCATAATCTTTACTATTATTTTCTAAATTTAGGCGTTCCATTTCAAGTGCTTGACGAAGTTTATCTATATCATTTTTGGTTATTTGTGTGGCTGCAAACTCTGCTATTCGACTTTCAAGAAGTTGTCGTGCTTGCAGTGATTCAAAAGGTCCAACATCATTGTCTTCATTTTCAATATCATCAGCCTGGTCTCCTTGTGAGTTAATCTCGTCAGAGGGAATACGAGTCACATAAACACCAGAGCCTTTGCGTACATTTACAATTTCTTGAAGCTCCAACATAATCAAAGCCTCACGGACAACAGCTCTGCTGACATTCATTGTATGTGCTATTTCACGTTCGGGTGGAAGCTTTTGACCGATCGAAAACTCTCCACTTGAGATTCTTTTTTTTAATGCGATACCAATTTCTTGGTAAAGGCGTTTTGGCGAATTCATCGTTTACAAAACCTTTTAAGTTTCTTGATAGTGAGCTTACTTAGCTTTGCACTTTTGTATAAAGGTTAAGTACAGAGAATAGATATAGAAGCTAAGTGCATTTTTATAAGTTTGTCGTGTGTATAGACTTGGGTCTTTATCAGCCAACAACATTAGCTTAAGTAATGTCAGTGCTTATTATTCTTTTTATTTAATACTTCAATGACCATTTAAAATGTAACTTATAGATATTAAAGGCTAAGTTTAACATTTGCTTAATGTGTAAATGTGCAAAATTTTATCAATTTAAATTTACCAAATAGCTATTCATATACCTTCTTTATATACCCTGTGCATCTACTCTATTTATATATCTTAATCATTTGTACTTAATGATGTTGCCATTGAATACGATGAGCTGTTTTGCTTAAGTATATTGTAAGTTTAATAGAGGTGATGATGTCAAACATATCATTATAAATCTGTTATCTCCGATATATGATCTTCTTATTTTATAAGTTAATGACCCTCTGTTATTACATTAATAATAAAGTTAAATATATTGAATTACTTTTCGAGTAAATTATCTAGCATATTCAATTTTTTTGATAGTTTATAAAAATGAATTCGATCACAAAAAACCATTAATTGGTCTACCAATTAATGGTTTATGTTAGTTTCTTATTACTTAATGATAATTAAATTGTTAATTATCAATTGGTTAGGTTTTTATCTTGTTTCGTGTCTCATAATTGGTCGAGAAAATACTCTGATCAATTAACTGTGATCCCTATCCTTTGGTCCTACCAAAATAAACTCTATACTCATTTTGTTTTGTAAAATAGCTGTTTTAAAAATGTTAATTTTACTTTAAAAAAGCAGACTTAAATGTCGTTAAGTTTGTACTAATTTATTAATGGAAAGTGTCATTAGCCCGTAATAAGTATCAGTAATATTAAGCGCTTACACATATTTATTATTTTGTGTATTTAACGTTTATTTTGTACTACTTAATACTTTCAATATGAAAAAACGAACAAGGAAAAGTTATGTTATTTAGCCAAAAATTTAAAAAAGTCATGAAGACAACGGTAGCAGGCGCAACATTTGCTGCATTAGCGATATCAACAACATCAGTTAACGCGGAAACACTTCGTGGTGCGAGTATGTTCGATGGTAATCATACATTTACTAAAACAATGGTTAAATTTGGTGAGTTAGTTGAGCAGTATTACGATGGTGATGTTGAATTTGATTTACGTTTAAATGGTGAATTGGGCGTTGAAAAAGATTACGTTACTTTTTTAAACCAAGGCGTAGCGATTGATTATACGATATTGGCACCTTCTAACATGGCAAGATTTGCACCTTCAATTCCATTAATGGACATGCCTTTCCTATTTCGTGATTTAGACCATTGGAACACAGTACTTTCAAGCGACACACTAGCACCACTTGAAAAAGAACTTTCTGACAAAGCTGATATTGTGATTGTTGGTTATGCAGGCGGTGGTACTCGTAACCTTATTTCAAGCAAACGCATCAGTAATATGGATGAGCTAGCAGGACACAAAATGCGAGTAATGGGCGCACCTATCCAAGCGCAAATCTTTGCAGCTATCGGCGCGGCACCTTCTGCTATTTCTTACAATGAAGTCTACAACGCAATACAAACGGGTGTTGTTAGTGGACTAGAAAATGAAGCGGCTAGTATCCAGAACTTGAAGTTTTATGAAGTTGCACCAAACGTTACCTTAACAAGTCACACGATTACAGTACGTCCTATTGTATTTAGTGGTAAAAGCTTCCGTAAACTGCCTGAAAAACTTCAAGCTGCTATCAAAAAAGCAGGTAAAGAAGCGGGTGATTTTGGTCGTGAGTTAGAAACACGTGAAGACGGTATTAAATTGAAGCAAATGGCTGATGCTGGACAGATTCAAGTTGCAGAGTTTGCTGATCGTGAAAAATTATTAACGATTGTTAAACCTGTTCAAGATAAATTTGCTGCAAGTATTAATGCAACTGAATTACTTGAAGCGATTCGCAATAAGTAACAGTTAAATTAACAACAGTTACATTAGTAATAGTTACCTCGGTAACAATGATTTTATTAAAGTAGTTAAGACTCACTTTTTAATTAAATGGCATGAACTACAAGCCGTCTAACTAAACCGTTAACACTTTAATAAGTAATAACTCTACGTGATCCAAATGGAGATCACGTAGAGATCTCTCCTTTATAAACGAATTTCTTCTTTGAGGTTACCCATGATTAAACGAGGCTTAGAGTTGCTTTGCACGGTACTAAAAGTAACTCTAACTATATTAGTGGGTGCTTTAGTCATCCCAGTTGCAATGCAGGTTATTGCTAGATACACAGGCATTATTCCTGTTTATCTTTGGACTGAAGAATTAGCTACCTTTATTTTTGTGTGGGTGGTGATGATTGGTTCAGTATTAGCCGTCTGGGAAAATACGCATTTTGATGTTCAAGTATTACCTGACAGCTCAAACCCACTCATTTTGTTAATTCAACGATCAGTTGTTTACCTTTCAGTTGGCGGGTTTGGTGCAATGTTTATGTGGTATGGCATCGATTACGCAAAATTTGGTGGCATTCAACATTCAGTCATGATGAACGCAAACTTATTAATCACCCATATTACCGTGCCATTTGCAGGGCTATTGTGGTGTGTTTTTTCACTATTTAAATTTGCAGAAGCATTTCAAGTATACAAATCAAGCAAAGGGATAATGCAATGATTCTTACTACCGGAGTAGCCTGTGCTTTGCTCGTTGGCTGCTTTCTTTTATTAGTTATATTACGCGTGCCGATTGCATTTGCATTAGGGCTTGCAACACTTCCAGTCGTATTCTTAGATATTAGACTGACTCCTTTTATCATTATCGATAGAATGTTTCAGTCGTATAACTCATTTATTTTACTGGCTGTTCCTTTCTTTTTATTAGCCGCCAATTTAATGAATTCCGGGAAAATAACCGATAAATTAATTGATTTAGCGCGAGTACTAACAGGATGGATGCCTGGTGGTTTAGGCCATGTAAATGTCGCTGTTTCTATGTTATTTGCTGGTATTTCTGGCTCATCAACTGCTGATGCTGCCGGTTGTGGGAAAATATTAATCCCTGCCATGATTAACGAAGGTTATGACAGACGTTTTGCCATTGCCATTACCGCATGTTCGTCAGTAATGGGCGTAATAATACCGCCTAGTATTTTGATGATTGTGTGGGGCGGCGTTATGCAAGTTTCCGTTGGTGCGTTGTTTTTAGCGGGCGCCATACCAGGGCTGTTAATTGGTTTCTCATTAATGGCGACTGTTTACGGTTATGCAAAAGTTTATAACTACCCAATCACTGTAAAACCTACTTTTAAAATGGCTTTTAAAGCATTTAAAGGGGCGGCATTGGCGATGCTAACACCTGTCTTTGTTATTTACGGTATTGTGGCTGGCATAGTTACACCAACTGAAAGTGCAATTATTGCAGCAGGCTATTCTCTATTCCTAGGCATGGTTGTTTATAAAACGGTTAAGCCGCGTGATGTTGGACCTATCCTTTATGATACAGGCCGATTTGCTTCAATTTCATTGTTTGCGATAGGGACTGCATCAGTATTTGGATGGTTGCTTGCTTATTATAACGTGCCACGTTTAATCATTGATTTTATGGTCAGTATGGAGTTCGGACAATTTGGCACATTGATTGTTATTGCCTTTTTATTCCTGTTCTTTGGTTTATTTATTGATGCGATTCCAACTATTATTATTTTAGGAACGGTACTTTTACCGGTAGCAACACAAGCCGATATTTCACCTATTATATTTGCAATCATTGGTATCATTTCACTCGCATTCGGGTTGGTAACACCCCCCTACGGTTTATGCTTATTAATTTCAGCGTCTATCGGTGGTATGAACGTGGTCAAAGTTTTAAGAGAAGTGTGCATTATTTTACTACCAATGTTGTTCATCTTATTCTTAATTATTATGTTCCCAGAGATAGCGTTATGGTTACCTAAGCAATTGATGCCAACCGCAGTGCGCTAAAGATAAGTTAAAAGTAAGCTCAAGAGGGGATAAAGATAGACTGAAGATAGACCAAAGATAAGTTAGATAAAGTTTAATATAAAGCACCTTACTGTTTTAGTAATTCATATCAGAGACCTAACAGTAAGGTTGCTTTTGCTTCTTTTCAATCGCTGCTACACATTAGTAACGTTCTATATATTAGTAATAAGGCATTTTTGAAATCGTTATTGGTGTGATTAAAACTTTCAATACAAAACTATTAATACAAACCATCAACACAAACTTTTAATAAAAACGCTTAATAAAAACTAGCACTGGAAACTATTATTTTGGTTAAAGAGGTTTGATGCCGCAGCCTTTTAAAGTGACTTGTGTGAGTAGTTTAATCCCTTTTTCAAAGTCATCTTCATCTAAGTGTTCTTTACCCATCAAAATACTAATTTGCAATCCATGATCGGCATAGGCTTGTGTTGTAGACCAAAGCATAAACAATAAATGCTCTGAATTAATAGGATCCATCCATTCTTTCTCAACCCAAGCATCGAATACCTGACAAGTTTGATCGAACTGATCTTTTAATTCTTCCTGCAGTGAATCACGTAGGTAATGTGCCCCATGTAAGACTTCTGCTGCAAATATGCGTGACGCGTTTGGGTGTTCTTTGGATTGGCGTATTTTATTAGCAATGTATCTAGGTAAGGCTTCGTTAGGGTGCGAGTCTGCACTCATTTCATTCATGTGATTCATCCACAACGTTAATAGTTGGTTGATCACTGCCTTATAAAGACCTTCTTTGGTTTTAAAGTAATAAAGAATATTCGCTTTCGGTAAACCAACGGCTTCTGCAATGGCAGCAACTGTTGTACCTCTATAACCTCGCTCAGCAAAAACCTGTTCCGCCGACGTTAAAATTTGATATAAGTTATCTTTACGTATATCAGCTAATGAACCACGTGATTTAATGCTTTTTTTTATTACTTTTTTCATAAATTAATAATGCTCTACAGGATAAGTTACAGGGCTAATAAAGTGATAAAAAGTAGGGGACTTAGCATGAAATAAAGTCCCCTAATAATCAGTTATTTTAACGGTTATTCATTTATAACACGTTGATGTAGCTCAGGTCGCATTGACACTGAGTTCAAATAAACGATTAAAGTATCATTAGATGTATTCTAATTATTTCAACTTACCATCAACACCTTCTACGTAGTAGTCCATGCGTAATAAGTCGCCATCTTTCATTACTTCACCTGCAGGCAATATTACTTTGCCAGACTGATCTTTAATTGGACCAGTAAATGGGTGGAATGTACCGTCAACAATTTGGTTTGATAGTGCCGTTACTTTAGCGACAACATCTTTTGGCACAGCTTCGTTGAAAGGTGCTAACTGAGTCATACCAGAAGCAATCCCTTTCCACACGTCTTCAGATTTCCAAGTACCATCTAAAACAGATTGAACACGTTGCTCGTAAAAACCATTCCAGTTATGTACAGCTGCTGTTAATTGAGCTTTTGGGCCGTATTCGCTCATGTCTGAGTGGTAAGCAATTGCATAAACACCTGCATCTTCAGCGGCTTGTACTGCTGCTGGCGAATCAGTATGGAATGTAATTACATCAGATTTTTGATCGATTAAGCTATTGGCTGCTTCACGTTCTTTTGCTGGATCAAACCAAGTATTTACCCAAACAACTTTCACTTTAATATCAGGGTTAACCGATTGAGCTCCTAGCGTGAATGCATTGATTCCACGTACTACCTCTGGAATTGGAAATGCACCGATGTAACCAATGACATTGGTTTTAGACATGTAACCAGCCACCACACCTGTTAGGTATCTTGCTTCATAAATACGGTCAAAATAAGTCCCTACATTTTTAGCGCGTTTATAGCCTGTTGCATGTTCAAATTTCACATCAGGAAAACGTTTTGCTACTTTCAATGTCGGGTTCATATAACCAAATGAAGTCGTAAATATTAGTTTATGTCCACTTTGGGCTAATTGAGTGATCACTCGTTCAGCATCAGGTCCTTCTGCTACATTTTCGATAAAAGTTGTTTTAATTTTATCACCAAATACTTTTTCTAAGTTAAGTCTTGCTTGATCATGCGTGTAAGTCCAACCAGCTTCACCTGTTGAACTAACGTAAACAAAACCTATCTTTAATGGTTCTTCTGCTGCATTGCTTAATGCAGAAAAACCTAAAGTAAGTGTTAAACACAACATCTTGAAAATATTTTTCATCTTCCTTTCTCCAATATTTTGACTTTTTGTTTTGTATTAAAAGTTGTTTAGGGACTGCTTATCTCTGATATTGTTCGTTGTTTAATATAGTTCTTATATTCAACAACACAGAATGTATAACAGCATAGTTATTTTATAGTAATACGATTACAAAGTATCACTGCAAAAATAGCGCCATCCTCTCGCATTATTGTTAAATACTTTCTATAAAGCATTTTACTTCTATTTAAGTTTGTTAAACCAGACAGAAGAATACTCATCAGACTTAGCTCGTTTTAACGCCAGTGATAAAAAATCCCGCGATATTCCTTATTAAATAGCTTTTTTGAGTGCTAGATCAAAGGTTGGTACATAGTATGCAATGCAATGTATTGACCAAATGGTCAAAAGTGTTTTAAATATTTTTAATGTCAGCTAAGAAATAACGTTAAGCCCCTAGTAATAAAGGCTTGGTTAATAAAGAGAGGTTTACGTGGTTCAATTTTTACTTAATAACGAAATGGTTAAGTTACAAGCATTTGCTCCAAGTTTGAGCATTTTAGATTGGTTACGCACCAATATGGGGAAAGTAGGCAGCAAAGAAGGCTGCGCTTCTGGAGATTGTGGTGCGTGTACGGTAGTGGTTGGTGACTTGATTAATGGCGAATGGCATTACAAAAGTATTAATGCTTGTCTAATGTTAGTAGGTAATTTGCACGGTAAACATTTATTAACCGTTGAAGCATTGACCACAAAAATGAATCCAGCAGTTGAAGATCTTCACCCAGTACAAAGAGCGATGGTTGAATGCCATGGCTCACAATGCGGCTTTTGTACACCTGGTTTTATCATGAGTTTATTTGCTTTATATATGAATTTTGAAACTTACCCAGGCAAAGAAAAGGTGATTCAAGCATTGGGCGGAAATTTATGTCGTTGTACTGGTTATCAACCTATTTTAAAAGCGGCTGAAAAATGTTTTAGCTATCAAAACCAAGCTGCACAAAATATTGCACACAAAGATCATCGCTTTAGTAAACAAGTCCAAGCATTAACTATTTCCTTAGAAAAAGACTTAGCATTAAATAAAATACCAATGATTGAAAACACAGCAAGCGGAAGTGAAGGACAGTACTTTTATTTACCACAGAATCTATCGCAATTATGTGAATTAAAAGCTTCACATCCAAAAGCACAATTTGTGGCTGGCGCAACTGACCTCTCTGTAGAATTTAGCCAACGACTCAGTTATAACAACCAATTAATTTCAGTACGTTATTGTCCTGAATTGATGCAATTTAATGAAGATGAGCAAGGTTTACATATTGGTGCCGCACTCCCTTACAGCGAATTCCTTGATAGATTCTCAGAGATTTACCCTGAATCACATGAATTATTTGAACGTTTAGGCTCTTTACAAATTCGTAATGCAGGCTCATTGGGAGGCAGTATTGCTAATGCTTCACCGATTGGCGACCCTGCACCATTATTTATTGCGTTGAACGCTAGCCTTGAATTACAAAGCATTCGCGGTAACCGTATTATGCCATTACAAGATTTCTTTCTTGATTACCGAAAAACACAATTAGCACAAGACGAAGTCATTGTAGCCATTCATATTCCGACACGTGCTCCTGAATTTAATTTAAGTTGTCACAAAATATCAAAACGGATAGAAGATGATATTTCAGCAGTGTGTTTAGTTTTAAGTTATCAACTTGATGGCGACAAAATGCAAGATGTTCGATGCGCAATGGGCGGTATGGCTGCAACACCCGCATTAGCTAAAAATGTCGCACAGGCATTAGAGGGAAAAACCTTCAGTTTAGAAAACTTACAAAACGCAGCATTGCAAATACAAGTCGATTTTCAGCCATTGTCTGACGTCAGAGCCTCTTCAGCTTATCGTTTACAAGTCAGCAGAAATTTATTCGACCGTATTTGGTATCAAGGATCTGGGAAAATCCAATTGCAGCAAGACAGTGATCTTGCCATTCATTCTATTTCAGCTATTCACACAAGGATTAATCATGCGTCACTTTAAAACAGATAAACCAAGTGGGTCTACGAATAATGCAATTGGCAGCTCTTTCATACACGAAAGCGCGGTAAAACAAGTTATTGGTAAAGCGGCTTATATTGATGATAGACCAGAGGAAGTGAATAGCTTGCACGCTTACCCTGTGTTATCGACGATTAGTAGCGGTAAGATATTATCAATCGATACCAGCGATGCATTACAAATTGAAGGTGTTGTTGCTATTTATGGTACGCAAGATATTCCAGGTAAAAATGATATTGGTCCAGTTTTTTCGGGTGATATTTTATTAACAGACGACGTCATTGAATATCATAGCCAACCGATTTTGTTAGTCGTTGCAACGAGTTACCAAACTGCACGTATTGCAGCCCGAAAAGTCGCGATTGAATATCAAGAGACCGCCGCTGTTATTGATATTAAAGAAGCCATTGCCAATAAAAGCTGGGTTCGTCCTCCACATGCACTACACAGAGGTGATGCACAACAAGCGATTAAAGATGCTACTCATCAAGTGAGTGGTGAGTTATATGTGGGTGGTCAAGAGCACTTTTATTTAGAAGGGCAGGTGAGTATTGCAACACCAACAGAAGATGGAGGTATGTTTATACAATCTTCAAGCCAGCATCCATCTGAGGTTCAGCATTTAGTCGCTAAAGTATTAAACCAACCATTTAACTACATTACTGTCGAAATGCGTCGAATGGGCGGGGCTTTTGGTGGTAAAGAAACACAAGCTGCACCGTGGGCTTGTTTAGCTGCTTTAGCCGCTTATTACACAGGTCGCAGCGTTAAAATTCGTTTATCACGTAGTGATGACTTTAAAAGCACAGGTAAGCGCCATCCTTTTTATAATACTTACCAAGTTGGATTTGATGACAATGGCTTAATCACAGGTGTTGATATCGATATCAATGGGTATTGTGGTTATTCGCCAGATTTATCTGATGCGATTGTTGACCGTGCTTTGTTCCATGCAGACAACGCTTACTATTACCCTAATGCGCATATTAATGGTAATCGCTGTAAAACTAACACGGTTAGTAACACTGCATTCCGTGGCTTTGGTGGTCCGCAAGGCATGATCATGGCGGAGCAGTTAGTAGACGATATCGCTTATTATCTCGGTAAAGATCCGTTAGAAATTCGTAAACTAAACCTGTATGCACCAGGACGTGACTTAACGCCTTATAAACAAAAAGTAGAGCAGTTTATATTGCAGGATATGATTGCTCAAATGGAGCAAGAGAGCGATTACTGGGCGCGTAAAGCAGCCATTGAAAGCTTTAATAAAACATCACCTATTATCAAAAAAGGGTTGTCATTAACACCGGTTAAGTTTGGTATTTCATTTACGGTTCAACATTTAAACCAAGCCGGAGCACTAGTTGTTATCTATTCCGATGGAACCGTTCATGTAAACCATGGCGGCACTGAAATGGGACAGGGGTTAAATACTAAAATTGCACAAATAGTCGCGCAAACATTGTCTATCGATATGCAACATATTTTAGTCAACGCAACACGCACCGATAAAGTCCCAAATACCTCACCTACTGCAGCATCAAGCGGTACTGACTTAAATGGCATGGCAGCATTGAACGCGGCCAATACCATTAAAGAAAGATTGTTTGAGTTTGCAGCTAAACATTTTGATGTAAAACCAGATAGTTTAGCGTTAGTGGATAACCAATTGACCCATGAAAAAGGTCAAATTAGTTTTGCTGAGTTAATTAACCTTGCTTACTTAAACCGTATTTCACTTTCTTCTACTGGCTTTTACGCAACACCAGAAATCTACTACGACCGTGAAAAAGCGGAAGGACATCCTTTCTTTTATTACGCGTACGGTATTGCCTTGAGTGAAGTCGAAATTGATGTGTTAACCGGTGAAAATACCGTTACACGTGTTGATATATTGCATGATGTGGGTAACTCAATTAACCCTGCATTGGACGTTGGTCAAATCGAAGGGGCCTTTATTCAAGGTATGGGCTGGTTAACAACCGAAGATCTCAGTTGGAATGACAATGGCGTATTAGCAAGTAATGCACCTGCGACTTATAAAATACCTGCAATTGGTGATACCCCTGCAGAATTTAACGTGACGCTTTATGATTCAAAAAATCCTGCGACCACTGTGTTTAAATCTAAAGCCGTGGGTGAACCACCATTTATGTTGGGGATCAGCGTATGGAGTGCATTACGTAATGCCGTTGCGAGTATCACTGACTATCAATTTGCACCAAGCTTGAATACACCTGCTACCGCTGAATGTGTTTTAGGTGCAGTACAAGTGGCGAAAGATTGGTTACAAGATCAAAAATCAGGGAAACAAGGCACTGATAAAAAAGGAACTGGCGATGCTTAATATCTCAACGCAAGGCTTACACGCCCATAGCTGGTTAGAAGCGGCTACAGAGCTTGAACAGGGCACAGAAACCTATGTGATCGTAACGCTATTAAGTACAGCAGGTTCTACGCCGCGTGCTAGTGGTACGAAGATGGTGGTCAGTGAACATAATATTTACGCCACCATTGGAGGCGGGCATTTAGAATTTAAAGCGATTAAACAGGCTCGCCAATTAATTGAACAAGGTGAAACCTGCCAGCAAGTTGAAAACTTTCAACTAGGTGCCAATCTAGGGCAATGTTGTGGTGGACAGGTCGTTGTATTATTTGAAGTATTTGCTAGCGATAGTATGCAATTAGATGTGTACGGTGCAGGTCATGTCGCACAAGCCTTAATACCGGTTCTCGCTCAACTTCCAATTCGTGTCCGTTGGATTGATAGCCGTGCAGACCTATTCCCAGAGCACGTACCAGCAAACGTGAAAAAAATAATAGATGAAGAACCTACTGATCAAGTAAAAAGTGCCGCTAAAAATACAGCATTTTTAATATTAACTCATAACCATCAATTAGATTTTTCATTAACTCAGGCGATTATCAAACGTGCCGATTCGTTATGGCTTGGTGTTATCGGTTCAGATACCAAAGCAAAAAAATTCCAATATCGTTTAGCGCAAAGAGGTTTTACAGAAAAACAGGTACAAAGCATGACCTGTCCTGTTGGCCTAAAAGAAGTCTCGGGTAAGCTACCAATGGAAGTCGCTATTTCAATAGCAGGGCAGCTGGTGGATCTTTACCAAAGCTTACAAGTTGAACAACCGAAACAAAAGGGTAAAGAATGGAAAGAGTTACAAAGTAACTTGGTTCATTTAAGTGCTTTGCAAAGCAAAAAAAGTAAGGTGGGTTAATGGTTTTTTGCTGTTTGGCTTAGGTCAAACAGTCGATTCGTTGGTGAAACTCAACGATGGAATTGTCGTCACCGTAGTGAGTGATTTTTTAAGCGACTTTTTTATTGATTTTAGGCTTGAGGTAATTAAAGAATTCGAGATGCTAGCTTTTTATAAATCGCATTTTTATCTCGTTTACCAATCGCTAAAACATAAATGACGATTTCATCATCTATTACTTCGTAGGCTAGTCGATAGCCGGCGGTGCGGAGTTTTATTTTATAAACAGAATCGTAACCTTTTAGTCTTGCAGATGTTACGTGAGGATTAGTCAGTCTTTCAGCTAACTTCTTTTTAAATTGTTTTTTAAGTGGTTCTGCTAACTTATCCCACTCTTTTTTAGCGGCGGGTAAGAACTTTAACTTATAGGTCATCTAAACTTACTTCAATGGCTTTTGATAGGTCAGTTCGACGAGCTTCGACGATTTTAGCTAATTCATAATCATCTAGCGTATCCATAAGTAACTCATAGGTTTCTGCAGGGACTAAATAAGCCGTTGGTTTATTATGGTTTAAGATAGCGATCGCTGAACCATCTGCCTCATTTAATAAAGCAGTAGGATTTTTTTTAAGCTCTGAAATACTTGCTGAACAATCAGCTAAAACTTGTCTCATAATAATAACCAATTAAGTGTTTAAATAAGACCTTATTTTAGACCTTAATTTAATTAATAGCTATCTGATTTTTAATTAACAAGCTTGGCCATAAATGAATTATTTTATTTATGAGATTTTTGAGCTATTGCTAATTATTCTTCTCTAGGCTGTACTAATCAGCGTCTCAAAGTCAAAGCTCTTTTATTAGGTTGGTAATAACATTGTTCGAGTTCGTATTTTTATAAAAGAGTAAACAAAGCACAAAACATTGCTCAACGTGGCTACAATTTCTCGCCGTCTAGTTTTCCCAAATAATGAATTGCTTTTAGCAAAGCCAAACAGGATGTTTGGATTAGGCTCGTTTGACACATGGATGTGCCGCAAGAGTCGAGCGTTATAAAAGCAATTTATTATTTGGATTAGAAAACGCTCGGTGTCAGTTTCTTTGCCGCCTTTCTTTTCTGATAAAAGAAAGATGTGTCGCCGACAGAGCGAAAACACTGATAATAAATATCAAGCTGATTGGATGAGCGTAGACGAACCCAACATCAAATGATGTATCGATGCCCCGTACTTTATGTACTTTTAATGCAAATAATCTAGATGTTAACTGGTGGACTTATAAAAATGCTCTAGAATTATTCAACTCTATTTCTTCCTAATGATTTTGCTTTATACAGCGCTTCATCTGCATGTTTCAACGTTGTGGTAATATTTTCATCCCTTGCAGAAAACTCAGCAACACCAATGCTAATAGTGTATTTAATGTTGCCCAGCGCTGTATGTATTTCAATGTTTTCAATAGAAATTCTTATTCGTTCAGCTAACTTTTGAGAAGAAATCAAACTTGTTTCAGGTAAAAGAATTGCAAACTCTTCGCCTCCTATCCTAAATAAACTATCTTGCTGGCGAATTGTTTGTTTGATGATTGATACCGTTTCTATTATTGCTTTATCGCCAAGGGCATGACCGTAAATATCATTAATAACTTTAAAGTGGTCAATATCTAGCATTAAAATAGTATAAGGCTTAACACCTCTTCTACATCTGGCAAACTCTTCATTACCAACTAAATCAAACTGTCTACGATTAAATGCGCCCGTAAGAGGATCTGTGACAGAAATTAACTGTAATTGTTTATTTTGCTCAGTAATTTTTTTTTCTGCTTCGACTCTTAAACTAATATCTCGTAGAATTCCACAAAAAATACGACCACGCTTACTCACCCAATTTGAGACTGATAGCGAAAGAGGAAAGGTATCTCCATTTTTTCGTAAGCCTTCAACCTCCACCGTTTTTCCAACTATTTTACTTTGCTTCTCGCTAGATATATTGGCAACACCATTAAAGTGACTTTTGCGCATATTTTTCGGAATGATGATGCTGACGGACTGACCTATGGCTTCTTCTTCTGTATAACCAAATAAATGAGTCGCCGCATTGTTCCAAGATAAAATAGTAGAGTCATCATCCATAGTGATAATTGCATCTATAGCGGTTTCAGTAATATTTCGTATTTCAGAAATATAATCATCAATACGTGCTTTAGCCTCATGCAGCATCGCATTATCACGAATAGAGACCAAAACTTGGAACTGTTGTTCAGCACCTTGAAATGGTGATAAGCCAATACTCACTGGAATATCATTATCCAATTTAGTTTTTGCAGTTAAATCAACATACTTGCCCATTTCACGTATGGTTGGATTATCAAAGAAAGATTGACGAAGTGATGCATGTTTATGACGATATTGGTTTGGTACCAAAACCTCTATTGGCTGTCCTATTAGTTCACCAGTAGGATATTCAAATAATTTATCGGCTCTAAGGTTAGTGTGAGTAATGATACCATGCTCACTAATAATGATAGTTGCATCTATTGCGATCTCTATGAACTCACTTATCCCACTACTATGCATATGGTTTTTCATTTTTTCATCAAACCTTAGTTGCTACTGGGCGAAAAATTATATTATAGACTATACATTATAAGATGAACCGCCCACGCGGATCCGCATGCAGGGTGGTGTTGGGCTTGAGGTTAGATACCTCCGGCTACCTTATTATACATTTTATATACGGGACAAAATTTGAGTACATGGGTTTGCTTTGATAGTTTTCAACTATTGCAATATACCCTTAATTTTCAAATCATTTTTCTGTTTTACGTTTCAATAGTTCCACATTAGCCCCTTCGTAATATTAACTGGAAAAAACCAGAGGGCTATAATCGTATAGCGATGCCGCAGTTTTGTTTTAGTTGAATTGACTTGCTATATGCCATTAAGCTAACATGTACAAATTAACGTACATGAACAGATTGGAGTTAACCATGGATGCAATAAGCTATACAGCAGCTAGAGCAAATTTAGCAAACACAATGGCGCATGTTTGTAATGATCATGCTCCAATAATTATTACTCGTAAGAGTGAAGCTCCCGTTGTGATGATGTCTTTAGAAGACTATAACGCAATGGAAGAAACCACATATTTACTGAGATCTCCTGCTAATGCAATACATCTACTTGATTCAATTGCCGAACTTGAAGCTGGCAATGGAACAGAACGAGAGCTTATTGAATGAAGCCCACCTTTTCGACTAAAGCTTGGGAACAATATACATATTGGCAAACAACCGATAAAAGAATATTGAAACGCATAAATTTACTGATTAAAGATATTCAACGAAGTCCAAATGAAGGAATTGGAAAACCAGAACCTTTAATACATGGACTATCTGGATATTGGTCACGTCGTATTAATGATGAGCACAGAATCGTTTATAAATACAAAGATGAAACTATTCTAATTGCTCAACTGCGATACCATTACGGCATATAACAGTGTAATTAATTAAAATCATTCCATATTTCCGGTAGATAGCAAAACACTCGGTGTCAGTTTCTTTACCGCCTTCCTTGTCTGGTAGATTCAACTCAAAAAAATACATTAAAAGTTAAAAGCTCTGTATCCCCGCGTGAAGCATACGAAGGAAAACATAAACACATAAGAGCAAAGAATGCAGACTAAAGTAAGCGCCCCAAAGTCAAAGCCGTTTTGCTAAGTTGGTAATAGTATTGTTCGAGTTCGTATTTTTATATTTTCATAAATGATTGTAAAAGGCGAAAACCACGGACGAAAGTGAGATCATTGATCAAACTGGGAGTCAGTGAACGTTTAGCTATTTCCTGTGGGATCACCAGTAAAGGACCTTGTCGTAGTTCGAAAACCAAAGGGATCAATATAGCGATCAGTAATGAGTTTTTAGCCAGACAAGGTTTGATATCATTAAAGGATTTGTGGATTAATATTCACTATTCATCATAAGATGAACCGCCCTGTGCGGAGCCGCATGCAGAGTGGTGTGGGGGCTGGAGGTTAGATACCTCCGGCTACCCGATTATGAATATAATTAGCAAATAGCCATAAGTTTACTCTTTAGGGATTCTGACAACTCACCTTTATCTTCAATTTCGGAGTATTGCTTTCTAAGTCGTGTAAGTACAACTATATAATCATTTAACTCTTCTTCTGCATCATAAGCATCATCTTCATCGATATCATCAGATTCGACATACACACGAAGATACTCGATACTCCTAATGAGTGAATTAAAGATCACAATGCATTCAGACCAATCAATTTCAGTAGTATTTATTTTCATAATTATGCTCTTTTACCTGATAATTTACTTTTATTTGTTGCCATTTCAGCAGAAGTGTTCATTATTTTCTCTGCTTTTTCAAACATATCTTCAAGTAATGAAATGTATTCACTTTGTTTCATTCGCCTTGTAGCGACAATATGAACATGACCTAGCGTAACTTTATCCACTGCAATAGCAAGCCCCGAAGGAATAATGGATTTTTCTTTAATTTTCCACCGGTTTTTCCCTCCATCAAATACCTCTGATGCAGAGACGCCTGCGTGTGAGGGTAGAACATAAACAATTCCAGTCCTAGAGTCTTTAGATAGTTTAGAGTCCTGTGGTCGAATATTACCATCCTTGTTAGTGAATTTCGGGATTTCTGAATTACCATTTCGATACAGATCTCTTTCAATTTCTCTAATATCTGATATATAAAAATCTTTTTCTGTTTTCATTGTATAAATTTCTCCAAAGTTAGTGAATATTCATAACAGTGTAATTAAGTAGAATCATTCCGTATTTCCGGTGGATAGACAGAACACTCAATTTTATTTAAATTTGATAATAGAATGCTAAAATTAATAAACCAATCAGAATTTTAAAATAAAACTAAAATATTCATCATGTGGGTAGGTAGAATCATTCTTCATTTACCGCGGAAATACAGAAATATATTTATTCTGTAGAGAGTGATCTTAAGTTTTGCCCAACAGAATAAAATTAACCTATAGCATTGCTCGATGTAGACGAACAATCCCGCCGTCTAGTTTTCCCAAATAATGAATTGTTTTTAGCAAAGCCAAACAGGATGTTTGGATTAGGCTCGTTTGGCACATGGATGTGCCGTAAGAACCGGTGCGTTATAAAAGCCATTTATTATTTGGATCAGAAAACGCTCGGTTGGCCTTTCCTTTGCTTACTTTCCTTTTGGCCATTCAAAGGAAAGTAAAGTCGCCGACAGGGCGAAAACACTGATAATAAATATCAAACTGACCGGATGAGCAAAGACGAATTCAACTCAAAGTAAATTTAGCTTAAAAAGTATTTTTAAAACAAAAAGGTATGGTTTCTTACGTTGAGCATAGGAAGGAAAATACACACAAAAGCAAAGAATGCAGACTAAAGTCAGCGGCTCAAAGTCAAAATTTTTTTTACTCAGTTGCTAAGGACATCGTTCGAGTTAGTATTTTTAGGTTTTAATAAACACACACAGGCAAAGAATGCAGACTAAAGTCAGCGCCCCAAAGTCAAAGCTGTTTTACAGAGATTGGTAATTGTATTATTTGAGTTCGAATTTAAAAGTTTTATAAACATACAAAGGCAAAGCATAAAACATTGCTCTGCATGGCTACAACTCCCCGCCGTCTAGTTTTCCCAAATAATTAATTGCTTTTAGCAAAGCCAAACAGGATGTTTGGATTAGGCTCGTTTGGCACATGGATGTGCCGCAAGAGCCGGTGAGTTATAAAAGCAATTTATTGTTTGGATTAGAAAACGTTCGGTTGGCCTTTCCTTTGCTTACTTTCCTTTTGGCCATTCAAAGGAAAGTAAAGTCGCCGACAGGGCGAAAACACTGATAATAAATATCAAACTGACCGGATGAGCGAAGACGAATCCAACTCAAAGTAAATTAAGCTTAAAAAGTATGGTTTCTTACGTGAAGTATACGAAGCAAAAATAAAGACACACATGCAAAGAATGCAGACTAAAGTCAGCGCCCCAAAGTCAAAGCTGTTTTACAGAGATTGGTGATCGTATCGTTTGAGTGCATATCTTAGGCTTTCATAAAAGGGTAAGGGCAAAGCATAAAACATTGCTCAATGTGGACGAACAATCCCACCGTCTAGTTTTCCCAAATAATGAATTGCTTTTAGCAAAGCCAAACAGGATGTTTGGATTAGGCTCGTTTGGCACATGGATGTGCCGTAAGAGCCGGTGCGTTATAAAAGCAATTTATTATTTGGATTAGAAAACGCTCGGTTGGCCTTTCCTTTGCTTACTTTCCTTTTGGCCATTCAAAGGAAAGTAAAGTCGCCGACAGGGCGAAAACACTGATAATAAATATCAAACTGACCGGATGAGCGCAGACGAATTCAACTCTAAATACTAGATCCAGCACTAATAAAAAGCATAAAAAAAGCCATTGCTATCACCATAACAACAGCCAAATATTTCCTATTAAAAAAACAAAAGTAAGCGATTACCAACCTTGCAAGGTTAACTGCTCCTATGCCATGGTTTCCCTAATGCCATCGGTTCAAACAATTTCAAGCGTTGTTTATCTCGACTTAACATGACCAACACAACCAAGGTTGCAATGTACGGCATCATCGCTAATAAGTTAGATGAGATATCCCAGTTTAAGCCCTGTGCAACGAGGTGCATGATGCTTGCAAAACCAAACAGGTAAGCGCCTAAAATGATGCGTTCAATACGCCAGCTTGCAAATACCACTAAAGTCAGTGCAATCCAACCTTTACCTGACACCATGCCCTCCGTCCACATTGGTGTATAAGCAATCGATAAGTAAGCACCTGCTAACCCCGCCATAGCCCCACCAAAGGCAACGGATAAATAACGAATCAACATAACCGGTAGCCCTAAGTTACTCGCGACACTTGGATCTTCACCTACAGCACGAACCGATAAACCTTGACGGTGGTAACGGAAGAATAAATACACAACGACAATTAATACCCAGCTTAAATAGACAATGGCATTCTGTGAAAAAATAGCTTTACCTATGATGGGAATGTGCTGTAACTCTGCGATAGAAAGTGACGGTAATACAGAAATCTGTTTTCCTTCGTAATCATTGCCTAGGAAAGCAGATAAACCTGTTCCAAAGATAGTAAGTGCTAACCCAGCGGCGACTTGGTTCGCGTTAAGTTGTAATGCAATGACTGCAAATAAAAGTGACATTCCAATGCCGACTAACATGGCGAATGCAAAGCCCAGAATGTAACTATCAGTGTGATACATTGCGATAAAACCTGCGACCGCACCCATCAACATCATGCCTTCTTGGCCTAGGTTTAACACGCCACTTTTTTCACACACCATTTCACCTAAAGCGACTAATAAAAGCGGTGTGCCGGTCATGATCATGGCGTATAAAATATTTGTTATTAAATCAATATCCATCAGTTAATTTCCTTAATACTGTTTAATTTTTTGCCGTAGCAGTTAAACCTGAACGCTTAAACGTGAAGGCAATTCGGTAACGAATAAGCACGTCACAAGAGAGTAAGAAGAACAGTATCAATCCTTGTAATATTCCGCTTATTGACCTTGGTAAATTCAAGAGCATTTGCGACATTTCGCCACCCATAAACAGTAGTGCAATTAATAGCCCTGCTAAGGTTATGCCCACAGGGTGTAAACGCCCAAGAAAGGCAACAATGATCGCTGAGTAACCGTAACCTGGCGAAATGGCAGGTATTAATTGCCCTGTTGAGCCAGTCACAATAACGGCGCCCGCTAAACCCGCTAATGCCCCTGATACTAAAAATACCATTGCTGCTAATTTTTTCTGTTTGTAACCTGCCATGTGTGCAGCGGGTTTATCTAACCCGAGTACTTTGATTTGAAAACCTAAGAAAGTTTTACTCATGAATACCCACGTCACGACAAGTGCAAGTACCACTAATAATAAACCAACGTGTAAGCGCGTTCCTTCAAACAAAATAGGTAAGAGGGTGCTATCACCAAACAAGGCACTTTCTGGAAAGTTGTAGCCATTAGGATCTTTTAATGGCCCGTAGACTGCCCATAACAATGTATTAAGTGCGATGTAGTTCATCATGATCGTCACTAACGTTTCATTACAATTTAAACGTAGATTCAAGAACGCTGATATACCTGAGCAAATCATGCCACCGACCATACCTGCTATTAATGTTAAAGGCATGGCCCAAGCGCTACTCGAATCAATAAATTGCAATGCCATTACTGTGCCGACTACTGCGCCGGTTAACAGTTGACCTTCGGCGCCAATGTTCCAGATAGAAGCGCGGTAACATAAAGCTAAGCCATAGGCACAAAGTAGGATTGGTATTGCAACCACCAATAACTCAGTAACGCCATACCAATTGGCAATAGGGCTAATAAAAAACGTGTAAAGCGCTTCTACGGGATCTTTACCTAATGCCATGAATAAAATAGAGCTAGCAATTAAGGTTAAAAATACCGCTAAGATAGGCGATAAATATCCCCACTTAGCAGAGGCTTGAGCGCGAGGGACTAATTTAATCATGTTGCGATACTCCTTTATTGTCAGCAGTTGTCGTATCAAAATCACCTGCCATCCATTGTCCTAACTTAACTAAAGGTAATGCTTCTGGTGCTAAAAACTGTGAAATTTGACCATCACAAATAGCCCCTAAACGATCACTGATTTTATACAGTTCATCTAAGTCTTCAGAAACGATTAAAATAGCGCAACCACGATCCCTTAACTGCAAAATCGCATCATGAATAGCCACTTGAGCACCGATATCTACGCCCCATGTTGGGTGAGACATCAGTAAAAAATTAGGTTCTTGATCTATTTCTCGACCGACAATGAATTTCTGCAAATTACCGCCCGATAAACTCGCGGCAGCGTCATGGTTGCCTGCTGTTTTCACTTTGTATTTTTTAATTATTTTGTCTGCTAACTCAATTATTTTAGATTTTTGTAGAAAACCATTTTTAACTAAACCTGAATCAAAACTAGTGAGTAGGGCGTTATCGCATAAATCCAAATCAGGTACTGCTCCTCGCCCTAAGCGATCTTCAGGAACAAAGGCTAAACCTAAACGACGACGTTGTAATGGTGTTAATTGATCTACCACTGTCCCTGTAAAGGTGATGGATTTTGAGTTTGGGTGAATATCTTCGCCGGATAACGCTTTAAGTAGCTCCTCTTGCCCATTGCCTGCTATACCAGCAATACCGACTATTTCACCGCGTTTTACCTGCAAGTTAATATTTTTCAAGGCAACGTCAAATTGACCCATTGATTTGGTCGATAAGTTTTCAATGTTCGCAAATACGTCAGTTCCTAATGAACGACGGCAATCATTACTGATAGCGATATCTTCACCGACCATCATGCGTGCGATGGACTCTGATGTTTCGTCTTTTGGATGACAGTGTCCAGTGACTTTACCTGCGCGTAGAATCGTCGCACTGTCACACAGCGCTGTTACTTCATGTAATTTATGGCTTATAAACAGTACTGAACAACCTTCTTTAGTCAGTTGTCTTAATGTTTTAAATAAATTGTCGACTTCTTGTGGTGTTAATACTGAGGTAGGTTCATCTAAAATAAGTAATTGAAGATTTAATAATAAGCAACGCACAATCTCAACTCGTTGGCGTTCACCTGTTGATAAACTAGAAATACGGCGGTCTGGGTCGAGTGGCATTCCATATCGTTCTGAAGTGGCTTTGATACGGTGCGCTAAGGTTTTTGAGTTACCAGCTTGGTCACCTAATACTAAGGCAATATTCTCGGCAACAGTGAGTGTTTCAAATAATGAGAAGTGCTGGAAAACCATGCCAATACCTAAACCACGTGCTACCGAAGGTTGGTCAATAGAGACAGGTTTCCCATTCCATATAATGCTACCTGAGTCCGGTTTTACTACACCATAAAGCATTTTCATTAAGGTACTTTTACCTGCGCCATTCTCTCCTAACAACGCATGAATTTCACCATGTTCTATATCCAGGAATACCTCATCATTGGCTTTACAACCGGGGTATTCCTTGGTGATTCCAAGCATCGCTAAACGCTTAACATTGCTCATTGATAAGTCCCTTTTATTAAAAATTATGATGTTCTAATTAATGTGATTAACAGCAACAACGATCTCTATTTTGACAGATAGATCTCATCGACATAATGCGATGAAACACCCCTTCTTTATGGTGTTTTTACTGTAACCTGTCCAATTGGTCAAAGTTGGTATGATATTAGCAATAAGCTTACCAGCTATTTAAAAAGTGCATCGAATTCATAAGCAATTAACTACTATAAAAAAGGCTAAAAGCTCTATAGCCTTTTATTACAATAGGTTATAGATATTAAAAATGACACGGTGCAATTTTGTAATTATATACGAACAGAATATAAAGTGAGGCAAGAAGCACCAAGAGTGTACATTTTAAGTTAATTTGCACCATATATGGGCTTAAATTAAAAAATGTCGTGTTTTTGTGTGAGTCATTTTGCCTTTATAAGAAGATTATTTCTCATTTTAAATCGTGTCAAACAGTAGAAATAATCGAGTAAATTTAAAAAGGAAAATTGATGAGTTTAAATGAAATAAACACAGCTAGTACAGAAGATGCTTATGCTGTTTTTGAAAGCTGTTGTTGTGCGCCAAAATGGATCGAAAGTATGGTTAATGCGCGTCCTTTTACTGATTTAGACGCCTTATTAAGTAAGTCTGAACAGGCCTTTTCGCAGCTATCAGATCAAGATTACCTTGTGGCTTTTACGGGGCATCCGCAGATAGGTAACCTAAAAACCTTACATGAAAAATATGCTAATACTTCAGGTACAGCAAGTAATGAACAAGCTGGGATGTCGCTTGCTGATAGTGAAGTATTAGAAGAAATGATTCAGTTAAACCAAGATTATTTAGAGAAGTTTGGTTTCATTTTTATTGTTTGTGCCTCAGGTAAAAGTGCACAAGAAATGTTGGATTTAATCAGAAGCAGAATTGGCAATGAACGCTCAGTAGAGTTGAATATTGCAGGGGCTGAGCAAGCTAAAATCACTAACATACGTTTGGAAAAATTATTATGAATAACAACCCAATTACAACGCACATATTAAATACGGCATTAGGTAAACCAGCTGCAAGCATCGCAATTCAACTGTTTGTATTAAAAGATAATGAATGGACATTACTTTCTTCAGCGGTCACTAATGAAGATGGTCGAATTGATGATTGGCATGATACGAGCTGGTATCAAGGTAAACCCTTAGAACAATTATTTGCAACTTATAAAATCGTTTTTTCGCTTGAAGATTACTGGGAAAAGCAAAGTATCGATGGCTTTTATCCAAGTGCAGAAATTAGCTTCAAAGTACAAGATGAAAGACATCACCATATCCCATTGCTATTGGCACCTTATGGTTATTCAACGTACCGAGGGAGCTAGTAAAAGTCGAGCCTAATAAGGTGTAACGGATACAGAGACAGCGTAGAAAATAAAAATAATAAAGAAGAAAAATAAACAGGACAAAAAAATATGGAAAATTATTTAATTGAAGTAGCTCATTTAGTTTTACGCTATTTCCACGTTATTGCAGGTATCGCATGGATCGGCGCCTCGTTCTATTTTGCTTGGTTAGACAATAGCTTAGAAACACCACCGAAAGAAAAGGCTGATAAAGGCATTAGTGGTGATTTATGGGCGATACATGGCGGTGGTTTTTATGAAGTCGCTAAATATAAGAATGGCCCAGAGCACATGCCAACAACGTTACACTGGTTTAAATGGGAAGCTTATACTACTTGGATCACGGGTACATTGTTGTTTAGCTTGCTGTATTACGTTGGTGCTGATGTTAATTTATTAGACGGCAGTAAAAGTGAATTAACTAAATTAGCTGCGATTGGGACGTCATTCGGTAGTATCGCGGTTGGGTATGTTGTTTATCGTGCGTTATGTAACTCAGCATTGGTTAAAAATGGTTTTTTATTCGCAGCAATAAGTGTTGTATTACTAGGTTTATGGGCTTGGGGATTTGACCAATTATTTGCCGATAAAGCGGTTTATATCCATATTGGTGCGTTAATTGGTACTTGTATGGCGGGTAATGTTTATCACATCATCATGCCGGGGCAGCGTTACCTAGTGAAAGAAGTTGAAGCAGGGCGAATTCCAGATCCATCGGTTGGGTTAAAAGCGAAGCTTTGTTCTATTCATAATAACTACGCGACGTTACCGATTATTTTCATCATGTTAAGTAATCACTTTTCGCACACTTATACACATCAATATGGTTGGTTAGTGTTAATTGCTTTAATCGTTATTGGGATGTGGATAAGACATTACTTCAACCTTAAGCATCGTCATATTAATAAACCTTCTGTTTTGATAAGCGGTATCGCTGCTTTTTTTGTATTAATGTTAGCGATTGCTCCTTGGGAAAGCTTTGCGCCGAGAGTGGCTGAGACTAATGAAGGGGGAGTTGATGTTGCACAGATTTCAGATGCACAAGCTTGGAATATTGTAGAAAAGCATTGTACCGAATGTCATAGTGCAACGCCGACGTCAGCAATGTTTGCTAGTGCGCCGTTAGGCTTTACACTTGATTCGATAGAAGCGGTAGAAACACAACATGAAAAAATTTACTCTCGCGCAGTATTAAATAAAGATATGCCGTTAGCAAATTTAACCAATATGACCGAGGAAGAACGTGAAACCCTAGGAATTTGGATTGAAAACTACCGTATTAAAAAGGCAGCGAAGCAATAATTTAAACATAGGTGATTAATACACAACTTGTCTTCAAGCCATAAGTGCGGCGGCTTTAATATTTTTGAATTAAAGCCGCCGCCGCTTAAGTTAGAATCATTCTATAACATAAAGAGATAAACGCTGTTTTTTTAGGTTATGGACAGACTCTATTTCTACCCATTTCTTTTGCTTTATAGAGTTGGGTATCTGCATTTTTATAAATGTTTTCAAGTAAAAAGTTTTCTTTGTTTACTTCAGAAAGACCTATGCTAACCGTTGTTTTAATAGAAACTGTATTATAAATAAACTCTTTTTCTTCTATCATTTTTCGTATTTTCTCTGCGATTATTTGTGCTTTAACAAGCGATGTATTATTCAGTAAAATGGAAAATTCTTCACCGCCGACACGTGCAAAAAGATCACTGCTTCGCATCATTTCTTTAATCGATTTAGCTAATTCTACGAGAACGAAATCACCAGCCTGATGGCCATAAGTATCGTTTATCCGCTTAAAGTAATCGACATCAAGCATTAAAAGGGCGGTTTTATGTTGTTCTCTGGAAGCCATTAAAATTAGGTTTTGTGCCATCTCAAAAAAGTAACGTCGGTTATAGATGTTAGTGAGGGTATCAATTATCGATAACTGTCGAAATTTTTCAGTGCTTTTTTCCAATGCTTCATGCGCTTCAATGCTTGATATTCGACTTGTTAACATAGCTTTAGAGAGCAAAATAATTGCTGGTATGTAAATTAGAATGAATATAACTAACGCAATATGTTGCTCTTCACCATAATAGAGCATGATCATAATTTGAGGGATGATTAAGGAAAAGAGAAAGATTAAATAAGCTTTATAGAGTGCTGACATAGATAATGTCGCGGCGGTAATCACGCCAATAGAAACAACAAACATAACAAACTCAAATGGCTGATCAGCATAAATAACCACTAACAAGGAAGATATCGCCCACATTAATGCCTGAAAAACATTTAAAATCATAAAATAAATTTCATTTTTATTTACTTTTTTTGTGTCTTTATTTTTCAAATGTTTTTTAAACATCTTTGCATTATGCAAACGGTAGACAGCTAAGACTACTTGAAATAATAACCAGCTAAACATAAATTTTAAGGGAATGAATTGAATGAATATAAAAAAATAAGCAAAGGAAACTAATAACATAGCAGCCATTGCCCTTGGTGTTTGATCAATGACAACTTCTATTAATTTAGGATGAACATTAGGCATTTTATTTCCTAGGATAATTAAATACTATTAGTAGATGACTAATTACCCTGTATTGTAGACCTGTATTTAGATGCTTACGTCCAAAAGGTCAATTTTTTATATTTTTATTATAATCTAATGACTAGTGTAACTAAAGATGTATTTTTTTAAGGAGGAGGAACCTTAGAGAATAGTGACTAGAGAAGTAACAAACAAAAATAATCTCATCACTTTCAACTCGTTTTATCTCATTTATCTGCTTTATTGTTACTCTTGAGCTATCAAGCTTTTGTATGTTGTATAAAAAATATTTTAGATTGAATTTTTTTCATCTTTATCCTGATGAAGTTTCAGTATGTTTTTTCTGTGATTATGTTTAAATAAACACATATTAATTTAGACGTATAGAAGTCCATAATGAAAACATTAACAATATTAGATGGTGGTATGGGGCGTGAACTTAAACGCATTGGCGCGCCGTTTTCTCAACCACTATGGAGTGCTCAGGCTTTGATTGAAGCACCACATTATGTGACTCAAGCACATCAAGGGTTCATTGATGCTGGGGCCGAAATTATCATCGCGAATAGTTATGCTTGTGTGCCATTTCATCTCGGCGAGACGCGCTATCAACAGCAAGGCTATGCATTAGCCGAGCAAGCTGCCATTATTGCGAAAGAAGTTGTTAAAGCCTCTAAAAAAGACGTGTTAGTCGCTGGATCATTACCACCTGCTTTTGGATCTTATCGTCCTGACTTATTTGAGAGCAAGCGTGCCTTTGAAATATTAAACACATTATTTAACGCGCAGGACCAACACGTCGACCTATGGTTTGCTGAAACCATTTCAAGTGTTGAAGAGGCATTGGTCATCGTCAATGTGCTTAAAGGGTCAACAAAGCCTTGTCACTATGCATTTACATTGAGCGATCAAGTTGGCGAATCAGCACGATTACGTTCTGGCGAGTTGGTGACAACGGCTATTGAAGCGATTTTGCAAGAAGGTAATATTGATGGCATTTTCTTTAACTGCTCTATTCCCGAAGTCATTGAGCAAGCAATATTAGATACTAATAAAGTCTTAATTGAATGCGTTATAAACGATGCAGACCATAAAGAAAAGACTAATACAGAAGATAGTAAACAGCAGATAAGTATCGGTGCGTTCGCTAATAGTTTTGTGCCTATTTCAGCTACTCACAAAGCTAATGAAGCGGTGCAAGGATCTCGCGATCTTTCACCTGAAGAATATCTACAATTTGCTAAAAAATGGCATCGTCTTGGTGCAAATATTATCGGTGGATGTTGTGGGATTGGTCCTGCTCATATTGAAGCGTTAGTTGACTGGAGAGATAGCCTTTCGTAAAGAGGGGGATACTCATCAAAATAAAGCGCTATTTAATCGAACAGATCCAATCGCGCTTTTTGTTTTAAAGCTTTATTTTGACGTTATGTTATTTAAGCTTAAAGCTTACCCGCCGCTGCTTGTTTTAATTTCTTTCTGTTTTCATCGTTAGCTTCAGGTTCTGATTGACCAAAAATACCTGCCATCCAATGACCATCGGTTGGGTTAGGGAACAATACGTATTTTTTGCCGTATAAGTCGCGGTCTTCTTCCATCTTCGCTTTACGCCCTGCAACATCGCCTTTGACGTAATATTTACGACGGAAATCATTGAGGCTATCACCAAGAAAAACAGCCACGTCATAATCTTTCATTATTTCATTTTGACGTGTTTCTTTATTTGATGTGTCACGTAACACCGTAAGGTGGCTTTCATCTTTCAGTGGGAAACCTAAGTGCTTGATATTACCAAGCGCGTACTCAAAGGTCTTTTCACCTTGTTCGCGGCTAGTGATATAAAAAATTTCCACGTTATTTTCTGCACAAAAAGCTAAAAACTCTTTTGACCCTGGAGATGCCACCATTTTATTTTTTGGGATCCATCCATCCCAAATAGGATCGTCGAAAAAGTCGATATTTTTATCAACTAACATTGCCCAGTAATCAAGGGGAAGCACTAAGGTATCATCAAAATCAGACACGATAGCAAGTGGTTTATCACCTTTTTTATGCTTCGCTAATGCGAGTTCTACGTGCATACGAGCGATATTAAAGCCTTGGTAGTAAAGCGCTTGGTATTCAGCCGCTGTTTGTTTCCATGCCACTGAATACAATAAAGGGTTTGCTGTTTCGACATGATCATCTGCCAATACTGTTGGTGTTATAAAAGGACTACTAAGTGCAATAGTGAGTAGTGATTTTTTTAAGAAATTAGCCATAACGTTTTAACATCCTTGATTAAGTAATCTAAATTGAATCTCTATAATAACGAGTGGAATGTCGCCTTATAGAGCTAAAAAATATGAAGTAATAAAGCCATTCCTGATACATCAGGCAAGCGACTTAGATTAATATAATTTAATTTTGTCTATTTCTCTATCCCTCTCTTTTTTCTATTTACCTATTCTTTTACGCCTTCATTTAATTGAAGTGTTTAAGTAACCTCTGTCCTGGATAAGCAAAGCGATACAACACCGCTATTTTCGTGGATTTCTGCGTTAAATTATCTCTCAATAACTCGTTATTGCATCAATAATTGCCTGAACTATGCAAAACTAACGAGACAGTATAGTAATGAATATAACCTTATGATTTTAAATGTAATTGTTTTTTCATTAACCAGAATTGAGATTAAATAATATTTAATGTGTAAAAGGGTGTTTTTGAATAGGGGAAGACCGTCGATAAGCTGGATTGTAATTAGGTTATATCAGCGTCGATAAGAGAGTTGTATTTAGACTTAATAAGTCTAGATTACTGCTAAAAAACAGCAATCTAGATATAAACCTAACGAGATTTAACGTAAGGCACACCAATTGATTTTGGTCCTACAGCGCGACCAATAAAACCAGCAAGTAACAATACCGTCAATACATAAGGTAATATTTCAATTGCTTGCACTGGTATTTCACCAATAAATGGTAACTCCGCACCTTGTAGGCGAATGGCCATCGCGTCTAAGAAGCCAAACAGTAAACAGCCCCACAACACAGGAACAGGTTTCCACTTACCAAAAATAAGTGCCGCTAGTGCGATATAACCTTTACCCGCACTCATATTGGGCACAAACCCAGCACTATGTGCAGTGGATAAATAAGCACCCGCTATGCCTGTTAATATACCGGCACAGATCAGTGCTCGATAACGTAACCAAGCAACAGAGATACCGGCAGTATCAACAGCATGTGGGTTTTCACCTGCTGCACGTAAACGTAAGCCAAAACGTGTTTTAAAGATGATCCACCAACAAACAGGTACGATTAATAGTGATAAGTACACTAAGATGTTATGACCAGATATGAGCTCACTATAAAGTAACCCAATCACTGGCACGTCTGCAATTGCATCAGCACCTGGTAAAGTAATCGACGTAAAGCGTTCACCTTGCGATAAAGGTGGTGTTTGACCACCAAGTCCAAACCAGTAACGACCTAATGTAACGGTTAACCCTGCAGCCAGCATATTAATCGCAACACCTGACACTATCTGGTCACCACGATGTGTTATACATGCAAAACCATGCAGCATAGCTAGCAGAACTGATGTTGCCATTGCCGCTAATAACCCTAGTGTCACTGAGCCTGTTATTGAGGCAGTGGCTGCAGCTGCAAATGCTGAAGCTAATATCTTTCCTTCAAGCGCAATATTTACAATCCCTGAGCGTTCAGAAAATAAGCCTGCCAACGCAGCAAGAATAAGTGGAGCTGATACTCTTAAGGTTGCATCGAGTATTAAAATGATACTTTCATACATAATTTAAGCCTCCGCTGCTAATTGGTTTTTAGGTTTTTTCTTGGCATCAAGGTATACAAATAATCGTTCTGTCGGTTTTACTAACATTAACGATAAGGCACCACTAAATAGAACAACTAATGCCTGTACTACTTGGATCATTTCACGGTCAATATTTGGGAAGTCGAAGGAAAGTTCTGCACCGCCTTGATAAAGAATACCAAATAAAACACTCGCTAGAATAATACCAAAAGGGTGGTTTCGACCGATTAAACAAACCGCAATACCGGTAAAACCATATCCTGCTACAAACCCTAATTTAAGTTGTTGTCCGTAACCTTGCACTTCATTCAGGCTTAATAAACCTGATAAAGCACCAGAGATTAACATCACAATGATGATTAAGCGTTTACGGTTAATACCACCATATTCAGCGGCTGAAGGGCTTGCTCCCATTGCTCGTATCGCGTAACCCCAGCGTGTTCTCCATAATAATAACCAAACCAATACACAACAAAGTAGGGCAATTAAAAAACTCAAATTCATCGGGGATTCAGAAAAGCTTAACCCAAACCATCCGACTATTTCATGGAAACCAGGCAAGACAGCGGCAGATTCGAAAACGCGTGATACGGGTGCCATTTGTCCTTTTTGGTTCAACACATTCACCATTAAATAAACCATTAATGAAGAAGCGATGAAATTAAACATGATGGTGGTAATAACAATGTGACTACCGCGATAAGCTTGTAAATAGGCTGGAATAAACGCCCATAATGCACCAAACGCCATACTGGCAAACATGGTGATCGGTAAAATAGCCCAGAAAGGTAAAGTATGGTCTAAGCCTAAACAAGCAAGGCCAACACCTAAACCACCGATATAAGCTTGTCCTTCACCACCGATGTTAAATAAACCAGCAGAAAAGGCGACGGCAACAGCAAGGCCGGTGAAAATAAAGTTAGTGGCATAATAAAAAGTATAGCCAATCCCTTCTTGGTAACCTAACGCACCACTGATCATGGTTTTTGCTGCTTCGATAGGGTTAACATCAACCGCAATAAAAATAATGGCTGAAAAAGCAAAGGCAAAAAGAATATTAATTAAAGGAAGAACAATAATATTTACCCATGCTGGAATCTTTGAGTCGTTCATATTTGTTCTCCAGAGGTTGTTTGTTGTGTTGTAGTTAGAAGCTCATCTGGCATTATATTGGCCATCATCATGCCGAGGATTTTTTCATTGGCTTGCTCTGCACTCACTTCTCCAACGATGTGACCATCAAACATTACAATAATACGATCTGATAACGCCATGATTTCATCGAGCTCTACTGACACGAGTAATATACCTTTACCTTGATCTCGTAATTCGATAATACGCTTATGAATTAATTCAATCGCACCAATATCGACACCGCGAGTCGGTTGACCAATTAATAACACATCTGGATTTTTATCGACTTCTCGCCCGATGATTAATTTTTGTTGGTTACCGCCGGAAAACAATGAGCTACGTAATTTAGGATCGCGAGGACGTACATCCCACTCCTCCATCAATCGAGCACATTCTTGGTTAATCATTTTTGGTTTATTAAGCAGTTTGCCATTGTAGGTTGGCGAGTTTTGATACCCTAAAATAGCCGACTCTTCTGCACTAAATGATTTGATCAAACCCATCACAAGGCGATCTTCTGGAATATGCCCAACACCTAACTCACGCATTTGTGCAGCAGAGCTCGGATGCATTGAATCAATACATGTTTGTCCGATATTGACTTGGCCTGAATTAGGTTTGATAAGTCCTGCTAATACACTCATTAACTCTGACTGACCGTTTCCAGAAACCCCTGCAATACCAACAATTTCACCGGATTTGATTGAGATAGAAACATCTTTTAAGCGGTCTACTCCCATTTCATCGGTGTAAGTTACCTTTGAGGTAGATAATAATTCGTTTTCAGGTGTTGCTACTGATTTCTCTACTTTAAGTCTGACTTTACGGCCAACCATTAGCTCTGCAAGTTCTTCTTTATTGGTCTCAGCTGTTTTACGATGTGCGACCATTTCACCTTGGCGCATGACGGATACATTATTAGTGGCTGCTAAGATTTCTCTTAATTTATGAGTGATCAATAAGATGGTGACGCCTTTGTCACGTAGCGCATCAAATATTTTAAATAGGTGATCTGTTTCTTGAGGGGTTAATACGCCTGTTGGCTCGTCAAGAATAAGGATCTTAGCGCCACGATATAAGGCTTTTAGGATTTCGACTCGTTGTTGTAATCCCACAGGTAAGTCTTCAACTAATGCATCTAATGGGACATCTAATCGGTATTCTTTTGCTAAACGTTCTAATTCAGTACGTGCTTTTTTTAAACTAGGCTTTAGTAACGCGCCGTCTTCGGCACCTAAAATTACGTTTTCTAATACACTAAAGTTATCCACTAACATGAAATGTTGATGAACCATGCCTATGCCGTAACGTATTGCTTCTTTAGAACTGGTTAATTTACGTACTTTACCTGATATTTTAATATCGCCAGAATCTGCAATATAAAACCCATAGATGATGTTCATTAGGGTTGATTTTCCTGCGCCATTTTCACCAATTATTCCATGGATCGTGCTTGCAGGTACCTTTAAGTTGATATTACAGTTAGCATGTACTGCACCGAATTTTTTATCGATACCACAGAGCTCTAAGGCAATATTTTGTTGATTATGGGGTTGAGACATAAATTAAGTTTCTCTATTCTGTCCGTTGATATAGATCGCTAAAAATGCCCCCTTACTTTAGATGCGAAGGGTTCGCACTAAAGCATTGGCAACAAAAAGTTGACAACAAGGAGGCATAATTATTTTTTCGAGGAGATTTAGTACTTACAAGTATTATCACTCATGTAATCGTGTACTTTGATTTCACCAGAGACTATTTGAGCTTTGATACCGGCAATTTTACCTTCCATATCAGGCGTAATTAAATCGCGGTTGAACTCGTCTAATGCCCAATCTACGCCATTTTCTTTTAGGCCAAGATTTTGGATACCAGCAGTAAAGTTACCTTTTTCAGCTGCGTTAAATGCATCAACCGTTGCTACGCCAACACGTTTAACCATAGACGTTAACATAACACCTGGGTGAATGTAGTTTTGGTTCGAGTCTACACCGATTGCATATTTACCTTCATCAGCAGCGGCTTGATAAACACCAACGCCTGTTCCGCCAGCGGCTGCAAATACGATATCAGCACCTTTACTAAATTGGCTTTTTGCTAATTCTGAACCACGTGCTGGATCAGACCATGCCGCATTTGTTGAACCCGTCATGTTTTGGAATACTTCAGCGTCTTGATTCACGAATTTAGCACCTTGCTCATAACCACAAGCGAATCGACGAATGAGTGGGATGTCCATCCCGCCAACAAAACCAACTTTAGCTGTTTTAGACTTCATTGCTGCCAGTGCACCCACAAGGAATGAACCTTCTTGCTCTTTAAATAGCACTGATTTTACATTCGGTAGATCAACAACAGCATCAATGATAATGAAGTTGCTATCAGGGTATTTAGCCGCTATTTTTTGTAATGGCGTTGCGTATAAAAAACCTACAACAAGAATTGGGCTGAAGCCTTTACGTGCTAGACGCTCAAGACCTTGTTCACGCTGTGCGTCACTTGAAGGTACTAATTCACGTACTTTCGTATCAGACTGCGCCATAAATTTAATAACACCATTTTCAGCAACTGCTTGACCAAATGATTTATCAAATTTGCCCGTTGAATCATAAGCAACAGCGGGTTTAAAATCAGCCGCATTGGCAACAAGTGAGCAAAGCGCGATTGATACTGCAGCCGCAGTGGTGGTTAATATTTTTTTCATAAATTGTCCTTAATATATATGTATTGATGGTTTGTAAAAGTTATTCATTAACTGTTTTGACGTTTTTAGTTTTCAATTTCCTACAATAAAAATGATCTAAAAAGAGTCGTCTAAAAAATCATTTGTAAAAGCTATCTAATAAAATACATTCACTAAAATACGCCAAGTTGTAAATAATACCTAATAGCGATTTAAGTTACTCATTAAGTTTAATGCCGTCGCATAAATCGCTAAGACAATTATCACACTATCTAAAAATTAATTGAAGAATTACCGTTTAATACGATAATTTCTTCAATTAAGCCACACAGCTTATTTTTGATAATGAGAAAGAAGTTGAATGGGTTAATGATATGACCAACTCAACATATTGATACTCTAGTTTTTAATCCCTTTAGATATCTCTTCATCAATTGGAAAGTCTTGAATGATTGGATTGTATTGCTCAGGATAATCACCTAAAAACAGTGACAGTAAAATTACACTCAAACCACTTGCAGTAATAGGAGAGCCAAAGATACTTTTTACGATGGCACCTAAATCACCACCAATATTAACAGAGATTGTATTAACTACTTCAGGAACCAATAACACGCCTAATCCCATACCGAATGACACCGCGAGTGTTAACATGTTTTTTCTGTTTAATTCTACGTGTGTCAGGATTTTTACGCCTGCAATCGCAACCGTAGCGAACATTATTATCGTTGCACCACCTAATACCGAATTGGGTACCGCGCGGAATAGCGCACCAATGTGTGGGAATAAACCCATGATGATTAAGATAGCGCCAATCCAAACACCAATAAAGCGACTCGCAATACCGGTTAATTGAATAACGCCGTTATTTTGACTGAATGTTGTATTAGGGAACGTATTGAATACACCTGCAATTAACGAGTTCACCCCATCGCCTAAAATACCTTGTTTAATGCGTTTTATGTATGACTTACCTGCTATTGGCTGTTTTGAAACCATACAGTTAGCCGTGATATCACCCGATGTTTCAATGGCTGTAATTAAATAAATTAATGCAATAGGAATGAAAGCGGCGATGTCGAATGAAAAACCATATTTAAATGGGATAGGAATACTGATCACGGACTCAACATGTGTAATGGCACTAAAGTTAACTTTACCCATCATCATCGCCGCTATCATACCCACAATCATACCAATGATAATTGAAGATAAACGTATCCATTGATTGCCATATTTATGTGCAGCAATAATGCTGACCATTACTAGGGCACCTAAAAATAGATTATCAAAACTCGCAAAAAGCTCTGGTTTATTGGTTAATAACCACTGCCCGCCAGCTAAGTCAGTAAAACCTACTTTGATTAAACTAATGCCGATAATAGTAATTACCGTGCCCGTTACTACTGGCGTAATAACGCGTTTTAATTTATCAACAAACTGACTCACAAAAATTTCTACAAAAGCACCTAGAACACAAACACCAAAAATTAGTGCTAGGATTTCATCTGGGCCACCGCCATTCGCTTTAGCAATAAAACCTGCTGCTAATACTGAACTTAAAAATGCAAAGCTAGTACCTTGAACACATATCATGCCTGCACCAATACCCATTGGTCTTTTAGCTTGAATGATAGTACCAACACCTGAAACCATTAATGCCATCGATATTAAATAAGGAATTTCATCACCTAAGCCAAGTACACCGCCAATGATAAGTGTTGGTGTGATAACACCAATAAAGCTCGCTAATACATGTTGTATCGCAGCAAAAAATGACTCTTTGTTCGATGGGTTATCATCAAGTTTATAGATTAACTCAGATTCATCACTCATGTGTATTTCCTTATTTTTTACTGAAACGATTGCGGCTATATTAATTATTTTTGCAACGATCGTGCCATTTAATGAGAAACAATAAATGTTCATTTAAAACATATAGTTATTGTTTTTTTAAAATAAATTTGGAAGAGTTGTAATTTAAGTTGATTCTTTATTGGTGCAGTACTCGCACTTTAAGTGCGCAATAAATGGGGTCTATGAATGGTGCTTTAAAATATATTTAAAGTATTTATATATAAAAATTTATGTTAATTGTTATATATAAAAATATAAGAGAATAGCCTATGCAACTTATTATGGTTTTCCAATGTAGAGATTGTTTTTTAGGCGATTAACATTCAGTTAATCGTCGTTTTGAGTGTGAAGTGTGCCACTGATATCGGAGTACTTGACCTTGAGGATACAAGCGAGGATATTTATCTTGAGCTTAAAAGTAAATGTGAAAAATCGATTAAAATTGATGGTGCAGAAGCGATTGTATTAGGTTGTGCTGGCATGTCTGATTTAGCCGTAAGACTGGCTGAAGAGCTACAAGTGCCTGTTATTGATGGTGTATCAGCGGCTGTAAAGCTTGCTGAGTCTTTGCATCAACTTAGTCTGAAAACATCCCAAATAGGTCAATACGGTTTGCCATTTAACAAAGCATTTCATGGTCGTTATCAGCACTGGGATAACAGTAAAAAATAATAAAAGCTGATAATTAATAATAGAGTAATTAATTAAAAAGCAAACTAATCAAAAAGTAAATAAGGATAGTTAACAATGAATAGTGATAACCCACGTGATTATATTGGTTATGGTCGCGATAATGTACCCGATGCTAACTGGCCTAATAAAGCAAAAATAGCCGTTCAGTTTGTACTGAATTATGAAGAGGGTGGAGAGAATTGTGTTTTACATGGTGATGCACATTCAGAAACATTTTTATCTGAAATAGCGGGAGCAGAAGCTTACCCTGAACGACATATGAGTATGGAGTCATTATATGAATATGGCTCAAGAGCAGGTGTGTGGCGTATTCTTAATGAGTTTAAATTACGTGGCTTACCATTAACTGTTTTTGGCATTGCCACTGCTTTAGAGCGTAACCCTGAAGTCACTAAAGCAATTATTGAAGACGGTCATGAAATTGCTTGTCATGGTTTAAAGTGGATCCATTATCAGCATATGCCAATTGAAGAAGAGCGTGAGCACATGCATCAGGCGTTAGATATTATTGAAAAACTAACGGGTACTCGTCCAACAGGTTGGTATACAGGTCGCGATTCTCCTAATACACGAACATTGGTTGGAGAGCAGCGCGGTTTAACTTACGATTCAGATTATTACGGCGATGATTTACCTTTTTGGTCACAAGTACCAAGCTGTGAAGATGGCGAAGATATGCGTCCGCATTTAGTCATTCCTTACACGCTAGATAATAACGACATGCGCTTTTCATCACCTTATGGTTTCAGCCATGGCGATGAATTTTTCCAGTATTTAAAAGACAGTTTCGACTGTCTTTATACTGAAGGAAGTGACAAACCTAAAATGATGTCAATTGGTTTACATTGCCGTGTTATTGGCAAACCAAGTCGTTTTATGGCGCTTAAAAAGTTCTTAGATTACGTACAGTCACATGATGATGTATGGATTGCACGCCGAGATGAGATTGCAAAACATTGGATAGAAAATCATCCTTACTCGGAGTGATTTTTAATTAATTCAAATAGCTTTTTGTTTGGTGTACTCACATAAAAACGGCGCTTAAATACATTATTTAAGCGCCGTTTTTGTCCGTTTTTTTGAACGTTATTTTAAAAGCTATTTTCAAGCACATTTACTGACTATTGTAATGCTTTTTTATACTGCTAGCTTTCTGATCATGTCAGTTAAACAGTCCAAAGCAACGGCAACGTCAGACTCAATCACTTGTTCTCTTGGGTTATGGCTGATGCCTTTTTCACAGCGAACAAATAACATGCCGATATCAGTAATATTGGTCATGACCATCGCATCATGTCCTGCGCCACTGGATAGAAAACACGGTTCTTTGTGAGTATATTGCTCAACGACTTCACCCCATTTCTGTTGTAAATCATCACTACATAAAACCGCTTCAGCTTGATACAGCTTTTCATGCTGTAAGGTTAGTTGACGCGCTTCAGCGATATCGCTTAATTGCTGTAATAGTAGTTTGCAGCAGTTTTCTAATGTTGATTGAGATTGACTGCGAATATCCACTGTGAAATGAACTTCACCTGCGATGACATTCACTGCACCAGGGAAAACATCACAACGGCCAACCGTTGCTACAATTTGATGTTCAAAGGCAAATTTTTCGATAGCACTGATCATTTGTGCTGCACCAGACATCGCATCTCGTCGCAAAGCTAAAGGCACTGTACCAGCATGGCCAGCCATCCCTTTAAGCTTGAATTGATAGCGTTTTGCACCGGCAATACCAGTCACGACGCCTACTGGTAAATCGAGATCTTCTAATACTGGGCCTTGTTCAATATGCACTTCTAAATAGGCTAGGGTATCTTCTTTGGTTTTTTGATCTTGACCTGCTAACGCTGGATCTAAACCAAAGTCACGCATCGCTTGGGCCATGCTAATACCTTGGCTATCTTGTATCGCTAACCAGTCTTGTTGAAAGCAACCTGCCACTGCACTTGAGCCAATTAATGTGGTGTTAAAGCGCGTTCCTTCTTCGTCGGCAAAAGCCACGATATCGACATGGAAGGGCAGTTCTTCACCAACTAATTGAAACATCGCTTCAATCGCTAATAATACCCCTAAGTTACCGTCATACTTACCTGCATTTGCTACGGTATCGCTGTGAGAGCCGATTAACAGTGTCGGTAATGTTGGGTTCGATGATACTTTTCGGCCCCATTGATTACCTACGCTGTCTTCCCACGTTTGTAGTCCAGCTTGTTGCATCCACTCTTCAATTTGTTGGTGCGCTAATTGATGCTCAGGTGTTAAATAAGCGCGAAGTAGACCGCCTTCCATTGCCGTGAAAGTAGCGAGGTGATCTGCCCACTGCATAATTTTAGTGGCTGCTTCATTACTATTTTGTGGCATGAATTCTCCTTTTAAACAGTGTAATACTGCATTGCAGTAGTCACTGCTTGACCCGGTTGAATATGTGCTTTGTATTTCAATAGAACAGATTCAAGTGCCGCTAAGGTTGTTAACACACATTCTTGTCGTGCGTTAAAGCCCATTGTGCCAATACGCCAAATTTTACCGTGTAATGGGCCGAACGAAGTACCGATCTCAATACCAAAACAAAGCAGTAATTCTTCACGCACTTTATCGCCATCGACTTCATCTGGGATATACACGCCAACCACGTTATTCATTTTGTATTGTTGATTACCGAATAGTTTTAAACCCATTGCTTTTAAGCCCATTGCCATCGCATCACCAGCTTGTTTATGGCGAGCAATTACATTTTCGCTGCCTTCTTCAAGATAAATACGAGCACATTCACGTGCTGCATATAACATGCTAGTCGCTTCAGTGTGGTGGTTTAAACGCTCTGGGCCCCAGTAATCCATGACCATTGCTAAATCAAAATAGTTAGATTGGATTCTTATATCGGCACCCGCTGTATGATGTTCTGCTTTAATGCCTGCTTCGACATGTTTACGGCGGTTAATCACTTCTGCACATTGATCGCTTAAGCTGATTGGCGCACTACCTGATGGGCCACCTAGACATTTTTGTAATCCAACAGAAACCGCATCTAAGTGCCATTCATCCATTTTTAATTCGTTGCCAGCTATAGAAGCGGTTGCATCACAGTAGAATAAAACGCCGTGACGTTGACAAATTTCGCCGATTTCAGCAAGAGGTTGGTTCATGGTGGTCGAAGTATCACCTTGTACCGTAGCTAATAGTTTTGGTTGGAACTCTTTGATCGCTTTTTCTACTAACTCTGGCGGGCAAACTTCACCCCATTCGATATCAATGGTTTTAACCACGGCACCAACACGTTGTGCAATTTCACATAACAAGTGACCAAAGCGTCCAATCACTGGGATTAACACTTTATCGCCTGGTTGTAGAATTGAAACTAATACTGCCTCGATGCCTGCTCGTGCAGTGCCATCAACCAACATAGTTTGTTTATTATTCGTCTCAAGCACACCACGATAAAGTGATTGCACTTGATTCATGTAACCTGTCATCACTGGGTCGTATTGACCGATTAAGGCAGATGAAATCGCTTGATGCACACGTGGATACGCGTTGATTGGGCCTGGTCCCATTAATAGACGAACAGGTGGGTTAAGCGTTTCAAATAAAGTCTTAGTTGTCATTGTTTTCTCCGAGTAAACTTTGCCCATCGCTACGTGGGTCGCTAGTTGCAACTACTTTCCCGTATTGATCGAGCATAATGGCACCAGCGTGCCCCATTAATTCATTGTTATCTGTCACTGTGGTGATGTCGTGACCAAGCGCTTTAAGTGTTGCGCCATGTTGTTGATAAAGCTGATTTTCTAAACGTAAATTATTGGTGCTGTCACCCCAAGTTCGACCTAATAACCAACGTGGAGAAGCCACTGCATCTGATAAATTCATCCCTTGATAGATATAACGGCTAAATAAGCAGGCTTGAGTTTGTGGTTGTCCTTCGCCACCCATTGAACCGTAAACGAGTCGACGGCCATCATTAAATTCAGCATAGGCAGGGTTTAGGGTATGGAATGGTTTTTTGCCTGCCGCAAGCACATTGTGATGGTTGGCATCTAACGTGAAGCTTTTACCGCGAATGTTCCAAGTAATACCACTCGTCGGTAGCACAACACCTGAACCAAACTCCCAATAAATACTTTGTATGAAACTGACCATGGTGCCGTATTGATCCGTTGCCCCCATCCACACGGTATCGCCTGGTTTAGCTAAATGTGGCCAAGGTAAGGCTTTTTGAAAAGAGATGTTCGCAGCACACTGTGTAATAACATCGTCGCTTAACCACTCTTGTAATGGTTTTTGTAAATAAGCAGGATCTGTAATTTGTTGGTCACGAATAATAAAAGCTTGTTTACTGGCTTCTACGAGTAAGTGAATATGTTCAACCTCAGAAGTGACTTGATCAACGAGACGATCGTAAATCGCTAAAATTAATAATGAAGCTAAGCCTTGAGTTGGTGCATCTAAGTTATACAAACTGCCTTTTGAAATATCGACGGTCAAGGGGGTTGATACTGTTGCTTGGTACTGATGAAAATCTTCTAAGGTTAATGGGCTACCTGCTTCAATTAGTTCATCGGCCATTTGTTGCGCTAGTTCACCACGATAGAAATCATCTAAACCTGCTTTTGCTAAGTGTTTAAAGGTATCTGCTAACGGTTGGTTAGTCAGTTTTTCGCCCACTTTTAATACTTCACCTTGATTCAAAAAACGTTCTGCAAAAGCGCTTAAATGGCTTAAACGAGAGAAGGTTTTGTCACTGGCATCGACTAGACTTTGCGTTATTTCAATACCTTTTTCAGCGGCATCAATAGCAGGTTGAAGTAGTGAGTTTAGTGTGTGATCACCTGAATTTAAGGTGAGTGCTTGTTGCCAACCCGCAATGGTACCTGCCATGGTTAATGCTGCATTACCGCCACTTTCTGGTAACTCATCTGCTTGTTGGCGATAGCTTTCAATATCTATATTCAATGCTGCTGCACCGCAAGCATCAATTGCGATTGGTTTTTCACCTGCTTTACAAATTAGCCAGAATCCATCACCACCAATACTGTTCATGTGTGGATATTGCACCGTTATCATTGCCGCCGCTGCAACCATTGCCTCACTAGCGGTTCCACCTGCGTCTAATATCGCTTGCCCAGCTTGTGCTGCTTTATAATGAGGTGCGGTAAATGAAGTTTGAAATGCCATTTGTTACTCTCCTTGCCATAAGCTAAGACCAGTTTCGATTAAATCTGCTTCTTTATCTGCAATACTCATTAACGAGAAACCACAAGGACCTTCCGTTAGACCTTGCATCGGTAGATGTAATTGTGGAAAACCAGCTAAACCTGCAATACTGGTCAATCCCATTAATTGTGAGCGATATTCAGCTAATTCATCGCCTACCATTGTCAATGCTGGTGGACCACCTGGTGTCGTCGGTAATATCCATAATCCGTGCATCTCATCAAATAGAGACAAGAGCTTTTGTTGGAATGTATGTTGTTGTGCTTTCGCTTCAATATATTGTTGCTGAGTGATGCTGCGAGCCCAAATGACGCGCTGCATAATAGAGGGGTCTAATGAATCGCCATGCTCTGTTAGCCAAGTATCGTGACCTTCAATAATTTCAAAGCCTTGGATAGTGCGGAATAATAAACTTAAGTCATTCAGAGTTTGTTCTGTATCGGCTAATAGGTTACAGCTTAATAATTCGATATTCGCTTCTACACACCACTGTTTGAGTCCACTTAACCTCTGTGGGCTAAGTTGATTTGCTAAGGTGCTATCAAGGTAAAGTGTTGTCGATTTTTGCCCTGGCTGTTTTTGCTCTGCCAATACGTTAAACACAGTGGATAATATGGTTAAGTCATGACTAAATATGCCTGCTGTATCAAAACTCTTTGCCAGTTCAAAAGTATTGTCTAAGGCTAATTTCCCAAGTGTCGGGCGCAAACCAAACAAACCACAATAACTCGCCGGAACACGTACCGAACCACCGGTATCAGTACCGATTGAGAAGTCAGCTTCACCGTTAGCAACGGCAACCGCGCTGCCACTTGACGACCCGCCGGGTAAACAACCAGGTGTAAGAGGGTTCACTGGCGTACCGTAATGAATATTTTGACCATTTAAGCTATAGGCTAATTCATCGGTTTGCACTCGCCCTACACAATTAGCTCCTTGCGCTAATAGTTTTTTAATTACACTTGCCGTTTGTTGTGCTGGCTCATGGCTTGTTAACCAAGCTGGGTTGCCAGCTCCTGTGGCATAACCTTTCACATCAAATAGGTCTTTAAATACAAATGTTAATTCACTAAGCACACCTTCAGCCGTTGCAGCTAAGTTACTTGGGCCTTGTATGCAATAAACACGAGTGTCTTTAGCGGTTGTTTCATTCATATTTAAAGTTCCTTTTATATAATATTATTGATATTTAGCGCGTCTAAATGACTAATTATTTGAAGCCGGGGTCACTTGTTCACTTTGTGCTGCATAGCGGCTAGCTAATATTGCACAATAGAAGATCTGAATTGGGTGATACAACATGATAGGTAACAAGATCATCCCAAGATCTGGGTTACTACCAAAAATAACAGTGGCCATTGGAATACCAGCAGCAAGGGTTTTTTTAGTTGCGCAGAAAACAACAGCGACTTCATCAGCTCGTTCGAATTTACTGCGGCGTGCTCCCCATTGAATAAGGTGCACCATACAGAGCAAGACAACGATACAAATAACGATTGAGGTAATCAGCATTTCTATTGTGAATGTGCTCCATATACCGTTTGCCACAGAATCACAAAAAGCGTTATAAACAATTAACAAGATGACGTATTTATCAACTTTACTAACTACTGATTTATGTTTTTGAGCAAACTTCAATAATAATGGGCGTGCTAATTGACCAAGAATCATTGGTAATAATAATAATTTTGAAATAGAAATAATCGACGCCATTAAGTCTAGCTCTACACCTTCAAATCCCATAAATGCTTGGATTAACAATGGCGTAATAAAGATACCCAAAATACTTGAAAGCGATGCGTTAAAGATGGCGCCAGGAACATTACCTTTACCGACACTGGTCATCGCCACTGAAGAGGAGATCGTACTTGGTAAAACAAATAGATAACAAAAACCAAACGCTAAAGCCGCTGGCATATAATTTAAGAAAATATCCCCAAAAATAACCCAAAGTAGTGGGTAAGCCACAAAGGTCGCTAGCTGGATATAAATATGCATGCGCCAGTTACTGATACCCGCTTTAATAGCAGAAGGTGATAGGCCTAAACCATGTAAGAAAAATACAATCGCGACGCCAATACCTGTTATTTTATCGAGATGAATTAACCCACCACTTTTTCCAACATCAGCACTAATAGCAGCTAACGCAATCGCTACGACCATACCCACTAAAAACCATTCTTTTTTAAGCTTACTTATCATATTTATCATCTATTTATTTACTCTTTCGATCCGTTTTATAATTTAATTAACTACTCTAACTCATTGAGTTTTGAGTAATTGACACTTATTTTGCTACTAACTTTAGTGGCGTTCCCTTTTAATACTTGATAAGTATTATTAACCAAATGAGAAATTAAACTCATTGGGACTGAATAACTATCGAGTGGTGTTTCATTATTCATGTGGCATATCAACAGGTGGCTCGCACTCGGTGCATATTTTTGCCCTGATTGATCAGTGATCAATAATGTTTTATTACCTTGTAACTGTTCAATCATTTTAGAAAAATGACTGACTCGTCGACGGATCCCTATCACAATCACAAAATCAGTGTCTTCAATAGCGGCTAAATCCTCCCCGATTGTTTGCCCGGGTAAAGGCAGTAGCTCTACGTTTCCGCGACATTGCATTAACTGTTGTCTAAAATGCATCGCTAGTGGATAACTATTGCGGTAACCAATAATTTTAATGCGCGGTGCGTTAGCGAGGCTATCAATAAGAGGACCAAGATCTGTGCTATTAATTTGCTCTCGTAAAAGTTCTAGCGCTTGAATCTCTTGATGAAAATCACAATTTTCCAATGACTTGGTTAATACCGGCTCACCGCTTTCTCGCACTTGTAAGAGTTCGTTACGTAATGACAAATGATCTGCATAACCTAAACGGCGAATAAAACGACTAACGCTGGTTTTAGAAACAGAACAAACTTCAGCTATTTCATTGGTTGACATGATCAATATTTTCTCTGGGTTAAGCAGTAAATAGTCAGCTAAACGACGACTATTCGCTGTTAATTCAGAATAATGATGATTAATACGATCGGTTAATGAGTGGCTATTGTGTGTCATTTCCCATTCCTTTTCCTTTCACTGTCGGTCCTTTTATTTTTTATATTATTTCAAAGACGTCAGAAAATTTACTGTGCTTCTGTTTCAGAGATAATGCTTTATGTCTTAGCTTATTTCTCATAAGTGATTTAGGTCGATACTTACTTAGTCAAAGCTGACTAGCATTTGAGATTATATATTTATACCGGTCAAAGTGAAACGATCGAAACTTTATTTGTTATTTTTGCAACGAACGTGCCATATTTTTTTTGGATAAAATTTTATATAAAACAATAGGTTATTTTTTTTAATTAAATGTTAGATAAATTTTTAACGTTATTTTTTCTTTCTTAGTGCAAAACATGCACTGTAAAAGAGCAGTCTATTTAAGCTTTTTCGTGAAGAGTAATGATTTATAGGGTGTTTATGTTTGGTTATATATACCGATAAGACTGTTCTTGTTTTTTATATTCTTATTCCTTGTAAACAAATGAAAAACTAAAATATACTCAGACCTTTATACTCACTGTAGGTTTTTTTAATGCAAAACATAGAGAATGTAGAATTATCATTTTTAAGTCTTGATGACTATCAAGAACTGAAAGCCGCCATGATTGACGCTTATACCAGCCTTGCAGACCCATATTGGGAAGAACACCAGATTGAAACCTTGATTAATAAGTTTCCCGAAGGACAAATCGTTATTAAAGTGAATGACCATATTGCTGGTTGCGCGCTGTCTATTCGAGTTGATTATGATGCTTTTGAAGAAGCGCATACTTATAACGAGATCACTGGTAACGATACGTTTAATACACATACTTCCTATGGCGATACGTTATACGGTATTGATGTTTTCATTAAAGCAGAGTTTCGTGGTTTAAGACTTGGACGACGTCTTTACGATTACCGTAAAGAGTTGTGTGAAAGATTAAATTTAAAAGGCATTACTTTCGGTGGACGTATTCCAAATTATCATAAATATGCCGATAAAATCTCGCCTAAAGAATACATTGAAAAAGTAAAACGCAAAGAGATCCACGATCCTGTTTTAAACTTTCAAATTTCTAACGACTTTCATCCTGCGAGAATTTTAAAGGGGTACCTTGAAGGTGATAATGGTTCTAATGATTATGCTGTATTGCTTAAATGGAGCAATATTTATTATGAGAAACCAAATAAAGAAACGGTTCCGACTAAGAAGTTAGTGCGTCTTGGCTTAATACAATGGCAAATGCGTTCATACAAAAATCTTGATGAGTTAATGGAGCAAGTTGAGTATTTCGTTGATGCTGTTGCTGGTTATCGTTCTGATTTTGCCTTATTCCCTGAATTCTTTAATGCCCCTTTAATGGCTGAAAATAACCATATCAGTGAACCTCAAGCGATTCGTGAGTTGGCGAAGCATACAGAGGTGATTGTACAAAAGTTTACTGACTTGGCGATCAGTTACAATATCAATATCATCACGGGCAGCATGCCTGAAATCGTTGATGATCGTTTATATAACGTTGGTTATTTATGTCGTAGAGATGGGACTAAAGAGCGCTTTGAAAAACTCCATGTAACACCTGATGAAGTTAAAGTGTGGGGAATGGAAGGTGGGACTCAACTCAAAGCCTTTGATACCGACTGTGGAAAAATTGGTGTATTGGTCTGTTATGACTCAGAATTTCCTGAGTTAAGCCGAATTTTGGCAGATGACGGAATGGATATTTTATTTGTGCCGTTCTTAACAGATACACAAAATGGTTATTCGCGTGTAAGAGCTTGCTCACAAGCAAGGGCGATTGAAAACGAATGTTATGTGGCGATTGCAGGCGGGGTAGGTAACTTACCTAAAGTGCATAATATGGACATACAATATGCACAGTCTGCTGTATTTACACCTTGTGATTTTGCTTTCCCTGCTAATGGCGTTAAAGCTGAAGCAACACCTAACACTGAAATGATATTGATTGCGGATGTCGATCTTTATTTATTAAAAGAGTTGCATCAGTTTGGTAGTGTGAAAAATCTGAAAGATAGACGAACTGATTTATTTGAATTAAGAAAACGTTAGTACTAATACCAAAAGAATTAATGAGGTGATCATTCTTGCTGGTTAAAATCACCCCTAACTGCGTTGTGATTTTTGAAGTGAGAACAACTATCTCCTACAACTCACGCCTTATTAGTGTTGATTTTTACTGCGCAATCTCTGATCACTTATTTAATTCCATTGGTATAAATTTGTATGAGGTGATGCTTATGTAAGTATGGACTCATATAAGAATAAGCGAGTTTATTTACTTTGGTATCAATAAATCAGCTCATATAAATTAGCTGCGCCTTTAAATTTAAATCAAAATAGTGAACAATATTTTGACATTATATTGTTTGCTATTATTGCTAATCCTCATAGGGTAAAACGATTTTTTGACTGTTATTCATAATATGTACATATTAATTCCCTTCAAAAAAAATTTATAAAAAAATAAACTTTATAACAAACGCTAACCTAACTCGATTTTTTAGTAAGTCGTGCTTGTAAATACCTTCCTCTAAAAATCAATGATATTTTGATACTGATTAAATGAGAGTATAAAAATATTTTTTTATTTCACAAAAAAACTGATATTAATCAATCTAATATCTAACTTTAAAATTATTTTAAATTCAATAGTGATCTTATCTAATCTCATTTACGTACTGGTTGTTAGATAATCTTATTGTTCTTTGGTAGCTGCCCTTTTATAGACTTTAATTTTAGTTACTTTAAAAATTCTAAGTAGAGATATAACAAAGTATTATACGTTTATTAAATTTGCTTTATAATAGACCGTTCTTAGAATTTTTATCCTATACTTGGGCATGCTAGTTATTTTATTTGTCATTATTTTTATATCGCATTAAATAATGAATAGTAAAATATTTATACCACTAGTGAGATGTTTTTATGTTTTACTTTGTTTTTAATTTGACTTTAAATTGGTTTTTTACTAATTAAGTTTATTAAATACATTGGTAATAAAGGACAGTTTTTTGAAGAACCTTTGGGAAGTGTTTATATTATTAACCTTTCCAACATTTAATTTGCAAATTAAATATCAGAATGATATTTTTTGCTAAAATTATTATTTTTTATTGCGTTTTTTAAGTGTTTATATATAAAGATAATCACTTTTTTACTCAATTAACTAATCAAATGGAATACCGATATGATGAAACATAAAACCTCACTTCTTGTTAGCACATTATTACTTACTCAGTTTTCTGCAGCTAATGCAGCTCAACCAGATGCTGAAATACTAGTAGGTAATGTTTACGGTGGTTTACACGGCGCTTACTTAGAAGCTGATAGCGATCGTTTAAACACTAGCTCATTTAACCGTGCAGGTGGTTACGGTGCTGAATTAGGTTACCGTCTTTCTGCTCCTGTAGAACTTCGTTTATCTTACACTCGCTTTGAAGCTGAACTTAAGCGTGGTAGTAATATTCAAGGTATTAATAAATACGGCTTAGATGCACTTTTCTTCCCTACAGAGAAAAACCTTTACCTATTAGGTGGTGTTAACGCTCTAGATTTTAGTGCTGATACTGAAGCTGCTCTTAATGTTGGTCTTGGTTATCGTCAATACTTCACTGACCAATTTGCTGGTTACGTTGAAGGTAAAGGAAACTTCCAATTTGATGGTAACTACGCTGATGCTATCGCTCAAGTAGGTATTGTTTACTTCTTTGATAAAAATGAAAAAGCGGTTCCAGTTAAACCACAACCAGTTGCTTATGTTGCACCAGTTGCAATTGATACTGATAAAGATGGCGTTGTTGATGGTAAAGACCAATGTGCGTCTACACCAATGAATGATAAAGTTGATGAAGTAGGTTGTACTATTTTTGAAAAAGAACGTCTTTCTTACCGTTTATTAGTTAACTTTGATAACAACAAAGCTGTTGTAAAATCTGAGTACTACTCTGAACTAGCTAAAGTTTCTGCTTTCCTTAAGCAATACCCACACGTAAACATTACTGTTGATGGTTATACTTCTGCAGTAGGTAAAGCTAGCTACAACCAAAAGCTATCGCAAAAACGTGCTAATGCAATCACTACTTTGTTAACATCTGAATACGGTGTTAACTCAAAACGTCTAACTGCTATTGGCCACGGCGAAACAAACTTACTTGATACAAGTAACACTGCTGCAGCAAGCCAAAAGAATCGTCGTATTGAAATCAATATCGAAGAAACTCGTAAAGTAGCTGTTGAACGTTAATATTACTTTATAATTTCCACACCCCTAATACGTTAGGGGTGTTTTTTTACTTAAAAAATCCATTATCAATATAACTATTATTTAATCGCCTTCTAAAGCTTTACTTTCCTTGTAAATTTTAAAAACTATCCCACACTAAGTAGACTTATTTTATTCAATTATTTTACAATATAAAAAATACATTTTTACATCAAATAAATATTTATATCATAACTATATTTACTTATTAATTAAAACTAGAATAAATAATATGAAAGAAATGATCGATAAATAAAAGTATACCGCTCTTATTAAAAATAATTATTTATATTAAAAGTGCATAGGTCATTTTCATTCGATATAACTTCTCTTTCATGTTGCCTTACCGTTAGTAATTGGCATGGTGGATATAAAAAATATGTACTTTAAAGGATTCTAAACGTGAACTCACTTTCCATTAAGTCTTTAATATTAGCGATTATTATAAGCTGTGTAGGTATTTTAAGTACTTATTCGATTTCGCTAAAAGTTGCGAGTCAATTAAAAACAGAAAGCTATTTAAAAATAGAAAATATTGCAGAGCAGATTTCTATTCGTTTTCAGGATGCAATTGATAAGTCAGTTAATGATTTACAAGGCCTACAAGCTTTTTATAGTGCAAATAAAGAACATCTATCTCAATATCAATTTAATCAGTACATGAAAGTGTTAAACATAAAGGAGCGTGATTATATTCAAGCACTTAGTTGGGTACCTTTAGTTAGAGGTAATGAGAGAGAGGAGTTTGAAGCATTATTAAAAATTCAAACGAAAAACTTTAGAATTACAGAGAAGACTGATGATGGCGGGTTGGCTGCTAGCCAAGTTAAACCTTATTACACACCCGTTTCTTATGTTAGCCCTTACAGTTTTAATAATAAAGCCATTGGATTTGATTTAAACAGTAATGATATTCGCCGCCGTTCTCTGGAGTTAGCTCGAAATAGTGGGAAGATGGTAACAACAGCCAAAATTCAATTGGTACAACAATCAGTTGATTCAGCTGGCATTTTAATTATTGCTCCTATTTATAAACAAGGTTTTCCTACTAATAGTATTGAGCAACGCATTGACGCTCTATTGGGTTATGCAACAGGAGTCTTCAGAATAGCAACCTTGATGGAAAAAGCCAAAGCACGTGCAGACACAGAGGGGTTAGAATTAACATTATTAGATATCAATAAAGAAAACGGTAGTTTGCTTTATGGGCAGGAAGATAATAAACATTTGTTTAGTTTTGATTTAACTATCCCTGACCGAAAATGGCAGTTAAACATAACATTGAATGACAATTTATTAAAAAGTATAGAGTCTCCTTCAGTTATTAAATGGATTTTAGCAAGTGGTATCATCATTAGTTTATTATTAGCATTTGCTGTTTACGCTTTACAAGTTGCTATCCTTAGAGCTAAAAATATAACGATTTTAAGTAATGAATTACAAGATCAAAATAATCGATTAGAAAAGAAGGTTGTTAATAGAACACAATCTTTAGCTGATAAAAATACAGAGCTGAAAGCGAATGTTGTTGAGTTAAAATCACAGAGAGTATTACTGTCTCGTTTAATGAAAGAAGCAGAAAGTGCTAAAATATTAGCAGAGCAACGTTCTATCGATCTTGCTCGTTCAAATAAAGATCTAGATGACTTTGCCTACGTCGCATCACATGATTTAAAAGCACCGTTACGTGGTATTGACCAGTTAGCAACGTGGGTGGTTGAAGATATCGAGGAGGGTAATTTAGAAGAAATACCTGATCACCTTAAAATGATGCGAAGTCGCATAGGACGCTTAGAAACATTATTAAGCGACTTGTTAATATACTCACAAGCTAATTATCAAAAAAATAGTTTCTCTGACATTAACACCCATGTGTTGGTGAATGATTTGTTTATGTTAGTGGCCCCATTAAATGGCTTTACTCTAACGATTCATGGTCAGCTACCTACGTTTTCAACATTCAGAGCTCCTTTTGAGCAGGTAGTAAGAAACTTATTAAGTAATGCTATTAAACATCATCATAAAGATGAAGGATGCATCGAGATCGGTTGTGTCGATGCTGGGTTATTTTACCGATTCAGTATTAAAGATGATGGGCCTGGTATTTCATTACAATACCAAGAAGACATATTCAAAATGTTTAAAACCTTAAGGCCTCGCGATGAGGCTGAAGGAAGCGGTATGGGACTTGCGTTGATCAAAAAAATTGTTGAACACTATTCAGGTCACGTCGACATAGAGTCTAATGAAGGTCAGGGTTGTACTTTTTATTTTACTTGGCCAAAAGAAATGAAAGAATAGCGCTATCATTAACAAAGACAGAGGTTAAACATAATGAGCAAAAATTATAATGAAGTCAGTATCTTGTTAGTAGAAGATGATGATGTTGATGCTAAAGCGGTTGAAAGAGGCTTTAAGAAGCTTAAGTTAGCCAACCCAATTGTCAGAACAAAAAATGGGTTAGAAGCCCTAGAGCTGTTGCGTGATCCAGATTCAGTACAACGCCCTTATCTCATTTTATTAGATCTGAATATGCCAATCATGGGCGGAATAGAGTTTCTAAAAATTATACGTCAAGATGAAGATTTAAAAAACACGATCATTTTTGTTCTCACTACATCATCAGCAGACGAAGACTTGGTCGCTGCATATAATGAAAATATAGCGGGATATATTGTTAAATCTGATGTGAAAGGTGGGTTCGATCGAGTGATTCAATTACTTGATTGTTATTGGCGAGTTGTGATGTTGCCTAAGTAATTTCTTTAGTCAATTTTGAATAATTTTTATAATAAAAATTATCATAAAAAATGAACTTTTTAATAATAAAACGGATCTAAAGTGGATCTATTCACCAATATGACTTTTAATTAAATCATCATGTAATTTTATTACAATATACTTTTCTGTTAAAGACATTAACAATCAACTTAATATTTTCGAGGTAGTGTGAAATCACAACAAATAAGCAAATCAGATAACTATATACTTGAACATTGTGTTGATAAGTTAGCAAGAATTAATAATTCAGACTATGCGTTAGGTTTTTTAGTTGACGGTGACTCATCACCTTATTTAATTAATGTTGACTCTCAAACGGTTTCAGCGCCTGAATTGCTATTTGAACCTATCAAAAATAAATTGAATAAAGATTTAATCGATTATTTTTCAGATAAGCCGTGTTTATTAAAAGATCTTTTTTGTTATGAAGGGCATGAAAGTGACTACGATGACTTATTGAATAATGAGTACATTGATAACTTACGTTATATCCCTATTGGTGAAGGTAGTGAGCTATATGCGATTGTTATTTTAATCAATATAGAGCTTTCGGTGCGTTCCAAAGATCTTATTGATGTGACTCCTTTTTTATTAGCCACTATTACCTTACTTAAAAATAAAAAACGCGCTACAAAAATGTTGCCAATTAAAGCGCGTAATGATCTCACATCAAAGAAGTTTCAAGATCAAGGTCAAAAGATCTTAGACTCTATGTTAAAAAATACATTCCACCCCGCGTTTCTTTTTAATGATGAATTTCAAGTTTTAAAGTCAAATCTGGCTGCTCATCGTTTATTTAATTCAAATTTAGAACGTGGTTGGCCAGTGATGGATAAATTGATTAACAGTACATTACCTGGTATTGCATTTCGTTTATTAACCTCGATCAGTAAAATGTCTTTTTTAGGGCATCTTGATAAACAACAATGGCAAAATGTTACGTTAGTTTTAAATTCATATCAGTCTGTTACGGTAGATATCCATTTGTTTGATATCGTTTACTTTGGCCGTCAATGTTTTGGTTTAATGATTAACGAAAAAACAGAAGTTGATGTTAATCATGAAGTATATAACGCAAGTTTACAGCGGTTTAATGCTTTAACGAGCGTTGTACCAATGGCTATATTACAAATGGATAAAGACTTTAATTGTTCGTATGTTAATAAAACCTGGGCTAAATATACCAATCAAAATACTCAACAATCTTTAGGTAAAGGGTGGTTATCATCTATAAAAACCTTAGATACTGATGAGATATTATCTGAAGTTATCCGAGCTATTTCTCACTCAAATAGCTTTAAAGGTGAAATTGAATTAACGACTGTTGCAGGGCAAGGGCTGTGGGTTTCCATGAACGCAGTTGGGTTGTTTAATGATCGCTTTGAGTTAACGGGGTTAATTTTGACCATGTCTGATATTTCGGATGAACGTTCAAACTCTCAAAAATTACAAAAAATGGCTAATTATGACCATTTAACTGGGTTATCTAATCGTGCCTTTTTTACTGATAGATTAACCTTAGCGTTAGCTCGAGTCCCACGTCATGGTATTACTGCTTTGATGTTTTTAGATTTAGACCGATTTAAAAATATTAATGATACATTAGGGCACCATGTTGGCGACATCGTTATTCAAGAAGTAGCGGAACGTTTAAAGTCAGTGGTTCGCGATGAAGATTCAATTGCACGATTAGGTGGTGATGAGTTCGCTATCATCTTTACCGATATTACAGCGGAGAACGTTGTTGCTCTCATTGCCAATAAAATAGTGAGCGCGATTAATTTACCTTTTACTATTGAAGGTAAAGTGATGGCTTTATCTTGTAGTATTGGTGTTTCAATTGCAACAGAGCATAACGTATCCCCTATCGATATATTAAGAAAAGCTGATTTAGCGTTATACAAAGCCAAAGATTTAGGGCGTAATCAATTTTGTTTTTATGATCCGATTCTTGAGAAGGATTTATCCCTTTTACATTACTTGACTGATGATCTAAACCACCCACAAAAAAGTGGATTTTTCTTTGTGTTCCAGCCTTTAATGAATGCAAGTAATGGCAGTGTGATGGGCTTTGAAGTATTAGCTCGATGGTCAAATTCAGAAATGGGAATGATAGGACCAGATATTTTTATTAAAACTATGGAAGAAAATGGCTTAATACAAGATTTTTCAGAATGGTTATTTTATGAAGTTATTCTGCAAGTTAAGTTGTGGGTTTCTGAAGGTTTATTGGTTGCACCACAAAAAGTCGCTATTAATTTATCGGTTAAACAATTGCACTTAATTGAGTTCGCCGATTCTGTACTTGCTCTGTTTAAAAAAGAAAAAATTGATCCGTCTTGGTTTACTCTTGAAGTCACTGAAACTGCTTTCATACAAGACCCTGCTATAGCAGGACAAAATTTACGAGCTTTAAAAAAAGCGGGTTTTTTAATTGCTCTTGATGATTTTGGTACAGGATATTCCTCACTGGGGTTATTACGCCAAATGCCGCTTAACTATATAAAAATAGATCGCAGTTTTATACAAGATATTTTACAAGATTCTGAAGCGGAAAAAATCGTCTTAGCTATTATTAGTTTAGGTCAAATGCTCGATTTAGGTTTAATTGCTGAGGGGGTCGAAGATATAGAAACAAAGGAGTGGTTAGTCGCTCAAGGTTGTATTTGTCACCAAGGTTATTATTTCCATAAACCTTTACTCATAAATAGAGCAAGTGAGCTGCTTAAAACTCATCAAAACATCGAATTTTTGCCAAATTTATAGTACTATTCGTCATTGAAAGTGCATTTTTCATAAAATTATTTAATTTAAATTATTCATAGTGAGAAACATGTGACCCAAACTGAAAAAAAAGAAAATTTAGCTCCTTCACATGTTGTTGGTATTGGTACTTCAGCAGGTGGTTTAGAAGCATTACAAGATTTTTTTGGTAATTTACCAAGTGATACTGGTGCGACTTACATTGTTGTTCAACACCTTTCTCCTGACTATAAAAGCATGATGTCTGAATTATTAATAAAATTTACTGATATGCCTATTTTCGAAGTGACAGACAGTATTACTATTGAAGCTAATGCAATCTATTTAATGCCGCCTCGTAAAAATATGTTGATTACTGAAGGTAAGTTATTGCTCTCAGAGCAAATGCCCGATCGGTTACCGCACTTATCAATTGATGTGTTTTTACGTTCTTTAGCAGAAGACCAACAGCATAAAGGTATTGGTATTGTTTTATCCGGTACTGGAACAGATGGCACCCGTGGTATTCGTGCAATGAAAGAAGCTGGCGGATTAGTCGTCATACAAAAACCTGATTCAGCTAAATTTGATGGTATGCCTACAAGCGCATATCAAACAGGTTTAGCTGATATGGTGTTACGTCCAAGTGAAATGGGGAAAAGCTTAGTTAATTTTATGAATCATCCTTCAATAAAAGGGGACTTACCTGTTAGCTCTTTTATTGCTTCTGATGGTGATAATGATGCATTAGCAGAAATTTTTAAAATATTAAAAAACCAATCCTCTATTAATTTTGCACAATATAAACCCTCAACCGTTTCGCGTCGAATTGAAAGGCGTTTAGGCATCAATCAATTAAAAACATTAGATGCTTATTTACGTTTGCTTAATAACTCGCCTCGTGAAGTGTCTATTTTAAGCAAAGAGTTATTAATTAACGTGACTCGTTTTTTCAGAGACGATGAAGCATTTGATAAATTAACTACAGTCGCGATACACAAAGTACTAACCTCTGGTAATGGCACCGATCCTATTCGTCTTTGGATTGCAGGTTGCTCATCCGGTGAAGAGGCTTATTCAATTGCAATACTTTTTGATGAAGCAAAAGAAAAATATCAAATAGATAGACGCGTAAAAATATTTGCAACCGATGTCGATGAAGATGCTATTGCTGAAGCAAGCACAGGTGTGTATGCCGCTGAAATTGTTCAAGATATATCAAAAGAGAGAATAGATAACTATTTTGAACGTACTGGTAATGCTTATGTTGTATCGGCTAAATTACGTAAAATGGTTATTTTTGCCCAACATAATATGATTGAAGATCCACCGTTTTCAAATATTAACTTATTAAGTTGCCGAAATGCATTAATTTACTTTCAACATACTGCACAACAAAAAGTGTTCTTATCTTTTTATTTTGCATTACAACAACATGGGTTTTTATTTTTAGGTAACTCCGAATCTTTGGGAGAAATGGCAGCACATTTTGAAGTTGTTGATGAACGCACTCGTATTTTTCAAAAGGCCAGTGCTGCAAGGTTACCGATGAAGCAACCATCATCTATTAAACAGAATATTATTAGTCCTATGGTTTCAACGGTTTCATCGACAAGTGGTCACCCTAGTCGAATGGTTATTAATAATAAATATAATACGGTAATGGAACGCCTTATTGAACACTACGCACCAGATAGTATTGTCTTGAATGATAGTTTTGATGCGGTACATGTGTATGGTGATGTGACTCGTTACACTAAAGGTTTAGGGCGAGGTAAGGTAAGCATCAACATTAAAGATATGATTTGTAATGACTTGGCTATTGCTGTGTCTACTGCATTATATCGTAGTGAGAAAAATGAAGAAGATGTCTTTTATAGTGATGTCGCTTGCACATTTGATGGTGTCGCTACGTTTATTGACCTTGCTGTATTTATGGTTAAACAAAGTGACCATCAAACTTCTCCTCGTTCGTATATCCTTCAATTCATTATTCATGAAGAAGGAGAAATGGTTAAGAAATCTCCTAAATCAATTACCTTTGACGGAGGCGAACAGTCGCTTCAACGTATTTACGATTTAGAGCAAGAGTTAATTAAGAAACAAGAGCATTTGCAAGTTACGGTCGAAGAGTTAGAAACAACAAACGAAGAGTTACAATCGGCAAATGAAGAATTAATGTCTTCAAATGAAGAATTACAAAGTACCAATGAAGAATTACAGTCCGTTAATGAAGAGTTATATACCGTCAATAGCGAGTATCAAGAAAAAATAACTCAGCTAACTGAAGCTAATACGGATTTAGATAATGTTATTAATTCTACCAATATAGGTATTATTTTCTTAGATGAGCATTTAACTATTCGTAAATATACGCCTCATTCCGCTAATTATATTAATTTACGTACATCAGATATTGGACGTCCTATTCACCATATTTCTCATGAACTAGATTACAGTAATTTCTTGACTGAAATAGAGAAAGTCAGTACGAAAGGTGAAATTATAGAGCAAGATATTTTAACTAAGTCAGGTGAAGCTGCTTTAATCCGTATGGCGCCTTACACTACTAATGATGATATGTCGGCTTCTCAACAAGGGGTATTAATCACCATTACTAATATTTCTCAATTAAAGTTTGTTGAAAATGCATTAATGAAAGCACAAGAGCAGTTTAAAACGTTATTACTTAATCGTTCTAAACGCTTACATCATCGTATAGAAATGAATCAACATGTTACCGTGATGGTTGTTGATGATGATGCCATTGATCGCTTACGAGTACAAAGGTACTTCAAAGAGTCTGAAGATCGCTCATATACGATTGTAGAAGCTAAAACATTAGAAGAAGCAATAGAACTGGCTGGAAGAATGAAAGTTGATGTGTGCTTATTAGATTATCAATTAGGTGCGAATACTGCTGAAGACTTTGTTAAAGCAATGAAAGATAAAAATGTAGATACGCCTATTATATTATTATCTGGTCAAAATGAATCGATAATGGATAAAGAGTTTTTATCAAATGAAATTATTGATGTGATTAGTAAAGACGATTTATCAAAACCGTTATTAATTCGTAGTATTGACTATGTGTTAGAGCGTAAAGAAATTAAAGATATTGTACAAAAATTTGAAGTGCCGAAAGATAAATGAATTTAATTCATTAATTGAGTTCTATTAATTTAATATTAGGTTTAATACTTTTGTAAGTAGATTCAAAAAAAGCGATGAGATTATTCTCATCGCTTTTTTTATGTGTAATACCAATGACAATAAACAGCTTATTTATTTTACTTGGCAGATTCAACCTTGAAGTGCATAACAGCCCACTTCCTCGTTGTAAATTTCGTAAAGGGAACAGCCATTTACGCCTTGAATTGAACTATTTTTACAGCGAAAAATTTAGATAACATATTTAATCTCTTAGGTTTAATAAAGGGAGTTGGATTATGGTTCGAAACACTGGACTAGCTTATTAAAAGTTAAAGGGCGACTAAAATAGAACCCTTGATATTGATAACACCCTAAAGCGATTAAAGAGTCTAGCTCTTGTTTCGTTTCTACTCCTTCTGCAATCACTTCCATATTTAAACTGTTTGCCAGCTTTATCACCATATTTGCAATGGCTTGGTTACTTGGATCTTTATGGATATCAGTGACAAACGAACGATCAATTTTAAGCAGACTAGCGGGTAAGCGTTTTAAATAAGCGAGAGAGGAATAACCAGTACCAAAATCATCAATGGCGCATTCAACACCGACGTCATGCAGTTTTTCTAAACATGCGATTGATAATTCTATATCGCTCATCATCATACTTTCTGTTATCTCTATTTTTAAATTCAAAGGAGATATTTGATTCTTTTTGATGGCTAAAATTATCGTATCGGCAAAATCATGCTTCGCTAATTGTTTCGCACTGATATTAATCGACACTTGTTTAAAGGAGCTTGGTAAAGGAAGTTGTTGTAATTTTTTAATATCTTCACATGCTTGTTGTAAGACGTAACTACTGATCTGCATAATCAGATCACTTTCTTCGGCGATAGGAATATAAACAGCAGGGGATTCATAACCTCTTAAAGGATTATTCCAACGTAATAAAGCTTCAGCACCAATCATGTTGTTTAAATGGTCGTACTGAGGCTGATAATGCAATTCAAATTCATTAAATGCTAAGGCTTGCTTTATTTCCCTGGTGTAACTGATATGGTCATTCAATTGCTTTGACATGACTTCGTTGTAAGGTAATGCTTTATCTTTTCCTCTTTTAAAGGCTTCATAGACCGCTATGCTGGCATTTTTAAGGATATCTTGAACTCCCTTTGATGCATTATTAAAAGTCTCATAACCAATGAAGCAAGATAAAGAAAATCGACCTTCAATGAATTCAAAAGGAATTTCCATTGCATAAATAATATCCGCAATGACATCATTGATGATTGGTTGAACGGTACTTTTATTAACAGGTAAGCCTCTTAGCAATATAATAAATTCATGTCCGTTAAATCTGGCGACGATCCCCATGTCTTTGATTAATACCTTGAGCCTAATCGCTGCTTGTTGTAATACTTCATCTCCCACATGGTAGCCCATTACATCATTGATATTTTTAAACCCTGCTAAGTTAATCAATAATATGGCACCAGTTTGTTTTTGGAGTATACAATCGTCAATTGCACTCGCTAAAAATTCTTGTATTTTCATCCTATTGTAAAGGCCAGTAAGAAAATCATGAGAGGCTTGATAGCTGATTTTTTCTTCTACACGTTGACGTGTTTTTATTTCAATAACAAGAGAATGATGGTTAATGGCGGCAATGGTGCTAATGGCGAGCTTATTTAATACTGGGGAAAGGGCATTTCGAATCGCTTGATCTAAACTTTTTTCTCGTTCAATTATTAATACGCCAAAATCACCTATCTTAAAAAAATGATATAACGTGGAGCCAACTTTTTGTTCTTGTTCATCGTAATTATTTTGAAAAAACGGATTAACTAAGCCTGATAATTCTGTATCTTCATTCGATAATAATCCATTTTTTTTCATTGGAAAGCTGACATAATGTTTTAATTGTATTTCATGGTTTATATCTAATTGGTATGTCGGATTATTGTTTTTGTCTTTTATAAGAAAGATATGACAATTCGTTGAATTTAAAGAAAGACTACAAAGACTTAAGAAGTGATGTAACATTTTTTTTAAGTCTGGATCTTTGTCTATTGCCAATACTAATTGATGCTGAATCGACATAATATGCATCGCTATATTCATAAATTTCCCTGCTGTTTAAAAGGAGCCAAGCACTGTTGATTTATTGAGTAAACGAATTGATCCGTTAGTCGTATTCGCTATTTCTCCTAGGGCCATTACTCCTACTAAGCTGGTATTAGGGAAAGGGCGTTGTATTACTTCAAGTTCATCGCCAATATTTTCACCGAATAGTAGGTCGCGAGTAACGCAGTCAAATAATAAAAGAGTGTTTGCAATACCTTTTCTGGCTACTTCTTGAGCTACTTTTTCACTGGCAAGCGTCATTTTATGTAGATCGCTGTGTAATAAGTAAATCATTGAATTCACAGGGACGTTGCCTACACATTCTAAATAAGCACCATTTGTTTGTAATGAATCTCTGACTAATATATCCCCATCTAATGACATAATGCCTAAAGGGAAGCGCTTGGAATATTCATTAAAAAAATCATCTTCTAAAGGTGAGTCTATTTTGTTTTGGATAATTTCTTTGTATAACTCAAAAGTAGGTCGGTAATTTAATGAGTGGACATAATGTCCTTCAGAAGAGGTGACTAAATAAGGTCCCTCTAAAATCTCCCAACCGTGCCCAATGTTATTGGTTATAGGGCAAGGAAGTGCAACGACTTGCGTTGTATTATTCACTAACCCCTGGTTTGTAAAAATAACAGGATAGGATAATAAATCCATAGAGCCTGCTCCACCCCCAATCGCTGAAATACCAGAACCCATATAATCATAAAAATGGTCGGTAAAGTTTTCGCATTGATTACAAAATGCATCGGAAATGATGATGAAGTTTTGGTAGTGTTCTATTTGTTTACTTTCAGTTTGAATATAGTTTTTTAGATGAGTATCTGAATCAGTGAGCATTGAGTAGTTCACGACTTTACTGCTTACCATTAAACCTAAAACAATTGCGCCGTGTGAATAGCTTTTATTTTTATAGATGACTTTAGGAAAGACAGCTCCGCATAACGGGAGAGTACACGTTTTTAATATTTGCTCTGTTTCATCTAGGTCATAATTATTATCAATACAAGTTAACAATAAGACCGTTTTAGCGCCTTCTTCAATAACGCTATTAATTGATTTGCTTAATTCACTTAAAGACGGGCTTTCTGTAAATTTTATGATAGAAGCCATTGTCATAACATCTATTCCTAAGTTTATAGTGCTAATTTTATGACATTTAATATAATTAAATGATAAATTAATGAATTAAAGGTATATATGACTATATCCAATTTTAAGTATTAATAATACAAACCCATGACTTTACTTGTTCGTTTGTGATTAATCGCACTCCCAATTATTAAAAAATTTGATAAGAAACGTTATTTTTTAAAGCCGTCATAAAGAGGTTAACGCCATGCTGGTATTTATCGGGTTATATACATTATCTTTTGATGAAGAGGTTAATTAATAGGCGTAGAGTGTGTTTAATATTTACGTTAAATAAATAAAATAATGAGTTTATTAACTTATTGTTTTTTATAGACTAAAGTTTTTTCATGTAAGTGAATTCTGCTTAAATAAAGCACTTTATAAATATAAGTTAATTTAATATTATGTATAATAAATTTGCTCTGTGTCACTGTTTAGTTTTAACTTTCCTCCGCGCTATTTAAGCGTCTAGATCATATTGCCGACGTTATATTTATTACAATAAATTTAGTCATATCGTGAATGAAAACGAATTAAGAAAGTTGTTAATAAAAACGTTAATAAAAAAGAGTAGAAAATAAACCGTTAATAAATATCCAGTAAGTATCTAACAAATAAGGAAAATAAAGAAATAATGTCATATCAACTTATACTAATTTGTATCGCCGCTTTGATTGGAATTGGTATTCTTTTACATCATCCATCGCGGACTTTTGGTATTCCATCTTTACTCATTTTCATGGGGGTTGGTCTATTATTTGGTAATGGGGAATTTAATTTTGTATATGATAATTTTGCTTTAACTTCTTTAGTCGGCAGTATTGCACTTAATATTATAGTTTTTGTTGGTGGTTTAAATACGTCCAAAGAAAGTGTCCGAGTGGCCTATCGAGAAGGTGGTGTCTTATCGACATTAGGGGTGTTATTCACGACGTTATTTTTCTCCGTGCTACTCTCTTATACTTTAGATTTTTCCTTTATTCATTGTTTGTTATTTGCTGCGATTGTTTCCTCCACGGATGCCGCTGCTGTGTTTTCAATTCTTCAATCTAAAAAAATTAAATTGAAAGAACAAACGGATACCGTTTTAGAGTTTGAATCAGCAACAAATGACCCTGTTGCGTTGATTTTAGTTGTGTTGTTAACGCAGCTTGCACTTGCCCCTGAGAACGGCGTTTCTGCTAGTCAAATTAGCATTGAACTCGTTACACAAATATTCAGTGCTCTCGTTGTTGCGTATGTTGTTGGGCGTGTTGCGGTATGGCTACTTAATCATATTAAGCTTGAAGAATATGGCTTAATTCCTGTGTTTGTTTTAGCCAGCTTTGTCTTAGCCACTTACGGCAGTGAGTTTATTGGCGGTAATATATTATTAGCATCTTATGTTGTTGGTGTTGTGATGGGTAATGGTATTAAACGTGGAAAGGAGATGACAAAACACTTTTTTAATAGCTTGTCATGGCTAGCCCAAGCACTCATGTTCATCGCACTTGGGTTACAAATATTCCCTCATCATTTGTTTGAGGTGTTGTATTCTTCGTTGTTACCTGCGGCTTTACTGATCTTTGTTGCAAGGCCTTTGGCGGTGCAAATTTGTTATTTATTCTTTCCCAAAGCAAGTTGGAAAAAGCGTTTATTTATCTCCTCTATTGGCCTTAAAGGGGCAACACCTATCGTGTTCGCTTTGATACCTGCAGCTGCTGGAGTGAGCGGTTCATTAGAAATAGTTAATATGGTGTTCTTTATTGTACTTATCTCCGTTTTCTTTCAAGGGGCGGCTATTGAACCTCTTTCAAAGAAATTAAAGCTCAATATTGAGTAATAATCTGGTTTGATTAAGTTTATAGATGAATGTTTACAAACTTTTTTATAAAGGCTTTGCCACAAAGAAATAAGTACTTAGAGGCTTAATTTTATCGGTATTAATTGTATTAGGACTAAATGGATTGGAGTTAATAGGATTGAGGTCGCTAAGTGGATACAAAAAGGGTCATTGTGATAATGACCCTTTTAAAGTTTTAATCATGTAAATAAGGGAAAGGTTACTTTTTCTCTTCTGCTAAACGCTCTTTCTTTTTCAGTTTAATTGTTGAATAAACAGAGAAAACTGCGAATAGAATAAAGGCGAGTGCAATCGGACGATCATACAAGAACGACCAACTACCTTCATACAAGATCAAGGATTTCCTTAAGTTTGTTTCTGCCATTGGGCCTAATATTATTGCTAGTAAAATAGGTGACGATGGGATGTCTAATTTATTTAATATAAAGCCTAATAAACCAAATGTAATCGCAATACCTACATCAAACATAGAGTTATTAATTGCGTAAGCACCAATAACAGATAGGAAGATAATAATAGGGATCATAATTATTTTTGGTACTTCTATAATACGACAGAAGAATCTAATACCTAAAAATCCAATAATCAACATCACAATGTTTGCGACGATCATCGAACTAAAAATACCATAAACAATTTCAGGATTTTGAGTAAACAATAACGGACCCGGAGTTAAACCTTGAACAATTAAAGCCCCTAGCAATACTGCTGAAACCGCATCACCCGGTACACCTAATGTTAACAGTGGTACTAATGAACCACCGGTTACACCATTGTTGCCTGATTCGGCTGCTGCTAAACCATGCATTGAACCATTGCCAAATTCTTCTGGATTTTTAGCAACGCGTTTTGCTTCGTTGTAACAAGCAAAAGCTGAAATGTCAGCCCCTGCACCCGGCACTGAACCAATTGAAGTACCTATTAAGCCGCTTTTGATAGTGGTAGGTAAAATTTTCTTAAAGTCTGAAAAACTCAGTAGTTTATAGTCAAATTTAGGTGGGATATCTTGTTTATCACTCGATAATTTCTCTAATTGATTTAAACCTTCTGAAATGGCAAATAAACCGATTAATACAGGGATGATATTAATACCACTGTATAGATCTAATATGCCAAAAGTAAAGCGAGGTACACTACTGATTGGGTCTAAACCAACCATCGATACTAATAAACCGATCGTACCAGCGAGCAAACCTTTCATTATGTTTTTAGCTGAAACACTGGCAATGATAGTTAAGCCAAACAACGCAAGCGCAAAGTATTCTGGTGCATTAAATCGTAATGCAAAATCAGCTAATATTGGTGCAATCGCAATTAACACAATGGTACTAATTAAACCGCCAATGAATGACGCCACGGCTGCGATACTTAACGCTTTTGCTGCAAGACCTTTAATTGCCATTGTATGACCATCAAGTACGGTTGCTGCTGAAGCTGGCGTACCAGGTGTTTTTAATAAAATAGCGGCAATTGAGCCCCCATAAATACCACCAATATAAACACCAATTAACATAACAAGTGCAGGGGTAGGCGCCATACCAAAAGTGAAAGGCAATAATATTGCTACGCCCATCGTTGCTGTTAAACCAGGTAATGCACCTAAAATAACACCGCCTAATACACCCAAAACTAATACAGGGAAGACAGCCATACTAAAAGCATCTGCAAACCCATTAAGTAAATATTCCATCATAATAATAACCTAGAAAAAGAGTAGACCTTCCGGTAGCGAAATAATAAAAACTTCACTAAAAAGAAAATAAATGGCGAATACAAATATCCACGCGGTAACGTAATAAAGCGGTTTTTTCACGCGATAAAAAAGAAGGTAATAAGTGAAGCCAATAAGACTTGCAGGTAAGTAACCAACAAGCGTAATCAGCACTGCGTAACCAATTAAAAAAGTGAATCCAAAGATAGAGTGGCTTGATATCAATGTCACTTCTTTCTGTGGTTTTTGTTTTTTCTTGTATTGAATGATTAAAACGCTACATATTATGATTTGAATAATAGCGATGACGGCAGGAAAGAAACCAGCACCGACAGGTGCATCTTGGTACCTAGGTTCTTCGAATTGCGAAATAAGCACTAAAAAAACGAGGCTCAAAAATATCACTAGGCTTGGAAAGAAAATGTTGCGGTTGAGCATAATAAACTCTCTAATAAACACAAATTTGTTAAGTAATATGAAACGGTAAAAGCCAAGGGGGTTACCTTGGCTTTTATTAATACGGTTTAACTAATTAAGCCTATTTAATAAACTTACCAAGTAATTCAGTATCTTGTTTTACAAAGTCAGTGAATTCTTGTGCTTTAAGAGGGTGAATAGTCATTGCACCTTTAGCCATAAAGTCTTTAAATTCAGCTGAAGCCATTGCTTGGTCAAATGCATTTCCTAAGATTTCAATGATCTCATCTGGCGTATCTTTAGGTGCGCCAATGCCACGCCATGTACCCGTTGTTACATTAAGACCTTGTTCTTTTAATGTTGGTACATCTGGGATGTAAGAAATACGTTCTTCTGACATAACACCTAATGCTTTAAGTTGACCAGAACGTAATTGAGCAATTGCTTCACCCGGCGTTACCATTGTTACTTGTGTGTGATGACCTAATACTGAAGGAATAGCTTCTGAAGAACCGTTGTATGGCACTGCATTAAGTTTGATATCTTGGTCTTGTTCTAGTGCCATTAAGTAGAAGTTTGGCGCAGCAGTTGAAGCAAATTTAACTTTACCAGGCATTTTTTTAGCTTCTGCGATTAAATCATTCACTGTATTAAATGGGCTATCTGCTGGTACTAAAATAACTGCTGGGTCTAAGTTAACCATACGAATTAGTTTGAAATCGTCTGCTGTGTTTTGCATTAGTCCCATTTGCGGTAATGAAGCAATTTCACGTGTTACTACTGTCAGTGTGTAACCATCAGCACGTTGACGTGCACCAAAACTCATTCCTACTGCACCAGCACCACCCGTTCTATTCATTACTGAAATGCTTGTACCTAGAATATCCTTAGCGCTGTTTGCTAATGTACGACCAACTGCATCTGTACCACCACCTGCACCAAATGGCACAATTAAACGTATGTTTTTTGAAGGGTAATCAGCTGCAAAAGAACTTGCTGACATAAGTAAGCCTGCGCTAATTAATGCAGTTTTAAGTAGTTTTTTCATCGTTACATTCCTTTTTAGGGACTAAAAATTAGTTGCTTAGATTTAGCTTTATCTTTTTATAATGACGAATCACTTTAAGTGTTTATGAAAAGGCACTGTTAGTTGACTCAATATTATTGATAGAACTTAAATTGTTACGTTAAAGTTTTTGTTTTGTTAAAACTTTAGTAAGCAAAGAATAAAGGAACAAAAAAATTATTAGCATTACATAGGTCACGAAAGCTGGGGATAAAATGTGTGCTTGATCGTGTAATTGGTTTTTTTTCGCTATTTTTGAGACTATTTTTCAAAATAAATCTCATATAGTCTTATTTTATACTTTTATTGGTGATTGTTTTTTGAGCTAATTAGGCTGTTTTAGCATCTGGTTTTCTTGTTTTTATTAAAAAAAGGCGAATTGGTAAACCAAGGATTTAAGAGAAATAATATTTAACTGAGTTCAATTTTATTAAGTGTGAGGCTAAATTCAATTATTTCAGGTGTAGGTAGTGTAGCATTAATCTTATGATGGTTAATTAAACAAAGTTTTTCAACAATAGCGAGACCTAATCCATAATGCTCATTCTCAGTTCGAGCTGAATCTATTTGATAAAGTGGCTTAAATATTTTATTTAACTGCGCTTCTGATATTAAATTGGTTAACCTGTTTTGTAGTATTATATAAATATTTCCTTGGTTTGTGTTTGTTATCTCTAAATTAATATCTGAGTGTTCTGGGCTATAGAAAAGTGCGTTGTTTATTAAGTTAGTCATAATAATATTAAAGCTAACAATATCTAAATTAACAGTGGTTTTTGGAATCGTATTTTTTATTTTTATTCTTTCGTAAGCATTAGTTTGATTGCTTTGAATAAACGAAAGGATACCATTGATCTCTTCGCTTAATACGACAGTTTCATTTTGTCGTTTTAATAAGTATTCATCACTTTGGTTTAACATCATCAGGTTATTCACAATGTGTTTCATACGCTGCGCGATGGATAACATATCTTGGGAGTAGCTATCTGTGATGCGATGGTCATCAGGGTATTGAATATGTAACTCACTCAGACTAATGATTTCTGCAATTGGTGTTTTAAGTTCATGTGCAATATCAGCCGATAAGCGTTGCTCTTCCTGCAAGGTTTGTTGTGATAGTTCAATGAAGCGCAATAACTCTGCCCGAATCGGCGCTATCTCTATATGTTCATCGGTTAGCTTTCTCAGAGATGATGTCGATTTATCTACTTTTAAATGCGCTATTTCTTCATTGAGTAATAGCAGAGGCTTTAAACCTTTATCTATTTGAGAAATAACGAGATAACGGATGCCAACAATAAAAGTAATAAAAACCAGCCAGAATACAATATCCAATGCGAGTAATGCCCAAGAAAAATCTTCATCGGACACCGTGACAGTAAAGAAAGCGGTATGTTGAAAGGGTACAACACTTCCTCTTAATCTACTCGGTACTTGTGGGTGAAAGTAGCTCATGATCGAACGGCCCGTTCGTCCGTCGGGTAATTCAACATTAATTATTTTATAGGTGTTAATCGACAGTTGTTGCTTAGTAAGTTGTTCTTCTGGGTAGTTAGCTAACGATTTAGATCGTTCAAAAGGTTTATCATCGACCCATAATTGAAAATATTGTGTACTTTTAGCATCGACAAATTCAGGCATAAACTGGTCTGAGAAATCAAACTCAACCCCTTTAGGATAAACTTCTATTAAGGTTTTTAAATAATTTGATTTAGTGATTAATGATTCATCAAACTTGTCATTTACCCAATCATCTAACACAATATCAATTGCTATAAATATAGTGAACAAGATAATCGCAGGAATAATCGTAATGGCGCGGACAATATCCTTTTTAATCGATTTCATTATGATTGCTCAACTAAATAACCAAAACCACGTCTATTTTTAACGGGTAATCTCCCGCCTACTTGTTTGGCTTTTCTTCTTACCGATGAAAGGTGCGCTTCAATACTATTTTTAGACAGTTCATCAAAGTGACCCACCACAGATTCACTTATTTTACTGGTGCTAACCACGTTACCTTTAGCACTAAATATCACTTCAATAATTTTGAATTCGTTTTTAGTCAGGTCAATTAAGTTGTCTTGGTAAGCAAAGCTTTTTTGTTGGGTATCAAGGACAAAATCATTCTGTTTGATGACATTATTAAAGTGCGATATTTCACCTCTTTTTTGGATACTCATGATACGAGCATGCAGTTCATCAAAAGAAAAGGGTTTAACTAAGTAATCATCAGCACCTGCTAATAACCCATTAACTCGGTCATCTACCGTAACTCGGGCTGAAAGAATAATGACTTTACTGTGTATATTTTCTTGGCGAATGGTTTTTAATAGCGTCATACCATCAATGTTAGGTAACATAAGATCTAAAATAATCAGGTCAAATTGGTTATAAAGTGCAAGGTTTAACCCCTCACTTCCATCTCCAGTGGCTTCGACGGTAAAACCTAAATTACTTAACCCTACCACTAAACTTCTGCGTAGATGTTGGGAATCTTCAACCACTAAAATTTTCATTTTTTATCTCTATTGATTAACCACTATTCATTAAGCTATATTTTTTAATCGATGTTTTTTAATTTATACTTTTATAACTTCTGTTTTTATAATTTATGCCTTACAAGAGTAGGTAATATCTAAGTCTTTATTCTTTTGTTTTGTCTTTACACCGTAAAAGCCTAATAAAGTATGAAATAAATTATCATGTGATACAAAATCATTTGCTGCTTTTTGTTCTAAACATGCTTTATTAAGGCTTTTATTAGTAAAGTAAGCCTCATTAGCCCACATAAACCAAGGTACATGAGTTTGTTGATCAGGTGCAACGACATAAGGCGTCCCGTGTAGATATAAGCCATTTTCACCTAACGATTCACCATGGTCAGATAAGTAAAAAAGTGCCACGTTATATTCTTCTTGATACTGCTTCAGTAAGGTAATGGTTTCAGCTAAGACATAGTCAGTATAAGCGATGCTATTATCATAAACATTAACGATTTCTTGGTCGCTACAATTTTCAATATCACTGCGTTCACAAGCAGGTTTAAACAATGTTTTGTCTTGTGGGTAACGTTGATAATAGGTAGGGCCGTGGCTCCCTATTAAATGCAATGCAAACAGCTTGTCTTTACCAGGTTGCTTTGCGATTAAACGAGGAAGTTGTCGTAATAATACTTGATCATAACAACTATGTTTATTGCATAAGTCGCGATTATCGTTTTTGTTGATGTCAATTTTATCAAGGTTTTTCGCGACTTGTTTATCACCTCCATCGTTATCTATCCAATGAACGTCAACACCTGCATGACTGAGTATATCTAACACATTATCCTGATTGTTCGCTTTTTGTTTGTTGTAATCCGTACGGTTCATATTTGAAAATAAGCAAGGTAACGATACCGCTGTTGCTGTGCCACAGGTTTGAACATACTTAAATGAAATGAGGCCCATATTTTCTGTATAAGGATTGGTGTTTCGATGATAGCCGTTATAAGCAATATTTTGCGAGCGTGCTGTTTCACCGACAACAAATACCATTAATGTTGGTTTGCTGTTTTTGGCTGATATGATGGTCGCATCTTGCCCTAACAATGAATAAGGCATTGCTTTATTGAAGTAGTTTTTCTTAATGTATTTGTAAGTATTATAAACATGAGCTGGATTGATCATTTTATTTAAGTAAGCATTATTACGACCAATAGAGGCGTAATCTTTATAGTAAAAAATGGCAATTAATAAGATAACAAGCACACTGCTGCACAAGAAGACGGCTTTCATAAATAGCATTTTTAATAGACTACCGTTGTACGTTATTTTTGTTTTTAATAGCAATAAAGCAGGTAATAAACCAAGCACAATAAACCAACTAACAGAGCTGATATTAATATAAGAAACACTTTCATTGCTGTTTGTCTCAAAAATGTTTTCAATCATGGTGTAATCAAACATTACGTTATATTTATTGCTTGCATAAAATGCCAATGCAGAGGAAAGCACTAATGGGATGAAGATAATTTTAAATACATAAGGCCAAGCTAATAAGCTAAAAATAATGACAAAAGCGGCCAACAGTAAAAGATGGCTTATAAAATATAAAGGCAGGTCATAACCAGATAAAACATACACCTTTTGAATAATAGGTTGGTTAAAGAGTGCTGCAAAATAGGTGGCAAGTAACAACACCACTGTATTCACATTTAAAGAGGGTTGATGTAAAAAGGTAAGGCTTTTAAGGTGGCTAATGTTCATAGATATTTCCGCACTATAAGATAATACGGAAATATTATGTTTCGAAGCTTAAGAACCGCTGAAGGTAAACTGAAAGTTTACTGAGAATTAATTATTGGAAGTTTACTGAAAATTAATTAAGCGTGCTAAAGCTCACTATATACTTAAACTGTTATTGAATTTTATTTAAGCTCGCCTAAACAGAAACTATTAAGGATTGAGTTGTTTGACGTTTCACTGTGTTATTTATTCTGATTTTAATTTTTTTGGGAATTCTGTTTTTGTTTTTGGTCATAAATTTTCTTTACATGTACCAAGCTAATTAGTTTTAATACAGGCTTAATCAAGAGTTGAGCACTACCAACAATAAATAACCAGGTACCACTTTCAACAAGAGAGTCAGAAAGGAAGAAAAAGCTGCCAATTAAAAACCACACTGCAATTAAAAAATCATTTATTGCCCCTAAAGCTTCATATCTTCGTTGTGTAATAATGTGTTTTTGTCCCAGATCTAATTCCATAGGGTTATTCTCTGAATTCATAGTTTTCCATTAATGTTTAATTTGAATGAGATGATAGAAGAATTGTTTGCATTTTTTTGTTATTGAATACCGAATTTATTGTAAATAAATGCAATCAATAAAGTATATTGTTGACTAGAGTGAATCAATACCAATAGAAATCAACCTTTTTAAGATAACACTCTATTTTTAAAGTTATTGTTTGACCTTACCCCTAGGGGAAGCTTTATCTTTAATAATTAATAAAGTCATATTTTTCGTTATGGCTATTATAAATTTAGACACTTAATAATCACTGATAGATAAAGAGCAGCATTGAGTTAATGAAAAAGCTTATCACTTTACTTTTAATATTGACGATTCAAATTACTTTTATGCAAAAGGTAATGGCTTCCGCCGCGCTGTCTAAAGGTGAAACTCAATCAGCTAGTTACTGCAAAATGATGATGGATTCTGGTCATTGCAATACTGAGATGATGAGCATGAATGATTGTCAAAATGATTGTGACTTAATGAGTGTTGTTTCTGTGACTCATTTTATCGAAAACAATCAAATTTTATCATTGGCTTACAGCCAATTTAATTACCCATCTTTTAATATTTCACCTCTTCATTCCCAACCTTCAAGTCTTTTCCGTCCTCCTTTATTTAGTTAATTTTTTAAGCCGCGATCTATTTTTTTTGAGATGGCGCAATTCAGTATTTTAAAAGATTAATTAGTTATCCATTCATTGGGTAAAAGGAAAACAGATGAAAATCTTTAATCTATCTGTGCTGTTATGCACAGTGGTTACATTGCATGTTTCTGCGTTGTCATTACAAGATGCACAGCAAATCGCATTACAAGACGATCCAGGACAACAAGTTTATGAAGCACAACAAGCCTCATTAATTGCAAAGGGTAATAGCAGTGCAACATTAGCTGACCCTACAATAAAACTAGGGGTCGCCAATTTACCAACAGATAGTTTTTCGCTCGATAATGAGCCAATGACACAGTTAACGGTGGGTATCGCTCAACAATTTAGCCGAGGTGATTCATTAGCTATCTCTAAACAAGGTTTTTATTTACAATCGGAAACGGTTGTTTTTCAAGGATCAGAGCGCCGCTTATTAGTGAAAAAGACAGTACGTGATTTATGGTTAAACATCCTTTTTATTGAAAAATCTATTCAATTAGTCAATCAAAATAAACAGCTATTTAACAGCCTTTATCAAGACTTAGAGTCACAGTATTCATTAGGTCTTATTGAAAATGAAGATCTTATTAATGCAGATATTGAACTGGGATTATTAGATGAAAAATTAGCTAAATTATCACAGCATTCATTGACCTATCGTAGTTTATTAAGTGAATGGATAGGGCAATTAGCTTATCAAGAATTACCAACCACTATACCAGCTTGGGCTGATACCTTAACTTATATCAAGGCTAGTGAAACACGTAATATAGAGCATTATGAATTATTAACTAAGCATCCTAAGGTATTAGCATTAAAACAAAATATTTTAGTGGCTGACAGCGGTGTTGATTTAGCAAAGCAGAGTTATAAGCCAAGCTTTAAAGTTGAATTGGGTTATGGACATCGTTTGTCTGAGTTTGATAACGGCAGCGCTCGCCCTGATTTACTGAGTGGTTTTGTTTCTATGGACTTGCCAATTTTTACTGATCAACGCCAAGATCAGCAAATGATTGCTGCAGTACATAACAAAGGTCAAAAACAAGCGGAACATCGCCTTTTAATACGTCAACTCAATGCTCAACTTAAAGCTGAAATTGTTAATTATCAGCAGCTTGCTTCGCGTCAATTACGTTATAAAAATAGCTTATTAAAGCAAGCTAAGTCACGTGCTGAGGCTTTAGTACAAAGCTATCAATCAAATACTCGTCCCTTTATTGACGTCATTCAAGCTTATATGGATGAATTGAATCTCTCTATTGAATATCAACAACTCTATTTTGATGGCCTGAAAAGCCTTTCTAAAATTCGTTATTTTCAGGCACTTTAAGGAATAAATTATGCGCACTATATTATTACTGATCGCAGTTTTATCAGCAGGATTCGGCATTGGTTTTTTTGTAAACCAAAGTGGGATATTACATTTAGGAATGAGTAGCACAACATCAAATGAACAACCTGAAATTCTATATTGGGTTGCACCAATGGATGCAAACTATCGTCGTGACAAACCAGGTCAATCGCCAATGGGCATGGATTTAGTGCCTGTTTACGCTGAAAAAAAGAAAGCTGAGTCTAAAGCAGAACCAAAAATTAAATACTGGGTTGCACCAATGGATGCAAACTACCGTCGAGATAAGCCTGGTCAGTCTCCAATGGGTATGGATTTAGTCCCCGTTTATGAAGAGCAGGAAAAAGCAGAACCAAAGATTAAATATTGGGTTGCACCAATGGATGCAAATTACCGTCGAGATAAGCCTGGCCAGTCTCCAATGGGTATGGATTTAGTACCCGTGTATGAAGAAGCTAATGGTAATAGTGAAGAAGGAACTGTAACCATTTCTCCTGTCGTAGAAAATAACCTTGGCGTACGTACTGCGATAGTAAAAAAAGGCCAGTTTGATTTAAATATTAAAAGCTTAGGCAGCGTGCAAGCGAATCAAGATGCGTTATGGCAAATCAATAGTCGTGTATCAGGTTGGATAGAGAAATTATACGTTAAGTCGGTTGGTATTGAAGTAAAAGAAGGGCAAAAGCTGTATTCACTTTATTCGCCTGAATTAGTGAAAGCACAAGAATCTTTATTGAATGCCGTTAAATTGAATCGCAGTGTATTAATTGGTTCATCAAAAGCGCGTTTAAAGGTATTAGGTATTAGTACTTGGCAGATTAACCAACTGATAAGATCTAGAAAAGTAGCACAACGTATTGATATTTACGCACCTAATAAAGGCACTATTACCGACTTAAACGTAAATGAAGGTGCATTTATTTCGCCTTCTACCACGGTTATTACTGCCGTTAATTTAGATACCGTTTGGGTCGATGTTGAAGTGTTCGCCGCGCAAGTCTCTTTGATCAAGTTAGGTGATATGGCGAGTATGACATTAGATTATTTCCCGGGTAAAGAGTGGGTAGGGAAAGTAGGATTTATCTATCCTGAAATGAGCGAAAGTAATCGTACGCTTCGTGTCAGATTACAGTTTGATAACCCTAATCAAATGCTTAAACCTAATATGTTTTCATCGGTTGTTATCACGCCTAAAATGGATGAAGAACGTTTATACATACCACGTGAAGCAGTGATTTATGCAGGTAATATGAATCGAGTTGTATTAGCGATGGGCGACGGTAAGTTTAGGTCTGTACTGGTTAAAGTCGGTATTGAGAATCAACAAACTATCGAAATATTATCTGGTCTTGAAGTTGGGCAAAAAATAGTGACTTCGGCACAATTTTTATTGGATAGTGAATCGAGTATCAGTGCTGATTTTGATCGTATGTTAGAAGAGCAAAATGAGATGGATCAGAAGGCGATGCGTCTTAAAGAAACATCTGATTACTTAAATGGAGAAGATGATTCTGACGACCTAGATAGCTCAGAAGATTTGAATAGCACAGAAGATTTGAATAGCACAGAAGATTTAGATTCAATAGAAGTAGGTGCGCTACAAACATCTCCTTTGTACACTAGCGAAAGGGTGATGACATTATGATTGCTCACGTTATTAATTGGTCGATAAAAAACCGCATCATGGTGTTGTTGATGACCGCTGTGATTGTCGCTTATGGTGTTTTCTCATTACAAAAAACACCGATTGATGCTTTACCCGATTTATCCGATGTACAAGTGATCATTAAAACAACTTACCCAGGTCAAGTGCCACAAGTGGTTGAAGATCAAGTAACTTATCCATTAACCACCGCGATGTTAAGTGTGCCCGGTGCAGTGACTGTACGGGGGTATTCATTCTTCGGTGATTCTTATGTTTATATCATTTTTGATGACGATACAGATATCTATTGGGCACGTTCACGAGTGCTTGAATACTTGTCACAAGTTGCACCGAATTTACCACCACAAGCAAGGTCAGCGTTAGGACCTGATGCAACGGGTGTGGGTTGGATATTTAGTTATGCGTTAGTTGATAAAACCGGACAACACGATTTAAGCGAATTACGTAGTTTACAAGATTGGTTCTTAAAATTTGAACTACAAACCGTCGCGGGTGTGTCTGAAGTCGCAACGGTCGGTGGTATGGTGAAACAGTATCAAGTCCGTGTTGACCCTAACAAACTACGTGCTTACAACTTATCGTTAACGACGATTAGCAACGCGATTAAAAGTGCTAACCAAGAATCAGGCGCCAGTGTAATAGAAATGGCCGAAGCTGAGTATATGGTGCGGACTTCTGGTTATATTTCCTCTATTGATGACCTTAAAGTTATCCCTTTACGGGTGAATGATAACGGCACACCTTTGTTATTAGGTGATGTTGCTGAAATTCGTTTAGGGCCACAAATGCGCCGTGGTATTACTGAGCTTAATGGCGAAGGTGAAGTTGTCAGTGGTGTAGTGGTGATGCGCTTTGGTGAAAATGCCCAAGGGGTAATCGAAGCGGTTAAAGATAAGTTGAATGAGCTACAAAAAGGCTTGCCAGATGGAGTAGAAATTATTCCAACTTATGATCGTTCTGAATTGATTAATTCAGCGGTAGAAAACCTTTACGATAAGCTGCTTGAAGAGTTCATTGTAGTGGTATTAGTGTGTGCTGCTTTCTTATTTCACTTTCGTTCGTCGCTGGTGGTTTTACTCAGTTTACCTGTGGGTATTTTTGTCGCGTTTATTATTATGTCGTGGCAAGGCATTAACGCCAATATCATGTCTTTAGGGGGGATTGCGATTGCGATCGGTGCGATGGTCGATGGTGCGATTGTGATGATTGAAAATGTGCATAAACACATGGAAAAAACGGAACTGACCGATGACAATCGTTGGCAGGTTATTGCTAAAGCGGCAACGGAAGTCGGGCCTGCTTTATTCTTTTCATTATTAATTATTACCTTCAGTTTCTTACCTGTTTTTGCATTAGAAGGGCAATCAGGCAAGATGTTTTCACCGCTCGCTTTTACTAAAACCTACGCAATGGCAGCATCCGCTGGTTTAGCGATTACTTTGATTCCTGTCTTAATGGGTTATTTCATTCGCGGTAAAGTACTCCCTGAACATAAAAATCCTTTAAACCGTTTAGTGGTCGCGATTTATAAACCATTTTTAACTTTTGGTTTACGTTTTCCTAAGTTATTGATTATTTTTGCTTTGTGTTTATTAGCAGTCGGTTTCTACCCGGTAAATAAAATTGGTAGTGAATTTATACCGCCGTTAGATGAAGGCGATTTAATGTATATGCCAACTACTTACCCAGGTGTGTCGGTGGGTAAAGCGCGTCAAATATTGCAGCAAACTAATAAGCTAATTAAAACCGTACCAGAAGTTAAAACCGTATGGGGGAAAATTGGCCGTGCAGAAACCGCAACCGATCCTGCGCCGTTAACCATGATTGAAACGACGATTCAATTTAAGCCTAAAAGTGAATGGCGAGCAGGCATGACTAAAGACAAGTTAAAACAGGAACTCGATAGTTTAATTCAGTTCCCAGGGTTAACCAATGCTTGGGTAATGCCAATTAAAACACGTATCGATATGTTAGCAACGGGTATTAAAACGCCTATTGGTATCAAAATCGCTGGTGGAGATTTAGCTGAAATTGAAAAAATAGGTAAACAAGTCGAGCAGATCTTAAAAGACGTCCCTGGCACAGCTTCTGTGTATGCTGAACGTGTTAGTGGTGGACGTTATGTGAAAGTGGATATTGACCGTGAAAAAGCAGGGCGTTATGGACTTAATATTGCTGAAATTCAGCAGCTAGTCGCTGTTGCGATTGGCGGTCAAAATATTACTGAAACCATTGAAGGGTTAGAACGTTACCCTGTTAATTTACGTTACCCTAATGATTATCGTGATTCCGTTTCTGCGCTTAAATCATTGCCTATTATTACCCCTTCAAAAATGACCATTAGCTTAAATGATGTCGCTAGGGTTTATATTGAATCGGGTGCACCGATGATAAAAACAGAAAACGCACGTTTAAACGGTTGGATTTTTGTTGATATTGAAGGTCGTGATTTGGGCTCTTATGTTAATGAAGCACGTGATATTGTGAACGACCAAGTTAGTTTACCAGCGGGTTATTCATTACTTTGGTCTGGTCAATATGAGTACATGGAAAAAGCTAATGCGCGTTTAGCGAAGGTGATTCCTATTACTGTTTTGATCATTATTATTTTGCTTTATTTAGCCTTTAGACGTGTTGGTGAAGTCTTATTGATTTTATCTACCTTACCTTTTGCATTAATGGGGGGGATTTGGTTGATGTTCATACTCGGATTTAACTTCTCGATTGCGGTTGGTGTTGGTTTCATTGCTTTGGCTGGCGTATCGATTGAGATAGGTGTGATCATGTTATTATATTTAAACCAATCGTTAGCAACTAAAAGATCGGAACGTCTTGAACAGTTTTCTGTTGTAGATTTAAAGGATGCTGTTATGGAAGGCGCTGGTTTACGTGTCCGTCCAGTGATGATGACGGTAGCAACCGTTGTGATTGGTTTAGTGCCTATTATGTACGGTGACGGTACTGGCTCTGAAGTGATGCAACGAATTGCAACACCGATGATTGGCGGTATGGTCAGTGCAGTTATTTTAACGCTATTGATTTTACCTGCTGTATATTTCCAATGGAAAAAAGTAAGCTTACGTCATCAGCTATATATTAAAGACTGAGTGATTACTTAAATTGGTATTTTAAGTTGAAGTTAATTGTTAATCATTAGCTTCAACTTGTAGTTTCCCCCATGATTAAGCCGACTTACTGACAATACATATTTTACAGGACATGACTAACATGATTAAAACTGCGATGACTAGCACTACGACAATTAAAAGAAACAAACTCGCTTTATCTCTAGCGGCAACATTATTTTTATCACTACCAATGAGCCAAGCTTTTGCTCATGAAGAACATTGTGAGATTAAAGATACCGAGCTAGGCGATATGATGAAGTACATGAAAAGTGAGCTAAGAGCGTATAACAAAAGCTTTAATTCTGAAGACCAAGCAGAGATGAAAGAGCATGCGAATGAGTTATTAAAACTCAGCGCAAAGGCAGAGCAGTTGACACCCGTTGTTATTTCTAAAGCAAGTCATCATGATGCTGATAGCAAAGGTGAAGTAAGTGCAGATCAAAAAGTAAAATTCGCTCTGTATCAAAAAGAGATGCAGGATTTGAACGCAACTTTTAAAGCACTGAGCGAAACCAATGATAAAGTTGAAATTGAAGCTCTGTTAGCTAAAGTAAAGCAACAACAGAAACAAGGTCACAATGCATTTCGTCAGAACTGTAAATAATTAACGTCAGTCATCAATGTTAAAAAGTGAGTGTTATTAAAACACACTAAATAGTCTCTAATACCAAATGTGTTTCTGAGGTTTTCTTTGCTTCATAAACACATTTATCTGCTATTTTTAAAATCTCTTTAGGGCTTAATAAACTGATACTTTGGTTTTGAATATTAACGCCACCTATTGCTGATTGAATATGTAACTGCATGCCTAAGTTTATTAAAGGTGTTGAAAATGCTGCTTTAACTCTGTCTACAAGCTTTAATAAACTAGATTGATCGGTGTTAGGTAATAACATACAAAACTCATCGCCACCGAGCCTCGCCAAGGTATCTGTTTCTCTTCTGACTTTATTAAGCTGTGAGACAAAATGCTTAAGTAATAAATCACCCACCTCATGCCCATAATTATCATTTACTGACTTAAAACCATTAAGGTCAAAGAATAACAATGAGAAAGCTTGTTTTTCTCGCTTAGCCTTCTTCAACGCTTCCGACATTCTGTCATCAAATAAATAACGGTTAGCCGCCCCTGTTAACGAATCATAGTGAGCGAGTCTTTTAAGTCTTTGCGTTAATTTATAGTCTTTTAATAAAGAGCAAATAGCATGTTCTAAAGAGTGGATAGATAAGCTTGGTTTTACGATAGTATCAATAATCGCGAAAGCATTAATTTTGCTCATGGTATTGTTATAAGCTTCGGTAACCACTAATAATGGCAATTCATGCTCAATAGAGGAAAAAGTTTGACTTATTTTCGTGAAGTGTTTTGAATAGATTTTATCTTCAATGATCAGCAGTTGGTCGCTATCACTAATGACTTTTATATCTGAAATAGCATTAACAGCCACTTGGCTTATTGTTTCGATGGTAAGGTTTGAAACTCGGATAGTTGAAGCTATCCAATGGAAAAAATCATTATCATTAGTGACAACAATTAAATGTAAACGCTTATCTGCCATGGGCTGTTTTCTACTCAATAAAATGATTAAAGAATGCTTATTATGCAGGTTATCCTCATTATAATCATGTTAATGTGCATTTTTATTCATGCATGTTTCTTATAAATATTGTTTATAGAGGTTACTCATAGGTATTTTTTATAGTGGTCGTTTCTCAATAAAAAAGAGGTTTATATAAATTAATATAAACCTCTCTGATCAATCTTTGTTTTATTTTCTTCGTAACAATAAACGTTTATTTCGCTAGAAATACCTTTGATGGGTCCACTAACAAGCGCTTACCAATTGCTTCACGGCCAAATAACATTAAGTAGTTCATGTCAGCACGGTCAGTTAAAGTGATCTCAATAGGCCACGTCTCCTTTCCTAAGGTCATCGCAGTTTCTATCACATAGCGTTCTTCAGAGGTTCCGTTAGATGACTTGATCTTACGAATATCACTGAGTACTGCTTTACATGAAATAAGCTTTTTCACGTTATGGATATCAGGGTGAATATCAAACTTCACCCAAGGTGTGCCAGACTCCATATATTTCACAATATTATCAACATGTAACGATGATGTTTTAGCGCCAGTATCAACGCGTACTTGCATCTCTTTAATGCCTAACTCTGGTAATGCAATCGACTCTAAGCGGCCAATAATCATTTTATCTTTAGATTGCATTATTACTTGCCTCCAATTATATGCTGAGGGTTATGTGCATCTTCTGGGCGCAAGAAATCTTGCACCGACTCAATGTGTTCATACACAGCTTCATCATCTTCTTTAAAGTAGGCAATATGGAACATTGCTTCACCTTCTTGTACTAAAGGTATGTTTTGCTGACCGATTAAAATCCCCGATCTAGTTGCTTTAACAACCCCTAAGATCTCACCATAAGGACTGCCGATCTCCGCAAGTTTATCGCCAGTCGTTACACGGTCACCTAACTCCACTAAATGCTTTACAACACCGCTTGCATTAGCACGTAACCAACCGCTGCTATTAGCAATATACGGTTCTTTTAATTTTCGTTTCGAGGTCACTTTACGCATCATATTGAGATGACGTAAAACATTTTCTATCCCTTTAATACCCGCATGGATAGAGAAATCATCAAAACGTAACGCTTCACCTGCTTCGTACAACAAGACTTTAGTGCCATTATCTACAGCGGATTCACGTAAAGAACCGTCCACTACATTTGAGTGTAAAATCACAGGCACCGCAAAGACTTGTGCTAGCTCTTTGGTTTCTGCGTCATTCATATCACCGCGAATTTGAGGCAAGTTAGAACGATGAATTGCACCGGTATGTAAATCAATGCCGTAATCACAATGCTTAACAATTTGCGTTAAGAATATATGGGCAACTCGCGCCGCTAATGATCCTTTTGCCGAGCCAGGAAAGCAGCGATTTAAATCACGACGATCTGGCATATAACGACTTTGATTCACTACACCGTAAACATTGACCATTGGCACCGCGATCACGGTACCTCGAATAATTTTAAAGTTAGGTTTATTAATTAAACGTCTAATAATTTCAATGCCGTTTAATTCATCACCGTGTACTGCTGCGCTAATAAAAATGGTTGGACCATCTTTGGTGCCGCGAATAATTTGTACCGGTAATGAAACATCTGCATCGGTATATAACTTTGCTACAGGCAGTTCAATTTTACATTGAGTGCCTGGTAAAATGTCAAAATCGCCTATGCGTAATGCTTTCATCTATTTATCCTTTACCACGAGTTTTATTAGTAATTGTTTTTGGTCTTTTCTCAATAAAATCAAATACCATTCCAGCAATGTCCATACCTGTTGCTTTCTCAATACCTTCAAGGCCTGGTGATGAATTTACTTCCATGACCATTGGACCATTTTCCGAACGTAACAAGTCAACACCACAGAAATTTAAGCCCATGATTTTAGCTGCATTAACCGCTGTTTCGCGCTCTTCTTTTGTTAATTTAACCACAACAGCTGAACCACCACGGTGTAAATTAGAACGGAATTCACCTTCTGCACCTTGACGTTTCATTGCAGCAACAACACGACCACCGATCACTAAACAACGGATATCTGCACCGCCAGCTTCTTTGATGAACTCTTGTACTAAAATATTTGCTTTCAAACCCATGAATGCTTCAATGATACTTTCAGCGGCTTTAGCGGTGTCAGCTAGTACTACGCCAATGCCTTGCGTGCCTTCAAGTAACTTGATAACAACCGGTGCGCCACCGACATTTTTAATTAAATCTTTAATGTTATCTGGTTTGTTTGCAAAACCAGTACGCGGCATGCCAATGCCTTTTCTAGACAATAATTGCATTGAACGTAACTTGTCACGTGAACGGCTAATCGCCACTGATTCATTGATATTAAAAGTGCCCATCATTTCAAATTGACGCGCTACCGCTGTACCATAGAAAGTCACTGACGCACCAATACGTGGAATAATCGCATCGTATTGTGGTAATTCTTCACCGTGGTAACGGACAGTAGGGCGGCTACTTGTGATGTCCATATAACAATGTAATGTATCAATAATGTCGACTTCATGACCTTGTGCTTCGCCCGCTTCTTTTAAACGACGAGTAGAATATAGCTTCGGGTTTCTAGATAAGATTGCAATTTTCATCAATATAATTCCTGTGTATGTATCACTAATATGGGGCGATGAAAGCCATCAAGGCAACTATCGCAAATACCGAGCAACCTGAGTTTAATAAAGATCTGTGCGATAAAGCACAGCCGCTATATTCACTTTTTAAGGTGTCTTTAATCCGAACTCAAATTAAGTGCGTGGAGTGTATAAACAAAACGATATATAATAAAATTAATTGTTTTGTGGTCTTTGATTAAAATTTTTGATTAGTGGGTAAGTGCATGAAAATAGAGTTATTAAAAACCTTTTTAGAAGTAAGCCGTTCATTACATTTTCGTATTGCTTCAGAAAATCTATTTATAACTCAATCAGCAGTAAGCGCGCGTATTAAATTGTTGGAAGAAGACTTAGGTGTATTATTATTTGACCGCAGTAAAAAACACTTAAAGCTAACGCCAGAAGGGCATCGCTTGATTAAGCATGCTAATGAATTAATCTTTATGTGGCAAAAAACTAAACAAGATGTTGGTATAACCGCACAACATTCAATGCAATTAGTAGTGGGTGCAAAAAGCACCATTTGGGATATTGTCCTGCAAAACTGGTTACATAAAATCCATCTTAATATCGAAGATGTTAGCTTATTAACCAGTACTTATAGTGCATCTGAACTAAGAAAAAGTTTGTTAAACCGCGTTATTGATATCGCTTTTTTGTTTGATCCGACTTTTGTTGGTGAAATTGTGTCAGAAAAAGTCGCCACCGTCCCTTTACACCTTGTTACGACTAACCCAGATCATGTTGATAGTTCTGCTGCATTAACGGACTTTATTATGGTGGATTATGGGGAATCGATTACTGCACAGTATTTGAGAGAGTTTCAAGATGCACCTGAAGCTAAACACTTTATGAGCCAGCCTAGAATTGCGCTTAATTTTATCTTAGATGCTGGTGGCGCTGCATATTTACCACGACAAATCACCTTTGAATACCTTAAAAATAATCAGCTCTTTCTGGTTGATGAAGCGCCTGTGTTTAAGCGTGAAATCTATGCAAGTTACCTTGCGAAGAATCAGAAAATAGAGATGATTGAACAAGTTTTACAGTTGTTTCCACATGTAAGAACTTAGCCTATAACAGCCCTAATATGAGTCTCTTTTATAACACTTAATTTAAATAATTAAGCGTTATGTGAGGTTATATTAGGGCTTCTCACATTCTTTAAAGGCTGTTTATCGCTTTTCTATAGCAGCAATAAGCTACCTAATCCTAAGAACACAATAAACCCAAAAATATCCGTGACAGTGGTTAACACCACAGAGCCAGATAAAGCAGGGTCAATATTAAATTTACTTAACATCCAAGGTACCCATACCCCAGAGAGTGAAGCGATCAGGATATTACCTAAAATAGAAATAAAGATAGTGAGTGATAGTAATGGATTATCAAACCAGACAAAGGTGATAGCGCCAATGACAATCGCCCACAACACTCCATTGATGGCACCCACCTTCAGCTCTTTGGCAATAATGTTTTTCTTGTTGGCATCATTGATTTGGCCTAATGCTAACCCTCGGATAATCAGCGTAATCGTTTGGCTACCTGATATCCCGCCCATCGATGCAACCACTGGCATCAATACGGCTAACGCTACTACTTGTTGAATGGTTGCTTCAAATAAACCAATGAACCATGAAGCTAAAAAGGCGGTCACTAAGTTAATGCCTAACCAAACGGCACGGTTTTTAGAGCTTTGCCATACATTACCAAATAGATCTTCTTCTTCCACTAAACCCGCTGCTTGAATCAATTGTGTTTCAGCGATTTGTTCTCTGTAACGATAGGCTGTCGGTAAGTCTAAACGACCTGTTAAGCAACGGTTTTCATCAATAACCGGTAATGCAGAAGTATCTGAATCAATTAACTTATCCGATGCGATCGCAATATCATCATTACTAGAAATATATTCAATATCAGTGTTAATGAAGCTTTTATATTCTTCTTCATTCTCTGCTTTAAAGATGGCATTAAGTGCTATTTCGCCGATTAGAACGGCATTATCGTCGACAATATAAATAACATCAGTAAAGGTCGGTAAGTTTTTGCTACATACCTTTTTGACGGCTGAAAGTTTCAACTGTTGTGGAATTTGAACTTCCGTAAAATTTTGCCAATGACCCACTTCATCTAATGCATAATCACATGATTTTTTATAAAGACTGCGCTGCTTCGCTGTCATTTTACTAACAGCGTAATCGATAAATCGATCATTTAAACTTTCAGATAGTTCTAATAAATCAACCGCATCTAATTTGGTTAAAAGCGGGAAGCAAAGCTCATCATCACAAGCATCTAATAGTAATTCCCTCGACTCAGGTTTCATTTCAATAAACACGTTTTGTTGTGTTTCATCACTGAAAGAAAGCCATATCTCTATTCTGAGTTTAATAGGAAATGATTCTAATAAAAGAGCTATCTGTTCGTCGGATAATTCTTGCTCGACTTCAACGATGACTCCTTTAATATCCGTTTCATTTTCAAAATTGTTATTAATTTTTTCAATATAATCGGGTAGTAATTCTAATGACATAAACCCTCCTTTTTATTGTTTTAAGCTGTAAATTAGGCTATCGATTGAAACTATAAAGCAGCCATTTGTATTTATTTTAAATATTCTGTTGGTTTTATTACGCTGTCTTAATGACTTTGTTCTATTGCTGTTTTAAACATTTTTACATTAACCGTTCTGCTTTATCAGTTGCTGTTGTTCAAACCACAGCCTCATAAAATCACCCGTTAAACATTGCTCAATTTCTAATGCACGCTCAGTGGGACAGAAAATAGTAAATATGAGTTGTGTATCACCAATGTCAGAAGTAGCAACCTGTATGTGCGGCTCTGGGCCTGCAATATGAACATCTAAGCGATTTTCAATTAGTTGGTTATAACGTATTGCTACTTCATTAAAGTCAGCGCAATAACCGTGTGCTTTTTCATATAATTCATCTAAAAAGATAAACGGATTAACACTGCCATCTCGTGTGATAGTGAAGTGGTGCATCGCATAACGTTTTAAGAAGTTTAAGTTTTTAATCGACGACGTAATCAACTTACTGTTAGGCACGTAAAGCGTTTTACCTGTGTATTCATAGGAATCAATATTCACTTCTAATAAGGTTAATTTAGCCCAATCAATTGAATGCACTTCACCATAATAATCACCGACTTGTATCCAATCCCCAATACGGAAAGGGCGGCTGGAAACTATATATAAAAAGCCGATAAAACATTGAATAAATTCTCTCGTCGCAATCACAATCGCCACTACAAAAGCGGCAATGGAGATGGCAAATTCATGGAATTCATCAGCCCAAATATTAAAAATGCCAATAAAAATCAGGATAGTAATAGTGTTATTTACAATGTTGATTTTTAAGCGTTTATTGGATTTCCCTTTTTGTTGCAGTAACTTTAAAATATAAATTTTACTGCCCATTAATACTAAAATAAGGGCGATAGTTAAAACACTATTACTGTGGATAAGCGCTTGAAAAAAGGCGTTAGTGGTTAAATCGATTGATGATATTTTTTCAAACATAATGGGGTATCCGCTTAATTTTTTCTGTTATTTTTTATCTAGTGACTGTTAATTTAACTCGCCACTTTTATCTAGCTGTTTTTATTTTGCTAATTTTAACAACAACTTACTTTATTACTACCTGTACTTAACCATATCGTTAAATGAGGCTTAATTAATAAGGCAATTTGGGTCAATTAAATCGAGCGTATTAATACCAATCTAAGTCATTATCTAGTCATTTATGCTTGTTAAAATGAATGCTAGCTTCGTTGTTGATTTTGTAATGAGAATACTAGTTACTGCAATCAACGCCTTGCTACCATCCATTTTCACTAACGCCTAAATAGACCATTTATTTATCCAGATTGGTATAACTCAAATTTGCTTATTGTTAATTATTTTTTATTTATTTATTGAGTGTCAGTGAACCATCGATGTGAATATCTCTTTGCGGGTAAGCAACAATAATATCGTTCTCTTCAAATAGTTCTTCAAGGCGAAAACGAATGTTACTACGCATCACTCTTAAGCCACCTTCAGCACTAGAGTCTAACCAAAAAGTGACTTCGAACATTAATGCATTATCACCAAAGTCTTCAAAAGTAACGACAGGAGCAGGACTTTCTACTATTCTTTTCTGATCTGTTGTTGCTTGCATAATAAGCTCTGCTACTTTTTTAACGGGTGAGCCATAAGCAACACCAACAGTGACTGATGTCCTGACTAAACTATCAATTAATGTCCAATTGACGACAGTATTTTCTAATAATTTACTATTAGGAATCAATAAATGAACACCATCGACACGACGTATACGTGTTGAACGTGTATTAATTTCTTCAACGACACCTTTTGCAGATTCGACTTCTAAAAAATCTCCAATGCGTATTGGACGTTCCCACATTAAAATCCAGCCACTGATGAAGTTGTTAATAATGTTTTGCGCACCAAAACCCACACCAATAGCTATTGCACCTGATAAAAAGGCAAATGCAGTAATCGGTACGTTAATCAGTTCTAATGTTGTTACTAATAGAATCGCCATTGCTATTACATAAAACACGCGTAGTAATAAATGAATGACATTAGGATCGACTCTTTTAGAAATTAAACGTTTAGTGATTAATTTAGCCACCCATCGCGTTAAGAGAATACCTATCAATATAACGGTAGGGATGAGTAAAATATGGGACAAGGTAATCGCTTGGCCTGAGATGGTAATGAGTTTGTAAGATAGTATTTCGTTAATTTGTGATAAGTCCATGTAATGTCCCTTTAAGCTCTTTTTATTCGCCAACCAGTTAATTGTATTAGATTGCGGAAGTCTTTTGTTATTTTTAGAACATTGAGTAGTGCTTTAAAGTTTGCCATCTCATTGTTACTGATACGAATATTGGTATTGGTATTGGTATTGGTATTGGTCTGGTATTGCTATGTTAGCTTATAAGTCGTTAATCTCTGTTTTTATTGGTGCGAGGTGTTAACTCAAAACGTAATAGACATGTGATTGGTTGTTACACATGACTATTTATTCATATCAATAACGCGAGTTAGGCTTTTATCGCCGATATTATATTGTTCTGTAATACTTGTGGTTGGATACCTTTTAATAATAGGCCAAATATATCTGCACCGGTGATGATGCGTTTATTTTCACCCCAAATAAGTAAGACGTCTCGCTCTATTGCGCCATCAAAGCTTTTGTCTACCGACTCACCCATTTTCATTCTAATTATGGCATCGTTTAACATGGTTGATTCATCGGTAATAATGGTCGGACGATGGCAATGTTTATACGGGTCAAAGTTTTCAGTGTCAAAAAATACATCGCGTAAAAAACTATCTGAATCAACCACTACTAATGGGTCACCTTCTAAGTTGGTTAACACAACCCAACGATGTCCTGATTTATTCATTAGTTTTAAAAACTCATTATTAGGTGCTGATGTGATGTCAGGAATAATAGGTAAATCGAGTTTGGTTGGTAGTGCGATAATAGAGAAAGGATCAATGACCTCTCCCTCTTCAATCACTGATATTTTATCAAGCTTGAAGAAGTTTAAAGCGCCAATGCCTTCTACATGATTAATGTCTGTTTCTTCTGCTTCAATATGTTTACGGATAATACTGCTGAGCTCGCTTTCAGCTAAATAGGTAATGCCTTCTTTACCTAACCAAGCGTCTAATATCAATGCGGTAGGTTTTGCTACTGGATAGAATATCACTTGATAAAAACGTATCACGGGAGATAGGAAAGCACCCATCTTTAATGCGTTTCTAGAAAAGTAAGCTTGCGGCGTAATTTCACCAATAATGGTAATAGCAATCGTCGAAAAGAGGAAAGAGCTAATGCCTGCTAACGCAGAATCTGACAATAAAGTTAGCAAAACGTTGATACCAACATTTCCCCACAAAATAGTGGTTAATAAAAAGTTAGAATCATTACGCAGTCTTAATACTTTTTTAGCTTCTATATTGCCTTTGGTAGATTCTACTTCAAGCTGTAATCTGCTCAGTGAAAATAAGGCTATATTTAAACCTGAAAAAATAGCTGATTGTGAAATACACAATACAATGGCTATCCAAATAATAATATCTACCGACATATTTCACCGAATTAATGTTATAAAATTGGAATAAAGTCTATAACCTTTATTGAAGCAAAGGAATTTATATTTATCGCTACTTAAGGGTTATTACAAAGAGTATGAAAAAGACAATTAAAAGGTGACTAAAAGCCAAAGCTAGATCACTATACGCCGAGTGTTAAGCGCTATTTTAATCATAGAAAGAGAAAAATTATGATCAGATGTATGTTATTAAAATCAGATAAGTCATGTACTTATGGTGATGAGTCTTTAATTGAAATATGGAAGCAAAATCCAAGTGATTCATTATGGGTCGATTTTGATTCTCATGATCAAACTGAAGAACGCGTCTTATTGAAAAGTTTGGGTTGTCATTCTTTGGCAATAAGTGATGCGCAACGAGATCGCCATCCTCCAAAAATTGAATTATTTGATGAATATATTTTCATGCTTTATCGCGGGATCTACCATCCAGGTGATGACTTAGTCTTTGATCATTTACAAATTGGTATGTTTGTTGGTACGAATATCGTGATTACGACACATGCTAAAAAGTCGATTTCTATTGATAAGTTATTTAGTGATGAAGGTGAAAAATATTTAGTCAAAAGCCCTATCACATTAGCCTTAAGAATATTCCATTATAGCTGTGGTATTTATCTGCAAAAGCTTTTTGAATTTGAAGAAAAGTTAGAATCAATCGAAGATAAATTTCAAATGGGCGGTGATGATAAAATGATGCAAGAAATTACCTTGTATCGTTCACGTTTAACCAAGTTAAAACGGACATTTAATTACCACAGTAATATTGGCAGCGAGTTGAAGATTCTAGTCACAGATGAAACGCCTATGATTAACCAAGCGGATCTTCATACTGTAACTGATGTGCATGAACGTATTGAGCGCTTATTGAGTTTGTCACAGATGCATTATGATATTTGTAGTGACTTGGTCAACGGTTACCTTTCTGTCGCTTCTCATCAACTAAATGCAACGATGCGCGTGTTGACGGTGATCACTGCGATCTTCATTCCATTGGGCTTTTTAGCGGGTCTTTACGGCATGAACTTCGAGTATATTCCTGAGTTAAAAGTTGCTAATGGCTATTATTATCTATTGAGCTTTATGGGCTTAATTTCAATAAGCTTAGTGATGTTATTTAAGAAAAAACGCTGGCTGTAAGCTTATCGTTCGTTAGCGTTAGTTAAATATGTTTAGATTTTATTCGCTATGTCGTGAGCATTTTATTCGTTCAATAAAAACATAAAAGTAGGTCGTAATAATCAGCTATCTACTTTTTTATTCTCAAGTCGATTTTTGTATTTTTTCGTATCAATAGCATTTCAATTGTAACCCTATGTCATCCTATAACGAGTTAAATCATTACGTTTGGAGATGAACATAATGCATAAATTGTAATGGTAAGGTCGGTACCATATACTCGATTAACCCTTTTCTATGTGGATTTATATATGATTACAGAACAATTTATTTGGTTCATTGACAGTCGATTTTATTATCAAACAACGTCATTGGATAAAATAGTTCATCTTATCCCGCCTCATCAAAAGTCGATTAAGATCATTATTGATGCAAGTGCGCAGTTAAAAGGACGTGGTTATTGGTATTTATTTAATGACAAACAACTGTTATCTGATGAGTTAATGCAAAAAATTGAGACTAAAAAAGAACAGTTAATTAAATTTTTTACCATGAATGCTATGGATGTCGAAATTACTATCAATTCATCTGCTGATTATCTGAAAGTACTTAATACTGAAGTTAATAATAATCAAAATAGCTTAGTGGTAATTGAAGATAACGTCGTCGAAAAAAGGCACTCTATTTTCCAACGATTAACTGATATCAATGCACCTGTTTTATTGCTTAATAAGCAAGCTTGGAAACACCCATTAAGCGTGATTGGCGCTGTTGACCCTTTGCATGAACATGCAAGAATTACGACGATTGATGAACATATTGCGACTTTAAGTGAAAGTTGGGCTAGACAGTTAAAAGCCAGTTGGTTAGTGGCTCACTGTTATCATGTGACGTCAGTATTGGTTAAATATAAAAGTAAAATATTGTCCATGCATCGTGATGGATTAGCTGACTTTGCTAAGAGGCATCGTATTCCTGCAGGCAAGACTATTTTGTTGGAAGGTGTCCCTGAAGTTGCGTTAACGTCTTATATCAAAAAGAATAGCAGCAATATATTAGTGATGGGCTTAGTGACAAGAAACAAGCTTGAACAGTTTTGGATAGGCAGTACAACGACTGCATTATTAACGGAATTACCTTGCGACATTTTACTCGTTAAAAAATAAAAGAGCCTCAGCGAGTAGCATGACTATGAATATCGTCATTAGTACGGCGATTAATACGCTTATTTATATCATCATTAATACGACCACTACAGATAACGTGAGTGGTCGTGAATCAATAAGCGTTTTATGCGCGACTAGTTAACGCTAATGCGCCAGACGCACCTACCAAAATACCACCACTCACTCGATTGATAATATGCAATTTGGCTTTTCCTGTTGTTAACACCTTGTTTGCTGAAAAGGCATACAGCATGACTAAGGTGAAATCTAATAAGGCCATCGTCGGACACATAATCGCCATTTGTGGAAAGAGTGGTTGGCTGGTATCGATAAATTGAGGGAAGAACGCAGTAAAGAATACAATCGCTTTAGGGTTGCCAGCGGCGACCATAAACCCTGAAATATATAGACGAAGGTTGGACACTTTTTCTAAATCATCTTTTTTATCAACGCTTTTAGCGGGTGCAAGTAACATCTTGATCCCCATGTAAAACAAAGTCGCTGCCCCTAGCCATTTGATAATATCAAAAGCAAATTCAGAGTTTGCGATAACCAAACCTAAACCAATCGACACTAATATCATTTGTATAAAATTAGCGCTGATATCACCGAGTACGGTAAATATTGTTCTTTTTAAACCGTAGTTAATAGAGTGGACAATACCCAGAAAAATACTCGGTCCTGGTGTGGCGGTTAAGACTAAACAAGCAACAACATACGTTAACCAAACTTCAAATTCCATCTTCATTTTATCCTTTTGTTTTACGAGTGACCCTATAAACATCTAATACACTGATGATCCAAACTGCTAGCATGATATAGGTATAAGTATCGAATGTTTGCATATCTGAACTCGTCATTAGTGAGTTTGAAATAGCTGTGACATCTAAAGCAAGATTCCCATGTTGAATTTGCTCTACCATTTGATTGGTTTTAGCCAACATTCCTTGCACTAGCAATAATAAAGGAATTGAAAAGCTAGCAATGAAGGCAAGACCAACAGCGTATTTTTTAAATACAAAATGCCCTAAACCGGGGTAGATTAAAGCCGACACTAGTATTGCTTTTAATGATTTATTCATACTGTCATCCTATCTTATAGCCGTTACCGTTCAAGGTGCAAAACTCAACAAGTGGTGAAGTGAACAGATGCTAGGCTAGAAAGAGGCAGATCTAACGAGTTAAATCGACACTGTCTAACAACGAAGCTGTTTACTTCATAGTTTGCCCTCTTGGGCGTTAGTTTGAAAATCAACTCAGCGTGCAACCTTCGAACATAACTCGTCATTGTCATCATGTTACGCCTTGATTTGGAGTCCAAGCTAATGACTGAACAAAGCACCCTGAACGGTAATGGGTATAATGCTGTCTGTTTCAGAGCGTTAACTGCTTGTATAAGATAGGTATTTTGCGCTCTTATATTAATTAATCAACATAATAGAAGTGATATTTTTGTTGTTAAAACCTATCAATAATCTCTGTTTTTATATTTGGGGAGTTTGATTTCAGTTTTTATACACTGTAATCATAATTATGAAACAGCGTTTCAATTGTAATTGATGGTGTTTGCTTTTTTGTGTATATTGATTTTGATATTTATGCATTCTGAGCGAGGACTTAATATGATTTTAGATTCGTTTCATTTGAAAGATAAAGTGGCCATTGTCACTGGTTGCAATACCGGATTAGGCCAAGCGATGGCCATTGGTTTAGCCGAAGCAGGTTGTAAAGTAGTCGGTGTCAACCGAACACCAGCCATAGAAACTGCTGAACAAATGCATGCTGGTGGTCACTCGTTTATTGATTATCGTGCTGACTTACTTAAGCAAGATGATATTCCTGGCATCATTCAGCAAACTATCGATGCATTTGGTCGTATTGATATTTTAGTGAATAACGCAGGTATTATTCGTCGAGAAGATGCGCTTGATTTTTCTGAGCAAAATTGGGATGACGTGATGAATATTAATAGCAAAACAGCTTTTTTCATGTCGCAAGCAGTAGCGAAGCAATTTATCGAGCAAGGTCAGGGTGGAAAAATTATTAATATTGCTTCAATGCTTTCTTTTCAAGGCGGGATTCGAGTGCCATCTTATACGGCATCAAAAAGTGCCTTAATGGGGATTACTCGCGCAATGGCAAATGAATGGGCTAAGTTTAATATCAACGTTAATGCCATCGCACCGGGTTACATGGAAACAAACAATACGACTGCACTGAGGGAAGATGAAGATCGTAATGCTGCAATATTAGAGCGTATCCCTGCGCAACGTTGGGGATTACCTCGTGATATTGCAGGACCTTGTGTCTTCTTAGCGTCTGATGCGGCTAATTATATTAATGGTTACACGATTGCCGTTGATGGTGGTTGGTTAGCACGTTAGCCACATAGATACTATAGATGGAATAGGTACGATGAATGGAATAGATACGGTTTACTTTCAGCATTCTAATGATAAAACCAATATAAGATAATCAGATGATAGATCAGCAAGTTGTCGCTCAAATACTGGGCTTTTTAAGTTTTGCTTTAGGTATTTATACCTTCTATCAAAAAGACGATAAGAAGTTAAAAATTATCATGGTGGTGTTTAGTCTAAACCACATGATTCATTTTAGATTATACCGATTACATTAAATATGTTATCTAAATTTTGCGCTGGAAAAACAGTTCAATTCAAGGCGTAAATTGAGCCTTTCGAAGATTAACTTCGTTAATCGTCTATCGGAGAATTAACCAAAAGATGTTAATTCTTTAATGGCTGTTCCCTTTACGAAATTTATAACGAGGAAGTGGGCTGTTTTAACAAGTAAAATAGATAAGCTATTTATTGTGATTGGTATTATTAGGCTCTATCGTATCGGCGTTAAGCGCTTTACTCTCTGCGATAAGAACTACAACGTCTATTTATATTTCTTCTAGCAAAGTAGCTGTTTTATTCATTATCTTAGGCTTGTGCAGTGGCTTTTATTTAGCAGATAGCATCTGGGATCTTTGGGCTGTGTTAGGAATGAGTTTTGGCACTTATGCTGTGTTTGTATTAAAAGGTATTAAAAGGTATTAAAAGGTATTAAAAGGTATTCAAATGCGCATTGGTTTTTTATTAGGTGCGATGTGCTGGTTAATCAACAATATACTGGTTGGCTCAATAGGCGGTGCATTATTAGAGGCAACACTTATTACCGTTAATGTTACTACCATTATTCGACTATTACGTGATAACCGCCTCGCTGTTGAACTCAAAGAAAAGGCGGTTGAGCTTTAAATCGTTAATATTGCTCTTTCAAGCTTAGACAAATCACATTGATTATTGGGCGGTAACCTCTGCTAACTCAGGAACCATTTCATCTAATAAGTATTGTATCGAAAGGTAGCTGAAGAATGAGAATGCACCACCGACCACGTCACCAGTAAAGTATTCTTTTTTATTTTTGTAGAAGGGCATACGCGTTCTAAATACTGCAGTACTTGCGTTCTCAATGGTTTCTTTTGAAGCTAACCAAACCACCATATCATTGTTCAAAATATCCAATCGCTCTTCGCTAAACGATGCATAAAAAGCATCACCGGCTATTTGGTCTATTTCACTTGGAATAATAAAACCAAGGTCGATTAAAAATTGCGAGCGAAGATCTTTAGTCGCGTAAGCTCCAGGTTGTTTATTATAATAAAAAGCAACGGCTGCCGTTTTATTATGAAACTCCGGATGTTGTGCTTTTGTCTTCGCTAATTTCTCTTGTAAAGAGGTGACATGTTGCTTTGCTAATGCCGAAAAACCTAGTGCTTTACCAATAATTAAATGGCGAACATGCCAAGGAATTGTCCAATCTTCATATTTTGCTGGTGGCGCAAGCGTGGGAGCAATCGCATTTAACTTTTGGTACTCTTTTTTATTTATTGCTGAAGAAACACCAATAATGAGATCAGGTTTTAAAGCCGCTATTGCTTCGTAATCTAATATTCTTGGTTCGAGTAATATAGGTTTAGCATCGCCTAATTGCGCTTGCGCCCAAGGCCAAACACCATAAGGCTGACTACCATACCAATCACGGATGGCTAATGGTTTTACACCAAAAGATAAAATATCATCGTGGTCTACATGCCCTACGGAAACAATACGTAGCGGTTGGTTATCAACTGTCAACGTACCGTATTTATGTTCTAACACGACCGGGAAAGCGATAGCAGTCACGCTAACCCAAAGACTTAATAAACCGATTATCCATTTCATACTGATGCCTTATTTTGTGATTTATTGGCTGTTCTTTTTAATACTGCTTCATAACAATCTAGGTTGAATCGCCGCTTTATGATGGCTTTCTAATTAATAGATAAGCAAACAATGGCGCACCAATTAATGATGTCACTAATCCTGCGGCTAATTGAGTTGGAGCAAATAGTGTTTTACCAATAATATCCGCTGCTAATACCAAAATGGCACCAACCAATGCCGTTAATAACAAGTGATTAGCTGCTCCACTACGAGTTATTCTACGTGCAAGATGTGGTGCTAATAATCCAATAAAGCCAAGCGGACCAACAACGGCTGTCGCAATCGCGGCGGCACCGACTGATATAGTGAGTTGTAAATACATCACTTTTTTTAAGTTGATCCCTAAACCAATCGCAACTTCATCCCCTAAGCTAATCCCTGACATGGTTCTTGCTTGATAAACCGCAAGGCAAATAAAGACAACAAAGGCTATGGATAGAGTATTTACATCATGCCAACCTGTTGCATGAGTACTACCAGCAAGCCATGATAATGCGGTCATCGCCGATTGTAGATTGCCGTAAGTCAGTAAAGTAGAAATAATTGCACTGATAAAAGCGGCGACACCAATCCCTAATAGAATGAACTTAAGAGGGTGGCCTTTACCACGCAATAATTGAATGATCGCAGCGATCAATACGGCGCCTACAAAGGCTGATATTTCTCGATAGCCATCGATATAAGATGGAAATAAAATCGTTAATATCACGACCGCTAATGCCGCGCCTTGGCTAATACCCACTAAGCTTGGATCGGAGAGGGGATTACGCGTCATATTCTGTAATAGTGCACCGGATAAACCAAATAAAGCACCACTTAATGCGGCTACTAAACTTCTTGGTAAACGAAACTCCCAAATAATAAGTGAAGCTTGCGGATCGTTAAGCCACTGATCTTGTTTTAATAAGCTAAAAAAGCTGTCATGTAATGATAATGAATAACTGCCAGTGCTGGTTGCAAGTGTCATCACGGCTAATAAAAGTAATGACAAAAAAACTGAATATAAAAGTGCAGATTTAACAAAGCGCATCGAGAATCGTTGTTCAAATAAGCGTATGGTTAACGGCATTAACGTACCCTCATTTTAACTAACCATATAAAAATAGGTGCGCCAATCAGGATGGTTATAAGACCTGTTGCGACTTCTTGAGGTTGAATAATCCATCGAGCCAATGTATCGATAAATAATAGATAAATAGCGCCAAGCAAAATACAATAAAGCACTATCCAACGATAATCTGCGCCTACCCAAAAACGTACAACATGTGGAATTACTAAACCAATAAAACCTAATGGCCCTGCTAGTGCGACTGCAACTGAGGTTAGTATTACCACACAAGCTAATAGCTGCCATTTACGGCGACGAATATTAATGCCTAACCCTGTTGCAACTTCTTCTCCCATCGATAAAGCCGTGACGCTCGGAGCAAGCGCAATTGCACCACCTAATCCAATAATAATCCAAGGAAGACACCAATATAAAACGTTAATATCACTGGCTAATAAAGATCCTACTAACCAAGTGCGCATCTCTTGAAAGGTTTGTTCGTCAAGTAAATGATGTATTGCTAATAATGCCGCAGAAAAAGCAGTAAACGCCGAACCCGCTAGAATCAGGTTAAGAGGCGTGGTACCGCCTGGTGCTCTGGAAGCAATGCCCCAAACAATCACTGCGCTGATTAATGCGCCAATAGCGGCAACGAGGGGTAACCAAACTAATGATTCAGCATTAACAAACGTTGACCAATAAACCACCGCCAATGCGCCACCTGTTAACATGCCTAATAAACCAGGATCAGCTAAAGGATTACGGGTAACCCCTTGCATTAACGCGCCGGAAACCGCTAAACATGCACCAACACATATCGCAATAATGGCACGAGGAAGGCGTAACTCTTGGATCACTAAGTGATTAAAATTGTCTTCATCAAAGGCATAAAAAGAGTGTGTTAAGTCAGTCAGTGAAATGGTTTTTGTACCAATCGATAAATGCCATATCAAGGCTAATACCAGTAATACAAGCATCACTATTACGCCAGTAGAGCTTAACCATTGTTGGCGGTTCATATCTCTACCTTATTCGTCTCATTTAATGCTTGGTTTGGCTTTTGTGTTTGTTTTTTCTTTTGAATAGGCACGCAAATCAGTGAATCAGATTCAGCATCTTTAATAACCTTTGAAGATAGGCCAAATACCGCTTTTAAATTGTCTGCATTAAATATTTTTTCAGGTGAGCCTTGAGCATAAATTTTGCCTTCTTTCATCATAATGAGATGGTCGGCATAAGCGGCCGCAAGGTTCAATTCATGTAAAACAATGACGAGGGTTCGATTGTGCTGATGTGCCATGTCACTTAACAGGTCAAGCAAGTCTACTTGTACTTTTAAATCGAGGTAGGTAGTCGGTTCATCTAACAAAATAATATCGGTTTGCTGAGCGAGTACCATCGCAATCCAGCAACGTTGTCTTTGTCCACCTGATAAATCGGCAATAGCACGATCCGCTAAGGCTTCTACATTAGCTTGTTGCATTGCCAGTGTTACTGCATCTTCATCTTCGGTGCTCCATTGCTTTAAAAAGCTTTGGTGTGGATAACGACCTTGCGCCACTAATTCTTTGACTGATAAACCTTCTGGTGCTATCGGTCCTTGTGGTAATAAAGCCATTCTTTTTGCAACCTGTTTGGCAGGCAGTGAATGGATACTTTTATTATCCAGTAACACTTCGCCATCAAGCGGTGACAATACTCGAGCTAAACATTTTAATAATGTTGATTTACCACAACCATTTGAGCCGATTAATATACTAATTTTTCCCTGCTCAATATTAAGATCGACTCCTTTAACAATCGGCGTTGAATAACCTACCACAAGGTTATTCGTGCGTAAGCTAATAGCCGAGGTATTTATGTTTTGTTTTGTTGTCATGTTTAGCTGAGTCTTATAATGGCTGTTATTTATGTGCTTTAGGGCAGGTTGAGCAAAGCTTGCTATTCACTTTATAAGCGAGACAGCAGCTTGTTCGTACGAAGTCGATTGTTTGCCCATCTTTTACTTTTAAAGATTTAAGTAATTTCTCAGGTAACCCCATCGCTTTAATCCATATTTGTGCATGTTTTAATACATCTTGATCGCTAAAATCAGGGACTAGGTTTTTCACTTTAAGTAAATTACCTAATATTAAATCAGCAATAAAACGGCCTGAATAACCCGGTCTACATCGTTGTAATGAATCTAATTGCGTTCGGTAATGTTCAAGTAAAGGAGCTAATTGAGAGGCCGCTAATGGGATTAACTGTTCGGCCTGCCCACTGACTATTTTATCGCTGTGGAATGTAAAGCCGACAATAGCTGCATGCTGACGTTGTTGCTTAAAACGAGTAAAGTCGGGCAATTGTTTTAAGCCATAGATACTTATAAAAGCGATATAAATAGGTTGCCAACAGAGGAGGTGCCAAGTTCTTGCTTTAAAGTATGAATGGCCTGCATCAGGATTACTTTTTTCTAAATCATCAATTAACGCTTGGATAGTTAATTGGTCTTGTTGCTCACCGATAAGCCAATCAATATTCTGCTTTTCTGGTAACTGATTTTGTTGTGTTACCGCAACAGGATCTTCAAGTTTTCCATCTAAATAAGAAATAACATGTCTGCATAAATCAAACATTGGGGTAAGTGCATCATGTTGTAATGTTGAATGATACATAGTCATTAAAGCAGCCTACTTAGATTACATATTATTGGGTTTTATATCGAAGAGTCTTGCCCAAGAAATAAGTAATGATTGTTATTAGTGTTTATCATTGATAATCATTATCGATAATTAATGAGGGAAGATATTATATGACCTGTATTTCTATTGCAATAAAAACGGGGAGTAGCGCTGAATCAATAACGGTAAGCTGATCGAATAGGAGATCATTTTTATAAAAAGTATTAACCATAAAAACCGATGTTATTTATGGGGTACCTTAAATATTAAATAGTTAAGAAGCGCGTTGTAAAAGATGACTTAAAGTGAATATTAATTAAATTAGAAAGGTCGTTATGATATTGCTTTTTTGCATAAGCTTCGCATGATAGTCTCGCTTAAAAGCATATTCCATGAATAGCTTATTTGGGCTTAATTCAAACTAAATACAATTGTTTATTAAGCATTATTGGCTAAGTATACGGAAATCAAATAAATAATATCGGAGACGACATGAATAGAGCTTACATCAGTGCATTACTCACCATTTTAATGTGGTCTTCTTTAGCGGTATTAACCGTGACGATTACACATATCCCATCATTGCTTTCAGTAGGGTTAGTGCTGATTTTCGCCTCAATTCCTGGTTTGAAATATTGGCGTCAATGGAAGTTACCGTGGAAAGTGTGGTTAAGTGCAGTTATTGGTATGTTTGGTTACCACTTTTTATTGTTTGATGCTTTTTCTCGCTCTCCGGCGATGAGCGTTAATATGATTCAATACCTGTGGCCACTATTTATTGTGTTGGGGACGCCATTATTTAGCCAATCTCGTCTTAACTTCGGTCATGTTATTGGCGCTACTTTAGGATTTGGCGGGGTATTGCTGACGCTTGCTCAAGAACCGATCGCCTTTAATGTTGCTGACCTACTTGGTTATGGCGAAGCCTTTATTGCGGCCTTATTATGGGCTTTTTATACATTATCTAATCGTCGTTATACTAAAATGCCAATGTCAGCAGTGGCTGGGTTTTGTTTATTCTCGGGCATTTTAGCGTTAACCAGTTATGCATTAACAGCAGACATTCAAGCGGTGATCCCGTCAGGCAATGACTTATTAGTCATTGGTTTGTTAGGGCTTGGGCCAATGGGGCTAAGCTTCTATACTTGGGATTATGCTATTCGTCACGGTGATACACGGGTGATTGGCGCGCTTGCTTATTTAGCGCCTTTATTGTCGGTTATTTGGATGGCGATATTTATTCCAGAAGTTACCTTAAAGCCTGTTCACCTTGTTACCTTAATCTTAATTATTGGTGGCGCATCACTAGGTCAGTATGTTGAGAAGCGTAAACTAGCTGCTTTATTGGTGGTTAATAGCGGTGAGCCTGCTGTTAAAGGTTAAATAATAGAAAAACAGTAAGATCATTTCATCGCGTTATCGTTTATGCTCGCATAAATTGGTTAGCGCAAATAAATGTCGGGTTTATTTAAGTTGTTATTTATTTTTTATTTAATCTAAAACGCTTAATTGTTTTATAGAAATTGCCTCTAAATAGTTAGGGGTAAACGGAGTGGAAGCACAGCCTTAGTGCACAAAATATAACCAATGCACTTTTATTGATCATAAATATTGTATGCTTTCTAAATAATTTTGATGCTTTACTCGGTTTAAATAATCCAATGGTGTGACATTAACAAGCTTTTTAAACTCTCTCAAAAAATGTGATTGATCGCTAAAACCTAAATCACAAGCTAAGTCAGAAAAAGTGACTTTTTCACGGTGATTAAGTCCATAAACAGCAGACTGACAACGAATAATACGACAAAAAGCTTTGGGAGACATGCCCATATCAGCTCCAAACTGTCGCTGTAAAGTACGCGCACTGTATCCCGTTTTATCTTCTAATTCATTAATACGAACCGACCCCTCACTATCATAAATATTACGTAAGACTTGCGCCGTTAACATTGATGGTTTTCGTTCATTTTGCGTTTCAATAAATTGCCCAAAAACCGCTACTTGTTGAGAGAAATCGGTACTATTAACAATTTCATTAAATAATTGATTTGCTTGAGGAACAACATCTAACAGATCGTAATGACGTCCTATTAATTCAGCGGCAGATAAATCTAAAAAATCTGGCATCACGCCAGATACAAATCGCGCGCCAAAATATCGATGATCCTTATTTAATTCAATGGTTATTGCTTCCAACGGGGTTCCAAAAACAGCTGCATTGGGGTTGCTCCCATCACAATCAAAGAGTATATCGACACAACCATCTGGAATCGCAAAAGTCTGCTCTACGGACGCTTTCGGCTGAAAACTATAGAAATGAGAAATCGATTTGTGATTAGACCCAGATACCGAAAATTTCTCTGCTGCATTCATCACTAACCAAGGTTGTTTAGAGCGAATTCGAGCGAGATGACTAACAAGTGAATTGGTTGACATGTATAAATTCCATTTATTAAAAATGCCTAAGATATCCCTCCTATCTGCAAACCTAATGCCAATTAAATTCACTCCTAGTAACAACAGAACGATTATTAACCCCGTAAAAAAACCGTGTCGTAAAAGTTCAATACGCACAAATTTTAGAGGTCTAGGATAAAAATCACTTGCTGCTCATCAAGCGTTAATCCACTGATAAAGATATGTCATTGGATGTAATGAGACAGACGTAAAAATAAATTTTGTAAGTAATCCTACTCCAAGAAATTAAGGTGATGTTATGTCAGAAAATACTCAAATCGATTTTATATATCTTTCAGAACCAGACATGATCAAAGCAGGTGTTAAGAATATGCCTGGCTGTGTTGATGCAATGGAAGAGATGTTCGGACTACTCCATAAAGGCGATTATCGTATGGCTGGCGCAAATAATGATTCTCATGGCGCCATGGTTACTTTCCCTGAAAATCCAGAAATAGCGACGATGCCTCGTCACACTCCAGACCGTCGTTTAATGGCAATGCCAGCTTACCTTGGCGGTGATTATCAAACATGTGGCGTGAAATGGTATGGCTCTAACATTGCTAACCGTGAAAAAGGACTGCCGCGTTCAATCTTAATGTTCACACTTAACGATACTGATACTGGTGCTCCGTTAGCACACATGTCTGCAAACCTACTTTCTGCCTATCGCACTGGTGCTGTTCCTGGGGTGGGTGCGCGTCATTTAGCACGTAAAGATTCAAAGGTGGTTGGTCTCCTAGGACCTGGTGTTATGGGTAAAACATCAATTGCTGCTTTCATGGCTGTATGCCCACAAATCGACACGCTTAAAATTAAAGGCCGAGGTCAAAAAAGTTTAGATAGTTTTCTTAGCTGGGTGAAAGAGAGTTTCCCTCAAATCACTAATGTACAAGTCGTCGATACCTTGGAAGATGTTGTACGAGATGCTGATATCGTTACTTACTGTAATTCAGGAGAAACCGGTGATATTTCTTCATATCCAGTCATAAAACGTGAATGGGTCAAACCTGGCGCTTTCATTTCAATGCCTGCTTACTGTCGATTAGATCAAGGCTTAGAAGAAAGTGATGTCAGAAAAGTCATGGACAACATCGGACTTTATGAAGCTTGGCATGATGAAGTACCAAAACCTGCACACATGTACATTCCAATTATTGGCTGTCGTTTCATGGACATGATTGACGAAGGGTTAATGACCAAAGATCAACTTGAAGATCTTGGTTCGATTGTCACAGCGACAAGTCCTGGGCGACAAAACGATCAAGAAATTATTGTGTTATCGGTAGGTGGCTTACCTACTGAAGATGTCGCTTGGGCAACCAAAATTTACCACAACGCAATGAAACATAATATCGGTGTAAAACTCAATCTCTGGGAAACGCCAGAGCTGAGCTAGTCGTTATAACCATCATTATAAAAAAGCGTGAACACCAATAAAGGTCAATTCACGCATGCTTTACTTTAACGTGGAAAACTCACATGACACAAACTCATATAGCAAAGATAGTAAAAGTAAAAACAGGTTCAAAATTTGAAGAGATAGGCAGTTATTCTCGTTTGGTTTCTGTTGATAATTGGATTTACGTTTCAAATACAGCAGGGCGAAACCCTGAAACCAAAGTGATACCTGAAGATGCTTTAGAGCAAACTGAGCAAGTCTTTAGCAATATTGAAGCCGCATTAGAAGCCGTTGGCTCAAGTTTAGCTGACGTCGTTTTTTCTCGTGTATTTATTCAAGATCCTGAAGACGTTCATGCTGTTATGCAATTAATCGGCGAAAAATTCAAAGGTATTAACCCTGCGACAACAGTCACTTGTCCGCCATTAGGCTCAACCGTTTATAAAATGGAATTAGAAGTAACCGCTTATCGTGGTGCGGCAACTGCAGATATCCAAGAGATCACTATTTAAAATAGAAATGCTTACAACGTGTAGGAAACAAGCTCATGACAAAAACACTTGATGCAATAAATACAACGGACGTTCTTCCAGAGTCCACAACGGTTGTCATTATTGGTGGAGGCATTATAGGCGTGACAGCCGCACTGACATTAGCTGAACGTAATATCAAAGTGGTGCTGCTAGAAAAAGGCCATATTGCTGGAGAGCAGTCTTCACGTAATTTAGGTTGGATCCGCAAAACAAGTCGACATGCTGAGGATGTTCCACTCGCAATGGCTGCAGATCGCTTATGGGCTGAAATGCCACAGCGCATTGGTCAAAGTGTTGGTTACAAACAGGCGGGCATTATCTTTTTAGCCAAAACAGAGCAGCAATTGGCAATGCATGAAGCATGGTTAAAGTCTGTTAGCGCATTGTCTTTAGATTCAAAAATGATGACGGCTCAAGAAATTGATCAAACGGCACCCGGCGGTAAAGGTGATTGGAAAGGCGGCATTTATACGCCTTCCGATGGTCGAGCTGAACCGGCTATCGCAGCAACGAATATTGCTAAAGCGGCGATAGAAAAAGGCGCCATCATGTTACAAAACTGCGCAGTACGTACGCTTTCAACATCAGGTGGAAAAGTATGTGGCGTGGTGACAGAACAAGGAGAGATACGTTGCGATCAAGTCTTACTGGCTGGTGGTGCTTGGTCGAGGCGCTTTTTAAGTAACGTAGGGGTTTCATTACCGACACTGCCACTTAAATGTTCTGTGCTTCGTACTAAACCGATGGAAGGACCAACTGATATTGCAGTAGGTGGTCCTGACTTTTCTTTCAGAAAGCATCAAGATGGTGGTTTCATTATCACGCAGCGCTCAGCATTAGATGCGCCACTTACCTTGGATCATTTATTAATTGGCTGGCGTTATTTTGAACAACTACGTACACAACATCGTTTTTTACGTCCTGCTTTAGGGCGAGAATTCTTCAAAGATCTTTCATTGGGCCGTCGCTGGAAAAGCGATAGACGCTCTCCTTTTGAAGAAATTCGCACCAACGATCCTGAACATTCGTTAGCTATCAATCAAGAAGCACTCGCTAACTTAAGTGCAGCTTGGCCAGTTTTTAATAAAGCAGAAATTGAAGAAGAGTGGGCTGGCATTATCGATGTCACGCCCGATTCAAATCCAGTCATTGACCGTATCAAAGCTATTCCTGGTTTAACCATTGCAACAGGGTTTTCAGGCCACGGTTTTGGTACTGGGCCCGCGGCTGGTCAGTTAGCGGCAGATATTGTTTGTAATACCCCTCCACTCGTTGATCCAAGCCCTTATCGCTTCGACCGACTTTAACATCATAAAAACGTTTTACTCAAAAGAGGAACAGAAACATGATAGCTATAACAGATTCAGATAACGTCAATATGGCTGCGAAACCGGCTGCTCATAAAATGACAAAATTAGGATTACCAACAATGATGGCGATATGTATCGGCTTAGTCATTGTTCAAGGTGCTATGATCTCCGCACTTCAAGGCTTAGGCATTGGTGGGATGGGGTTTATTGCCGCGATGGTTGTTGCGCTTATTTTAGCGCAATTTAATGCGATGAGTTTCTCTGAATTATCGCTGATGTTTCCTCAGGCTGGGACTTTAGCGACTTATACACAAAAAGCTATTGGTCACTTTCCTGCTATCGTCGCTGTGTTTGCTGGCTATGTTGTTGTAGCTGTCTTAGCCTTACCCGTTGAGATGTTTTTAGTTGATGCTATGTTAGGCGAATTACTGCCGGGGGTATTACCTGAAAAAGTCGTTCCAATGATTATTTTAGTTATTTTTACTGTCACTAATCTGATTGGGACAGATGTGTTTGCTAAAGCACAAAATTTCTTAGCATTTGTATTAGTGAGTGCATTAGTACTGACTGGGTTTGTGGCTATTACTGGTGCGAGTCAACCTCATCCTGAGTTAGTTGGTACCACTGTCGATTGGGGTTTTTCAGGTATAATGGATGGTAGCTTTATCGGTTTAGTTGGCTTGGCATTATGGACAATGGTTGGCGTAGAATATATCTGCCCAATGATCAATGAAGTTAAGAATCCTCATAAAAACATTCCACGAGCAATGCACTTGTCATTATTTATGATCTTTTGTATTTTCTTAGCGTTTATCTATGGTGCAAGTTTATTTTTAAATGTTGAAAGTTTAGTGAGTTCACCACTTCCATTTTTAGATTATGCCAATGCGGTATTCGGCAAAAGTGGTTTAGTGATTGCGACTATTATGGCCTTAGCTGCAACTTGCAGTACTATGAATACGATATTAGCGGCAGTACCAAGAATGTTACAAGGCATGGCAGAGCAGAAACAAGCTTTCCCTCAACTTAAAGCAACCAATAAACACAACGCACCTTGGGTAGGTATCCTGATGATCGCGGTACTAACCACAATCCCTTTCCTATCATTAGGTATTGATTCTTTAATCGTGTTAATTATTGCTGCAACAACCAGTTTTTTATTAGCTTATAGCGTAGCGCATATCAATGTCATGGTATTACGTAAACGCATGCCAAATCACCCTCGACCATACCGCACACCTTTCTTTCCTGTGCCACAAATATTAGGTTTAATCGCAATGTTATTTGTTGCTTTAAACAACTCACCAAGCCCAGAAATGACACAACTTGTGTACAGCATCACTGGTGGAATATTAGTGGTCTTAAGTATTATTGGTGCGTTATGGGTGAAGTTTTATATGAAACGTAACTTATTTGAACCAGATATGAGTTAACGCAACAAGTTTACATAAATAATAATAAAGCCATTTATGTTTCAAATGCCAACATTCAGAAATGATGTTGGCATTTTATGTTTATGATTTTTTTAATTGTTTAACTAATCCACCAAGTATAGCCAACCCTTCTAATATCTTATCGATATTGATCGCTGAAAATCCCAGTCTAATATAATTTTTAGGGCCATCTTTTTGCATAAATAACGTATCACCAGATTCGATTAAAATGCCTTCTTGTGCCGCTTCTTTACGTAATTGATGGCTAGTAATGCCAACGGGTAAACCTATCCAAAAACAAAAACTGCCAGCAGTTGAGTGAATCTCACAATCAGATAGGTGTTGTTCAATACCTTGTTGCATTTGTAACCATTTCTTTTCATAGGTACGTCGCATACGCCGTACATGGCTATCGTAATAACCTTGGCTAATAAACAAAGCTGCGATTCGTTGATTGTTTGAAGGTGGGTGGCGGTAATGTAAAATACGTAATTGACGCAACTCGGCTACCAATGAACTATCTGCGACTAAATAGCCGATGCGGATACCCGGTGTCAGTGATTTAGATAAACTGCCAACATAGACAACGCGTCCATCTTGATCAAAACTTTTCAGTGCCGGTAAAGGCTCTGCGATAAAGTTAACCTCACTTTCATAGTCATCTTCAATCACGATAAAGTCGTCTTTACAAGCTTGCTCAAGTAAGGCTTTACGGCGTTCAATGGTCATGGTCACTGTAGTAGGGTATTGATGGCTTGGCGTCACACAGACGTAATCACAATGGCTAAGTTGTTCGCCTATCTGAACACCTTCATTATCAATTTCAAGTGGGCTGACTGGACTATCACATAATGAAATGACATGGCGCAAATTGGCATAACCTGGATTTTCTACACCAAAGGTTATGTCTTTACCTGCTAATAAAGAGGTTAATAAAAATAATGAATTCTGAGTGCCAAGTGTGATCAGAATTTCTTCTGGTTTAGCACTGATACCTCGTTTTGAAAGGATTTGTTGGCGAATTTGAGAAACCAGTTGTGGGTCATCAATATCGATGAAGCCTTCAACCCATTCATGTAGTTTACCTTTGCTTTCTGCTATTCGAGAACATTCTCGCCATTGATATAACGGAAATTCATTAACGTCGATATGACCATAAATAAAAGGGTAAGGATATTTTAACCAATTCTCATCTTTGTTAAGTGTTGATAACTGGCTGGGTTTTTTTTGTAATCGTTGAGACCAGTTTGGTTGATTATTATTTTGTGAATCAGCGACCTTAGTAGGTTGCACCGAATTGGGGAGTCGTTGCACTGTAAGTAAGTCCGGATGCACGAAGAAACCACTACGTTTACGCGCAACTAAAAAACCTTCATCCACTAAACTTTCATACACAAGTACCACTGTATTTCTTGATACTTTTAATAACTGCGCCATTTTTCTACCAGAAGGTAAAGCCTTGCCACCAAAGGCATCTTGCTCGATTAGTTCGACTAATTTTTCACGGATCTGCTGCTGATAAGTACTGTTTTGATGCAGTTCAATATTCATTAAAAAATCAACCATGTGGCACCTGCTTAAAAGTTGGAGCGAATTTTGTTTATAAGTTTATATGCACTTAGCAAACGTAGTATTTTCTGTCTGTTTACTTCTACTTTTAAAAGGCAATTTTTGAGCCAACCTGTTGTTGTGAAGATGAGCTTAGAAGATCGAATGGATAATAATGGACCACGAATTTAAAAAACTGGCTCTGTATCTTATTTTTTGCACCGCGTAGTTTAAATAACGAAACCAACGTCACATCAACAGCATCAGTTAAATAAGGAATTTTAAGATGAGAAAGTGTAAATCAATAAAACTAATGACAGCTATGGCCGCGCTATTTTTTGCATCAACAGTGAGTGCAAAAGATGTCACGATTGGTTATATGGGGATGAATAATCCTTGGAAGCATGCCATTAATGAGAAATTAATTGAGAAAGAAACGGGTTATAACGTGAAATGGAGACGTTTTGACTCAGGTGCAAAAGTGATCACGGCAATGGCTTCTGGTTCAATTGATATTGCTTCTGCTGGATCTAGCCCAATTGCTGCCGCGGTAAGCCGTGGTATCAACATTGAATTAGTTTGGATTTTAGAAAATATTGCTGATGCTGAAGCATTAGTGGTACGTAATGATAGTGGTATTACTGCACCCTCTGACCTAAAAGGTAAGCGCATTGCAGTACCGTTTGTATCAACTACACACTTTCATGCACTGTTTGCATTAGAACAATTTGGCTTATCAGATAAAGACGTAAAACTCACTAATATGCAACCTAATACTATTAATGCTGCATGGCAACGAGGTGATATTGATGGGGCGTTCATCTGGGATCCTGTATTAGGTAAGATTAAAAAAGATGGCCATGTACTAATTACTTCAAAAACGCTAAGTTCGTGGGGTAAACCTACTTTTGATGGTTTAGTAGTTGATAAAGAATTCGGTAAAGAAAATGCTGAGTTTATGGCTAAAATCCTAAAAATAGCAGGTGACCTTGACCAGCAATATCGTAGTAGCAAAGACACCTTTGATGCTTCTCATCCCATCGCAAAATCAATTGCAAAAATATCTGGCGGTGACATTAACCAAGTTGCAAGTGTATTAGACCTTTATGAATTCCCTGATTTTACTCAGCAATTATCATGTAATTGGCTTGGTTGTGGTGTCGATGGTGGCGCTGCTAAGTCATTAAAATCAACGTCAGAGTTCTTGAAAAAAGAAAAGAAAATTAACGATTTAATGCCTGATTATAGTGTCTTTGTTAATCCTGAATATGCGTTAGCAGCATCAAAGTTATAATTCGTCATTTACCTAATTAACTTAAGCAAAGCTATCTAGGAGCGTTGTAATGAACACATTGAAAGTTTGTGAAGTATCAGTTGTCTATCCGGGCTCAGACGGCGGTGAATCAGTAACTGCCTTATCTGAAGTTAATTTAACAATGGAACAGGGCGATTTAGTGGTTGCTTTAGGAGCCTCTGGTTGTGGCAAAACAACGTTACTGAACCTGATTGCTGGTTTTATTTCTCCAAGCAAAGGTTACTTGACCTTAGGTAGCAGCACAGTAAAAGGTTATCCAAGGGTGTTGTGTGGCAAGGATATTGGCGATGAAGTGACAGGACCAGATGCCGATCGAGGTGTTGTATTTCAAAAACATGCGCTACTACCTTGGTTAAATGTCATCGAAAATACTGAGTTTGGCTTAAAGTTACAAGGTGTCGATAAACATACGCGTCGCGAACGTGCCGCAGAATATTTGAAACTGGTTGGTTTAGAAGACTTCCATCAACATAAAGTGTATCAACTTTCCGGTGGTATGCAGCAACGTGTCGGGATTGCTCGCGCGTTAACTAACGATCCTAAAATGTTGTTGCTGGATGAACCGCTAGGTGCATTGGATGCGCTAACACGTGAATCATTACAAGAATTATTGTTAGATGTTTGGCGTAAAACCAACAAGATGATGTTCTTTATTACCCATAGTGTTGATGAAGCCTTATTGTTGGCAACGCGATTAGTGGTTATGTCACCTAGACCGGGCCGTATCACGCATCAATTTGATTTAAACTTTAATCAACAATTCTTAGATTGCAGGGATGCAAGAAAAGTTAAATCTAGCCCAGAATTTATAGCAATGCGTGAACAAGTGTTAGCAATCATTCATGGCGACGAGTTGGCGGTAGCCTAAGGAACTATTATGACCAGTATGACGAAATCAATGAATGCAAGCTCGACAGGTTCACCTAATAAAAAAGGAGCGGATAGTAAACCTGATGCTGAACCGCAAATGGTGGATAGTAAAGAAGAGCGTGAAAGTGCAGCAGCTTCGGTTTCATTGCTAGATAAACTACAACTTAACATTAAGAAAATGACTGCGCCAAGTGCAGTGCAAAGTGGTGAATACTTTGGAACGCCTGGGGCGGGAGATAGCCGTTTAATTGGTGTTTGTTCAACCTTATTCTTTATTGCTCTTTGGGCTATCGCCACTGAAGGTGGATTTATTAAACCTATCTTTTTACCGTCACCTTTGGACGTGGTGCAACGTTTAATCGATATCACGGTTGATGGTTTTGCAGGGGCAACATTAGTAGAACATCTCAATGCGAGTTTAGTGCGTATCTTTGGTGCCTTTATACTTGCTTGTTTGATCGGGATCCCACTGGGGATCACCATTGGCTGTAACCGAGTTTTTCGTGGTATTTTTGATCCTTTAATTGAATTCTATCGCCCACTTCCTCCATTAGCTTATTTACCGCTGATTATCATTTGGTTAGGCATTGATGAATCGAGTAAAGTAACATTGATTTTCTTAGCGATGCTATCGCCGATTGTGTTAAGTGCGCGTGCTGGTGTAACGTCAGTGCGTATTGAACAGATTCAAGTGGCTTACTCAATGGGGGCAACACCTTGGCAAGTGATCACTCAAGTCATCGCTCGAGGTGCAATGCCGGACATTATGACTGGTATGCGTATCGCAATAGGCTTTGGTTGGACAACGTTAGTGGCCGCTGAAATGGTTGCTGCAGAACGTGGTATCGGCTTTATGGTACTTAATGCCTCTGAGTTTTTAGTGACTGATGTGGTGATTGCAGGGATTATTGTGATTGGCATTATCGCTTATTGTTTTGATCTCTTGATGCGTTACTTAGAAGCGAAGCTTATTCCTTGGAAGGGTTATAATTAAACGTATATTTCATTGATAAATGGCTTCCATTTAGCTGTTAAAATGTAGATATTTAGACACAAAAAGCCCGCTATTATATTGTAATAGCCGGCTTTTTATTGGCTGTTATAAAGTAAATTAGACGTCAACTACATTAAGAATCGTTTTTAAATACTTCTAAGGTTTCAGGTAGAAAGTGGTCGCTAGATACATTGCTAGGTGCATTGATTGCTCAAGCCATAAATAAGAAGCATTACAGCACTGTCACAAAGCCTGATTTACAGGGTCTGATACCAATCACACTAATTAACTGCTCTTTGTCTCTTCGCATACTGCTTAACACTCTACCTTCTAAGCTGCTTATTCGCTTACTAAGCGATTAAACTAGTTCACTCGTAGCAAAAACTGTGGCTTAGTATTAAGTACTCTTTTAATAAATTGAAAGCTTTATCAGCAATAGTTTAAATAAGTTTAAATAAGTTTGAATAGCTTGGTTCAGTAATTAGCAGCATACAACTTCAACTAAGTTGGCTGGTGGCATAAAGGTCATCAAAAGAGTCCATAATATTACGAGTGGTTAATTGAAAGGGGGGTATGATTGGGGGGTGAATAAACTAGGGATAAATAAACTGGGAATGAATAAAAAGGATGACGCTTTGAATAAAGACTCACCCTGAAATGTCTAACTTAGATCGCTAGTTAAAAGGTTATGTTAATAAGGTATGCGTTGAGTTTGCGATACCCAGTAAAGCCACTACCACCATAATAGGCAATGCAAAACTTTTTAATGATTGAGGTGGTTTTCGATTAAACAAGTATTGTCCATAATAGACGGCTAATAACGTTGGAATAGTCAGTATTAATAAAGCGTTAAGTAAAGTGTCATCGACTAACCCTCCGCTAATCAGCGTGATCACCGCTAGTGCTTCACTTGCGATAAAAAACAAGATCATCGTGGCCCGTTGGCTACTCGTTGGTAAATTACTTGATAACATATAATACACAATCATCGGCCCACCAATTGATGCACTCGCCGTGCCAGCACCAGAGGCTAAACCGAAACCTACTTTAGTAATACTTTTCTCGGCATCGAAGGGTCTATAGCTTGAGAAGAGTAAAGCAGCTAATGATAAAATCCCTAAACATATTAATAACTTTAGCGTCTCTGCTGGAATTAAAAGCAAAAAACTATATCCAATAGGGATGCCTAATATAGAGCCTAGAATTAGTTTCTTTAATGCAGGGAAATGAGCTTGCTTAACTGCTTGTCGCCATAAATTTAAGCTACAAATAAGATCCAACGACAATACAATGGCAACACTCTGTTGCGGCTCAAAAAAGAAATTTAAACCGACTACCGCAATCACTGCAAAACCAAATCCACTATATCCACGCACCACTGCCGCAAACATGACGACAGGTAATACATACCAAATTTGCTCCACGGATCTTCCTTAGATTTATCGAATATTGGCCACACTATTGCAATATTAACAATCAATTTATAGAGCCAAAAATGAGTGATTGTGGTTCCACTGGCCTTGCAAATTAAGAAATGCTTTAAAAGTGATTACTGGCTCTATCGAATAAAATGGCTGGTGCTAAAGGAGAGGCTAATTTGTAAGTTAGTGTAGTTCATCGAAAATCGATACTTAACTAAGGAGAAGACCATAATGGACTCACAAACAGCGCAGTTAATTGAAAAAGATCGCAATCATGTATGGCACCATTTGAGTCAGCACAGTGTTTTAAAGCAACAAGATGCTTTAAAACAACAAGATCCGATGATCATGGTAAAAGGTGAGGGATCCCATGTTTGGGATGCTAAAGGCAATAGTTATCTTGATGCTTCTTCTGGTGGTGTATGGTGTGTGAATGTTGGTTATGGGCGTACAGAAATTGCTAATGCAGTACGTGATCAAATAGAGAAGCTTAACTTCTTTGCTAGTACCGCAGGAACAGAGCCCGGTGCAGAGTTCGCTGAAAAGTTATTAGAGAAAATGCCAGGAATGAGCCGTGTGTATTACGCAAGTTCGGGATCTGAAGCGAATGAAAAAGCGTTTAAAATAGTGCGTCAGATTTCTCAGCAAAAATACGGTGGTCAAAAAAATAAAATTTTATACCGTGAGCGAGATTACCATGGCACAACGATGGGTGCTTTAAGTGCAACAGGCCAAGAAGAACGTCGTTTACATTACGGCCCGTTCTTATCTGGTTTTGTTGAGTTTCCACATTGTTGTGAGTATCGAAGCCAGTTTGGCGAGGTAAAAGATTACGGTATTTTAGCGGCTAAAGAATTAGAAAAAGTGATTTTACGAGAAGGACCAGATACCGTTGGCGCGGTTATTTTTGAACCGATTACTGCTGGTGGAGGCGTGATTACCCCACCTGAAGGTTACTGGCCTGCTGTAGCTGAAATATGTAAAAAATATAATGTATTAATCCATATCGATGAAGTCGTTTGTGGCATGGGTAGAACAGGAAAATGGTTTGGTTATCAGCATTACGGTATTAAACCAGATATTGTCACCTTAGCAAAAGGCGTCGCATCAAGTTATGCCGCTATCTCTTGTGTTGTTACCACGGAAGCAATATTTGATGAATTCCTTGCTGATAGTAGCGACCGTGATGCTTATTTTAGAGATGTTAGTACTTACGCGGGTTGTACTGCTGGGCCTGCCGCTGCATTAGCTAATTTAGCGATATTAGAGCGAGAAGATCTTATTAATAATAGTGCGATCATGGGAGAGTATTTATTAGAAAAATTCCATGATTTAAAAAGCAAACATGAGATTATTGGTGATGTTCGTGGGCAAGGATTGTTATTAGGCATTGAACTGGTCAGTGATCGCGAAGCTAAAACACCTGTAGCAGAAACTGAGACGATGAAAGTCGCTGGATTATGCATGAAAAAAGGGCTCATTATTGGGCGCACAAACCGCTCTTTTAAACTATTTAATAATACGCTCTGTTTCTGTCCAATGTTAACGTTAACTCATAAAGAAGCTGACTTTATTGTAGCAATATTAGATCACGTTTTTACAGAGTTAGCTGATGGTTAATTGATAGCTAGTTAATAGTGGCTATTCGCGCGTTAATCGTTTGGTTAATCGTTAATTGACTGTATTACTAATGCCTCTTTCAGATTGAGAGAGGTGATTAATCAAATATTATTATTTCAGTGCTCCTCAATTCGCATAATAAATGGCATATTAGTAAAACTTACCATATTACTTTTCAAAGGAATATTTTATGACAGCTCATCAACACCCTGTAGTTTTAATTACTGGCGCAACGTCTGGATTTGGTTTGGCAACGGCAAAAAAGTTTGCAGAGCATGGTTATCCACTGATTTTAACAGGTCGAAGAGAAGAGCGTTTACAAGCTTTAAGTAGCGAATTATCACCACTGACTGACGTTCATTATTCTGTGTTAGATGTCAGAGATAGTGAAGCGGTTACCGCGTTTACTCATAACCTTCCTGAGCGCTTTAAACAGGTCGCTATTTTAGTCAATAATGCAGGGCTAGCATTAGGCGCAGAATCAGCCGATAAAGCCAAGTTATCAGACTGGCATACGATGATCGACACTAATGTCACTGGCTTAGTTAACGTCACACACAGTTTATTGCCCGTGCTGAAAGCACAACAGTCTTCAACGATTATCAACCTTGCAAGTATTGCGGGTAATTGGCCTTATCCGGGTAGCCATGTTTATGGTGCGAGTAAAGCCTTTGTTGCACAGTTTTCTAGAAATTTACGCAGTGATTTTGCGGGTACAGGTGTTCGAGTGACCAGCTTAGAACCGGGTTTATCAGAGAGTGAATTTAGCCTGGTAAGATTTAATGGCGATCAAGATAAATACGATTCAATTTATGAAGGCACTAATGCTATACAACCTGAAGATATCGCTAATATTATCTTCTGGATTGCTGAGCAACCAGCACATATCAACATTAATAGTTTAGAAGTCATGCCAACATCTCAAGCATGGGATAGCTTTAAAGTCGTTAAGCAGTAGGGTGTAGCGAAGCAGTAGAATGAAGCTAAGTAGTAGGATGTTAGATTGAAATTAGACCACACCGACTAACCGATAATGCAAAAGAAGCGCGAAACAAGGTTGATATATCGAAGATGGATATATCAACCTCATTAAAAATAGCTTCTTTTAGTAAAACCTTAACAATTAATTTGGAATATTAATCGATGTTAAGTATTTCACTTCTTCCATCACCACATAGGTTTTAGAGCTTTTTATATCAGGCAACGAAAGAAACGTTTCACTAAGCACCTTACGGTATGCAGACATATCAGCGACACGCGTTTTCAATAAATAATCAAAATCACCCGATACAAGATGACATTCTAATATCGAATCAAGTTTTTTTGCTGCTTCATTAAAACGGTCAAATACATCAGCAGTAGAGCGCTTAAGTGTTAGCTCAATATAAACTAATAACGACGCATCTAAGTATTGAGGATCAAGTAACGCAGTATACGACTTAATTATTTTCTGTTTTTCTAAACGCTTTACCCTTTCTAAACAAGGTGTAGGGCTAAGTCCTACTTTATGAGAAAGCTCAACATTAGAAATTCTGCCATTCTTTTGCAACTCTCGTAATATATTACGATCAATTCTATCTAGTGACATCGACTGCGCCTAAACTCTATTCCAGAGTAATTAACTGCTATAAGACTAAAAGTTAGTATTATAATCTATAAATTTTAAAATTAATAAATAAATAGTGTAAATAAAACTATTTATTAATACCTATACTGTTTCTGTAGGCTATTTGTTGAACGATAAAAGTCTGATAAATGAGCAATTTTGTTGTTTGCACAGTAACGCTTTGTAATCGTATTTTCATATTAATAAATTAGAGAATTTTAACAAGCCTAAACAAACTATAACCTAAACATTACACAACATTACAAGGAGCAGTATATGATTATCGGTGTACCTAAAGAGATCAAAGTTCATGAGTATCGTGTAGGGATGACCCCAGCAAGTGTTAAAGAATTAACATCGGCAGGTCATACTGTTTATATCGAACAGTCCGCTGGTGAAGGAATAGCGTGTAGTGATCAAGAGTATGTTGATGCGGGTGGAAGTATTTTAAAAACTGCAGAAGAAGTATTTGCAACAGCGGAAATGATCGTAAAAGTGAAAGAGCCACTTGCCGTAGAACGTGCCTTACTTCGTCCTGACCAACTATTGTTTACCTATCTCCATTTAGCGCCTGATATGGCACAAACAGAAGATCTCATTAAGAGCAAAGCCGTTTGTATTGCTTATGAAACCGTTACAGGATCAAATGGTGGACTACCATTATTAGCGCCGATGTCCGAAGTGGCTGGTCGCATGTCTATTCAAGCGGGTGCGGCATGTTTAGAAAAATCTAACGGTGGTGTTGGTTTGTTGTTAGGTGGTGTAGCCGGCGTTGCTCCTGCAAAAGTGGTTATTATTGGTGGTGGTGTGGTGGGGTGTAATGCGGCCCAAATGGCTATCGGTCTGGGCGCAGATACAACGATTGTCGATAATAACATCGATACATTACGTAAAGTAAACGCACAGTTTGGTTCAAGTATTAAAACCGCTTATTCTAATAAATACAATTTAGCATCATTAGTATTAGATGCTGATTTAGTGATTGGTGGTGTACTGATTCCAGGTGCCGCTGCACCTAAATTGGTTAGCGCTGAAATGATTAAAAATATGCGTCCTGGTTCTGCAGTGGTGGATGTGGCAATTGACCAAGGTGGTTGTTTTGCAACATCAAAAGCAACAACGCATGATCAGCCAACTTATATCGTTGACGACGTTGTACATTATTGTGTTGCAAACATGCCCGGAGCGGTAGCAAGAACCTCTGCTTTTGCATTAAATAACGCAACGTTGCCTTACATTTTACGACTAGCAAACTTAGGTTACAAAAAAGCATTATTGGCCGATGCACACTTGAAAAACGGCTTAAACGTTATTCACGGTAAAGTGACCAATGCTAGCGTCTCTGAAAGCTTGAACATTCCCTTTGTATGTCCTGATGAAGCATTAGCAACGCCTTACGTGGCAGCTTAAATTTAGTTGCTAATTGTTAGTAAGGTAGCATTTAGTAAAAAGGCCATTTAATGCATCATTAAATGGCCTTTTTTATAGGCGTATAATACCAATCACACCGGCAACCAAAAGGATCTTGTTTAATAGAAAATAGTATTTATAAACCGAATAACAGTTCAGCAATAACAGTTCAGTAATAACCAGGCAGTAATAGTCTAGCCAGTAATATTGACCACAACACGACCGCGTACTTTACCTGAGATCAGTTTTTCTGCGGTTTCAATCGCTTCATCTAAGGTGATTTCTTTAGCGATATCATCAAAAACAGCGGGTTCTAAAATAGTCGCAAGGCGTTCCCATGCTTCAATTCTATCTGCAGTAGGGCGCATAACACTATCAATACCTGCTAACGTCACACCTCGTAAAATGAATGGCATAACCGTTGTTGGTAAATCCATACCTTGTGCTAAACCACAAGCGGCAACCACGCCACCGTACTTTAGACTTGCACAGACATTCGCAAGGGTATGACTGCCAGCTGAATCAACCGCTGCTGCCCAACGTTCTTTTCCTAACGGACGTCCTGGCTCTGTTAATGTTGCTCGGTCAATGACTTCTGTCGCACCTAGTTTTTTAAGGTATTCCGATTCTTCAAGGCGACCTGTTGATGCGACAACGTTGTAACCTAGTTTAGCTAATATCGTAATAGCAAAACTACCTACGCCACCATTGGCACCGGTGACTAAAATATCGCCTTTGTCTGGTGTGATACCATTTTTTTCTAATGCAATCACACATAACATCGCCGTATAACCTGCTGTCCCAATAGACATCGCTTGGCGGGCTGAAAAGGCTTTAGGTAAAGGGATTAACCATTCGCTTTTTAAACGCGCTTTCTCTGCTAAACCACCGCAATGCGTTTCGCCAACGCCAAAGCCATTTAATAAAACGTGATCACCTACTTTAAATTTCTCGTTGTCACTTTGTTCAACGGTACCAACTAAGTCAATCCCTGGCACCATTGGGAAGCTGCGAACGACAGGACCTTTACCTGTAATAGCAAGAGCATCTTTATAATTTAACGTGCTATAAGCGACTTGAATAGTGACATCACCTTCAGGTAACACACTGTCATCGATGTCTTTTACTGCAGATCTGTAACCCTGTTCATCTTTCTCGATTAAAATACCTTTGAACATATTTTCTCCTTTTAGACCGACCGTCTATTAATGATTAAATATGATTTAATTAAACTGAATTAATCAAATACATAAAGTTAAAATGTTAAAAACTGCGCTTTCTCATCGAGGTAATCCTGCGATGAAGTGATTTAAATAATTATCTAGTGGTGTGCTGCTTTGCACTAATCGTGTACGACTCACCGCACCTTCCCAACCTATCCAAAAACACTCAGATAATTGGTCACAATCTGCAGTTGTTGATAAGTCACCATGAGTTTGCGCTAACTTAAAACATTGGCTTACACGTAACTGCCAAGCGTCGAATATATCTATTAATATTTGCCTAAAGCTTTCTGGTAATAAATCAACTTCTTGCCCTAAATTACCCACTAAACAGCCACGTTTAAAATGATGACGTTCTAACCCTGCTTTAGCATTATCTGCAAAGTTTTTAATGCGCATAAGTGGCGGATAGCTTTCGTCTAATAAGTAAGTATCTAATTTATTAGCGAAGTAATTTGCATAACTTTCAATTACTGCCAAACCAAAAGCTTCTTTGCTTGAAAAGTAATGATAAAAAGACCCTTTAGGCACGCCGACTCTTTTTAAAATAGGATCGATACCTGAAGAGGCAAAGCCACTTTCTGTTAATTGCTCAAGACCACTGCGGATTAATTCAGCCTTAGTATCACGATTTTCCTGTGCACTTTTTAATGGTCTACCACGTCGTGGTTTTGTTGTTATTAATGTCATAAAACGATAGTAAATAGTGTCATGTAATCATAATAGACCGATCGTCTAATTAAATGCAATGGCTTTGTAAATAGTAATGAATTTAATGTAATAAGAATTGATTTAATACAAGATAAATGGATTTATACCAATGGAATCAAATAAGTGATCAGAGATTGCGCAGGAAAAATTAACACTAATAAGGCGTGAGTTGTAGGAGATAGTTGTTCTCACTTCAAAACTCACAACGCAGTTAGGGGTGATTTTAACCAGCAAGAATGATCACCTTATTAATTCTTTTGGTATTAGCATGATAGAAATAGGGGGGCGTTAGAAAGTGATTTAACGAAAAAGACATAAATATCGGGTAGTTTAAGGGGAGTTTAAGTTAATGGAGAGAGACTAAGTATTATCGAATTTTGTATAATCAAACATGAAATGATTAACCTATCAGTAACCTAACTAAAGGTTAATGAATAGGTTATTGAAAGGTATTGAGTGCGTATTAGAGATTTTTTAATATATGTAAGTAAGAAGGGTAATTACACAGAATTATTTACAGAGTCTACGTTTCATTCATTTTTTTATAATGGCTTGAAAAATCAATAAACTGTCCAGCAGGCATCGGTTTACTAAAGTAATAACCTTGCACATAATCACAATCTAATTCTTTCAAGATAGCCAGTTGCTCGGTGACTTCAACGCCTTCAGCCACCACGTCTAGACCTAAGCTATGTGCAATGGCAATACTTGCTTTAACCAAGTCGCGATCTTCTTTATTTTGAGTAATACCATTGATAAAGCTTCGATCAATTTTTAACACATCAAAGTCATATTGACGTAAATAACTAAGTGAAGAATAGCCTGTACCAAAGTCATCCATTGAAAGTTTAACACCCAACTTTTGCAATGCTTGTAACGCATCTGCAATATAAGATTGGCCAGTCATTAATACGCCTTCAGTAATTTCTAACTCTAAACTACCTGCTCCAATATTGGCGTCGTTCAATGAATCCCTAATAAAAGGGATCAAGTTTTTATCTCTAAATTGACGAGGTGATAAATTAACCGCAATAGTATATTGCTCACCTTCAATTTGTTGCCATCGGCTTAAAAAGTTAAGCGCTTGTTTAACAACGTATTGTCCAATGACCACAATCAACCCAGTATGTTCTGCAATCGGGATAAATTCATCGGGTGTTATATTACCTAACGCTGCACTATGCCAACGTAGTAACGCTTCTGCGCCAATGGTTTTGTTATTTTTAACATCAAACTGAGGTTGGTAATAAACTTCAAATTCATTACGTTCGAGTGCGCCATGCATCTGCTCTTCAATTTCAAAGCGACGTATCATTGCAATATTCATTTCTTTGGTAAAAAACGAATAAGCATTACGTCCTAATGACTTAGCTTGATACATCGCGGTATCGGCATTACGTAATAAATCCGATACCGTATGACCGTTTTCAGGCGAGACAGCAATACCAATACTCAAAGTAAGAATGAGTTCTCTACCGTCAATTTGGAAAGGTTCTCTGAACACTTTTAATAAGTTTTCAGCTATTTCGAGTGGATCATTTTGCTTATCTAAACCTTTAGATAATACAATGAACTCATCACCACCTAATCGACCTATTGTATCTTCTTTACGCATTGTTCTGCTTAATCTAAGCGCAGATTCAATCAGTACTTTATCGCCTACTTCATGACCTAGTGAATCATTCACTTTTTTAAAGTCATCTAAATCAAGAAAAAATACCGCGATACGTTCATGACTTTTTTTAGAGTCTTCAAGCATTTTTGATAAACGGTCAAGTGCTAAAAAGCGATTTGGCAGTAGTGTTAACGCGTCATAATAAGCATGTCTGCGTATCACTTCAGAAGATTTATATTGTTCGGTAATATCTCGAACAATTGTTAGTATTTGTTCATATTGTGGTAAATAGCTCATACGAGCTTCAAAGTAAGTCACACCATGCGGTAGTGTTAATTCATACTCAAAGGTTAATGCGCCTGTATGATGTCTTACTTTTTCAATATAACGACTAAATACTTTCGATATATCTGTAGGTAATGTTTCGCTAATGGATTTGCCTACAAATTCTTCGGGGGTGACGAATAAGTTTTTATGGTTACTGGCATAGTAATCGATGATAGTGCCATTTTTTTCCATCAAGAAAAATAAGTCTGGCGTGGCTTCAAAAATGGTTTCAAGCATGTGCTCTTTAAAGACAACTTGAGCTTGAGCATGTCGAATATCAGTTAGATTGATATCAATACAATACATCTGTCTTTTATTAAATTGATTGGTAAACATGACATGGCTTGAAAACACATTAACATCATTGCCATCTTTGTCGCATAAAGTGATTTCTGAAGCAGGAATTTCTATATCTTTTTTTACCCAATCTCGATGTGCAGCAATAACAAATTCAGACATCGGCTCAGGAATAATCAGCTTTTCTATTTTTGCGCCTAAAGCATCTTCTTTGCTAAAGCCATAAAGCTTTTCGCTTCCTGTATTCCAATATATAACACGACGATCTTCATCGTAACCTTGAACTGAAATAGCATCCACAGCATCAAACAACTGATGTAAAGTATCATTAGTTGTATTTTGGTTAGCAAATAGGTTACTGATTTCTATCGATCTCATATTGGAACTCATATTAGATTTAATAAAAGATGAGGTTATATACATTCTATATCTTAATAGCTATTTTTTCATTAATAAATTATATTTCTATGATCATGAACAAGGCTATTTTAGATAGTTTGTGGTGAGTTAAATACCTAGCTAAATGGTTTTATGTGATGACGGCATGTAATGAAGATCTTAAACTTACTGATCGGAGCTTTTAGATGTTTTTTTTGGGGGGTAGTTTGCCTGTCCGCGTTGAGGCTTTGTTAAACATTGTTGTTCGGTATTTCGCTTTGTTGACGATTTTACTTTTTGAATTTTTTGAAACTTTACCCATAGCATGCAAAAACTGGTACCGCTCTATTTATGCATCACTTCATACGGCGCGTTCATGTGCCGAATGAAGTTACAGCAAACATCCTGTTTGCTGTTGCAGAAAGAGCTTCATCGCTTGGGAAAGCTCAACGGCGGGTAGTCGTAGCCACATTGAGTATCGAACTTTATTGTTAACTGTTTGAGTTTGTTAACAACCATTGGATGTCCCGTACTTTACTAGATCGCAAAACCATATTTAGATTCCTTAGTCACGTCTTGCCAGCAGGGAAGAAATACTGTTAAAAATATGACACGCTATTTTCTAACATTTATCGAAAATAAAAGCATGCGGTTAGAGCAAAATAACTTAACTATCATTAAAATACAAAATACAACCAGAGATGAAAAACATTGAAACGGTAAGTACAAGTAACAATGCTAAATACCAATCAAGCTTTCTGGTATGTTTAAGGATTGCTTTATTATCAACCATTATACTTGAATAACCTTTTCCGATTAGAATTGCCATCGCATAGACAATTGCTCTGCCCCCAATTCCTTTATCCCAGTCAGGTATAGCAGTGCCTTCTTTAACCATTTTCTTTTCAATATAAGGTAAAGAAATACGTCCAAATGCAAAACTTGCAATAGCTAATAATAAAAAGTTTATAAATGCAATCCAAAATACCCAATCTTCAAAAGACAAACTTTACTCCCCATAAAATCACTAAGCATTGATCCACCAAAACCAGCTGCCAATACAGCACCAGCTTAGAGGCGTAGTTGTTAAAGTAGCGCCTATAGCGGTTGTAAAAAGATGTTTTAACATTAAAAAATGCATAATAAAATGACCCAATGGCAGTCTTTTTGGTTATTGATAAATATAGACTTCTCTACTGGCTGAGAGAAAGCAAAGCCGCCACAGGGGTGAAACACCAAGTTACAATGATTAAGAAAGCTTCAATAAGCGCAAACGAAAAAGATTATTAAGATCAACCATTGGATGTCCCGTACTTTATCTACCGTACTTTATCTTTATTTATTTAACATTCCTTTCAACTCGGAGAATTGACCTGCCAGTAATTGATCTTTACTCATAAGGTTTTTGCCATCAATAAGTTTTACGAGTCTGCCACCTGCGCCTAATCCTGCTTCAGTAAAAGCTTTGCATTCAACATTGGTATAGCCTCCCTCATTTATATCCAATAAATGGATATATAAAATAGGTGGAGTACTAAGGCGTTTTTTAGGGCATAACTCAGTCACAATCTTTTTAAAGCATTGTTCTACGATAAAAAAGTCACCCATTAATGTTCGTGGATGAGTTAAACCTGAACAAGTAGATTCTGTAGAGCGCTCCGAATGTAATTCCGTTGCTTTTACTTTACCGTCGTAAACTTCAAGATATAAAGCGTATTTAATAAAAAACATGTCAAGACCTTAGGTGTATGAGGTTGCATAAAAGGTGAAAAATGATTGGTTAACATGTAAGAAAAAGTAAAGTAACGTCTTTGCGTTTTTGAATACTTGCTATGACTTAGAAGCATGCTCAACGGCTAAATCTATTTTTTGCTTTTCTTTAATATCAGACCACTTGTTACCCGTTTCAATGCCTGAGACTCTTTCTTCATATTTACGACAGGCTCTTGCTAAAACGGCTTTGGTATCAATACCTATTTCTTTTTCTAAGGCAGTTAGAATATTGAGGTAGTCCCAAAGAATATCCCCTAGCTCATCTTCTAAATAACACTTTCTGGATTTAGGGAGCTCTTCTATAACTTCATCTACTTCATTTTTAATTTCAGAAAGATAAGTCTCAGCACCATTTGACCATGTGCTGGTTTCATCAAAAACAGTTTTACGCTTCGCAATACCAAGTAATTTATCGAACTCTTTCATGAAACCTCTTTGGCAAATAATATATATTAAATGGAACACTTATCGTCTCAAGTTATTCTCTAAAGTTATCATATAAAACTATCGTCAGTAATGTGATGTAGTGGGGCAATGATATCGACTTACCAATAGTACATTTTAAAATAAGATAACAATAAGAATATAGCTAACCAAAATATACCAGCCAACCACATAATTATCTTTTTCTCTTGGGTTGGGTACTCGTCTGTATACAGCACAACGGCATAACAACACACAGGAAAGAGCTCAAAAAGCTGCCCTGCATATCGGTTATTCATGCCCATAAAAGGGGGAACATAAAAATAGATGACACCATAAATAGCAATCAAAATAGTGGTTAATATTCGTCTAAAATTGAATGGCTCACAACCTTCCGTCACATAAGAAAAAAACGCTAATGCACAGAGAACTAATACTAGAAATATCAATGTAATACCTTAATGTGAACATTTTGAGTGAAGCTGTATTTATAGGTCATTATGCACCAACGTAAGGGGACAATTAATTAATTGTTCGGGAAAACTCAACGGTGGGGGAGATGTAGCCACATTTGCTAATGTCTTAAGCTTAGGTGTTGTTGGTTTGTCTATGCTCATCGAGGCTTTATTAATAATTGTTGCTGGGTGTTTCGCCTTGTCGGCGACTTTACTTTTTTGAACAGCAAAGAAAACCATTTTTATAAAAAACAATGTTTATAAAAAGCCAAAGAAAGCTGTCACCGATCGCTTTCTTATCCAATCAATGAAGCTCTTTCTTTATGCACCACTTCATACGGTGCGTCCATGCGCCGAATGAAGTTATAGCAAACGTCCTGTTTGCCGTTGCAGAAATAGCGTCATCGCTTGGAAAAGCTCAACGGCGGGTAGTCGTAACCACATTGAGTATCGATATTTATTGTTAACTATTTAATATTATTAAGAGCAACCATTGGATGTCCCGTACTTTCCTTCGAGAAAAAAAAGTATTTTTGAAATTGAATAATCAAATAAAACAATAATTTAAAAATTGTAATTTATCATAACTTTACAAAAACGAGTTATTCTACAACCTCAACTTAAGCGGACTAATATGGTAGATTATAATGTGTAGCGAAGCAGATCCCAACCCACTGTTTTAGTTGCGTTTAAAACTCTTATTATGTGTTTGTAATACATCTGTTTGCATCATCAATCGTTTGTTTAACTATGCTATAGCTAACATTACATTCTTTTTTAGACACTCTCAAATTCAGAACCTTGCCTTTAGTTAATGACTTTCTAAAATGTCTAACTAGTTTACAGCGAAGTTCTTCCGCCTCGTCTGCATTTAGATTTGAGGCAATAACAGTATTCTTTGAAGCGCCCTTAAACTCGTATGTAGTAGATACCAATGGACGATTCCCATGTCCAGATTGAATTTCACCTTTAGCCCATTCATACGACAAGACTGCGTCTTCCGGTGGATTACCAATTTCACGAGCAGTGAAAAATACTGATGAATCAGGAAAAACTGCTACGTAAACACAATGCGACATAAAAACTCCAAATATATTTATTAATGACAGATAAAAAAACTGTCAAAATTTGTTCTATTGACTCTATAACATAACGTTTGAGTAACAAATTATACTCGAAGATACATAACGAGGCTGTAGAATTTCTTTCTTTTAAAGAAAAACAGCTATTTTTAAAACTTAATAATCAAATGAAATAACAAGTTAAAAATTTATGTTTTTATGAATTTACAAAAAAACGAGTTATTCTATAACCTCAATGCCTGCTTAAACGGATTGAAATGTGTAGCAAAACGAATCCTAACCCACTGTTTTATTTGTGTTTAAAGCTCTTGTTAGCTTTTCATCATCAATTAACCAATTATCAATTATATTAATAAAATCATTCAGTTTTTGGTTCTGAGTATGGCAACTTTTTAACGTAGAATCCCAATATTCGATATCAGATTGGTCATGAAATTGTGGATGAATGTCATCATTTTCGAAAACCATAAAGTTTAATTGATTGTTAAAATATACATCTTGAAATATTACAATTTCCACAATGTGTTTGTAGTAACTTTTAAGGTCAAAAAAGTCATTATAAATAAAGCCAAATATATTTGGGACAATTTGCCTCTCCACTTCAACAGTCTTAATTCCTAATGTATTTCCAAGTGCTCTTATGTGGTGATGTTCTCCCGCTTGAGTACTTTTGTATAGAACATCATAATATTTAGAGCCTATTAATAAAGGTTTTGTTATATCTTTAAACCATTCGACTATGTCAGCTCTTTTATCCGTTTCTACAGGCAAACATTTATATGAGTGCACCTCTTCACCAATTAATGTGAAATTCTCTTGACTGAAAGCCTTCTCGCTTAAAGCAGAAAACTTACGTTTATATGATGGTAATAATAATGCAGGAGAGATCGCTTCAATAACTAGTTCACTTAACAACTCTAATTTATTTTTTAAAGATCGAGATTTTTCAAGTGATTCTGACACTTCTTTTTTTATTTTAGCTATATAGACGACTTGATCTTTACTCAGTCGAGAACTAGAAATAAAATCATCTAATTCAACTTTTAATAGCTGTTTGAACAAAATTTTCAGAACATCAATATACTCGAGCAAATGCGAACTATGAACAGCTAACCCGTTCCCTTGGTGATAGAGTTTATTTCGTATTCCATGAAAAAATTCTACTCTAGCTAAATCCTTAACACTAATACCTTGCCTACTATTTTTTACACCCTCGACCACATCATGAAATCCCTTACGAGTGATATTATATCGTTCATCTTCAGATGTAATAGCTCCTGTTATTTTTTTAGGCAAACCGAGATATGTTTTAAAAAGCATTTCAGCCCCTACATCCAACAACAAAAATGCGATTAAATTATCCTCTTCATTTTTATTCTTAGAATGCTTTATAGCTTCTAAGACTATTTTTACTGGTGCTTTTTGCCATGCTTCTAGATTAATATTCATTCTGCGTACCCAAAATCCTTAGATAAGAAAGCTGACAGTTCATTAAACCGAAAAATTCCATATTTCAGGTGGAAATATGGAATACATTAATTTGGTAAATTTTTTCAACAGTACGCTACTGTAACGGTAAATCAAACGTTTAAAGTTATCTTTAACCTTAAATCAAATATTAATCATGTAGATAGGTGGAATTATTCCGCATTAACCACGGAAAGACTGAATGAGGTTTATTGTTTATATTTAACAGGGGGTTTATTTTATTACTGGAGTAATAAGAAACTCTATATGGCTGCATCAATTTCCCATTTTCGTTTTTCTGAATCAATTACTACCTTTAGCAAGCTAAGGCATGGAGTGATTTATGCGATAGCATAGTTTATGAGCGGGCTAAGCTCTGCGTGCCCTTTGCCGTTGCTAGCTCAGTTCGCCACACGGACGTGGCGTATGAGCGGTGCGTTAAGAAGGCTGTTATTATTATATTTTCAAAAGAGTAGATTCAAAAACGATATGGGCGAGTTTTTTTTGGTTCTGTTTTCTTTGTTCGTATAAAGAATTTTGCTTATTTAGAGTGTTAATAAAAATCAAACAGCCTCAACGAGCGCAGCGAAACATTACCCAATGTGGCTACAATTCCCCGCCGTTAAGCTTTCCCAAGTAATCCATTCATTTTTAGTAAAGCCAAACAGGATGTTTGGATTAGTTGAGGCTAGTGCATGGATGCACGTTCGAAACGGTACGATAAAAATGAGTGGATTACTTGGATCAGAAAGCGATCCGGTGCCAGTCTCTTTGGTTCTTTGTAAACATAGGTTTCTCTGCTGGCAGAGAGAAAGTAAAGTCGCCGAAAGGGCGAAATACCAAGTTACAATTATTAATAAAGCCACAACGAGCGGAGACGAACCTAAAGCACAAGAAAAAGGATCACCCAGCAATCCCTTGCTGCTAAATAAACGACTACCCCTCTAGGATCCTAATCGAAATCGCCGCCGCCGACGTCCTATTATCCACCCCTAACTTCTTATAAATTTGCTCTAAATGTTTATTCACCGTACGTGGGCTCATCTCTAAAATCTGTGAAATTTCCCAACTGGTTTTACCGTAAGACACCCAATACAAAACCTCTGATTCACGTTTGGTGATCGGGAGATTATCTTTCAAATCCTGTGGTGATTTTTGTGTTTTAGTTTGTACGATGCGTAACAAATGCATTTGCTGCTGTTGACGCTCGTAAGCAATGCTCATTTTCTCTGAAAAACAGTCCACTTTCAGCTCTTTGCTGGTATCACCCAATAGCCAACTTTCAATTAAAGTCGCTAAGGTAGCCCACGGGCTAGCGTCGCCTTTCGAAATATCATCGACTAACTCATGTACGTGTGGTGTTGCCCAAGATAATCGACCTAATTGGCTGACACAAAATACGGTTTTACCTGCGTGGTCTAAGGCATCCTGCGCACTTAATGCGAGTTTGGCGGTTTCAACGTGGCGTTTGATCCGCACAATCACTTCGTCGGGTGAAATGGGTTTAGTGACATAGTCCACGCCACCTGCTTCAATACCTTTCACAATGTCTTCGACGTCAGTTAATCCGGTCATGAAAATAATCGGGGTGTTAGGTAAGAGTTCTTTTAAACGTCGACAAGTTTCAAAGCCATCCATCTCTGGCATCATCGCGTCTAATAACACCACATCTGGTGGTACTTTCTCTGCGATGGCGAGTGCTTGTTGTCCGCTTAAGGCCACTAATGCGGTATAACCTTGACTGTTCAGTGCCACATTGAGCATGCCTAATGATTCTGGTGAATCATCGACAACCAATACAACATCACTGCTTTTATGATCCATGGTTTAACTCGTTTAAATATTCAATAATTTTAGGGAAATTACAGACTTCAACATACTCAAGTATCTGCGATGCACTGTCTTCTGGGTAGTGATATTCTGTTTGTATTTCTTCAAACTTGTTCTTAAAACCAGATAGATAACCAATCTCTGCGAGGGCGATTAAAGCTTGGTATTGCTCTCTGCTGACACTGGGATTATTACTCTTATTAGTATCGTTAGACGTTATGTTATCAGTATTTTTATATTGCCATTGTAAGTTTAATAATTGTGCAATTTTACCTAATAATGCATCTAAATTAAGAGGTTTGGCAATATAACCATTATGGTAACCTTCGGCTTGTAGATTGTATTCTGCATCACGTGCATTGGCTGACACCATTAATACGGGCATTTGATAATGCTGTTCGCGTAGATTTTTTACCATTTGCCAGCCGTTAATGTCTGGCATTTGCACATCCATTAGCACTAAGTCGATATCATTATCCTGTAGTAATTCAAAACCTTGTTGTGCATGCTCGGCCAATAACACCTTAAAGCCAATGGGGGCTAATAAGCTGAACATCAGATCGCGTTGATTTTTATTATCGTCGACCACTAATACGGTTTGTGTTTCACCGTTATAACCTACGGCTTCTGATTTAGTCAGTTCTGGTTCTTTAGGATCTTTGTTGAGTTTAAATAACATGAGCTTAAAGTTGAAGGTCGAGCCTTGGCCAACGCTACTCGTTAAGCTTATTTCACCTCCCATCAGTTCAGCTAATGAACGTGAGATGGTTAACCCTAATCCTGTTCCACCGATAGATTGAGTATGGGTATTGCGAATTTGTTCAAAAGGTTTAAATATTAAATCTTGGTTACTTTTAGCGATGCCTGCACCAGTATCGATAATACTAAAGTTAGCGACTTCGCTCCGGTAGGTGACTTTAAAAGTCACTGAGCCTTTTTCAGTATATTTAATGGCGTTAGAGATCAAGTTGATCAGTATTTGTCTAAAGCGCTGTTTATCTGTGGCTACGTAATCGGGTAGGTTGGCGCTGGCGATATAATGAAATTTAATGCCTTTTTTACTGGCTTGCATTTGGAACATATCCACCAACTGCTGCAAAATAGCTTTGAGATTAAACTCATCACGTTGCAAGGTCACTCGTCCCGCTTCAATCTTAGAGACTTCTAATAGGCTTTCAATTAGGTCGGCGAGATGCTCTCCGTTACGTCTCACAATGGCAATGCTTTCACGCTGTTTTGGCGGTAATACTTGATCGCGCATTAACAGTTGTGCATAACCTAGCAGTACATTAAGCGGCGTGCGTAACTCATGACTTAACGCGGCAAGATAACGACTTTTAGCTTCATTGGCAGACTCTGCTACTTCTTTTGCGCTTTGTAATGCCTCTGAAGTTTGTTCGTGCGCATCCACTTCTTTGGCTAAGGCTTTAGTTTGTGAACGTAACTCTTTTAATGCACTTTGGTTGCCATTACGCGCGAGGATAAATAACCAACTGACAATGCCGATGATGATCATTAATAGGAAGAATATTTTAATTAAGGTGCTGGCAAACACTTGTTTTACTTCTACTTCATCCAGCGGAACTTGTAGATACACCAACACTAAGATCCCCGCTCCGACAAAGCTTAACCCTAAGGTGAGGGCAATAAATTGCATCAATGGTGTGGTTAATACTTTAAGTACTTTGGCACTTAAAAAACGCGTGAAAAAATCATGCGCTTGTTGCGAAAGTGTCGCGTCTGGCCTGCATTGATCTGAGCAACGTACATCGAGGCTACAACATAATGAACAAATGGCTTTGCCATAAGCAGGGCAGAAAGTGATGTCTTCATGGTCAAAGCTATTTTCGCAAATATGGCATTGCGTAAAGGTTTTAATTTCAGGTTGTTGGTTGGCCGCTAAATAGTATTTTCCGTTGGTTAACCAGCCAATTAAAGGCACCGTTATAAAAGGTAAAAAACAGGCAATGAAAGACGCTAATGCTTCAACGGTTTCACCATAAATACCCATGTGTGCGGTAAAGCCTGCTACTGATGCAATCAACATGGAACCAACACCAACTGGGTTAATATCATAAAGGTGAGAGCGTTTAAATTCGATGTGGCGAGGACTGATACCTAACGGTTTATTAATGATGAGGTCTGCCACAACTGAGCTTAACCAAGCCAGTACAATCACCGAGTAAACTGACAACATACTGGCGATGGTTTGGTAAATGCCCAGTTCCATTAGTAATAGGGCAATGGCCACATTAAACACCATCCACACTACGCGTCCTGGATGATTGTGTGTGACGCGAGAAAAGAAGTTAGACCATGCTAATGAACCTGCATAGGCATTGGCAACGTTAATTTTTAACTGTGATAGCACTACAAAAGTACAGGCTACAAAGACACTAATCGACGGGTTATCAAACACATAACTGTAAGCAAGTTGATACATGTGAGCAGGGTCGCTGGCGAGATGTGGTGCAACACCTTGCTTTAATGCAAAGTAGGCTAAGAAAGATCCTAAAAATAGTTTAAGCGCGCCGAATAACATCCAACCTGGACCACCTGCAATCAGTGCTAACCACCAACGCCAAGCGCCTTTTTTGGGCTTTTCAGGTAAGAACCTCAGGAAGTCGACTTGTTCACCGATTTGCGCGACTAACGCTAATAAAACGGCTGAAGCGCCACCAAATAATAATAGATTAAATGAACGGCCTGATTCGCCAGCTTCACCGGTAAAGTTGATCCAATCGCTGAATTGCGTATCGTTGTGAGTAAATACAAAGAACAAAGGCAACAATTGTAGCGCTACCCAAATTGGTGATGTCCATACTTGAAAACGACTGATGTAGGTAATGCCGTGGGTCACTAAAGGGATAATTAATAAGGTACTGACGATATACCCAGCGGGTAAGGGCAAGCCAAATAGTATTTTTAATGCCATCGCCATAATCGCGGCTTCAAGCGCAAAAAAGATAAAGGTAAAGGAGGCGTAGACAAGTGAGGCGATACTGGAGCCAATATAACCAAAGCCAGCGCCTCGGCTAAGTAAATCAATATCGACACCATATTTGGCGGCGTAATAACTAATAGGTAGACCGGTTAAGAATACAATTAAGGTGACCGCTAAAATCGCCCAAGCGGCATTTTCAAAGCCATATTGAAGGGTGATTGCACCGCCAATCGCTTCTAAAACAAGAAACGAAACTATCCCAAGCGCCGTCATTGAGATGCGGTTTAATGACCACTTTCTTGCACGTTTAGCGGTAAAGCGCAGCGCAAAATCTTCCATCATCTCATTGGCAACAAGCTTGTTATAAGTTCTTCGTGCTTTAATTATTTTTTGGTTTGATTGCATGACCGCTTCTTTCGCTATTTATTGGCTATCCGTACCCGTACTAATAACTACTTAGCTCTTAGCATATCGTGCGCGCGTACCTTACTTCAATAGTTGTTGTTTTTATATGCGCATAATTACGTAGTCCATTGCGCGCTTTTGCGCATTTAATGCTTGCTCTAATTACTGGATACTAATCCCACTTGAAATAGGTTGGGATTGAGATTTTTATTCCGTTAAAAAGATTAATCATTGGATACTAAAAGGGAAAGGAACTATCTATGAAACTGAAGAAACTAATTGTTGCAAGTTCGATTGTTGCAACTGGCTTAATGACTAACTTTGCTTATGCTGCTGATAGCATCAAAGTCGGTGTTTTACATTCTTTATCAGGCACAATGGCAATTAGTGAAACAACACTAAAAGACACTGTATTGATGATGATTGAAGATCAAAATGCAAAGGGCGGTTTGTTAGGTAAGAAAATTGAGCCTGTGGTGGTTGACCCTGCGTCAAACTGGCCATTATTTGCAGAGAAAGGCCGTGAATTATTAGCAAAAGATAAAGTAGATGTTATTTTTGGTAGCTGGACTTCAGTTTCTCGTAAATCAGTATTGCCTGTGCTTGAAGAGCTTAATGGCTTAATGTTTTACCCTGTTCAGTACGAAGGCGAAGAGTCGTCTAAAAACGTATTCTATACGGGTGCTGCACCAAACCAACAAGCGATTCCTGCGGTTGATTACTTGATTAATGATCTTGGTGCTGAGCGCTTTGTCTTGTTAGGTACTGATTATGTTTATCCACGTACTACTAACAAAATATTAGAAGCATACTTGATGTCTAAAGGCATAAAGTCTGAAGATATCATGATTAACTACACGCCATTTGGTCATTCAGATTGGCAAAATATTGTAGCTGAAGTAAAACGCTTTGGCTCTGAAGGCAAACAAACCGCTGTAGTTTCAACAGTAAACGGTGATGCAAATATCCCATTCTACAAAGAGTTAGGTAACCAAGGTATTTCTGCTGAAGATATCCCTGTTATTGCGTTCTCTGTTGGTGAAGAAGAGCTATCTGGTTTTGATACTAAACCGTTAGTAGGTCATTTAGCCGCTTGGAACTATTTCCAAAGTGTTGAAACAGAAGAGAATGAAGCGTTTATCGCACAATGGAAAAAATACATTGGTGATGACAAACGTGTAACAAATGACCCAATGGAAGCAACTTACATTGGTTTCAAAATGTGGGTTAAGGCTGTTGAGAAAGCCGGTACTACTGATGTTGATGCAGTTGAACAAGCAATGATCGGTATCGCTGTACCTAACTTAACGGGCGGTATTGCGGTAATGAACCCTAACCACCATTTATCTAAGCCTGTATTAATTGGTGAAATCCAAGAAGACGGTCAGTTTGAAGTGGTTTGGTCTACGCCTGATACCGTGATTGGTGATGCATGGTCAGATTTCTTACCAAGCTCGAAAAACCTAGTCTCTGATTGGACTGCTCCAATCAAATGCGGCAACTTTGATGTCACTACTGCAAAATGTTCTGGTCAACAATTTTAGTCATAACGTTCTAACTTACTAATTTAAATTATTTAACTTATTTAACTTATTTAACTTATTTAATAAATTCATGTAGTTAAGTTCATGTAGTTAAGTTCATATAGTTAAGCTCATATAGTTAAGTTCATGTAGCTAAATGTAAGAACGATTAGATGGGAGGCTCAGCCCTCCCATTTTTATGCACTGAAGAAATCAATATTAAGGAACAGCCCATGTTGCGTCTATTTCCCCTTTTACTTTTCTTTGTTATGTCATTCAACGCCTCAGCCGCTGTTAGTGAAACACAACAATCAGCTCTTCCTGCATTAGTAGAGCAGTTACCAAATACTAAATTAAACAAAATGGCGTCACTGATTGAGCAAATCGCGGCGACATCAACACCACAAGTCAGCGATATTTTACAACCTTTGATGGACGGCGATCTGTATTACCTTAAAGCCGATAAACGTGTTGTCTCTGTCTTTAAAAACCAACAAAAACAATATGAACTGATGGATGTGTTAACTGCTGAAGTGTTACCTGCGGTTGGTAAATCAGCGATTAAAAAAGTAAGAACCAATAACCGTTTACGTAGCCAAATTCGTGACTTATTAGCCAACCTTGATTTAACAAGTACTGATGCCGATACCCGTATTACCGCTTTAAAACAATTATTAGATAACCCAAACCAAACCGGTTTGACTGCGGTTAATAAATTAATCAAAAGCGAGAAAGATGATGATGCTCGTGAATTGATGTCAGTTATCTTATTAGTTGATCAATTAGAAACGGGTTCTACGTCGGAGAAATTGTCTGCGGCTAAACAACTGTCAGATCGTTTAGAACCGACGGTTAAGAATGCATTAGTTAAAGAGTTAGATAGGATCTCTGTCGATTCAGCTTCTACTAGTTCAACATCTACTGACACTGAATCTAGCAGCGTAGAAGTACAAAGCGCAGAAACAAAAGAACTTAAAACAGTATTAACCAATGCCATAAGCAGCATTGAACAACAAGCGAGTGTGTTTAGCTTAGCTGAAAATTTATTTTTTGGGTTAAGTCTTGGATCCGTCTTATTACTGGCGGCGATTGGTCTTGCTATCACCTTTGGTGTGATGGGTGTTATCAATATGGCGCACGGTGAAATGATGATGCTAGGTGCTTATACCACTTATGTAATTCAGCAAACTTTCCCTCATTTAATTGAATACTCGTTATTAATGGCCGTACCTGCTGCATTCCTTGTATCTGGTTTTGTGGGTGTATTAATTGAACGTGGTGTGATTCGTTTCTTAAAAGGCCGCCCATTAGAAACCTTACTGGCCACTTTTGGTATCAGCTTAATCTTACAGCAGTTAGTACGTAGTGTGTTCTCTCCACTTAACCGCCAAGTTGAAGCACCACAATGGATGAGTGGTTCGTTAGAAATTAACCCTATCTTGTCGTTAACCTATAACCGTTTATACATCATCTTATTTTCGTTAATGGTGTTCTTCTCACTGTTAATGATTTTGAAAAATTCTTCATTAGGGTTACACGTTCGCGCTGTTTCTCAAAACCGAGATATGGCAAGGGCATTGAGTGTTAAAAGCTCATGGGTTGATGCGATTACCTTTGGTTTAGGTTCAGGTATTGCAGGTGTCGCAGGTGTGGCATTAAGTCAGTTGACTAATGTTGGACCGAACTTAGGACAAGCTTATATCATCGATTCATTCTTAGTCGTGGTATTCGGTGGTGTAGGTAACTTATGGGGCACGTTAGTAGCAGCAATGACCATGGGAACATTTAACAAAATACTAGAACCATCAATGGGGCCAGTGCTTGCCAATATTATTGTTTTAGTCAGTTTAGTGTTGTTCATTCAAAAGCGACCTAAAGGACTGTTTCCGCAAAAAGGGAGATCTGCAGAATAATGAATACTTTACTGAATTCACCTAGCGTGAAAAACATAACTAAAAAAATGAGTAGTTTGCATTTTGTTATTGCGATCTTATTTGTCTCAACATTGTATGTCAGCGTGTGTAACTTGATGTTTGCCGAGGGTTCACTACTGCATGTGAGTGATTACACGGTTAGCTTATTAGGTAAGTATCTTTGTTATGCCTTACTCGCTTTAGCAGTTGATTTGGTATGGGGGTATTGCGGTATTTTAAGCTTAGGCCACGGTGCATTCTTTGCCTTAGGTGGCTACGCGATGGGTATGTACCTGATGCGCCAAATTGGTGACCGTGGCGTTTACGGTAACCCAGAACTGCCCGATTTTATGGTGTTCTTGAACTGGACTGAATTACCTTGGTATTGGGCGGGATCTGATAACGCCTTGGTGATGATTTTATTAGTCTTTGCTGGCCCTGGTTTATTAGCTTTCATCTTTGGTACGTTAGCATTCCGTTCACGTGTAAGTGGTGTGTACTTATCCATCATGACACAAGCGATGACTTATGCATTGCTACTGTCTTTTTTCCGTAATGAAATGGGATTTGGTGGTAACAATGGTTTAACGGATTTTAAAGAGATCTTTGGATTCTCATTACAGTCACCGAATACTAAGCTGGCTTTATTTGTAGCGACAGCTGTGATGTTAGCCATTGGTTATGCGATCAGTCACTTTATTGTTAATTCAAAAATGGGCCGTGTGGTCACTGCGATTCGTGATTCAGAAGATCGTGTGCGTTTTGTAGGTTATAAACCGCAACATTATAAAGTATGGATCTTCGTAGTATCAGCAATGTTAGCGGGTGTAGCGGGTGCGCTTTATGTACCACAAGTGGGCATTATTAATCCGGGTGAATTCTCTCCATTAAACTCCATTGAGATTGTTATTTGGGTGGCAATTGGTGGACGAGGTACTTTATACGGTGCATTAGTGGGCGCGATTGTGGTGAGTTATGCTAAGACGCGTTTTACTGCGATTATGCCAGAAGCATGGCTATTTGGATTAGGTGGTTTGTTTGTATTGGTGACGTTGTTACTACCAAAAGGCCTTGCAGGGTTAGTGACAAACTTAATGGATAAAATAGATCCACCAGCAACAGAAAAGAAACCGAGCAGCTCTGATAAGAATGACTCTGATAAAAACGACTTTAATAAAAGTAAGTCGGATGATGCAACACTAGCAGCGGAGAATAAATAATGATTGTAGATAAACATGGTTCACCGCTGTCATCAGTTGATAATTTAAAGCCAGATACACGCCACGGTATGATTTTATACGTGGAAGATGTCAGTGTGAGTTTTGATGGTTTTAAAGCGTTAAATGACCTTAATCTTTATATTGGTGATGGTGAGTTACGTTGTTTAATCGGTGCAAACGGCGCAGGTAAAACCACGCTAATGGACGTTATTACTGGTAAAACGCGTCCTGACAAAGGGAAGGTAGATTTTGGTCAACAAATTGACTTATTAACACTCGATGAATCTGAAATAGCACGTGCAGGTATCGGCCGTAAATTTCAGAAACCAACGGTATTTGAAGCACTCAGTGTCTTTGAAAATATCGAGTTAAGTTTGTCTGGCGATAAAGGTATTTGGAGTGCGTTGTTTCATAAATTGAGTGGCGAACAACAAGATAAAATCGATGAAGTCTTACAAACCATTGGTTTAACAGTCGAGCAGCATTATCCAGCAGGGCGTTTATCTCATGGCCAAAAACAATGGCTAGAAATTGGTATGTTATTAGCCGCTGAGCCGCGTTTATTGTTAGTTGATGAACCTGTTGCGGGTATGACGGCACAAGAGACTGAGCGTACGGCAGAGCTATTAATATCATTAGCTGGTAAGCATTCAGTCGTTGTGGTTGAGCATGATATGGCTTTTGTAAGATCGATTGCGCGTAAGGTAACGGTATTACATCAAGGGACCGTATTAGCGGAAGGGTCGATGGATGAAATCCAAGCAAATAAAGATGTACGTGAAGTTTATTTAGGTGAGGAGCAAGCTTAATCATGATTGAATTAACCGCAGTAAATCAAAAATATGGTGGCACACAGATCCTATGGGATCTCGACCTTAAGATTAAGAAAGGCTCTCGTACTTGCATCATGGGGCGTAACGGTGTGGGTAAAACCACGTTATTAAAAACCATTATGGGATTATTGCCTATTAGCTCAGGTAATCTTGTAATTAATGACAAAGATATGAGTAAAAGCAGTGTTGAGCAACGCCCTGAGATTGGCGTTGGGTATGTGCCACAGGGGCGTCATATCTTTCCGCAATTGACGGTTGAAGAAAATCTAAAAATCAGTTTAAATTGCTCAAGACAAAAAAGTAAAACAATTCCAAATCATATCTTTAAGCTTTTTCCTGTACTGGAAGAAATGTTGCATCGCCGTGGTGGTGACCTGTCTGGTGGCCAACAACAGCAGTTAGCGATTGGACGTGCTTTAGTACTGAATCCGGATATCTTGATATTAGATGAGCCCAATGAAGGTATTCAACCTAATATTGTGCAATTAATTCGAGATGTGTTATTAAAGTTAAATAAAGAACAAGGCATGACCATTATTTTAGTGGAGCAGAAGTTACCTTTTGCTCGCGCAGTAGGAGAAAACTTCCACTTAATGGAAAAAGGCCAAGTAATAGCATCGGGTCCAATGGATGAACTTGATGATGAATTAGTCAGTAAGTATCTCGCCGTTTAAAACGGTGAAGCTGAATCGCTAATGTCAATATAAGTTAAAATAAGGGAACAATGATTACAACCGTGCCACTCTCTTCAGCCGCTACCGTAGCGACGAATATCAACGCTAGCAAGCCAGTGAAAAATCACTGGCTTGCTCATTTGCTCTTAGAATTCAGCAATACTCCCGTCGGAACACAATTGACTCGTACACAACGTAAAGGGCCGCTTTCAGTTCAAAAAGCCTTTTACCCAGAAGGACGAGATTGTGCGCATATTTACTTGTTACATCCGCCTGCTGGCATTGTATCTGGTGATGAATTACGTATTAGTGTGGCAGTGAAAGAAGATGCTCATTTACTGTTTACCACACCTGGAGCAGGGCGCTTTTATCGTGCTCGAACCAACCTTGATATCGGCGATACAAAACAAGCACAAATCACTCAGTTAACCTTAGAGGCTAACGCTAAGTGTGAAAACTTCCCGCAGGAAACCATTGTTTACGAAGGAGCCGATGGTTTTAATACTGTTGATATCAAGCTCACTAGCAGCAGTGTTTACCTTGGTTGGGATATTACTTGCCTTGGATTACCTGATTCAGATGAACCCTTTGTAGACGGAAAATACTGTCAATTAAATCGCTTATATTGCGATGACATCTTAATTTACCATGACCGCATTGCGTTATCTCCCGCTAATCAACTTTTAACGCATCCCGCTGGGTTAGCCAACAACAGCGTATTTGCGACTTTTTTAGCTTATGCGCCGCAAACATTAAAACAACCACAGCAACGTGCCGAGTTGGTGGCCTTATTACGTGGCACAGTAACGGAACAAAACGCACAGTCATTGATCAGCATTAGTGATATTGATGGTTTATTAGTAATCCGCTATCTGGGTGCTCATGCACAACAATGCAAACAATTATTCATTAGTTTATGGGAAGTATTACGGCCTTTGTTGATCGATAAAGTCGCGATACAACCGAGAATCTGGCATACCTAAAAAAACTTTTGTATAAAGAAGAGAGCTTATTAATAGCTTGGCCTAAATTAAAAGAGAAAATGATATGGATTTATTACCAAGAGAAAAAGACAAATTACTGCTTTTTACTGCCGCATTGCTAGCAGAGCGTCGTTTAAAACGTGGTGTAAAACTAAATTATCCTGAAGCGATGGCTTACATCTCTATGGAAATCATGGAAGGTGCACGTGACGGAAAAACCGTGGCTGAAATGATGGATTACGGGCGTACGTTATTAACCCGTGACCAAGTGATGGATGGCATTGCTGAGTTGCTTCCTGAAGTACAAGTTGAAGCAACCTTCCCGGACGGGACGAAGTTAGTCACTATCCATAACCCAATTATTTAATGGAGTAGCTTATGATCCCCGGCGAAATAAAAACGGATAGCGGTAATAGAGAACTCAATGTTGGCCGTGAGCAGTTAAAAGTGACGGTTGCAAATTCAGGTGACAGACCGATTCAAGTTGGCTCGCATTATCACTTTTATGAGGTAAACAGAGCGTTGGTTTTTGATCGTGAAATCACTAAAGGTTATCGTTTAGATATTACCTCAAGTACTGCGGTTCGTTTTGAACCGGGACAAAAGCGAGACGTTACGCTGATACCTTATCGCGGTAAGCGCCGTGTATTTGGTTTCCGTGGTGATATTCAAGGCGACCTTCAAGTCGAGACTAAAAGTAGCATTGAGGGAGAACAATAATCATGGCTAGCATTGATAAACATTCTTACGCACATATGTTCGGTCCAACGGTCGGCGATCGTATTCGTTTAGCTGATACAGACTTATGGATAGAAGTCGAAAAAGATTTTACTGAATACGGTGAAGAGGTCACTTTTGGTGGCGGAAAAGTGATTCGTGATGGAATGGGACAAAGCCAAGCAGCTTGTTCTGAGACCGTTGATCTTGTGATCACTAATGCCTTGATCCTTGATCATTGGGGTATTGTAAAAGCGGATGTGGGTATTAAAGACGGCCGTATCGCTATTATCGGTAAAACCGGTAACCCTGATATTCAAGACAATATTGATATCGAAATTGGTGCAGGTACAGAAGTCATTGCAGGCGAAGGCCAAATCTTAACGGCTGGTGGCATAGACGCACATATCCATTTTATTTGCCCACAGCAAATTGAAGAAGCACAAATGTCAGGCGTCACGACCATGATCGGTGGTGGAACTGGCCCTGCGACAGGTACCAAAGCGACTACCTGTACTCCTGGCCCTTGGAATATCCATAAAATGCTGCAAGCAACTAATGACTTCGCAATGAATTTTGGGTTCTTAGGCAAAGGTAACGTCAGCTTACCGAAAGCATTAGAAGAACAAATTGAAGCGGGGGTGTGTGGTTTAAAACTGCATGAAGATTGGGGCACAACACCAGCTGCGATTGATAACTGTTTGTCGGTTGCTGAGCGTTATGATGTACAAGTTGCGATTCATACTGATACGTTAAATGAGTCAGGTTTTTTAGAAGATACATTAGGCGCATTTAAAGGTCGCACTATTCATACTTACCATACTGAAGGTGCTGGTGGCGGTCATTCTCCTGATATTATCCGTGCTTGTGGTGAGCCCAATGTATTGCCTTCATCAACTAACCCAACGCGCCCGTATACAGTTAATACCATTGATGAACATTTAGATATGTTGATGGTATGTCATCATCTCAATCCATCCATTCCTGAAGATGTTGCCTTTGCTGATTCTCGTATTCGTAAAGAGAGTATCGCGGCAGAAGACATCATGCATGATTTAGGTGCAATCAGTATGATTTCCTCTGACTCGCAAGCGATGGGACGTGTTGGTGAAATGATCACACGCACTTGGCAAACAGCCCATAAGATGAAACAACAACGTGGTCCGTTAGCACCTGATACAGAGCGCAATGATAACTTCCGTGCTAAGCGTTACATTGCCAAATACACAATCAACCCAGCAATAAGCCATGGTATTAGCCATGAAGTAGGGTCGATTGAAATAGGAAAAATGGCTGATTTAGTGTTATGGAAACCAGCCTTCTTTGGTATTAAACCTTCGATGATTTTAAAATCTGGCTTTATAGCGGCAGCACCGATGGGTGATGCGAATGCCTCAATTCCAACGCCGCAGCCTGTTTATTATCGCCCAATGTTTGGTTCATTTGGCAGCGCAGCAGCACAAACGTCAATGACCTTTTTATCGCAAGCGGCGATTGATAAAAATGTACCTGAAATAGCGGGAATGACACGTTTAGTTGGTGTGTGTAAAAACACCCGTAATATTGGCAAGAAAGACATGATCCATAATGATTGGATGCCGAATATTGAAGTGGACTCTCAAACCTATGAAGTGCGTGCAAACGGTGAGTTATTGACGTGTGAGCCGGCTACTGAACTACCGTTAACACAACGTTATTGTTTGTTTTAAGTTAGGAAAAAACAATGTTACAAGTATTTGAAAGGTTGGATCATACGCATGATGAAATCAGTGATTCGATCACACTAGATCATGACACGCGTAAGAAATCACGCATTAAAGGGGCCACTGACAAAGGTGCTGATATTGGTATTTTTGTAGAGCGTGGGCATCCTTTGTTAGTCGGCGAAATATTAAAAACAGAATGTGGTTTATTGATTGAAGTAAAAGGACAAGCTGAAGCCGTTTCAACCGCGCTTGGTAGTGATTGGTTAACCTTCAGCAAAGTCTGCTATCACTTAGGAAATCGCCATACGACGTTACAAGTCGGTGAGTTATGGGTGCGTTTTAAACCGGATCACGTATTAGAAGAGCTTGCTGAAAACTATGGCTTAACAATCGATAAAGCACCTGCCGTTTTTGCACCTGAAAATGGCGCTTATGGTAAACGTAGTGGGCATTCGCATTCTCATGCACATTCAGAGCATAGCCATGAACATTAATATGGCGAGTCCGATTAAGCTTAATCGACTGCTACAATTATGTAGTGCGAATTTACCAGTTGGTGGATTTTCATTTTCACAAGGGTTGGAATACGCGATTGAAATGGGCTGGATAAACAATCAAAAAACGACTTTTGAGTGGATTGAGTTAAATCTCAATGAATCCATTGCCCGTACTGATTTAGCCTTATTAAAACGATTGTATCTCGCCTTAGAAAATAATGATTTTGAAAGCTTTAAAGAGCATAACCAACATTTAATTGCTTGTCGTGAGAGTAGCGAATTACGCCTTGCTGATGTCGCAATGGGTAAAGCATTGATTCGTTTATTAAAACAATTAGATACTGTGGATAGCGAACCTTATAGCGAATTATTCAAGGAGGCTGAAAGCAGTTTTGTCAGTGTTTTTGCGATTGCAGCGTACCTTTTTCAGTTAGATTTAATCTCAGCACAAAGTGGTTATTGCTGGACGTATCTTGATAACCAAGTAGCGGCAGCCACTAAATTGGTGCCATTAGGGCAAACTCAAGCACAAAATTTACTGTTTGAATTAAGCAATAAAGTGGAAGGGGCTATCAATGTTGCCAACCAAATTGAAGATGATGATATCGGCGCAAGTTTACCGCGTTTAGCGATGGCAAGTGCCTGGCATGAAACGCAATACACCCGCTTGTTCAGATCTTAAAAAGCAGATTCGATTTAAGTACAGACAAATTATTTTAGAAATATGAGAGAAAGATAATGAGAAAAAAACAACTATTACGTATCGGTGTCGGTGGCCCAGTCGGCTCAGGTAAAACCGCTTTATTAAGCCAATTATGTTTAGCACTACGCAACAAATATGAAATGGCTGTCGTCACCAACGATATCTACACACATGAAGATGCACAATTTTTAACACGTAATGATGCATTAACGGCTGACCGTATTATTGGCGTAGAAACGGGTGGTTGTCCGCATACGGCAATCCGTGAAGATGCCTCAATGAACCTAGCGGCCATTGATGAATTGCATGAACGTCACCCTGATTTAGATTTTGTATTAGTGGAAAGCGGCGGCGATAACTTAAGTGCAACATTCAGCCCTGAACTATCAGACTTAACTTTATACGTGATTGATGTGTCTGCAGGTGATAAAATTCCGCGTAAGGGTGGCCCAGGTATTACTAAGTCTGATTTGTTGATTATTAATAAAATTGATGTTGCTGATTTGGTTGGTGCATCATTGGACGTAATGGATCGAGACGCGAAGAAGATGCGCGGTGATAAACCATTTATTTTCAGTAATATGAAAACACAACAAGGGTTAGCTGAAATCATCGAGTTTATTGAAACGCAAGGTATGCTCAAATAAGCACTATTTATATATTATTATGTTGGAAAGGAATAACCATGAAATTTTTTACTTTAATTTTTACCTTGTTACTAAGCACGCAAGCTTTTGCTCATACTGACCATGCACTAGGCGAAGGCGCAATACACTTACTTTACCATGCTGTTTTCTGGGGATTATTTGCTGTTGTCGCAGTAAAAGGTGTGCTTTATTTCAAAAATAAGAAAAAGTCTAAGCAATAGAATATTGTTTAATTAGTCTTTTATTGACGAGGCAATGTCGTCATTCTTGATATTGCCTCGCCTACTTATCGGTGAGTTGTTTTCTATTATTCACTTTATGAGCTTAGTATTGGCCCATCTGCGCTTATTACGCTTTTTTAAACCACCCACAGTCCGTGCATTTTCTACCGTGTTTATAAAAAAATAACGGAAATCCTAAGAATATAAAAAGAATGAAAGCTGGCTTTTTACCTTTGGTGTAGTTGGTAGTAGTTGACTAAATTAGTACTTTTACATTGCGTGCAGTGTTCAGGTACGGCTTCGAAAGCAGAATCTACATCCTCTGAAAAGTTTAATGCTAAAGTCGCTTTTGCTTCAACTTCAAACTCCTCTTGAACGTATAACCTAACTCCCCCTATAGCATCAGAATAAAGCCACTGCATATTAACAGTGTGCTCATCAGCTATATGCGCAGGAATACCTTCACCCTCTAAACTTGCTTTAGCGATATGTGCATCCAAAGGAAATGAATATTTAGATATGACTACAAACCGACTCATAACGCTCTATAACTTTATTGATAGTGGGGTGACTAGCTTAGTTGAAATAGTCAGTAGATAAAGCAACTTATATAAATCGAGTATATCTGATCTTTAATGCTTTTTATCTTAATGATCTATTGACTTAATCTAGGAATTCTATAGTATTGAACTCAGCAGAAATAAAGCCTATTGTTTACATTCTCCATTACGTTGTCTTATTAATAATACCTCGTCTGAAGTTTTTAAGTTCCAGTCTAATTTTACGCTATTCAAGCCTATTGAAGGCAATTTTTATTAAATTTTACAGGATATTATTATGTCTAAAGTTCAAGGTACGGTTAAGTGGTTTAACGAGTCTAAAGGTTTTGGTTTCATCGAGCAAGCGTCTGGTCCAGACGTATTCGCACATTTCAGTGCAATTGCAAGCGAAGGTTTCAAAACTTTAGCTGAAGGCCAAAAAGTAGAATTCACTGTAAGCCAAGGTCCTAAAGGCCCGCAAGCAGAAAATATCGTAGCTCTATAAGCTCTGATATTTTAGTGCCTTAAAGCACTAATAATTCTAAGAGAATGGTGAATCTGAAAAGATTCGCCATTTTTTTTTGCTTTAAAAAAAGTGAACATATAGATCACCAATCAACTGCTGTTAACCGTTTAAACTAACTTCTGAGTATATTGAGGTAGAGACTGTATAGATGGTATTTTCTAGGTGATATTAATACCAAAAGAATTAATAAGGTGATCATTCTTGCCGGTTAAAATTACCCCTAACTGCGTTGTGAGTTTTGAAGTGAGAACAACTATCTCCTACAACTCACGCCTTATTAGTGTTAATTTTTCCTGCGCAATCTCTGATCACTTATTTAATTCCATTGGTATAATCATCAACATGAAGAGCTGTTCAATTTATAGATTTTAGATTTAGACGATTTGTAGGTTTAGATATTTGTAGATTTGTAGATTTGTAGATTTGTAGATTTGTAGATTTGTAGATTTGTAGATTTGTAGATTTAGAGGTTTAGATATTTGTAGGTTTAGATATTTGTAGGTTTGTAGGTTTGTAGATTTAGAGGTTTAGATATTTGTTGGTTTAGAATATTTAGGACTTTAGAAATTGGAGGCTTTATAGGTTTTAAACAATGTTATACCATTTCCGATAAATATGTGATCTAATTAAGTTTCTTACAAAGGAGCTAATATGAGTCACAATTTTGCTGAATTAATTAATGCGACAACCAATGCGAGACAACGATTAAAACTACTCGCTGTCT
>NZ_CBRF02000006.1 GCF_000470315.2 Psychromonas sp. SP041
AATCAACACCAATTCTAGTATTATTCATTTATTGGACTCCATTTAATATTTTTGTGTGGTAACAATGATATTAGCCTACACGTTGGTAATGGTGTAGGGGAGTCCAATTATCTATTTAGCTCAATTTACGCCTTAAACTAAGTCATTTTTCCTGCGCAAAATTTAGATCACTTATTTAATGTAATCGGTATTATTTCTTAGCTTTATTGATTCGATACTGCTTTTTTAATACAGATATAAAGTATTTTGTATTTAATCTTTTTAATCAGCAAAAGAGAGGTAGTTATTTGATGTGAGTGAGTTGGCATAAGTCGCAATAAATATTAGAAAAAACGGTTTGATTTATGTTCGAAAGTTATGGCAGGAAGATTGTAATGACTGAGAGGAATTGTAAAAAGTGTTATACAAAAGACGTTTCGTAAAATGTATAACACTAGTGTGTATTAAGCTTTTAAAAACAAGTATTAAAAGCTTAACTTAATTATTGTTCTTTATATTTGATACTCGCAATTCGAGTTTTTTCTGATGATGTATATTCAGATAACTCTGCAGCGCTGTTAAATACTTCAGCGATTACTCGTCTATTTTTCTGAGCACCGATTTCAGTGTTGTTATCGTACAATGGTGAGCTTTCACCAAACCCGATAGCTTTAACCTGAGAAGGCTTAACGCCTAATCTAATTAATTCAGCTCTTACTTTAATTGCTCTATCAGAAGACAGTTTAGCATTGTAAGTTGCTGTAGCATATTTGCTTGTATGACCTTCAATTACTGCATAAAGATCAGTATCTTTAATAAATTTTGCAAATTCAGTTATTTCTTTTCTCTCATCGGCTGTCATGTATACAGTAGAATCATTTTTGAATTCAACATTCAAATTTGGAACCATAATACAGTCGCCAGTACTTTCTTCAGCGTATAAATTACCAGCTAAAGCTAGGCTAAGGATCGAAGATGTGAATAATACTTTAAGTGTTTTCAAATTAAACTCCATTTATAATTTTATAACATAGATGAACTATATCACGAAGATGGAATTAAATAGCTAATTTAAAGTTATTTTTGTGATAAAATACTCTGTATATTCAACGAAAGGGAAAAACAATGAAAAATAACTTTAAAGTATCGGCTATCGCAGCAACGGTTCTGCTTACTGTAACAGGGTGTTCAGTAACAGATTCTTCAAATGAAGCTTTGACGATGAAAAATGAAGAGATTCAAAAACTAAATGAAGAGCTGCAAGCAAAAAACACTAAGATTGCATCACTAAGTTCAATGACGGCTCCTGGAGCAACTGACCAATTTGCTGTTGGTAATTCTTTAATTCCACCTAATGCTAAAGCTGGCGAATGTTATGCAAAAGTATTAGTACCTGCGGAATACAGAACAGATCCAATTCAACGTTTATTAAAAGAAGCACAATCTCAAATTGTTGTTACTCCTGCTACTTATAAAGTAGTTGAGAAAAAAGTAACGATTAGAGAAGCAAGCTCTAAACTAGTTCCTGTTGCTGCTACATATAAGCCAGCTAGCGAACGTATCATGGTTGAGCCTGAAAAAACTGAGTTAGTTCCTGTTCCTGCGGTTTACAAAACAGTCACTGAAAGTGTTATGGTTGAACCTGAAAAGACTGCGTTAATTGCAGTGCCTGCGGTTTACAAAACAATCACTGAAAGCGTTATGGTTGAGCCTGAGAAAACAGCATTAGTAACAATGCCAGCTACTTACAAAACAACTAGTGAACGTATTATGGTTGAACCTGAAAAGACTGAACTTGTTACTGTTCCAGCTACTTACAAAACTATTTCTAAGCAGGTATTAGTGTCTCCTGCTCATACAGAATGGAAAAAAGGTCGCGGCGAAATTGAAAAAGTTGATAACTCAACTGGTGAAATTATGTGTCTGGTCGATGTGCCTGCTGTTTATAAAATGGTAACAACAACGGTATTAGATAAAGAAGCGTACACAAAAGAAGTTAAAACACCTGCTGTTTACAAAACTGTTAAGACAAGAGCATTAGATAATGCACCAACTTCAAAAGCGGTTATTACTCCTGCTGTTTACAAAACAGTAACTAAGCAAGAGCTTGTATCGCCAGCGACAACAAAAGAAGTTAAAACACCTGCTGTTTTCGAAACTATTACGAAAAAAGAATTAGTGACAGCTGCTACTACTAGAGAAGTTAAAATTCCTGCAGTATATAAAACGGTAACTAGTAACGTATTAGCAACAGCTGCTTCAACTCAAGAAGTTAAAATTCCAGCTATATGCAAAATGGTTAAAACTCGTGTTTTAGATATCCCTGCTAAAGAAACAAAAACAACTACTCCAGCGGTATATGAAACTTACGATACAACGGTAAAAACTGCTGAGTCGTACTTAAAATGGCAGGAAATTCTGTGTGAAACTAACACAACAGAAGATGTTGTTTCTAAATTACAAAGAGAACTAAAAAGTAGAGATTACAACATTACTAATGTTGATGGTGTTTACGGTGCAGAAACGCGTGCTGCTGTAAATGCATACCAAAAAGATGAAAAATTAAACCAAGGTGCTTTAACATTAAAAACGTTAGAAACACTAGGTCTATAATCACTGCTTTATCTTTTGATTAAATAATTATTTATGCCTACTTCTGTACAGGAGTAGGCATTTTTTTTATTCCTCAGACTCTTCACTGTACTACTACACACTCATACTATTTTTACCGGAAGATACCGATAAATCGCGTATAACCTAAAGCTCTTGCATAAAAATAAAGAATCTATTCCTGCGCTTATATTAAAAATACTGACTCATTATCTTCCTTTATTTTAGAAAGTTAGCTTAGCGAAAATATCCCTACTTTCATTGCTAATATTTTCACTATTAATATTTTCTTTATTGAAAGTGAATCTTAATGATCGCATCCCAGCATCCTAGCTCATTGTGCTTCCAATTTAATCGACTCTTTGAAAGACTTCTGCTTACACTTTAAAATAAACGTATTTTTCTGCGTCAAATTTAGAATACTTGTTTAATGTAATTGGTTTTATTTATTAGGTTTATAATGAATAGCGAAGCTGTTTTTCTAATAAAAGAGAGTTACTTAGCAAAGCATTATTAAGCATAAATAATAAAAGGAGAGTTAACATTAATACATATCTTACGATATTAAGTTTGCTGGTGAGAGTAGTAATAGGGTAGCAATAGGGCTGTTTTTAAAAAATTTAAATCTTACTTAAAATACCTTTGTATAGAGTAGTCAGTAGTACCGCGACTACTTATTTAGGAAGCTTTAAAGCTCAATGATAGTGCTCCTACAATCCTATCGAGAAAGGTTATATCCCCGTTTAAGGTGCTTTATTCAATTGTTAGCTTAGACTCCATATCAAGGCGCAACATGATGGTAATGACTAGCCCTTATCGAAGGTGGCAACACCGAGTTGGTTTTCAAGTTAGCGAGCCAGAGGGCAAGTAGTGAAACAAACATCTTCGCAGTTTGCTGAATTTTACCCTCAAACGGTAACGGGTATATAGACAGTGATGATTGATTAAGAATAGGGTTAAGCTTTTATACCTTCATCGTGTTTGTACTTTTGATTATGCATTTCGAGCTGTTTAATAAAGCTTAATAGATTTTTTAGCATCGTATAATCATTATTTCTGATATTAATTTTTTGTAATGAATCTAACAGTTCGATATGGTCAATACGTTGCTCTGTACTTAAGTTTGATTGCATTTTTTTACTAACCGCCACTTCGTCTTTAAAGTAAGACGAGACCATTTGAATTAACTGTGGGAAGCCACTTGCTATATCTATTTGTTTATCGAGCAATGAAAAAAGTAAATTATCTATCTCTTGTCGATCACTGCCAGTTTCAGTTATGCCTATTTTTGCCAGGTTATATTTATAAGGGCTTAAATTTTCTGAAAAAACAATGCTGTTATGTAAACGTTTTTTAGCTTGATACATCGCAGCATCTGCCGCTTTAATTTCTAACTCTGCATCGGTTGCTTGTGGCGTTAGTATGTGAACACCAATGCTACAGTCAATTTGTAACTTAAACCCATTTATATCTATATCTTCTTTCATTAATCTTTGTACACGTTGTGCTAGAGCATAAGCACACTGATAAGCGCTAGTTTTATTTTGACCTGTGTTTTTAATCAATATCGCAAACTCATCTCCACCAATGCGAGCAATGACCTCTTCATCTCGTAATGAATGGTTTAATCTAATTCCAAATTCGACGAGTACTTTATCGCCAATATTGTGTCCGTATTTGTCATTTATTGGTTTAAACCCATCTAAGTCAATATACAATAAAGCGCCATAATGCTTGCCGTGCGAAAGAGAAGGTAATAGTTGTTTAAATTTTTCATCGAACATTCTACGGTTAAATAATCCTGTTAATGTATCCGTAGTCGACTCTGCTATTAACTTTTTTTGTGCTTCTTCTGTGAAACTTAATAAGAAGAAAATACCAGATATAACTGAAAATATAGGCCATATAACTTGAGTAGAGGCCATTGTAATGCCGAACGTTTCTGGTGAAATTTCTAGTAATATAGATCGAGAGATGACGATAATTATCATAACAATATAGGTGTATACAATAATCATGTCAGAAGGGTTTCTATCGACTTTCTTTTTTAAAAAAAGGTAAGCACATAAACTAAAAGCAATTGGGATAAATAAACTCGAAGTATGTAATAGACCACTTATATTACCGTTTAAGATAAAGTAACTTTGCATAGTAATGTTAAGTAAAAATAAGCAGGCAATTAATTTACTTGGCGTTGCTATTTTACAGCGTTTAAAACTGAAAATAGTTATGCCCCATATAAACATAGAAGATAATATTGCTGATAATATTTCAATGAAAAGCGTTAATTCTAAAGAATATAAAAACCAGCTTATAGCGAATACATAGAATGACCCAAATAAAAATTGTGTCGATTTAGTACTTTCATCTGTATTTTTAATACGCGTTCCAGCAAATGCTAAAACGAGGTTAATTAATGCAATCGTCAGATAGTACGTTTGATCGGAAGACATAAGTATTTATCCAAATAAATTCGATAGCTCAATATTTTGTTCGTTAATTAAACTATTAACGGGCATCTATTTGAGTTTTTAGTTAAGAGCCTAATAAATTAAAAAAGTTATAATCATCTATTAATCTTTCATTTCTGTTCAGCTATGGAATATTACTCTAACTTATTTTCACTCTATTTCGTATGGTTTTAGTTACAGTAATTTATATTTGGTTGATATTCAAACTGTTCACTCATTTTTAATTTATTTTTATTAATTAATTTTCTTGGTTGAGATGTAAAGCCAATCCTAAATTATAAAATAGATATTTAAAATCAACATAGGCCATATTATATAGTATTTAAGCGTAATAAGGTGCGAGGATTAATTCTTGGAAAATTTATTTCTAATTATTGATTAGAATGGAATAGCTCTTGTTTTTTATTACTCTTAATAATTTTATCTTTATATCATCATGGTGATTAATTGATTTTTTTACTCTAAAAGAAGTAGTTATTAGGTTTTAGTTTGTCGCGTATTTGATGACGTCTTTTCTAAACAAAAATATAAGTTAGATGAGTTAATTTTTGTCACAATTCATATTGCGTAAATTATTAAACGTGAAAATTTTTAATATTTTGAAGGTGAGCGTTTCTCAATAATTGAACGCTCAAATAGCGAGGTTAATAAGTTAAAAGGGGAATACTGCTTTAAAAGAAAAGAAAAGAAAAGAAAAGAAAAGAAAAGAAAGAGAATATTTAAGCCTAATTTTTTATTAAAAGTCGGTTTCTTAATATAGTTTTTACTCATTACTCATAAACAAGCAACAACGACGGGGTAGTTTTCAAGTTGAATAATTTGTGAATTTACATTAAATACGTCTTTAATTAATGTTTTATCGATAATAAGTCTAGGCTCACCATATGCGAATAAGCTGCCATTATGTAATACGGCAACTTTATCTGAGTATTGAATTGCTAAGTTCAAATCATGTACGACCATTAATGCGCAGGCGCTATTATGTTGAGTGTAATATTTAATATATTCTAATAGTTTAAGTTGATTGTGCATGTCTAGTGCAGACGTTGGTTCATCAAGAATTAATACCTTAGGGTCATTAATGACAGCCTGTGCCAACCCGGCCATTTGGCTTTCTCCTCCTGATAATTCCGTACAAACTTTATTCGCAAGATGTAAGATATCTATGCTTTCTAGTAAAGACAGTGCTTTTTCTGCGCTATTTTCTTTTGTGAATAAAGAGTTCGCATCAATATGCATCGTTGTTATGAGAAGCTCAAGTACGGTTATGTTAGCAGATATGCGATGGTCCTGCGGCAAGTACCCAATATCGTTAACGTGAAGCGGTTCATCTCCTAACATGATCGATTCAGCATCAAAACGAATACGCTTGGTCATTTGCTTGAGAATAGTTGACTTACCTGCGCCATTTTTACCAATTAATGAAATCATTTCACCTGGGTAAATTTCAGGTATATTTAAGTTATCTAGAATAACCTGCTTACCAAATGAAACAGAAAGATGGTTAATGTTAAGTGCCATTAAAATTTCCCTCCCTTTTTAATAATTAAGAAGATAAAGAAAGGCACACCGATAATAGACATCATAACGGTTAAGGGCAAAATAATACCGGGCATGAATGATTTACTTGCAATAGAAGCGAGCTCAACTAAAACTGCACCGAGTAAAAAAGAAGCTGGTAAAAAGAAGCGTTGATCTTCACCTAAAATCATACGCGCAATATGAGGGCCGACTAAACCAACAAAGCCAATGGCTCCAACAAAAGCAACAGATAAAGAAGTAATTAAAGAAACTAATAATAATGTTTTTATGCGTAGTCTTTTTACATTAATACCCATTGATTCAGCACGGTCTAAACCTACTTTCAAAGAGGATAACTTCCATGCATCTTTCATCATAATCGCCATTACTATGGGTAATAAAATAGCGAGTGTTAATATCTTCCCCCAGCTGCCACGATCAAGCGATCCCATTTGCCAAAATACTAACGTCTGTAATTGCGTTTCAGTAGCAATATATTGCATCATTGTTAGCATTCCATCATAGGCAAACATAATAGCAACACCGAATAACATAACGCCTTCGATTGAAATACGTTTAATAGACGAGATACCTGCAATCATAAAGGTTGTTAGTAAACACATTATAAAAGCCATTACAGCAATTTGATATTGCTCAGGTATAAAGGGCAATGAGACAACATGAGTAATAACCAACGAAGCACCAAAACCTGCAGAGGCTGACACACCAAAAGTATAAGGATCAGCTAAAGGGTTATTAAGTGTCGTTTGCATCTGCGCACCAGCAACTGCTAACGCACCACCTACAAAAGGTGCCATTAAAGACATCGGCATACGAATGTCCCAGATAATAGTTTGAGTCACAATGTCACTTGCTTCAGGGGTAAAGATCCCCGTCATGACTTGTGATAATGTTAAACCATGAGAACCAATTAAAATATCAGCAACTAAGCCTACTAAACTAAGCAAGAAGAAAAATACTAACGCTAATTTTTTCTTTTTTAAGCGAGAGCGGTGCTCTGAAAGAGCATCATTAATTTGGCTATTTTCTTGTTGTATATCGAGGTTCTTTTGTTTATCAATATAAGACCCTGACATACAAATACTTTGTTCCATTATTGCATTGCCTTACTGTTATTCTGCCCGAATTGACCAGACACTGAACGGTTTGCAAAACGTTTATTCATTTCCACAAAAGTATGCTCTGGATCTAGATCTTTAAATTGTTCAGGATGAAGCCACTTAGCAAAATATTCAATCGCAACTAAATTGTACGGCGAATTATAAAATGGCATATAAATAGAAAAGACATTATTAGTTTGGAAAGCATTTGTTGCTTTTAACCATGAGCGATCCATTAACGCTGTCGTTGATACTTTGATAGCATTGGCATTCAAGGGTGCATAACCCAATGGAATACCAGATGTTGGATTACCGTCTTTATCAAGCCAGCCGGTTGTTTGCATAATATAAATATCAGGTTGAGCAACCAATACACTTTCTGGTGACATTTGACCCGTTACTGCTCCTTTTAATGGCGCTTCTGCAATATTGTTAGCCTCTAAAAAAGGAATATAAGCACCCATATTACCCTCTGCGAAAGTACGACAACATGAATCGTTATAACCCGCTGCTCGTTCTATAAAAACATTTATGTTTTTTTGTTTGGGAGTTAATGAGGCTAGGCTATTAGTTAATTCTTTTAGATGAGCTTTATAGTACTCAGCAAAGCGCTGTCCTTGCTCTTTTCTACCTAATGCTTTCGCTAAAGTCGTGACTGATTGCACTGTGTTTTCGATAGGGTGTTCGCGGAAATCAATGGCGATGACTTTGGTTCCTGCTTTATCTAATTTTTTAAGTAGACCTTTATCTTGCGCTAATTTTATATTGGATAAATCGACAACGAATAGATCGGGTTTATTTTGCATATCAATGAACCGTTCGGCATCGAATTCTCCTGATTTAATTTTACCTATTGTTAAAATATCCTTAAGGCTTGGGTAGTCTTTGATGTAATCAGCATACATGCTGGGAGCTGATAAACGCATATCATCGCGCCAAGCAACTAAATGCTTAGCCGCCTCTTTTTGGTAAATAATTTCTAATAATGGAAATACTCGTCCCGTCGACAAAGCAATATTTTGGGGTTCTTTATCGATTGTAACGGTACGTCCTGCAATATCTATAATCGTCACTGGGAAAGTATCTGCAATACTAGAAAATGAGAACGACGAACTAATAATGAAAGAAAAAATAATCAATAGGGTACGGAAATGAATAACACTTTTCATGGTGTAAAACCTTATAAGTAAGTGGGAATTAATATGGCATAAACGAAGAAGATAATAATCTCTGATGCAAATAATAATTGTTATCATTTACGTTGTAAATCTATATTAAAAATAATTGAATTAAAAATGTTACTTAAAATTTAATCTAAATAATTATCATTAATTTAAGTACTCCCTTAGAGGTGATTTTTTTCGTTTGTTTAGATGACATTTAACGATAAAATTAATTATTTGTAGGTAATTTGTGAATTTTTAATCAAATCATACTTAATGGGTATATTAAGTTGATATGACAACTTAATAGCTTACAATATAGGCAGTTATAATAATATTTAATGGAAATTCTTTCCGATGGTAGGAAAGAGAGTAAAAAAGGAAATAAAAAATGAAAAAAACTTTTTCTAAATTAACGGCTGTTACCGTTTTACTGTCTGCAAGTTGTGTTTTCAATGTCGCTAATGCGAGTTTGATATTCTCTGAAGATTTTAGTGGTGGTAGTTCAGCATTACAAAGTTCAACTGATGTAACTTGGGCTGATACAAGCGGTGGAAGTTTCGAAGTTTACACCTCTGCAAGTGCTGGACGTCGTGGAATGAGCGGTACTTATGATCATGATAATGATGCATCAACTGCACAAGTAAATATTCCTGGTGCAATCGAAGTAAACGATAATAGAGCTAATGAAACATTAACTGCTTCATTTACTTTAGATTCTATTATTGAAGCTGGTCAAGAAGCGGTATTAAGCTTTTTTGCTGGTGCTCGTAATAATGCAATCGGAGCAACAGTTGAAATTTTAAACTTAACGCAAGGTACTTCACTGTCTGGTTTATTTGAACCAACTACGACGACAACTGAATGGACTTTTAATAGTTTTTCTTTTGATTCAGCGGCAGCAAGTATTGGTGATGTTTTACAAATTAGTTGGATTGGTGGCGGTAATAGCTCTGGATCAGGTTTAGAAGTAGCTGATGTGAACTTCTCTGTTGTTGATGTTCCTGCTCCTGCAACAACTGCAATTCTTGCTCTTGGTTTAGCTGGTTTAGGTTTCCGTCGTTTCAAGAAGTAATATGATTCGAGCTTAACGCTTTTTATCTAACTACTATTTCAAATGACTATTGAAGCACTATACAAATCGTATGGTGCTTTTTTTTATCTTTCAAAAAGTGATATATTATTTATCAATTTTCTTTTACTAAGCAGCGTAATTTTAAAAGTAATTATTAAGAGTAACCTTACTCTTTAAACCTGACGAGCTCATTATTTCTATTTTTCCTTTCATTATATTGATAGACCTTTTGATTAAATTAAATCCCTCTTAGGATTTTTTCTGATGTTCTTTATACCCACATTAGACCCCTTAGAATAATAAATAGCTTAAATCGCCTATTTCATAATCTAATGTGTTTAGGCTAATTATATTTAAAATTAATATATCTTTATTTCAAGATAATCATTAATTGCTTTAGACGTCTAGATGTCTTAGTATGCATTGATAATTACGGTGGAGATCACTAATTTACTGTTGTGTTTGAAACATAAGCAGTATTTAATTTCAGGAAATCTGATGATAGAAATAAAAAATGTAAACAAAGTGTTTTATCAGGGAGATAAAGTGATTAATGCACTTTCTGATATTAACCTTAATATAGCGCAAGGCAGTATTTTTGGCGTAATAGGTTCTTCTGGAGCAGGCAAAAGTACGTTGATACGTTGTGTTAACTTATTAGAGCGTCCTACGAGTGGAGAAGTATTTGTTGATGGCGTCGATTTAACAAAATTATCTGAACAACAGTTAACGCAAACGCGTCGTAAAATAGGCATGATTTTTCAACACTTTAACCTATTATCATCACGTACTGTTTTCAATAACATTGCATTACCGTTAGAGCTAGCGGGTGAATCAAAAAGTAAGATTAAAACTAAAGTCGAAGGGTTATTAAAGTTAGTTGGATTAGTCGATAAACGCGATGTATACCCAGCAAATTTAAGTGGTGGTCAAAAGCAACGTGTTGCTATTGCTCGTGCTTTAGCATCAGATCCTAAGGTCTTGCTATGTGATGAAGCAACCAGTGCATTAGATCCTGCAACCACTATTTCTATCTTAGAGCTTTTACGTAAAATTAATAAAGAGCTAAATTTAACTATCTTATTGATCACTCATGAAATGGCGGTAGTAAAAGGTATTTGCCAAGAAGTAGCGATTATTGGAGATGGTAAATTAGTTGAGAATGGCTCTGTCGGAGACATCTTTGCACATCCAAAAACAGAGCTCGCACGTGAATTTATTCGTTCTACTTTAGATCTTTCTATTCCAGGGGATTATAAGGAACGCTTACAAACAGAACGTGTTGAAAATAGCTATCCATTGATACGTTTAGAGTTTACTGGTGCGTCCGTTGATGCACCGGTAATAAGTCATGTTGCACGAGAGTTCAATATTGATATCAGCATATTAAGTTCAAATATGGATTATGTCGGCGGGGTTAAGTTTGGTCTTATGCTTGCGGAATTCATTGGTTCAGAAGCGTGTGCAGATAAAGCAATTCAATACTTGAAAGAACAAAAAATTGAACTAGAGGTGCTAGGTTATGTCATTTAATGCAATAACTATGTGGTGGGCTGAAAATACGCGATTAATTGAGTTATTAGTAGACTCTTTATGGGAAACATTAGTGATGGTGTTTACCTCTGGTTTTATTGGTTTTGCAGTGGGTATTCCTCTAGGTGTTTTATTACACCTCAGTAAAAAGAATGGTCTCTTAGAAAACATGGTTTTAAATAAAGTGTTAGGAGTCGTAGTCAATATCGGCCGTTCTATTCCTTTTATTATTTTATTGGTGGCATTAATTCCCGTGACACGTTTTATTGTTGGGTCGTCAATCGGCACGGCTGCTGCTATTGTGCCATTGACCATCGGTGCTATTCCTTTTATTGCACGTCTTGTAGAAGGGGCTTTATTGGAAGTGCCAAGTGGTTTAGTAGAAGCTGCTCAGGCAATGGGTGCAAAACCAATTCAAATTATTAATAAGGTGTTATTACCAGAAGCCTTACCGGGCATTATTAACGCAGTGACGATTACGTTAGTGACTTTAGTTGGTTACTCTGCAATGGCCGGTACTGTTGGTGGTGGTGGTCTTGGTGATGTTGGCATTCGTTATGGTTATCAACGTTTTGACGCAACAGTAATGATGATCACTATCGTCATTCTAGTTATTCTTGTGCAAATGATTCAATCACTTGGTGATTACCTTGTTAAACGTGTCGACCATCGTTAATTTGTTAAGTTTTAACCTGGTCTTTAGCATTTAGTTTCAGACATTAACGTTTTTAATTTAGAAATATTAAGTTTTAAAATTAAAAAATTACATTTTAAAAAATGCATTTAATCATTATATGAAAAAGGAAAGTTTATGAGTTTTAATATTAAAAAAGTATTCGCTGTCTTAGGTCTTGCATCAACATTCGCATTAGCAGGCTGTGGTGAAAAAGAAGTTGTTGCAGTGGATAACACTAAAGTAACTATCGGTGTTATTGCTGGCGCAGAAGCACAAGTAGCTGAGATTGCGGCAAAAATTGCAAAAGAAAAATATGGGTTAGATGTATCATTAGTGACTTTTTCTGATTACATCACACCTAATGCTGCATTAGACGAAGGCTCAATTGATGCAAATGCATTCCAACATAAACCTTACTTAGATCAGCAAATTGCTGACCGTGGTTACAAGTTTGTTGCTGCGGGTAACACATTAGTTTACCCAATCGCAGGTTACTCAAGCAAAATCACCTCTTTAGATGAATTAAAAGATGGCGATCAAATTGCAGTACCAAGTGACCCAACGAACCTAGGTCGTTCTTTAATCTTATTAGAGAAGCAAGGTTTATTAACGCTTAAAGAAGGTGCTGGTCTACAAGCAACAGTATTAGATATTGTTAGCAGTGAGAAAAACTTAAAAATTATTGAGCTAGAAGCTGCACAATTACCTCGCTCATTAGAGGATGTAAGCCTTGCTATCATCAACACAACCTATGCAAGTTCTATCGATCTTTCTCCTGAGCATGATGGTTTGTTTGTTGAAAACAAAGAGTCTCCATACGTTAACTTAATTGTTGCTCGTGAAGATAATGTTAAGGCTGAAAACGTACAAAACTTTGTTAAAGCATACCAGTCTGATGAAGTGTACCAAGCTGCACTTGAAATATTTAAAGGTGGCGCTGTTAAAGGTTGGTAATCCATTCCTTATAGCGCAATGCTAAGTTAACTAAAAAGGTATTAAGCTGAGCTTGATACCTTTTTTTATACCTGTTGAAAAGTGACTCCTTACTAAAAAACCATCGGTACATACTCGTTACCGTTCAAAATGCTTTGTTCAGTCGTTGGCTTAGACTCCAAATCAAGGCGTGACATGATGACAATGGCGAGTCCTTATCGAAGGTTGCAATTCAGAGTTGGTTTTCAAGCTAACAGTCCAGAGGGAAAGCGGTGAAGTTGTTAGAAAGTGCCGACTTAAGCTGTTAGATTTTCCTCTTTCTGTCTATAACCTGTTCACTTCATCGCTTGTGGAATTTTGCACCTTAAATGGTAACGGGTATAAATAGTGAGATGATTTTAGTATTATCTTAATTCATCTCTATCATATTAATCAATTCTATTTATTTGGTTTTTCGACACTAATCGCGTCTTTAAAGGAATTTACGAAATGAAAATAATCATTCCTGCTATCTGTTTGATAGTGGTTTCAATGTCGGCTCAAGCTGATTGGAAGGAGTCATTGTCAACAGGTTGGAGTTCAGTTAAAAATAGCAGTTCAGAGCTTTATACTGATCTCACTGGAGAGGAGGGCGAAGTGACACAAGCATTATCAACACTGTCAGCCGCTAGACAAAAGTCGATATCGTCATGGGATAAAATGGAAGATCGATTCGCTGATATAATCGAAGTAAAAGGGGAGAAAGATCAAGCGCCAGAAAGTGCTTTTTTCAAAAAGGATAAAGCAAATTATCAAGATGACATTGATGCATTGTTAGGTGATGTTTATGGTATTTTAAATGATGATATTGTCAAAGAGGCAAGTAATAGTATTGTACAAATTGACTCGACTATTTTAGCGTTTCAAAAGAAGGCCTCTCAACAAAAATCAAAGTCGGTTATTTTGATCGGCGAAGATAAAAAAGAAGCGTTAAAGAAACAACAACAATACGAAGATGATATCGCTGAATACCAACACAATCGTGAAAAGATGATTGAAGCAGTACAAATAAGGCTCGATGAGTTTGGTACTGAGCTTTCATTTGAACAAGTTGAAGCATTATTAGTACGTGTTAATGCAGATGATATTTTAGCTATGACAACTATTTTTCCGGTGATTGGTGAAATAGCTTCTTCATTTGCTAAGATCACAGCGACTTCAGGCGAAGATCTTAATAATGCTAAAAAATATTACAGCATGTATGTGGTGTTATTGGAGCTGCAACTTTATATTCAAGAACGTTATATTGCCGATTTAAAATATAAATATATCCCACGTATTGATGAGTTACAGAATAAGCAAAATAACCTAATCAAAACAACTAAAAACGAGATGCGTAAAGCTTCTTCAAAGCACAAAAAGTCTTATTCTTTAAATTTAAAAAGCCAGAATACAACCTTGAAAGCCATTAAATTATATAAAGTGAGTATGCAGCAAGATTTAAGTAATATGTCTAAGGCTCACCGCCTGTTAGTGGAAGATTATACTTTAGCGGTTAATACCTTAAATACAGTTACTATGTCTTCTCAAGTCAGTAATCTGATATCGGATAGCAGTCAATTATTTGATACAATAATGGCATTACAAGCGCCGGAGTTAGTACCGTTTAATAATATTCAAATGCAAAAAGAATTCTCGGTTTTGACTGATAAAATTAAATAAGTCCTTAAGCGTTAATGAGTAAAACGCTCTGTTGTTATTCATTAATTTAACTATTTAACTATTTAACTATTAAATCTAAGTAACTTAGGAGAAGTAAAAATGAAAACTGCACGTCCACCTTTACCACCTTTTAATTTAGCAAGTGCAATATTAAAGGTAAGAGCTGCTGAAAATGGTTGGAATAATAAAAATCCTGAAGCAGTTTCCCTTGCTTATAGCGCTGATAGTGAATGGCGAAATCGTTCTAATTTCATTAATGGTCGAGCTGAGATCGTTGATTTCTTGACGAACAAGTGGCAAAACGAATTAGATTACAAATTAGTGAAAGAGCTTTGGGCTTTTACTGGAAATCGTATCGCGGTGAGATTTGCTTATGAATATCGAAATGCTGAAAATCAATGGTTTCGTGCTTATGGTAATGAAAACTGGGAATTTGATGAGTTAGGATTAATGCAAAAGCGTTTTGCATGTATTAACGATTTAGCGATCGAAGAAAAAGATCGATTGTTTACTTGGGAAGGGAATAGTAGACCTGATGATTTTCCAAGTTTATCTGACTTAGGCTTGTAAACTTCGTTTTTTATTTAAGGTTTACAGTACTTCTTATTGTTCGTTAAGCCTTACTTAAACCGTACTGTTATTCATATCTTTAATCGGTGCCACTTTTTTAAAAGTACTGTTTGTTTAAAAGCAATTACCTACTTAAAAAAATAGTTGGCTACTTAAAAGCGTTGCCTACTAAAGCGCTAGTGAATAACGGTATGCTCGTATTTATAGCTTCCTTGAGTTTGGTTATTTTGAACTCTATTAATAAACTAAATCATAGAGCTTAATCATCGAACTTAATAATATTGTTAGGCTATAACTTCCTAACTTCTGCTAATAATAGTAATCAACTATTCATGTTTAACACTAATATAAAACCTTCTTGCCAGTTTTTTGTTGAAAAATAATACAGTTCTTTAGAGTAAGAGTGATCTTCCCTGAGAGCTAATCTATCTAAATAACATCAATTCTGCTTAAAGAATTGAGATTAACTATACGGTTGAAGGTAAGATTCGTGTCGATTTGACGATTGGTGTTTCATACAATGCAGACATTGACCAAACCAAAGCCGTGTTAATGGATGTGTTACTTGCAAACGATAAAGTCATGCAAACACCTGCTCCTTTTGTTGGTGTCTTAGAGATGGGTGACAGCTCTGTTAACTTTGCGGTTAGACCACATTGCGATCCAAAAGATTATTGGGATGTGTTTTTTAGTGTTAATGAAGAACTAAAGAAAGCGCTTGATAGAAATGCGATTAGCATTCCGTTCCCACAACGTGATGTACATTTAATTCAAGCTTAAGAATTATATAAGCTTAAAAATGGATAATAATGATTGCAGGTTATTGATAATGTTTTCATAAATAACATTTTAAGCTAACGGTTACTCTATTAAAAAGGCGCTAATATCTAGGTATTAACGCCTTTTTTATGACTTGCACTTTAAATAGTCTTTATCGGAAGTGGCTATTTTTTATTGCTTATTATTTATTACTTATGATTTAGTTTCTAGTTTTGATTACTTAGCGCTTATTACTTTTTATTAAATACGCTTTTAATAAAGCGGTCTACAGTAAGGAAGCCACCACTAAAGATAACAACTTGTGCTAATAATACACCCCATAGAACATGTTCAGCATAAGCAACCGGTGCAATATCTTCTAAGCTAATCACTGCAATAATATTAACAAAAAACAATCCTAAAGCAGCAAAACGAGTGGTTAATCCAAATATTAATAATACGGGTAGTACAAGTTCACCGATAGTCCCTAGATAAGCCGCTAATTCAAAAGGCAATACTGGTACTTGATATTCGTATTCAAATAAAAGAAGGGTGCTTTCCCAGTCTCGTAATTTGGTAAGGCCAGAAGCAAAAAATGCCCAACCAACATACACACGAGCAGCTAATAAAGTCAGTGGCTGTAATAGGTTTACCTTTTCTGCAATATATAAATATAGGTTACCAATTGATGAAAATAATGATTTTTTTGATTCAGAAGTATAAGTATTCATAGTGAGTTCTCTTTAAAGTGTAAAATTAAATTTTGTTCTATTGCTGCTACTAACCATTCTTCAAATGAAAAATCATCATAATGGCTGACTGTATCCAGTGATTCTGCTAATGACTTCTTTGCCTTTAAAGAAAACATAAACTCAGCTTCGCTATCAGTTAATGTTGTTACTTTAGGTTGAAATTCAGGCCTGGATACCATGACTGTGTGTTTTTTGGGTTTTGTGTTTAGTGCTACCTTTGCTTGCTCCATTGCCATTTTTCGTTGTTGTTGATCAGGATGGTGGTGCGCATCAAAAATCTCATTAATAGGTGACGTTGTTTTTATCAAGGCGACATTGTTATTTAATGTAATGTTGATATCTTCAGGTTCGGCACTCGCCAATAATGCTAATGACGTATAATCAAGCGTTTGATCTTGGCCATTTAATGCTTTATGTATATGCCAATCGAGTGCTGCACAATCAGGTAAATAAGAGTATTCATGCGCAATTTTATTGGTTGCAATAAAATGTGAGAACTCATCGCCCCATTGTGCCCAGTCACCTTGGTTTGGTGGGCATTGCTTTAAAAAGCCTTGTACTAAATTTTCGTTAACATCACTATCTAATAACTGTGAAATAGTGGGAAAAGTAATGCTTAAAGCACGCTGTGCATTAGCTAATAGATTACGTCGGTAGATATTAATTCCACGCGCATCAAAACCACTCTTTTCTAATTCATTAGCGAGTGACTTAGAATCGTTATTCCAAATTAGCGCTAATAAATGCTGTTGTTGAGTCATCGGCAATCCTTAATGAGTAATGCTTCATTTACTATTTTATTGTTTAAATTTTTCTATCAAACAAGGTATTAGCGATATGACGTGCTTTATTTGCTTCACCTATTAAGATTGACCACTCTGGTAAATCGTTGTCCCATTCAATTAACGTAGGAATTGGTCCAAAGCGTTGTAATGCTTGTTCATAACCTTGCCAAACTTGGTCTGAAACTGGACGAGCGTGATCATCGACAACTAACTCACCTGGCAACGCGGCAGTACAACCTGCAAGATGAATTTGAGCAACACTATTGATGGGTAATATATTAATGTAGTCATTAACTGATTGCTTAATATTGCCACCTTCAAAGTTCATGCTATTGACCGCTATATTATTAATATCTAATAATATTTTTGAGTCTGTACGTCGGCTAAGCTCTGCTAAGAACTCTGCTTCAGATAGATAACTCTGATCAAACTTTATATAAGCAGATACATTTTCAATAATTAACTGTCTGCCCAATATTGACTGTACTTTATCAACTTGTTCACACATGCGATCTAAACTTGCATTCGTGTGAGTAATTGGTAATAAATCGCCACTATGTATTAATTGTCCTTGCTGCTGTCCCCATGTAAAACAGGCATGTTCAGACATTAAGAACGGATCGATACTGCGTGCTAAGTTGGCTAATCGATCTAAATAGTGACGAGGAATATCTTGCTCAGAACCTAAACCCATTGATGTTGAGTGCAAACTAATAGGATATTTTTCACGAACCTGATTAAGCACCGATAATGCTGCACCACCTTCACCAAAAAAATTCTCAGAATGCACTTCTACAAAATCAACTTGTTTAGGTTGAGTCAATACATCAGTAAAATGTGGGTGTCGTAAACCAACACCAATTAAAACGTCTTTACTTTCTACTGACATATTATTTTACCTACTAGCTAGCTTTGTATGCTGCTTTAGCTTCTGACTTTGATAAACCACCTAGTGTTGAACAGGTGCCTTTTTCTACTAATTTCCATTCACCTTTATCGTTATCAAGCGTTGATTGGCCTGCACATGAATGTGTACCCGCTAAATTTGCACAGTCATTTTGACCTGCCGCTGCGACGCCGTAACATTTTTCTTTGCTTGCTGCTTGTGCTGGAGCTGAAACACCTGCTGCGATGACGGCTGCTAATGCTGCACTTGCTAATAATTTATTACTCATAAAAATATCCTTTTATTGATAAAACTAAATGTATTGCGTTAATTATTACATCATCTGAGAGTGGAGAGACCACTCGATTTTTGAGTAATAACTGATTATTATTTGCTAAAACAGTGTCAATATACTGCCTATACCATTATTTATTAAAATATTTTATTTTCAATTAAATCGGTATGGCTAGAAGACATATCAACAGCCTGAAAAATTTCAGAATAGTTTTTTATAAACCTAATATTTGTCTGTTTTAGAGAATAGTGTGAGCTTGATCTAAAAGTAATAACAACATTGTTATTACTTTTAGATATAAACGTTTGTTTCTATTAGTTTGCTTTGTAAGCTGCTTTTGCTTCTGATTTTGATAAGCCGCCTAGTGTTGAACAGGTGCCTTTTTCTACTAATTTCCATTCACCTTTATCATTATCAAGTGTTGATTGACCTGCACAAGAATGCGTACCAGCTAGATTTGCACAGTCATTTTGACCTGCCGCTGCGATGCCATAACATTTTTCTTTACTTGCTGCTTGTGCCGGAGCTGAAACACCTGCTGCGATGACGGCTGCTAATGCTGCACTTGCTAATAGTTTATTACTCATAGGAAAATCCTCTCATTGATAAAAATAAATTGAAAATTAAATGTACTGTTCTATCCATTGCATTAGTTGAATAGGAGGGATACCACCTATTTGTTGTGCAACAATTTCGTTATTTTTTACTAACAGTAGTGTTGGAACACTACGAATGCCATAATCGATGGCATCATTTTGCGATGTATCAACATCAACCTTAATGATGTTAAGGCGTTCACGCATTGCGTTTGATACATTTTCAATAACAGGTGTCATTGATTGGCAAGGTCCGCACCATGAAGCACTAAAAAACAATAATGAGTGTTCATGCTCTGATAATAAGTTATCTAGGTTATCGGTAGAGGTTAGTTTCTTCATGGTTAACATCTCGCTTATTTATTATTAACACTAAAGAGGTATTTGGCAATGTTTGTACTCTCAAATTAAGAGGTTCATTCATTACATATCAACCAAATACGCTCTTTGGAATGGGTTTTAATCGTTTATTTCTTCTATTTGTGCCGTTGTAAGGCCTTTAATCGTTGTCCAGTTACCTTGTGATTGCTTAAGGTATCCAGGTACATCTGTTAACCATTTCTTTTGAACATCTTTATTAAGGTTTAAATATAATTTGTCACCTTTGATGTGCCATGCTGTTGGGTCAGTATCAAATTTTTGGTTCAAAGCCACACCAAATGCACAGAAACCACCGTATTGCGGTGCATATTTAGCTGGATCTTCTTTAAATAAGTCACGGTTATCTGCGCTCGCAAAGTGATAAATTGCACCATTGTAAGCTGCTGTGTATTTGTCTGAACCTTTAGTAGGTGTTCCTTCAGTAAAATATGAAACAGTATCGTAACCTTTAATTGCTAGGTCATTATTGTTTGCATTAACTTCAATATTAGCGGCAAAAGCAAAGCTGCTTGCTAACAGGGCAGTGCTTACTAGTGTTGATTTTATTAATGATGAAAGTTTCATTGTGTATCTCCATATTGAATAAATTATTAATGTTTAATTTAAGTCAGGACTCACCCTTGGCTTGGTTGATAATATAAGGCTTTCAATATATCAAAAGGGATGACATAGTCCTTATATTGAGCCCAATCGTCCAAATTAGTCATAAAGAGAGTCAAAATGGATCAACTTTCAATTATATTAAAGCGATTTTCGATGAACACGGAAGTCTTTTTTAGTGGTAACTTATGTGGTATCAGTCATTTCGATAAACAATCTAATCAAGGCCATCTACATCTATTACAAAGTGGTGAGTTAACATTAATTGATGAACAAGGAACATCACAAGTGTTTAATGAACCGACTGTATTGTTTGTGCCTTTACCGCACACCCATCGTATTATTGGTAGTGACGATAACCCGCCGAAATTGGTCTGTGCTAATGTGATGTACGATGAAACGACCTCTAATCCTATTGCTGAAGCCTTACCTAGCTTACTTTCTTTTAATTTCAATGATTGTCCAAAAATAAAACAAACCTCGTTGTTGTTATTTGAAGAAGCTTTTAATGATAGATGCGGTCGAACACCAATGATTAACTCATTAACCGATATTTTTATTATTTATATCTTGAGACATGTTTTAAGTAATAAAATCATGGAGCATGGCTTATTAGCAGGATTGGCTCATCCACAATTATCTAAAGTAATATTAGCGATTCAAGATGCGCCCGAACAAGCTTGGGGATTAGAAGAAATGGCAGAGTTAGCATTAATGTCTCGCTCTAAGTTCTCTGAGCTATTTAAACGAATTATTGGCCAAAGTCCTGGTGACTATTTGATTGATTGGCGAATTGTGGTTGCTAAAAGTTTATTAAAACAGAATAAATCTGTTGCGTTAGTTGCGAATGCTGTTGGATATGAAAATGGCTCTGCTTTAGCCCGCGTTTTTCGTAAAAAATTAGGTATTTCACCTAAGCAATGGCTTGAGCAGTTAAAGTGAATGAGATAACGATAGCTTTACTCTTAAAGGCTGATGAGTGCTTCGCTACTATTTCGTTATATCAGTGTTTATTTGTCAGTTATTCGTTATTCGTTATCCGTGATTAGTATTAGTTGCTGTTAGCTACTTTTAAGTGTTCGTCACTGATCAAGCGAACGCGTAAGTGACTATCAGTGACGAACGCTTAAATCGATTGAAGTGCTCATCACTAGGTTAATTAACTCTTTTAATAACTTATTCCGTTGGCTCCACAATATTCTTAATACCAAAAGGAATGTGTACGGAAGGAGCAACTTTACTGGTCGAATTTAAATGTCCAGACTGGTCATCGAAAAAGATATGTGGCTTTAATACGCCTAATACCAACCCTTTATCAACACCGCCCAAGAAGAAGGCATCATTTGCCATGACTCCCCATTTTTTTAACGTGTTTAATGCGCGTTCATGGGAGGGGGCATTTCTTGCTGTAACAATAGATACGCGTAATCTATTTTTATATTGAGTATCTATTTTCTTTTTATTTTCTTCTCGTAGTTGAATCGCTGATATTTTCACTAAAAATTCTTTTAATGGCCCTGGCGTATGGGGCTGTAAGATGTTCTTAGTTTCATGGTTATGGAATTGTTTTAAATCATTGGTGTTATGCATCACCGTTTCAGATTCGTCATCTGCTAATACGCCATCAAAGTCAAAGGCAAGTCTTAAATCATCATCGTCTTCTTCATCAATAATGGTTGAGCTTAAAACATGGCCAGCAGGGTAGCCACGTTTAATTGCTTCTCTCACATCTGATAAGTTGCCTGACAGAAAAAGTGAAATGCTCAAGGCTGGAATATATTCATAAGGTGATTTACCTTGCATGAAAATCGCTCTAGAGATTTGTAAATGATGATGCTCTATCGACTTCATTACACGAAGCCCTGTATCAGGGTCATTGCGAGATAATAAAACCACTTCAACTAAAGGATCTTCACTTGGGTTATCACTTAAATCATTTAACGAAAGTAATCGTTTAATAAAAGAGAAAGCAACGCCTTTGTTAAGTGGCTTTTTAATGTTTTTAGCTTGATATTTTCTATACTCAGCTTCGCCTTTGCTTTTAAATACTTGATCTGATTCTGTTAGGTCAAATACCGCGCTCGAGGCAACACCAATAACTAAACGTTTTCCTAATTCATAGGACATATTCTTACCTCTTATATTGTAAGTTTAAGTGAGCTCACTCAATCTTTTAATGGCATGGATATTATCAGGCGCTATTTGATCACTGTTTGGTGTGAACCAGATAGGTGTGATACCCACAGATATTGCTGGTTCAATGTCTTTTACAAAAGAATCGCCGACCATTGTTATATTGGATACAGGAATTGCTAACGTTGAAATAATAGCATTAAGAAATGCCGCAGTACCTTTCTCTAACCTTATATTTTCTTTGCAAAAATAACCCGATATATATTGGCTTAACTCGACACGATCAAAGGCTGATTTTATTTCCTGTTCAGTTGAATCTGCAGCGCCTGTCGCTATATAAATTTTCGCTTTTTTGGATAAAACCGCTAATGTTTCTTTTGCACCTGTGATCGCTTCCACTGTTTCCCATTCACACATTTTTCCTGTGTTTTGAGGGAAATCAACCATTAACGTATCACCCCAATCAAACAGATAGACATTCATCGTAACTGTACCTTTTAGTAAGTGTTTAATACTGAGTATTTAAAGTTAGGCCGTTAATGTAAAGCAGTGAATATGATATGACCCCATAAAAGTAGACAGCTAGTATAGGTCATAACATTAAACGCCTGTTGTTAAACTTAAAAAAGCATAATAGTTATTTACAGGCTTATACCAAAAGAATTAATAAGGTGATCATTCTTGCTGGTTAAAATCCCCCCTAACTGCATTGTGAGTTTTGAAGTGAGAACAACTATCTCCTACAACTCACGCCTTATTAGTGTTAATTTTTCCTGCGCAATCTCTGATCACTTATTTAATTCCATTGGTATTATTCATATAGATATTTTTCACTGGGCACTTCACTGCTGTATTCAACAAGCTCCCATTCAAAGCCTGCTTTATCAAAAAAATACAGTCGTTGACGATATTTTTCTACTGGTGTGTCAATACTGCGTTTATATCCTGAATTTACCAATTTTGTTTCGATGGCAGAGATATCTTCAACAATCAATGCAATATGATTGACCCCATAATTTTGATAGGTTTTTCGTTGGCTTTTAGGTGCCGCTCCTATATGTGGCTCTTGAAGCGCAAAGTAATAGTCATCATTACCAATATGAGCCCAACGATAACTTCCTGTTGGTGTTTTATCTTTTCTTACTTTGAAATCAGGCGCAACGATTTGAATAAAGGTTATCGCTTCATCTATATCTGGCACCGTTATATTAAGGTGTTCAATTTTAGTCATGATGATCCTTATCTTTATTAGCTATAATGAATTGAAATTTTTTTACATTTAACTTTAATAAACAGTATCAAATTTAATCGTTTAATCAATGGCTTAAATAGAGGTTAGTATTAAAAATACAGTTAATTTAAAAACCTCCCTCAATCTCCCCTATAAATAACCGTTCAGCTTAAAATCAAGCCTGTAAAAATAACCGTATAAAAGAGGCTTTATATTGACTGTTTAACCCGTAACACGCTATTGTTCAGCTTCCTTTGGATATAGCATTAAAGCTATGCACTGATGACTTATAAAAAATAAGATATCAATGTTTGGGAACTTGGTTAAATGCCAAGGCTGCCCCCGCAACGGTAAAGCAAGTCGAATTGATTCTCTTGTTAAGCCCGGATACCAAACCATAGGATGATACTTGCTCTTAAAGCGAGTACCGTGGTGTTGCGGAGGGCTTCACCGGCTGGTCTTCTTTTATTGATAATGAGTATGTAAATACTCTTAGATAAAAGTAACCATCTCCTCCACAACTTCGCCTGTTCATTACTCAGACGGAGATTTTCCTTTTGCTAAACGTAAAAAATACTAAGCCAACTTCATATTTAAAGTCATCTTTGACTAAACTACTTTTTGTTTCAAGTTGTATGCTGTCACTTTCTGCTAGCGCACATTTTCAAATGCTTTATACCCCGAACTTATTACATGAAAAAGGCGGTGCAATCACATTGAAAATGCCCTTTACTCATCCTGCCTCGAGTGGTCATGTGATGGCTGTTGATAAGCCTCAAGCTTTTTATATGATTAAAAAAGGTAAAAAAACGGATTTAATCGATACTATTTCTGATATTGAGTGGGAAAGCTCGGTTGATAAAGGCCATGCTTATCAAGCTGATGTTAAATTACGAGGATTAGGTGATTACGTATTTATCGCACAACCTTCCCCTTATTTTGAAGCTGAAGAAGATAGTTATATTCAGCAAATCACTAAAACCATTGTTAATGTTGGCAATCTACCAACAGATTGGAATACAGATTTTGGGTTAAGTGCTGAAATAGTGCCATTAACTAAGCCTTATGCTATTTATGAAGGTGGCATTTTTAGTGCAGTGGTTAAATCAAGAGGCAAGCCAGTACCCTTTGCTGCCATTGAAGTTGAATTCATGAATTATGTGCCAGATATGCAAAAAAATCACTTTGCTAAAGAACCTATCATGACTCCGCCTTCGGAAGTGTTTGTGACACAAACTATCTACGCTGATGCCAACGGTACTTTCCATTTTTCATTATTGAAAGCGGGTCAGTGGGGATTTGCTGCGTTAGGCATAGGCGAAGAGAAAACCTATAAAGGCAAAGCACTTTCACAGGATGCAGTTATTTGGGTACAGGCAACTAAATTGCCATAGTTACTGCCGTAGTGACTGTCGTTTTTTAAGCTGTTGTATTTGGCTTGATTGCTATATTTATCAAGCCAAATTATTTTTATGATAAAAGTCTATTCTAGAAAGGCTTTGTAAATTATTGAGCTGTTTAGTTTTTTGAAATATGTTGAAATGTTAACTAAATAGTAAAAAGGTAAATTATGCATATTGTTGATGGGGCATTATCATCTCCTGTATTGATAACTGGAGCTGTGTTAACCGTTATTGGGGTTTTTATTGGCCTTAAAAAAATGGATTATGATCATTTACCATTAGTTGGTGTATTAGCGTCGGTATTTTTCATTGCTTCTTATATCCACTTACCATTAGGCTTCTCGAGTGTTCATTTAATTATGAATGGCTTATTAGGTATTCTATTGGGTTGGGTTGCCTTTCCTGCTTTATTGGTTGCGCTGTTATTACAGGTTATTTTCTTTGGATTTGGTGGTTTATTGGTGCTCGGTGTGAATACACTGAATATTGCATTGCCTGCCGTGATTATTTATTACCTTTGTTATAAAGGTATTCGCCATGAAAGTGCTAAAGTCGCTGCTATTTGGGGTGCCATTGGTGGCGCAGGTGCGATTATTATTACCTCATTGATGGTGGCCTTTTCCTTAGCATTATCTGGAGAGTCATTTGTATTAGCTGCGAAAGCGGTGCTACCTGCGCATATTCCCATTATGATCATCGAAGGTTTTGTTTCTTATGCGGCTGTTTATTTAATCCATACCGTTAAACCTGAATTTATTACTAAGGATGCTCATTAATGAAACAACGCATAGAATTAATGAAAGCGAATGCTTTATATACTGTTCTGTTATTTCTTTTCTTATCTGTTTCATTAGGGTTTAGCTCACTTGCTAATGCACATAATGTTGTGGGTGGCGTTTACGCTGAAGGGTTTACTATTGAAGGTGAAGCTGGCTTTTCAAATGGGTCTATGGCCAATGAGGGTACTGTCGTTAAAGTGTCGGATACCTCGGGAACACCTCTTGGTGAAGCGGTTACTGATGATCAAGGTTACTTTGTTTTTACCGCTAAGAAGCGTATTACTCATGTTTTTGAAATTAACATGGGAGCAGGGCATATCTTAAAGATGCAGTTACCTGCAGAAGAACTGCCAGATAGTTTAGATGATGTAACAGCTACAACGATAAGCTCTAATTCTGTAGCTTCTACAAGCGATATAACACAAAGCTCTAATAATAATGGGCAAGTTGAAGATACTAATCAAGCTGTCATTCAAAACCAAATTCAAAACCAAATTACACCGCTGATGTTAGAAAAAGCGATTGCTAAGCAGATAAAACCATTACGCAGAGAAATTAGTGCGTTAAAAGAAAAATCAGGCATGCGCGATATTATCGGCGGTATCGGCTACATCTTTGGTTTATTGGGGCTAGTTGCTTTTTTACGTGAGCGTAAATTAAAGGCAAAACAATAATGTCACAGGGTCTAGAACATAGCCTGACATCTTGGTCGGGTCAGGCGTTAAAACACCAAGCATCATGGATTGATGATATTGATGCACGTGTACGTGTTGTTTGTTCTGGACTCTTTGCATTGGTGGTTGTGTCGAGCCAGCATTTTGTACCAGCATTATTAGGTTTGTTATGTGCTTTTTTATTAGTTAAATCTAGCAAGCTTAATATTAAGCGTACTTTACGTCGTGTTGTAGCGATGGATTTGTTTATGCTGATGTTGATTTGTGTACTCCCTTTTACCACGCCTGGCGATCCTATTTTTAGCGTATTTGGGTTGACGGCGAGTTGGCAGGGCTTATTACATGCGCTATTGATAACGGTGAAAGCGAATGCCGTACTATTGGTGTTATTTTCTTTAGTTGCGACCATGAGTGCCTCAACCTTAGGTCACGCACTTGCACATCTTAAAGTACCTGATAAATTGGTTCACTTAATGTTGTTTATGGTGCGTTATTTAGATGTGATCAGCCAAGAATATAAAAAGATGCGTCGTGCTATGCAAGCACGTGCATTTGTATTACGCACCAACAGACATACTTGGAAGAGCATCGGCTATTTATTTGGTATGTTACTCATTCGCTCAGTAGAACGGGCCGAACGTATTTCAGATGCAATGAAGTGTCGTGGTTTTTGTGGTCGTTATTATCTTAATGATGAGATGAAGATAGGGCGTGTAGATGTTGTTTTCGGTGTGGCTTTTTTATGTTTTTTAGTACTGTTAATAGGGCTTAATATTGATGACTTATTCAAATAAACCAATGGCTAAAGTCGATACACCATTGATTGAAATTAATAACCTTAGTTATGCTTACCCAAGACGTGGCAGTGTATTAAAGGATGTTAACTTTTCTTTATACGAAAGCGAACGTGTGGTGGTGAACGGTGATAATGGCGCTGGAAAAACAACCTTATTACATCTTATTGTCGGTTTAAAAAAAGCGAAGCAAGGTGACATTATTGGTTTTGGTGAAACCTGTAAAACAGAAAAAGAGTTTAATAAATTACGTGCTAAAGCCGGGCTATTATTTCAAGATCCAGATGACCAATTATTCTGTCCTACGGTGTTAGAAGATGTCATGTTTGGACCGTTAAACTTAGGTTTTACTAAACAACAAGCCATTGAAAAATCATTACAGACATTGAAAGATTTAGGGATGCAAGGCTTTGAATCACGTATTACGCATCAACTTTCTGGTGGTGAAAAACGTATGATTACCTTAGCCAGTGTTCTAGTAATGGAACCAAAAGTGTTAATTTTAGACGAACCAACTAACGCGCTGGATGAAAAAGCAAAAACACGTTTAGTCAATGTGTTGCAAGCTTTACCCCAAGCGATGATTATTATTTCTCACGATAAGTTGTTTTCAGATAAATTAGCAACAAGACAACTTAATCTTAAAGATGGTTTGTTAACTGAACAGTTAGCCGCAACGGTAGCAGTAGCTTAGGTTACTGTAATAGACATTATTATGAATAAATACGATGAGCGAAACATCATGAGTCAAGAGCAACAAGAAGTCATTTTTCCTTTTAGTGCCGTACAAGGTCAACCCTTGTTTAAGCTCGCACTATTGCTTGCGACGGTTAATCCTTTAATTGGCGGTGTGTTGATTTCTGGCCCTCGTGGTAGTGCTAAATCGACGTTAGCACGCGCAGTGGCGGATCTTTTGCCAGTAACAGAAGGTATGACTCCTGAGTTTGTGACCTTGCCTTTGGGGGCGAGCGAAGAAATGTTGATTGGCACCTTGGATTTAGACCACGTATTAAAAGATAAACAAGTGAAGTTTTCACCTGGTTTACTCAAAAAAGCACATACTGGTGTGTTATACGTCGACGAAGTTAATCTTCTCTCCGATCATCTTGTTGATCAGTTGCTCGATGTTGCCAGCAGTGGTGTGAATATTGTTGAACGAGACGGTGTTAGCCACCGTCATGATGCTCGTTTTACCTTAATTGGCACAATGAATCCCGATGAAGGTGAATTGCGTCCACAATTGAAAGACCGTTTTGGTTTAATGGTGGAATTGGATAATATTTATAGTATCGAAGAACGTATTCGCATTGTTAAAACACGTCAGTCTTTTGAGAAAGATAAAGTCGCTTTTTGTGATAATTACCAAGCGAAGCAAATATTATTACAACAACAAATAAGTGATGCACAGGAATTACTTCCAATCGTGAACTGTGACGATACTTGTTTGGTTGAAATCGCAACGCGTTGTCAGCAAGCTAATGTTGATGGGTTACGTGCAGATATTATGATGCACCGAGCTAGCTTAACGCATGCTGCATGGTGTGGAAGAAAAGAAGTCACTTTTGCTGATATCGAGCAAGTTGCCCCGCTGGTTTTATTACATCGTCAACAAAGTCCAAGCTCGCCACCTCCTTCAAGCTCATCTCAGGCAGGATCATCGCCAGATAAACCATCAGAAAAAAATAATAGCGGTGGTTTTTCACGACCTCAAGCACCTCAACAAAATGACTCACAGTCAGAATTAAAGCCTGAACAGCAAAAGACTGATCAAGGTAATAAACAAGCTGAAGAATCTTCAGATGAAAAAGGTAATGTCGGAGAGTGGGGGGCAATGCCACCTAAAGCTGGCGAAAAGCAAAAAACCAATGAAGATGTAAAAGTAGTATTGCCAAGTTTGCAACATAGCACTCTGAGTAACGCTTTAAATACGACTTTATTGAGTGAAGCCTTTAATAAAAATAATCAGGGTAACACCACCAAAGGCGAGAAAAAATCAACGTTGGAAAGTAATAAACCTGATTGGTTTAACACGCTAACCAATAGTTTAGGGCAGTGGCCTCCTACAAAATTTTCATTTAAAAAGGTCAATACAGGTAAGGAAAAATTACACCTTATTTTATTGGACACATCTGCTTCTACATTGAGTGATAGTTTGTCATCAATCGCGAAATCAGTCGTAATGAATATTACTGACAAAGCCTACATTCAGCGTGATAAAATCAGTTTATTAGGTTTTGGAAATAATAATGTTGAAACGATTATTAAAGCAGGACGTGCGCCAAAAAAAGTGACCAGTTTATTAGATAATATCAGCGCGATAGGAGGCACTCCTTTACGATTAATTTTAGAAAAGGCAGGGCAAAGTATTAAGCAACTTAGTCTGCAATATCCTGGTGTTTCACTTTTTTGTTATTTAATTACTGATGGTCGTAGTCGTGTTGATCTCAGCGATTTAAAATTGAATATACCCACATTGTTAATTGATATCGAAAGCGCACAGATAAAACGTGGTCGTGGCCCAGTATTAGCAAACCAGTTAGATGCACAATATTTTGCGGTTTCATCTTGATTCTTGTTTGCTTAACAAAGTTGAAAGAGAAGCAAGTTAAAACAAAATTAAGTTAAAACAGACATATAACTGGTTAATGTAAATAGAGAGTAGGAAAAGTAGATGACAGAGAAAGCAAGTTGCCCCGCATTATTTTTAGCCGCTCCGGCGTCAGGGCAAGGCAAAACAACCATTACTTCAGCAATTGCTCGTTATTTTACTGAGCAAGGCAAAGTGGTACGTGTTTTTAAAACTGGACCTGATTATCTTGATCCACAAATTCTAGCGCAAGCATCACATGGCCATGTTGAACAGTTAGACATGTGGATGGCAGGCGAGAACTATTGCCAGCAAAAATTGTATGAAGCAGCAAAAGAAGCCGACCTTATTTTAGTCGAAGGTGCGATGGGGTTATTTGATGGTGAACCTTCAAGTGCCGACCTAGCTGCTCGTTTTAATATTCCTGTTGCGATTGTGATGGACGTAAAAGGCATGGCGCAAACCGCAGCCGCCGTTGCTATTGGTTTAGCTAACTTTCGTGATGATTATAGTTGTTATGGTTTAATCGCTAATAATTGCAGCAGTGAACGCCATGCTCAATTAATTAGAGATGCATTGGCTGAACAATTACCGTTATTAGCATGTCTTAAAAAAGATGCCGATATTGCCTTGCCTGAGCGTCATTTGGGGTTAGTGCAAGCCAGTGAAGTCTTTGATGAATTAGAAGAAAAATTCACATTGGGTTGTGAGTGGTTAACTGATGGTGTTAAACGTGCGGATGGCAACGACAGTACTGAAAACCTATTACTTACATTACCGCCAAGCGTTGATTTTTATGCCGGAAAAACTGAAAAAGTAGGCAAATTACTCGAAGGTAAAAAGATTGCTATTGCACGTGACCTGGCTTTTAGTTTCATCTACCAAGCTAATACGCGATTATTAGAAAAGATGGGGGCCACGCTACATTATTTTTCTCCACTAAAAGACACGCAATTACCAGATGCTGACGCTTTATGGTTACCCGGCGGATACCCAGAATTATATGCACAGCAACTTGCCGCTAATACACAATTACAAACACAAGTTGCTGATTTTTATGAGGCAGGTAAGCCCGTGCTCGCTGAGTGTGGTGGGTTTCTCTATTGTTTGAATGAGCTGGTGGATCTTGATAACAAACACCATAAAATGTGTGGTGTGTTAAATGGTCAAGGCAGTATGTCAGGTAAACGTGGTTGTCAGGGCATGCAAAAAGCCATGTTACCGGAAGGTGAAATACACGGACATGCACATCATCGATCTCGTGCGATCATGGAAGTTGATGCAATGGGCTATGGGCAACGTCAACGTCACCCTGCACCCGGTGAAGCTATCTATCGCGATAAGAAATTAACGGCGAGTTACTTACATCTATTTTTTCCGTCTAATCCAACCTTGATTGCTGATTTGTTTACTGGGAAATTACAAGCGGTGGATCAGCAAAAGCTAACAGACTGGCAAAATTATGCGACTTTAGACACTAATAAAAATGCTGAAAGTTCAGCTTCTCCTATCAATGCGTCAAGCGCTGCTCCTCAAAAGCAAGCTGCTCATGCCGCTATGCAAGCACAACAGTAGGAAACGTTTATGTGGCCTGAATCGAGCGAAACAGAACAACCATTACGTAATGGTTTAACCACAGGAAGTTGTGCTACAGCTTGTTGTGTTGCTGCTGTGCGCTCGTTATTGGCCAACAAGCAACCCAATAGTGTCGAAATTACTTTACCACGTGGTGAAAAAGTTGATCTGGATATTATCAGTTACCAACCAATCGACAATGGCATTCGTACCAGCACTATTAAAGATGCAGGTGACGACCCCGATGCCACTCATGGTGCGACCTTATTTGTTGAATTACGCTTAACCGATCAACAAGGCATTAAATTTAAAGCTGCGGAAGGTGTTGGGACAGTGACCCGAGAAGGATTAGTACTGGGCATCGGTGAACCCGCTATCAATCCTGTACCGCGAAAAATGATGAGCGAACATCTTGAACATTATGCATTAGCTTATCAATACAGTGGCGGTTTTGAAGTGTCAGTGGGTATTGAAAATGGCGAACAGATTTCACTGAATACCATGAACAGTCGTTTGGGTATTATTGGTGGTTTATCTATTTTAGGTACAACAGGTATTGTGCGTCCTTATTCTTGCGCGGCTTATATTGCTTCTATTCATCAAGGCATTGATGTTGCGCGTGCCAATAACTTCACCCATTTAGCTGCTTCGACAGGTGTTGCTAGTGAGCATGCGATTAAAGCATTTTATCAAATGAATGAAGTGAGCTTAATTGAAATGGGCGACTTTGTTGGTGCGATGTTGAAATATTTACGCCGTGAAAAAATCGACCCAAAAACAGGTAACCAAATTCAAAAACTCAGTATCAGTGCTGGTTTTGGTAAGTTAACTAAGCTCGCCAATGGCCATTTAGATTTAAATAGCCGTCAATCGAGTATCGATTTTCAGCAGTTAGCTAATATTGCTAAATCCTTAGGGGCGTCGCAAACACTACAGCAGCAAATACTAGATGCTAATACGACTATTGAAGTGTTAAATAAAACCAAAGAAGCTGGATTAGATATTGCCACTGTTGTGTGTATTGAAGCATTAAAGTTTGCTAAAAGTATTGTTCATGAATCTATTGAAGTAGAGGTGTGGGCCGTTGATAGAAAAGGCTTATTTGTAGCGAATAGTTACAATGATCGCTTTGATAAAAATGGACATCAGATTAAAATATCAGACGAACAATTAAATAGTGAAGTAAAACAATGAAAGTCTTAGTCATTGGTGGCACAGCAGATGGACGTAAACTGGCGACTCAGTTATTTGAGTTAGGTTTTGATGTGGTTTATAGCATTGCTGGGATCGTGCGTAAAGCAACGGTACCAGGGCCTGTTATTAGCGGTGGTTTTACGCAATTCGGCGGCTTAGAAAAATACATAATCAACAACCAAATAACTCACCTTGTTGACGCAACACATCCCTTTGCTGAGAAAATGAGCCATACCATTTCACAAGTCACTGAGCGTTTATCTATCGCTGCAATACGTTTTCACCGTAAGCAATGGCTTAAAACCGAAAATGATCATTGGATTGAAGTGTTAGCGTGGCCAGAATTAATTGAAAAAGTAGCTCAACATCAGTCTTTATTTATGACAGCTGGGCAAATATCGCAAGATATTATCGAACAGCTAGCTAAACAAGCGAAGCATCTATTGCTGCGGACAGCGATGCCAGCAAGAGCTATTTTACCCAGCAATGTTACTTGGCTAAAAGCGATTGGTCCTTTTCTGTTAGAAGATGAAAAGCAGTTACTTCAAGCCTATAAAATAGATGCCATTATTAGTAAAAATAGTGGTGGTGAAGCTACCTACGCAAAAATACAAGCGGCTGCACAAGCGGGCATTCCCGTTTATCAATTTAAACGCCCTGAGCTTGCACCACTGCAATACGAGTTTGATAATGCAGCTGATTGTATTGCCTTATTGCAAACCTGTTTAGCTGTGTCTAAATCTGCTTTAGCGTCCTCTGGCGCATCAACTGAGTTTAAAAATGAAATTTAATTATATCCACGATCCGAGCTTGATCGAGAATGAAAGCTTTCGCCAAATTAGAACCTTAACAGACCTTGATCATCTATCAATAGAAGCCCAACAAGTGGTGATGCGTGTTGTACATAGCGTCGGTATTCCTGCAGTTGCTTCACAGGTTAGGTTGAGTGAACGCGCTTGCCAATCAGGTATTGATGCGTTGAAAAAAGGGGAGGCAATCCTGTGTGATGTAGAGATGGTTAAACAAGGCATCACTAAACGAATGATTAAAACTGATCCTTTGTGTTTTTTAAACGCCGAAGGAGTGCCCGAACGCGCTAAAGCAACGGGCGAAACCAGAACCATGGCTGCATTAACAGCTTGGTTACCTTATTTAGAAGGTAGTGTGGTAGTGATTGGTAATGCGCCGACTGCTTTATTTCGTTTATTAGAAATGATTGATCAAGGGGCGCCTAAACCTGCTTTGATTATCGGTATGCCGGTGGGGTTTGTCGGTGCCGCTGAATCTAAGCAAGCGTTATGGGATGTTCATCAAGAGTTAGGTATTGAATGTATTACTTTATTGGGGCGAGAAGGTGGCAGTGCTGTATCTAGCGCAAGCTGTAATGCCTTATTACGTTGTATCAAAGGAGAGTTGTATTAATGAGTATCATTAAAAAGTTAATGGGAATGTTTGGGGTGAAGCTGGATAGCAGTGCTAAATCATCGTCTAAGTCAGTGCGTGAAATTGCTGTAATTGGCCTAGGCGTAGCTGAAAATGCCATGCTCAGTGAGCAAGCTCTATTCGCATTACAATCAGCAGACTTAGTGATTGGATCTGAGCGTCAATTAAAAACATTAGAAAAGCATTTAGCGATTCAACCTAACATAGAAACATTGGGGGAAGGTGACCAACAACAAGTTGAACCTCAATCAATCAGCTTGCCACCTCGAACTGAAATTATTCCTAAATTAAAAGAATTAAAAGCACTGATAGAATCCGAACAAAAAGTCGTCGTATTAGGATCTGGTGATCCGCTTTACTATGGTATCGGGACATGGATCAGTAAACACTTTAACGATGCAGTAGTACGTTTTTTTCCTGCTGTTTCAAGTATTACTCAAGCATGTCATAGCTTATCAATTGCACAACAAGATGTGCATGTAGTGAGCTTACATGGGCGCCCGTTAGCTAAATTAAGAGTGGCTTTGAAAGCACAGCAAACGTTATTGTTATTAACTGACAAAGATAGTTTACCGCATCACCTTGCGGCGGTTTGTAAAGAAACGGGATTTACTGAAGCAGAAATCATTGTATGTGAACGCCTTGGTTATACAGAACAAAAGATATCTCGTTTCACAGTACAAGCATTATTAGAGGCTGAAGCTGAAGAGAACCTCCAAGATTTTGATGCATTACATGTGTCTTTTGTTATTTGTGGTGCAAACAAAGGTTATTTACCTGAATTTCCGGGCATTAAAGATGCTGATTTTGAAACCGGTGAATTAGGCTCAAAAGGAATGATCAGCAAGCGTGAAGTACGTTTAGCGATTTTGTCATTATTACAACCAAGTAAAAGAGACATTATTTGGGATATCGGCGCAGGTTGTGGTGGTGTGTCAGTTGAGATGGCTTATTGGCAACCTAAAGCCAAGGTTTATGCTATTGAGCATAACCAAGAGCGATTCGATTGTCTGTTAGCAAATAAGCAAAAATTTGGTGTGGTAAATAATTTAAAAAGTACTTTTGGACGTGCGCCAGAAGCACTGACAGGTTTACCAACGCCTAATAAAATCTTTATTGGGGGCAGTGATGGCGAATTATCTGAATTATTAGAAACACTGTGGGTAAAACTGCCAGAAGACGGTCAAATTGTTGTTTCTGCGGTGATGGAAAAAACGAAGTCTCAATTACTTAATTTCTATACAAAACGAAGTGTTGCTGAAGATAGTCAATTAGAGACATTACAAGTTGCCGTTAATAAAAGTAGAACGTTAGGCGGTCAGCTTGCTTACAATCCTGCTTTGTCTGTTAGCTTATTTAGCTTTATCAAAAAGAACAACACACAAATAGTAAAGGGATAGAAAATGAATGATCTTGCTTCAACAGTCCAAGCTGGCTTGTTTATCGGTGTGGGTGTTGGCCCTGGTGACCCTGAGTTACTAACCTTAAAAGCATATCGAGCGATTCAACATGCTGATGTTATTTGTTATTTAGAAAATGAATCAGGAAAATCGCAAGCACTTGATATCGCTGTTGAAGCATTGAAAAGTCCTATTAAAAAGCAGCAACATTTAGGCGTTCGCTTTGCGATGTCTCGTGAACGTGTTGCGGCTAATTTAGCTTATGACAAAGCAATAGGGCAAATTCAAGAACAATTAAAACAAGGAAAAACGGTCGCATTTTTATGTGAAGGCGATCCGTTGTTCTTTGGATCTTTTACTTATTTATTAGAGCGTTTAGACAGCCAATACGCTTCACATGTTATTCCTGGTATTCCTGCTTTTGTAGCCGCGACGGCAGAGCTTAAAATACCATTAACGGTATTAAAGCAATCTTTCGCCGTGATCACCGGACGTCATAGTGACACAAAAATTAAAGCCGCTTTATTAGAACATGATGCCGTTGTGATCATGAAAGCTGGCATCGAAAGACCGCGTTTATTAGCTTTATTAAAAGAAACAAAACGTTTTGATGACGCTAACTATTTAGAATATATCAGCCGTGATAATCAACAGGTGATTACCGATTTAAATCAATTACCCGATCAAGCTGGTCCGTATTTTTCATTGTTTGTCATTACCCGTAAAGAAGCGCGTCAGGCAGAGAAGGCGTGATTAGAATTATCTGTTTAACAGAAGTCGGATTACAACTAGCGAGGCGTTTACAGCATCTTTTATCTGATACTGAAAGCGAGGTGTGTTTCAAACCGGCCCCTTTTATTGATTCAGTACAAGCCTACTTTAAGCAACGAGATACGTTAATTTTCATTTGTGCCACAGGTATCGTGATGCGTGCTTTAGCGCCTGTTATTAAAGATAAGTATAAAGATCCTGCTGTATTAGTACTTGATGAGAATGGGCAGTTTGTTATCCCGTTATTATCAGGTCATGAAGGTGGAGCGAATGAACTTGCACGACAAGTTTCAAATTTGCTAGAGAATCAATTAGTGATTACTACTGCTAATCGTTATTTAAAACCAGTTTATGTGGTTGGTATGGGGTGTGAGCGACATTGTCCAGAGCCTGTTTTACAAGGTTTATTAGATGAGTGCTTAGCTAAAGCAGGTTTAACGATTAATGATATTGGCGCTATTACCAGTATTGATATTAAAAGTGATGAAGTGGGCTTGATGGCACTAGCAAATAATTTAAATAAACCCTATTTGACCTTTGATACTAGGCAACTTGGGTTAATGGAAGAGCGACTCTCTACTAAGTCTGATTATATTTTTAAAACTGTTGGAGTGTATGGCGTTGCAGAGTCAGCTGCTTTATACCAAGCACAGCAGATGACCAACAATGGCAGTGAACTGCTATTAAATAAACATAAGAATAAACAAGCGACGTGTTCAATAGCACGATCGTATATGCAATAACATTTACAGTTAATTTTACAAGGTAAATTGACGAAATGGGCTTAATTATTGAAGTTAATAGCCTACGTTAAGAATTTGAGTTAAGAGCTTAAGTTAAGAATTTAAATTAAGAAATAAGTTAAAAGAAAATAGGGAAGAAAATGAGTAATAAAAAACAACTTTTTGTTGTCGGTATGGGACCGGGTGATGCTGATTTAGTGGCTCCTAAAGCATTAAAAGCAGTACAACAAAGTACCGATTTAGTGGCTTATGGACTCTATTTAGATCTTCTAGGTGAACCCTGTAACAACAAAGTGCATCACGATTTACCATTAGGTGAAGAGATTGGGCGTGCACGATTAGCATTAGATTTAGCGGCAAGTGGCAAAACTACATCGCTCATTTCAAGTGGTGATATCGGCATTTACGCAATGGCAACCTTAGTATTTGAATTACTGGATAGGCAGCTTCAAGGTCTTGAAGAGCACCCTGAATGGTTAGAGGTTGAAATAGATGTTGTACCTGGTATTTCTGCGATGCAAGCTGGTGCAAGCCGTATTGGTGCAATGTTAGGCCATGACTTCTGTACAGTGAGTTTGTCAGACCTGTTAACGCCCTGGGAAACGATTAATAAGCGTATTCACAGCGCAGGCGAAGGCGATTTTGTTATCTCTTTCTATAATCCCGTGTCTAAAAAACGTGATTGGCAGCTTAACCATGCGCGTGATGTGTTATTGAAATATCGTCCAGCATCAACACCGGTTTTATTAGGCCGTCAGTTGACCCGTGAAGATGAAAGTATCCGTATTATCCGTTTAGATGAGTTAGATGCAAAAGATGTGGATATGTTTACGTTAGTGAGCGTGGGCAATAGTGAGTCTCGTCATATCGTCAACGGTGATAAAAACTGGGTTTATACACCTCGTGGTTATAAGAAAAAATTATAGCTAATAGCGTTGCACTACGAACAATTTCTGCGTTTAAAGTGCTCACTTAGAAACTGCGCTCAGCGCTTGAAAAATGAATTATAGCGTCGCACTACGCGCAATTTCTTCGTTGAAAGTACTCACTTGGTGAACCAAGCTCCGTGCTTTCGCCTTGAACTAGCGTGAATTGCTTAGCCATAATTCATTTTAGATTTAACGACGTAAAATATTAAAGAAAAATTAAACAAAGGGTTTTACATGAAAGTTTATTTTATTGGCGCAGGGCCGGGTGATCCTGAATTGATGACCATCAAAGGCGCGCGTTTGTTAAAGCAGTGTCCTGTTGTGTTGTATGCAGGGTCGTTGATTCCACGTCAAACATTACAAGATGTTGAAGACAGTGCCGAGCTGATTGTTGATACGGCTAAAATCAATCTTGATGAGATGGAAGCGTATTTTGTTGAAGCTGCAAAAGCAGGTAAGGATGTTGCGCGTTTACAATGTGGTGATCCAGCATTATACGGCGCAATTGCAGAGCAAATTCGTCGTTTAGACAAACATGGTATTGATTATGAAGTCATTCCCGGTGTGAGTGCAACGGCGGCTTCTGCTGCGTATTTAGGTAAAGAGTTAACACTGTCTGGTGTATCGCAAACCGTGATCATGACGCGTTATGAAGGTAAAACACCTTTCCCTGAACGTGAGCGTTTACCGCAACTTGCGCAAAGTGGTGCAACTTTAGCAATCCATTTAGGTATCACTAAAATCCGTAAAATCGTGGCTGAGTTAATTCCACATTATGGTGAAGATTGTCCTGTGGCGGTTTGTTACCGTAGTTCATGGCCTGACCAAGATAAAGTCACTGGCACATTAGCTGATATTGCAGAAAAAGTAGAAGCCAAAGGATTTAAGTTAACGGCACTTATTTTGGTTGGTCACGTATTAGATACGACTAATTTTGAAGATTCGTACCTGTATAAAAAAGATAAACCTAATATTTTCCGTCGTCGTAAAAATACACTTTCCATTGAAGAATTAGAGGTCAAAAATGACAACAAGTAACTCATCAACAAGCAATGCTTTAAATAACAGCGTTTCATTAAATAAAATTCCAACGACGGTGGTGACTGGTTTTCTTGGTAGCGGTAAAACAACGTTATTAGCTAACTTGCTTAAAAAAGCAAAAGGCAAACGTATTGCCGTGATCATGAATGAATTTGGTGAATTAGATATCGATTCAGAATTACTACGTAGCTGTCCCTTTGATGAAGAAAGTGGATGCGAGGGAGATGGCGCAGAACTAGTCGGTGGCGAAGATGGAATCTACGAATTAGCGAACGGTTGTATCTGTTGTACCGTAGAAGAAGAGTTTTTACCTGTCATGAAAAAATTGGTTGAACGTCGTGACCAAATCGATCATATCCTAATTGAAACATCAGGTTTAGCGTTACCAAAACCATTAGTACAAGCGTTCAATTGGCCGGGTATCAAAGAATATTGCACTGTAGATGCTGTTATTACATTAGTTGATGGTCCTGCAATTGCAGCGGGTCGTTTTGCAGCTGATGAAGATAAAGTAAAAGAACAACGTGCATTAGATGAAAGTTTAGATCATGACCCAAGTTTACAAGAACTATTAGACGATCAACTCAACTCTGCTGATTTAGTGGTCGTGAGTAAAAGTGATTTATTAACTGAAGAAGAGCAAGCACGCGTTAAAGCAGTCATAGAAAAACGTGTACCAAGTTCAGTTAAAACTGCCTATATCAATAATGGTGACGTACCACTTGATGTGTTAATCGGTATTAATGCGGGCACTGAAAAAACCATTGATAAAGTTCATAACCATCATGACCATCATCATGCTCACGGTGCACATCACGACCACGCACATGACCATTTTGATTCTATGGTGATAAGCTTAGGGACGGTTGATGCTGACAAACTAAAAGTAAGTGTTGAAAAACTATTAAACGAATTTAACTTATTCCGTATTAAAGGTTTTGCAGCTGTTGAAAACAAACCTATGCGCCAAGTATTGCAAGCCGTTGGTAAACGTTTAGAAGTTCACTTCGACCGTTTATGGGAAGCGACTGAAACACCAAAAACTGAATTAGTGTTGATCGGTAAGGGCTTAGACGAAGCTGCAGTTATTGCTATCTTAAAAAGCGCAGAGGTTTAATAACAAATGCATCTATTAGCGGCACAACCAGGCGGATTTATTGAAGAAGAAGGCATTGTCGATTTAGCGCAATCGCCAGCGCCTTTGGTTGTGTTTAGCGCTGCCGACAGCCAATTAACCGCGCTTTCTGCCGGATTTAAAAAGGTGAATGCTGTATCTTCGAAAAACCTGTCTTCGAATAGCTTGGCTGAAACGCGTTTAGTTAATTGGACTAACTTACTAAAGCCTGCTGCTTTTGACCTTTATGAAGATAAAGTCCTAGAGCAAGCAGAAGTAGTGGTGGTGTCGCTATTAGGTGGTAAAGCTTATTGGCAATATGGTGTGGAAGGATTAATTCGCTGGTCAAAAGCAAAATCCAATCGCACACTTATTTTAGTGCCCGGTGATGATAATGTTGACCCTGAGTTAATTGAATTATCAAATGTATCCGAAAAAATTCAACATCAAGTATGGCGATACTTACGTGCTGGTGGATTGGATAACAGTGCACAGCTTTTTGCTTATTTGAATCAGCTTTATTTTGCGTCAAATATTGATGTTAATGACCCTCATTTTTTACCTGTTGCGCAGTTTTATAATGAGCAACAAATCAGACGTAAATGGAAAAGTGAGCAAAGTGTCGTCGCACTGATTTTTTATCGTAGTCATTTACAATCAGCTAACTGCGAGATGTTTGATCAGTTTATTGAGTTGATGTCAGCGAATGGTTTAAACCCATTACCAATAGTGATTAGCTCGTTAAAAGATGAACAAGCCATGAGTGTGGTGAATCAGCTTTTAAGTGCGCATGATTGCCGTTTGATTTTAAACAGCACTGGCTTTGCTGCGAATACCGTGAGCAGTCCCGGATTAAGCTCTCAACCGAATAGCTTTAAACGTTTATTTGCCGTTGATATTCCTATTTTACAGCTGGTACTTTCAAGCAGTACTTTACAAGATTGGACGGATTACAAGCAAGGCTTACGCAGCCGTGATATTGCCATGCAGGTCGTACTACCTGAAATGGATGGCAAAGTATTAACTCGCGCCATTAGCTTTAAAACCGAAGCTTTTTTTGACGAAAAAACACAAATTTCATTAGTGCAATATCAATTACATAGCGAGCGTGCTTTGTTTGTGATTGAGTTGGCTAAAAAATATATTCAGCTTTCACTTACCGAGAATAAAAACAAACGTATTGCGTTGATCTTAGCTAATTATCCAACCAAAGATGGCCGCATCGGTAACGGTGTAGGATTAGACACGCCAAACTCGACAGTGAATATCTTAAATGCCTTAAAGGACGCGGGGTATCCCATTAATAGCGTGCCTGAAAACGGCAATAAACTGATTGAAACCTTATTAGAATCAGTGACCAACAACCCCAATACGTTACATCATTTAGCCTGTTGGCAGAGTTTGTCGTTAAGTGATTACAAAAAAGCCTTTGCAGATTTACCGTTAGTGAGTCAGCAAGCCATTAACGAGCGTTGGGGTAAACCCGAAGATGATATTAAATGTCGTGATGGACGTTTGATGATCTCAGGGATCCGCTTAGGTGAAACCTTTGTCGGTATTCAACCTGCACGTGGCTTTAATATTGATTTACTCGCTAACTACCATGACCCTGATTTAGTGCCACCGCACAATTATTTAGCCTTCTATTTTTGGCTACGTTTTACTTATCAAGTCAACGCGGTTATTCATGTGGGGAAACACGGTAATTTAGAATGGTTACCGGGTAAAGGGCTTGCGCTTTCTAATGAATGTTGGCCTGATGCAGTGTTAGGTCCAATGCCACATTTTTATCCTTTTATTGTTAACGATCCCGGTGAAGGTGCGCAAGCGAAACGACGTACGCAAGCGGTGATTATTGACCATTTAATGCCGCCAATGACACGTGCTGAAACTTATGGAGAATTGGCTGAGCTTGAAGGTTTAGTCGATGAATATTATCAAGCACAAGGTTTAGATGTTCGTCGTGAAGTGTGGTTACGCGAACAAATTTTAGAAAAAGTACAAAGCACTAATATTCTCGATGAATTAAATGAAGCGGCGCGTGAAGACGATGCTCAGGTATTAGAAGAGTTAGATACGTATCTTTGTGATATTAAAGAAGCGCAAATTCGTCATGGATTGCATATTCTTGGGCAACTACCGGAACCGCATAAAGTAGCGAATACCTTAATTGCTTTATTACGTTTGCCCCGTGGTGAAGGCGTTATAAACCAAGGTATTTTACACGCATTAGTGAGTGATTTTGTCTTGCAAATAGATGGTAAAGCATTCGATCCTTTAGAAGCGACTCGCGAACAATGGTTGGATGAAAAGCCTTCATTATTAATGAAGGTGAGTGAAACCCTATGGCGAACGCATGCAGATACGCGTGAACGTTTAGAGTTGTTGGCGTTAGAATGGGTTGAACACTTTTTACTTAACGATAACGATCTTATTGAGCTGAATAATTATCCAGCAACACAAGCGTTATTAACCTATGCAAAATCAACGATTCAGGCCGCGTTAAATCAAAGTGTTAAAAACGAATTAAGCGCAATCATTGACGGGTTAGATGGCAAATTTATTGAAGCTGGACCAAGCGGTGCACCAACGCGAGGTCGATTAGATACACTACCAACAGGACGCAATTTCTATTCTGTTGATAATCGCGCAATTCCCTCGAAAGCCGCTTGGGTATTAGGTCAACAATCGGCGCAAGCGTTAATCCATCGTCATTTGCAAGAACATGGCGATTACCCTAAACAATTGGGTTTATCAGTTTGGGGTACTGCAACCATGCGTACTGGCGGTGACGATATTGCGCAAGCTTTTGCTTTGATGGGCGTAAAACCTATTTGGGCGCAGGGCAGTAATCGCGTGGTGGATTTTGAAATTATTCCATTCCAATTATTAAATCGTCCAAGAGTTGATGTGACCTTAAGAGTTTCCGGTTTTTTCCGTGATGCTTTTGCTAACGTGATGGCATTGTTTGATGCGGCTGTGGTTGCCATTAGCGAACTCAATGAACCGGGCAGCGGTAATTTAATCCAACAAAATATTAAACAACGTGAAGCACAGTTAATTGCCGATGGCATGGCAATTGGTGAGGCTAAACGCGAAGCCAGTTATCGTGTATTTGGTTCTAAACCGGGTGCTTATGGCGCAGGATTACAAGGTTTAATTGATGAACGTTGTTGGGAAGAGAAAAGCGATTTAGCTGAAGCGTATTTAAACTGGGGCGGTTACGCCTACGGTAACAGCGATAAAGATGGCGTGCAGGCTAAAGATGCCTTTTTACATCAACTAAGTAACATTGAAGTCGTAGTACAAAATCAAGATAACCGTGAACATGATTTATTAGATTCCGATGACTATTACCAATTCCAAGGTGGCATGAGTAACGCGGCACAAGTGTATTCAGGTAAAGCACCAACTATTTATCATAGTGACCATAGTAATCCAAGTAAGCCGGTGATTCGTACCTTAAAAGAAGAATTGAATCGTGTGATACGTTCGCGTGTTTTAAATCCTAAATGGATTGAAGGGATGCGTGAACATGGTTACAAAGGGGCTTTTGAAATGGGCGCCACGGTTGATTACCTTTTTGCTTATGATGCGACCACAGATTTGATTGCCGATTATCAATATGAGCAAGTGACTGACACGCTACTATTTGATGATGTTAATCAGCAGTTTTTAAAAGATAATAATCCACAAATTATGGAAGAGATGGCTGAGCGTTTAATGGAAGCTGCACAACGTGGTTTATGGCAAGCGCCTGATGAATATCAACAAAAGCTACAAGATCTCCTGTTACAGTGTGATGAGATGCAAGAAGCTAAGTAAAGTCAGTTAGATATAAAGCAAAACAAAAAAGCACTTAATTAAAAGCAAAGTAGTCAATAATGAAAAGTCAGCATAGTTATAGTCAAGTTGAGAAAGAAGCCGTTTATCGTGTTATTAAAGAACGACGAGATATGCGCCACTTTAGTCATGAGCCGCTTGAGAAAGGATTGTTAACGCGTTTACTAACGGTTGCGAATCAAGCGCCAAGTGTTGGCTTAATGCAACCGTGGCGATTTATTCGTATTACAGATAATGCATTAAAATCGTCGATAAAAGCGTTAGTGGAAACTGAACGTAATATAACAGCAGAACTTTTGAATCAGCGTAAGAATGACTTCTTAAAGTTAAAAGTAGAAGGTATTTCAGAGTGTGCTGAATTGATTGTGGTTGCCTTGCCTGAAGGGCGTGAGAAACATCTGTTTGGTCGTCGTACTATGCCTGATATGGATTTAGCGTCAGTGGCCTGTGCGATTCAAAATATGTGGTTAGCGGCACGCGCCGAAGGGATTGGTCTTGGTTGGGTCTCTTTGTTTGACCCGATTCAATTAGCCAATTTATTAAATATGCCAGAAGACAGCCGACCGATTGCACTTTTATGCATTGGACACGTTGAAAAGTTTTATGAAAAGCCAATGTTGATTGAACAAAACTGGGCTCAGGCAGCAGAAGTTGATACTTTTTTGTTTGAGAATAGCTGGCCAGAAAGTAAGTAGTTGTCGTTATTAAATGATTAGATACCCGAATCTAGTGATGCGAATTTAGAAAAAATAAACAATTGTCGATTGCTGTTTTAGCTGTCATTGATACCATGGCGAAATAAATGCGTTCAAGCCGAATCAATTCCGTTTACAGCAAGTTAATAGCGCCAAATGAAGTGTAAATAAAAAACAATTAAAAGATATAAAGAGATTAAAAATGAATAATAAAGTAGTTAAGAAAGGCATTATGGTTTGTGGTCACGGTAGTCGTGATAAAGACGCTGAAATGGAATTCTCATTGGTTGCTGAAGGGTTAAAAAAACGTTTTCCTGATCTGCCTGTTGAATACGGATTCTTAGAGTATTCTGCACCTAACATTCACATGGGTTTAAACAGCTTGATCAACCAAGGTGTTGAGCATATTTATGCGGTACCGGGTATGTTATTTGCTGCAACACATGCTAAAAATGATATTCCTTCTGTATTAACTACTTTTGAAGAAAAAAATGAAGGCTTAGCAGTAAGTTACGGTAAAGAGTTAGGTTTACAAGAGCCAATGATCAACGCGTTTCAAGCACGTATTTATGAATCGTTAGGGTTAGATGCTGATAATCCACCTGCTGAATTATACGATACGATGTTAGTGGTTGTTGGCCGTGGTACTTCTGATACACAAGCGAATGCTGAAGCGGCTAAATTAACACGTATAGTTAGTGAAAATATGGGCTTTGGTTGGGCTGATACGGTTTATTCTGGTGTGACTTATCCTTCAGTTGGTGTAGGCCTTGAAAAGCTGATTAAACTTGATTACAAACGCATTGTGGTTGCGCCTTATTTTCTATTTACAGGCCGTTTAATTAAACGTATTTCTGGTTATGTTGATAAAGTTGCAAAAGAAAACCCAAGCATTGAATTTATTAACACACCTTACTTACGTGACCATGACAAAGTCATCGATGCATTTGAAGTTCGTGTTCGTGACATCATGGATAATACACAATCAAGTGAAGAAGATTTAATGGCGATATTCAAACGTCGTTTAGCCGCTGGTGAAGTTGATGTACATCATCATCATGCAGAATATCAAGATCCAGCAAAAGAGCAGGCTCATTCGCACGATCATGACCATTCTCACAGCCACGATCATGCACATGATGAGCATTCACACGGTCACTCACATGACACAGAACACTCACATAGTGAACATTCACATGATCATTCTCATAGCCATGACCACGCTCATACGCATGTAGAGCCTCATAGTCACGGTGTGTATAAACATATTACACATCCATTAGGGCCTAGAACCATGATTGGTGAAGGCGTCTGTTGTTGTTTCATGGGACAATTCCCACAATGGTTATTGGATGAAGAAAAAGAGCGTATTGATAATGGCGTTCAAGGTGAAGCATTAGCACATAGAAAATAATAGTTATTGATAAAGTCGTGTCTCATTTTTATAATATAAAGTAACTAATGGCAGGTGAGCATTAGTTACTTTATATTTTTAAAAACATCTAATTTTTAAAGCATGTCTTATTTTAGAAAAGTGCATTTAAAAAAAACATCTAGTTTTAAACCTTATTTTTGATTGCTATTAATGGGAATCAAATTTGATTAACACTGTCCTATTAAACCTTCTGATTAAAATAAGAGCTGACATTTGAATAACAAAACTACTTTTTATCTTGCCCGTCATGGACAGACTGAATGGAATGTTGAACGCCGTATTCAAGGACAGCTCGATAGTTTCCTTACGTCAGAAGGGGAACAACAAGCTTCGCAGCTAGCAGCTCAGTGCAGTGAGTTAAATATCACTCAAGTGTTAACTTCTTCATTAGGGCGTGCCGTTCAAACTGCTAATATTTGTGCAGAACAGTTAAATATAACCGTTAAGCCTGTGCCTGGTTTTGAAGAGCGTCATTTTGGTATTTGGCAAGGTAAGTTAGTGAGCGAAGTGAATGGTGATGTTAATTATAATGAAATCACCTCACACATTACTGACTGTAAACCTGAACAAGGTGAAAGTGCAAAAGAGTTATTAGCACGTTTTACAAAAGCATTAACTAACCAGTTACAAACGGCGAATAATGAAACCTTTTTAATTGTCAGTCACGGCGATATTTTGCGATCTTTTATGGCGCAATTTCATGATCCCTTATTATTGAAAGTATCATTATCTGAAGCATCATCATCTAAAACATCACCAAAAAAAGCATTAAGTACTGGTTATGATTATAAAAATGCGCAATTAATTGCGATGACTTATGATCAAGAAACAGGAACGTTCTCAAAATTATGATATTGCTGTTTACTTTAGTAACTGCGCTGGTGGTTGATCATTTCATTGGCGAGCCTACCCGTTTTCATCCTTTAATTATATTTGGCAACATCGCGAATAAATTAGAAACAAAATTCAATAAAGGTAACCATCAACAACAATTCATTGGTGGCCTCGTTGCTTGGTGTTTATTAGTGCTGCCATTGCCATTGTTATATGTTTTGCTGCTTTGGTTACTGCCTGTTTATCTTATTCTGTTAGTTAATATTTATATTGTTTACTGGGCAGTGGCATTAAATAGTTTGAATCTGCACGGCATGCAAATTTATAATCCATTAATCACTAACGACTTAGCGCAAGCACAGCATTATTGCTCTTATATCGTGAGCCGTGATACTAGCCAATTAGATGCTCAAGCAATCAGCCGAGCAACCACCGAATCTATGCTTGAAAATGGCCATGATGGTGTCACTGCAACGCTTATCTATTTTGTTATTGGCGGAGCGCCGCTAGTGATCATACATCGCTTGAGTAACACCTTAGATGCAATGTGGGGTTATCGAACTGAGCAGTTTAACTATTTTGGTAAGTTTAGTGCCAGAATGGATGACTTATTAGGTTTTGTAAGTGGAAAAATTACTGCGTTATTATTTACCGTCATTGGTTTGTTTAATGGTACTGGCAAGCAAGCGCTTAGTAATGCGTATTCACAAAGCCAATCCTATAAAAGCCATAATGGTGGTTGGGTAATGGCATCAGGCGCAACGGTGATGAATGTTTGTTTAGGCGGCAGTGCGGTTTATTTTGGTAAAACAGTTAACTCACCATTATTAGGTCAAGGTGAAATTGTTCAAAGTAAGCATATTAAAGCTAGCCTAACCTTAGTGAAACAAGCGGTCGTGTTATGGTTATTGGTTGTATTTATTTGGCAGATTACTTGATTTTTATTGATACAAGCAATTCAAATGATTAAGCTTTAAAAAATAGAAATGTAGACATAAGCACCATCATTCTAATCGTTTCAAACACCCGTATTTAGCTATTCAGTTATTTAAAAAAAGAGGTTTATCAGAACAATGGCAATCTTACATGGAGGTCAATTAAGTCGTGTTGCAAAGCAATATCAAATACCAGAAAAAGACTGGTTAGACCTTTCCACTGGCATTGCGCCTTTTAGTTACCCTATCCCTGATATTCCTCAACAGGCTTGGCAAAATCTCCCGACTATTTCTGAAAACTTAATTGAAGTGGCGAAAGCTTATTACCAAACTCAATACTGTTGGCCAGTTGCAGGTAGCCAAGCATTAATTGAAAAACTGCCTGAGCTGTGGAATGACAAAAAGAAATATCTCCATACAAATGTGAACAGTGATTTTATACTAGAAAGACATGCCTACTTACCAAAGGTGGGCTATAAAGAACATCAACAAGCTTGGTGTAAAGGTGGGTACCAATTACATTTTTATCAAGATAGTTTACCTACTGATATCGAAGAAAATAGTGTGGTGGTTGTTATTAACCCGAATAATCCCCTGACAGATACATTTACTATCGATCAATTAAAAACGCTGCAAAACCTCTGTGAGCAGCAACAAGCGTTATTAATTATCGATGAAGCCTTTGCGGACATATTTACCCCAGAGTTTAGTTTTTCTCCTCACCTTTCCACATTAAAACAAACAGCTGATGTATTAGTACTACGCTCATTTGGTAAGTTTTTTGGGTTGGCAGGGTTACGTGTTGGCTTTGTTTGTAGCAATAAACATTGGTGTGAAACCATCCAAGAGGTTAGTGGGCCTTGGGCTGTTAATGGTGCTGCGTTATTCATTAGTGAACAAGCTTTACAAGATAGAACATGGCAAGCTAACCAATTGAAACGATTACAAACGCAAAGCGAAGTGATGCAAGAGCTACTTAAAGCGTATTTACCGGTGTTACGAATGGAAGCAAATGCCTTGTTTATTACGATTTTTCTATCTGATGCCCCGGTTGTTTACCAACAGCTTTGTGAAAATGCTATTTATGTTCGTTTGACCGATGAGAATGATTCACTGCGATTTGGTATTGCAAGCACAAGCCAACTAGAAAAATTAACCTTGAGATTAAGCGCTATAAGGTCAATTTAATCAATATTATATTGACCTTTTAGCTAAGATTTGACGTTTTCATGAAGTAGGTTTATGTCTATTTTATTATAAAATTAATATTAAAATGTGGTTTAAATGACCTTTAATTTAATTTACATGCAATACTAAGTAGATAGATATACATTTTAGTGATTGGCTTATTAGCCACTTACTTTAAGTCAGTATAGTTAATAAAAATGTTTAATTATTAAATGTTGGAGTTATATTTGCTAGATTTTTTTAACGAGTCATTAGACAGATATAGAAAAGACGTCGCTATTTTAACATTAAAACTAGACGGCACTATTATTGAAGCCAATCAGTTTTATTTAGAAATAGTAGGTGCGCCTGCGATTAATATAATAGATGAAAAAAAAACCATTAACGATACTCTCAATAAATATGTTATTGGTAAAAATATTAAAGAGTTCGATACATTTCTTGCTAATAATGGACTTGCTGAAATTCAACATGCAAGCCATGGTCATTATCATTCAAGCATCGTTAAAAACGATTTTAACACCACCATCAAAAGCAAAGATGCTACAACAAACAAAGATCCCACCTCAATAGAAGTTGTTTATTTTCATAGTCTTAATGAAAAAGAAAATATTATTCTTTTTATTAAAAACTTCGGTTTTATCAAAGAAGTCCGATGTAAATTGTCTTTTCTCTCTAAAATATTTAAAGCTTCTAAAGAAGGTATATTAATTACAGATGCTTCTGGTTATATCCTGTGTATGAACGAAAGTTTTAGACATATTACAGGTTATTGCAATGAAGATGTATTAGGTAAAACACCTAGTATTTTAAATTCAGGAAAGCAAAATAAACACTTTTATAACCATTTTTGGCAATCGTTAATTCATAAAGGCGCTTGGAAAGGTGAAATTTGGAATAAGCGTAAAGATGGTGAAACCTTTCCTAGTTGGTTAAATGTCTCTAGCTTAAAAGAATCTAATGGAAAAATAACACACTATATTTGCCAGTATAGTGATATCAGCATGTTGAAAAAGTCGATACAAGATAAAGAAACGTATACTTATTACGATTCATTAACTTGCTTACCCAACCGTACTTTCTTATTTGAAAAACTAGCCGTATTACGTAAGTCTAGCCTGGCTAAGTCTGGGGAGTTCGCTATTCTTTTTTGCGATTTAGATCGTTTTAAATTAATAAACGAAACTTATGGTGACCATGTTGGAGACGAGTTACTTAAATGTATTGCTAATCGTCTTGGTGCGAGGTTACGAAGTCATGATGTGCTATCTCGAAGTGGAGATGATGAGTTCATTATTCTCATTGAAGGGGCACATGCACTTAAAAATATAGATAAAATAAGCAGAACTATTTTATCTATATTCGACCAACCTTTTAATACTAAGTACGGTGACTTTAAAATGTCGATGAGCATAGGGATAAGTCTATTTCCCTTAAATTCAACTGATATTAATGAGTTAATTGCTTTCTCTGATGTTGCGATGCAAAAAGTAAAAAAATCAGGTGGTAATAATTATTCTATTTTCGATCCATCAGGAAAAGACTTGGTAAGACAGCAGCATTCATTAGATCAAGATATCAAACTCGCTCTAGAAAGAGGAGAGTTTGAAGTCTGGTATCAACCTCAGGTTAATTCAGTCACACATGAAGTGTTTGGTGTTGAGTGCTTACTAAGATGGAATCATGCGCAACAAGGTATCATTTCACCTAATGTATTTATTCCAATTGTTGAGTCGAACGGTATGATCAAAGAGATAGGCGACTTTGTTATCAAAACCGGTTGCCAACAGGCTAAAATATGGCAAGAAGCCAATATTTTCAATGGTGTTATTGCAATTAATGTTTCTTTAAGGCAATTAGAAAGCGATGATTTTGTGGGCAAAGTAGAAAATATACTCACAGAGTATCAAGTTGATCCTACATTCATCGAACTTGAAGTGACGGAGTCTTTATTTTCTGATAATAATAACCATCTATTACCAACTCTATTTAAATTGAAAAAGCTAGGCATTAAGCTTTCTCTTGATGATTTTGGTACTGGTTATTCATCATTACAACGTTTAAAAGTATTACCTGTTGATAGCGTGAAAATAGATAAATGTTTTGTTAATAAAATTGCAGACTCAAAAAGAGATGCCGCCATTATTAATGCATTGATCATGATTTCAAAAACGTTTGAATTTGGTTTAATTGCTGAAGGTATTGAAAATAAAAAGCAAGCAGACTCTTTAAATTTCTTAGGGTGTATTAATCATCAAGGTTTTTTATACAGCGCACCTCTTAGAAAAAATGATTTTGAAGCATGGCTTGATGATTTTAATACTCACGGTCTATAACTTAATTTATAGCTCGATTTATAAGCTAAATCACTCGAGATTTATTTGTAAATTCTTTATTCAATGATAAGTTAATTACTCGATATTTATTTATAAGTTAATCAGAGCATAGACAATATTTTTATAATAAATATTAGTGTTTTACTTTGTATTTATAGATACCCGTTACCGTTCAAGTTGTGAAGTAAACCCTTTCTTTGTTAGGAAGTGTCGATTTAACCCGTTAGATCTTCCTCTTTCTGCTTAGCTCCTGTTCACTTCACCGCTTGCTGAGTTTTGCACCTTGAAGGGTAATGAGTATAGTTAGTTGCATCTTACATAGAGAGAAATAACCATGAAGAAATTAATTACATTTATATTCTTGTCATTTATTGTGTCAAGCTACGCGAGTGCAACTGAGAGTTTAATCTCTGTTGAAAGTAAATACTCAGCCAAAGAAACCGCTGATCGGTTTGCATCGATATTAGAAAAAAAGGGCCTCACTTTATTTGCTCGTATTGATCATCAAAAAAATGCGGCAGGTGTTAATTTAGAGTTGAGAGAAACTGAACTATTTATTTTTGGTAACCCTAAAATAGGCACCCCATTAATGCAGTGTGCTCAACAATTAGCCATTGATTTGCCACAAAAAGTATTAGTATCAAAAGATGCGGATAATAAAGTGTGGTTAACTTATAACAACCCTGAATACATTAAAGAACGTCATGAAGTAAAAGGTTGTGATCCAGTATTTAAAAAAGTATCTGGTGTATTAAACGCCTTAACTAATGCGGCTGCTAAATAACCTTCAAACAAAAATAACAAAAATAAAACACCTCAACATTGGTAATTTAGAGGTGTTTTAAATACCTGCCTAACAAAGTAATAAGCGATAAACAAAGCTCACTATTTCATTAATGGTTATTCTGCTTATAAAAAAGTATATTAATTTATTAGCACGTTATACATTCACTTAAGAAAAATTTATAGCACCATTCTTTACAAAAACAATAATAAATCACTAATAAGGACATTTATGAAACTAACTCATATCGCTTTGATTACCATTGCTTCTTTTAGCTTGAATGCTCAAGCAGACCTACTTGACGATATTCAAGAAAAAGGTGTGTTAACCGTTGGCACAACCGGTGATTACAAACCTTTTACGTATTTTGATGGTAGTAACTACTCTGGTTACGATGTCGATGTTGCCAAGCACGTTGCAGAGCAACTAGGCGTTGAAGTGCGCTTTGTAAATACCACTTGGAAGCGTTTAGTTTCAGACCTAAAAGACGGTAAATATGATATCGCAATGGGCGGAATTACACGCCGTATGTCTCGTCAATTAGCGGCTGAGCAATCTCAAGGTTACATGACATTTGGTAAAGTGTTTTTAGTGGCTAATGGTAAAGAGGCACAATACGATACGTTACAAGAAGTGAATGTACCTAGCGTTAAAGTTGGTGTGAATATCGGTGGGACTAATGAAAAATTTGCAGAGCAGTTTTTAACTAAAGCCACCATTGTAAAGTATGAAAATAACTTAGATGTACCTAAAGCTGTTTCAGCAGGGACTGTTGATGTGATGGTAACTGAAACGCCAGAAGCACTGTATTACCAAACAATAGATAAAACGCTACAAGCGGTGAGAGAAGAAAATCCATTTACTAAAAGCCAGTTTGGTTACTTAATGCCAACAGGTGAGCAACGTTTATTAAATACGGTGAACTTCATTATGGATGAAATGAAGCTAAAAGGTGTTGATGAAACGTTAATGAAGAAAAACTCTTTAATGTAAATGTGAGGTTACCTTTGAAAATGGCTGATAAAATGGTGTTGTTACTTTTTTAATCTAAGCATTTTTTAAATGTACTTTTTAAGCCTAGCTAATTTAGCTGGGCTTTTTTATGGCTAAGCGTTTTTTGTTTTTAGCTTTCAGCTTTGAAGCATTGCTTTAATCCGCTAAGAACTATTGCTGTGTAAATCAATAAATCAATAAATCAATAAAGCTATCTAAGAAAATAGCGAATAAGCATATCTAATAAACATTGCCTATAAAGAATAAAGTGTGAACTCCATCATTTAGCTTGTTTTTTAAAAAAACCTTATTAATATAACAATCAGTTAAACGACTTTATTTATTGTTAATAACAATGAGTAAAGGTCCTTTAGCTAACTCGACTTCAGGGCGGGGTGTAATTCCCCACCGGTGGTATTTTTACAGAATATAATTTTCTAGTAAAAGAGCCCACGAGCGCCTAGCCTTATTAAGTTATTAAGGTAACTTTTGATAAAGCTAGGGTCAGCAGATTTGGTGAGACGCCAAAGCCGACGGTTATAGTCCGGATGGAAGAAGATCGATAATAAATAGATTTACCTTATATTAAAAACAGATCAGGTTAGGCGATGAATGATGTCACCGATTGTTTCTGTTATTTGTATTTTTTGCTTTAGTCGCAGGGCATTTTCCTGTGTCTATTCGCATGGTTAAAGTACCTAAAGTTACCCGTCATCACGCTATAAGTTTACGGAGACTTTTGTACTGTAAAATTTAAGTCTATTTGTTGGATTCTTTAGTGATTAGGTTTGTTTGATCCTATTGAATCATGTTCTTTCCAAGCTCTGTCCTTCTCTCCTTTTTTGTTTAGGAAATGTAATGACAGGTATTATCTTTATTTTTTTCGCGTGCCTACTTTGGGCCGCAGATACATTAATTCGCTACCCCTTACTTTTTGGTGGCTCCAGTGCGCAACAAATAGTGTTATTTGAACACATAATTGTATTTGTTGTATTGATTGGTATTTTTGTATTTAAGCGTCGTAAACCAAGCTTTTTAAGTCGTGGAACCTTACTACCATTTGTTGTGATTGGTGTTTTTGGATCGGCTCTTGGAACATTGGCTTTTACCGAAGCTTTCTATCTCGCTAATCCAACCGTGGTTATTTTATTGCAAAAGTTACAGCCTTTAGTTGCTGTGACCTTAGCGTGTGTCTTATTAAAAGAACAAATCAACCCTCGCTTCTTTTTCTGGTTAGGTATTGCTTTATTGGGTAGCTTATTACTTATTTGGCCAGATTTACAAATACTCTCTACTAGTTTTAAAGAAGGTAATATAGAGCATAACAACAATGCATTATTAGGTTATGGCCTTGCTTTATTTGCTGTGGTTAGTTGGGGATGTGCCACCGTGTTTGGTAAAAAACTTAGCACCAAAGGCTTAGATAGCGTGGACTTAATGGCTGGTCGTTTTAGTTTTGGTTTATTAGGGATGTTACCTTTTGCCTTTATGACACCAACCTTAATCACAACGGTAGAGATAAGTGTTTTACAAAAAATAGCGATACTCGCTTTGCTCTCTGGTGTATTAGGTATGTATTTTTATTACCAAGGCCTAAAACGCATTCCTGCTCATTGGGCAACACTTGCTGAAATGTTCTTCCCTGTTGCCGCTATTTTTATCAATTGGTTATTTTTAAGTGTGGAAATGACACAAGTTCAATTGGTGGGTGCCGTTACGCTAATTGCTGCTAGTACCATGGTGCAACGAAAACCAATGGAAAGAGCGATTAAAACTGCTTAATAGTGGTTGTCTAATAGCGACTGCTTAATCGTTAGATTGTCTACAGTTAGGCTCTTTGAATAACAAAGAGCCTAATACCAATCACAATAAATAGCTTATCTATTTTACTTGTTAAAACAGCCCATTCCCTCGTTGTAAATTTCGTAAAGGAAACTGTCATTTACACCTGGAATTGAACTGTTTCTCCAGCGTGAAATTTAGATGATAGATTTAATGTAATCGATATAACGCATTATTTTAACTACTTTTTTATCCTCAACACTGACTACGGTTTCCTTATTTAAATAATCTTTTTTAGCTTGTCACATCAAGTATTTCAACTTACTTAAGTCGATTATTGTATTTTGCACTGTGTTTGCACATTTAATCGTTATTGTTGGTCAAATTTAATTAATTTGAGCTAAAAAAATGCAACATTATGATGTTAAAGCAGGAGAAATTTTAAAAAAATCGTCTGGTATTCTTATTGCTTTCTCATTAGTTGCATGCGGCTCAGGTGTTGAAACTGCTACTGAAATAACCACAACTATTGACTCTGAAACAGAATCTACTGAGGGTGTTTTATGTGACTACTCATACAGCGAATATAACGATTCAGAGTCAGTACAGGCAACAAGTACTTCTAACTGGAGTTGCAGTAGTAATACTCGTGATTTAGTGGCTAATGGTATTCCTGACCATGATGTCGGAGAGTTTCCGAATGAAGATAATCCTAATACTATTTATGAACAATCAGTCAGCGAAAGCTTTACCTTGGAGCCAGTTGAAACAACAAGTTCGACTACTTTAGGTGGCCCGCGTGGCAATATTGGTGTGGTGTTAAATGGTATTAAAATTGATGCTGGCACTGCTGGTAGTTGTGATGATTCAGGAGACAGTTGTAGTTTAGTTGATAACAGTGGCAACTGGAGCATTGAAGCATTAGGTCAAGATGCATTTGATTTTGGTACTGACAGCAATAATGCGCACGTTCAGCCCGATGGAACTTATCATTACCATGGAATGCCAGAAGGGTTTATTGCACTTCAAGGTGGCGATAGTTCGAACGTGACATTAATTGGTTGGGCGGCCGACGGTTTTCCTATTTACGCGCGTTACGGTTATTCCGACGCAGGTGATGCAACGTCGGATATTAAACTTATCACTGGTAGTTACCAATTAGTCAGTGATATTAGTGATAGTCGTCCATCGACTGATATCTATGCACTTGGTTCATTTTTACAGGATTGGGAATATGTGGAAGGTTCAGGAGATCTTGATGAGTGTAATGGTCGTGTTGGTGTCACTCCTGAGTTTCCTGCTGGGATTTACCATTATTATGCAACGGATAGTTATCCATACTTTCAACGTTGCGTAAAAGGTCAGCTCTAACCTTATTAATAAGCTTTAAATAGCCATTAAAAAATAGATAAGCATCATATTAAAACTAATTGTAAACATCACCTGAAAAATGTGAGAAAAAATGAAGTCCTTGAAAAAAATATTAATAAATGTCGCTAGCCTTAGTCTTTTAACTCTTCCTATGATCGGTTCAGCTCATTTAATGGTTGTTGAAAATGGAACGCTAAACTTTGTTGATGATAATGTTTATGTTGTTTTGTCGTTACCTATCTCAGCTTTTAAAGGGATTGATGACGACCATGATGGGCATGTTTCACTGAAAGAATTTAATGATCACAGAACAGAAATCAGCGCGAATGTTATGCATAATGTTTATTTATCTGACGTGAACAATAAGTTTAATATTGATGGTTTATTACTTAACCCAACTGCATCACATGAAAACACTGCTGAAATAGAGGAATTGACTATTATGGGGCGTTACTCTTTACCAACCCCAGATACCAAGGTGAGCTTTAGTGTAAAACTGTTTAGTGTGCATAAAAAGCTGCAACACTACGACATTACTGCGACTAATAACAAACAAGCGCTTCACAATAAATTTCAACTTAATCCAACAACACCTTCTACGATCGTATTTAAATAATCAATAAACCTGAAAACAGCAGTGTCGTCTCGCTTTGCTTATCCAATATTGAGGTTACTTAGATTAAAAAGCGGAACGAGACTAACGATTAATACTTATTATTTTTGTTCCAATTTTCTAACAAAATAGGGATGTCTTGCGCTTTAACGGGTTTAGAAAATAGATAACCTTGTAACTCTTCACAATCTAATTTCTTCAAAAAATCCCATTGTTCTTGTGTTTCTACACCTTCTGCAATTACTTTTAATTTAAGTCCTTTGGACATCATAAGAATTGCAGGAACAATACTCGCATTTTCTTCGTTATTAGCACAATCATGAATAAATGAACGGTCAATTTTTATAATATCTACGGGTATTTTATGAAGGCAACTTAAAGACGCATAGCCTGTTCCAAAATCATCAATGGCGATTGTAAAACCATAATCAGATAATTGTTGTAAAGTCGTTTGTGCTTTTTGATGATTATCAAAAACTGCATTTTCTGTGATTTCTAATGTAATGGTGCTTGGATCTATTTGTCTTTCTTCAAGTATATTAATGAATTCAGTTGCTAAGTTTTTATTTTGAAACTGTTTTGCTGAAACATTAATAGAGCATTTTAAATGAATGCCTGAACGGATCCATTTTTGTTGTTGTATACAGGCATTTTTAAAAACACGGAATCCAATTTCTTCAATTAAACCAGCTTCTTCTGCTAAAGGGATAAATTCTTGTGGATTAAGGCCATGATACTTTTCTGCAGGTAAACGGAGTAATGCTTCGACACCACATATTTCACCAGTACTACTTTTAACTTGTGGTTGGTATACAAGATAAAAATCATTTTCACGCAGTGCTGTATGCAGAAGGTGACGAATCTTTGCGGTTCGATTAAGTGAATCTTCTAACCCTTGTTGATAAAAAGAAAATTGATTTTTACCACTGTGCTTTGACAGGTACATCGCCTTATCAGCTCTTTGTAATAAAATATCTGATTGTTCTCCATGCTCTGGAAAGAGTGCGATACCAATGCTGGCGCTAATAAAGGCAACTTGTTCTTTAATAGTCACTGGAACTGATAGAGTCTTTACGATTTCTCTAGCAATATCCGCTACAAATTGCTCATGCTCGATATTCGGTAATATCAGAATAAACTCATCACCAGCAAAACGGGCTAATATATCTTCACTTCGTAAACATTTTTTTAATCGCTTACTCACTTCTATTAACAATAGATCGCCACCATCATGCCCTAATGAATCATTCACTAATTTAAACCCATCAAGATCGATAAACAGTAAAGCAAATTCAAGTTTCTGTTGTGTTGATGTTGAGATCATTCTGTTCAAATGTTCATTGAATAACACTCGATTAGGTAAGTTGGTGAGAGGGTCTTGGTATGCAAGCATTCTAATATGCGCTTGTTGTGCCTTAAGCTCTGAAATATCTTTATAAGCGCCACGGTAGCCAATGGTTTTTCCATATTTAATAATAGGGTTACCTGTGGCAAGCAGTACTTTCTCACTGCCATCTTTGTGTTGGTAACGTGTTTCAAGACCTGCTAGCTCATCTTGATTTTGCATCGATTTTATTAGTTTTTGTAGTTCGTCTGTAGAGTGTTTAGCAATAAAATGCGTCATCGGCTGGCCAATAATCTCTTCACGGGAATAACCTAATACTTGTTCGACGCCATCTGAGCTGTATTTAAAATGTGCTTCTGTATCGATTTCCCAAAGCCAGTCTGAGGCACTATGAGCAATGTCACTAAACTTCTTCTCAGCTTCACTTAAGTGATTGACGTGAATCTGATTTTTTAAAGCAGAGGAGAACAGAGTCAGTAGCCCTTCATATATAACACCTTTACGTACAGCAAGGTCTAATATACAAGTACCAATAAAATCTTTTTTAAAAGATAACGGCATAATAACTAAAGCAAATAATAGGTTATCGTTTTTAATATTGGATGGAATTAATTCTGAAGCAGGATAGGGGATTTTAGATATCGCCAAGCGTTGCTTATCATGCATTGCAAATACACAATTCATTTGTGTTTTATCTTCACCTAAGTCTTCAAAAATACTGATATAACAATCATTAAAATGTAAGCCCTGCTGTAATTGCAGTGCTATTTCATCAAAATTGAGCTCTGAATTTAATTGAATGCCGATTTCTCTCATCGTACCAAGCTGTTGTTCTGTTTCAAAGCTACGATAGTGGCCTGCTTTTACATTGCATTGCTGTACTATTTTAAATAGATCACTCGCAATATTGATCGACTTACTTTTGTTTTCAACACGTTCAATTGACTGTATGAGTCGATGATGGATAACTTGCGTAAGTTGACCCCATAAGAATATTTGGTCTGTTTTTAACGTTGATTCTAATAGGTCACTAAAGTACCCAATTAACTGATAGCTTTCATGATTTTGTAAGTCCGTTAGCAGCATTGTTGATAATGTGGAAGCAATATCAGGGGGAGCATATTCTCGTTGATCTGATGGGAGGTGGTTAATGACTTGGGCTAACTCCATTTGAATATTTTCTATTGTTAGCGTTTTTTCAGAATGCTCTGCATTAACTAAGTTAGATGATTGAGATAATTCCATATCAGCTTGATGACACCCACAAGATTGCCTTACGACTAATGACGTTGGCAGCACTGTATTGTCGGTGATGACCTTCCCATCAATAATATCGATTAGTTTTTTAGCCGCATACCATCCCAGATCATAGGTGGGTTCAATAATACTGGTTAGTGGTGGATCGGCAAAAAGGCTGTTCATATTGCCCATACTACCGGTCACGATAATATCTTCTGGTACTTTTACACCTTTCTTTTTTAATGATGAGATGATTGAAATAGCTTGGCTATCGGTACTGACTACAATTGCCTGAGGCCATTCTTGCTTGGGTTTTTCTAGTAGTTCATCAAGCCTTGGTATTGAGGCATTAGTGGACATATCACTGGTGATATACATGCCAGGGTCAAAATGTATTCCATACTGTTCTAGTGTCGCTTCAAAAAGCTGTTTCTTGCGTTGGCTAGAAAGGTGATCGCCTGTTGGCCCTGCAAAGGCAAAACGTTGAACATGATGTTGATTGATCAAATGTGTGACTAAATCTTCAATACCTTGCTGAGGACTATAACCAACATCGAGATAACCTGGGATAGAACTCGTCACCGTGATCACGGGGATATGAGAAAACTGTTCTAAAAATAGCAGTTGTTGTTCCAATGAAATAAAGCGACTCAGTGCGCCCATGGGAATAATTAAACCATCAATGGCATCTTTATCAATTAGCTCAAATATTCGGTCTCGAGACATATTAGTTTTAGCTGGCTTAGCAAACTCTGCCCCACTAAAACAGAGAGTATTATATTGCTGTTGCTGAGCGTAATCCTTAGCACCAAAAATAATACCTTCAGAAAAAGGGGTTGCCATCATATTGGTTAATATTGCGATAGTCGGAAAGTTATTCTTTAGAAGGCTCATCTTCATTTAATGACCTTAAATGAAGATCTGCTTACTTTCTGTTGAGAGTGGTTAATACTCACCATAATAATCATATCTCTATCCTTGAGCTTGTGAATTTTTTAATGAGTCCGTTCTCTTCTTGTGAACGCTTGAACTGTTAACGGAATAAAAGTATCGAGATCATTTTTTAGTGTCATTAATTAAAGTTAGTACGGTATTTACTAATCAACCAACTAATTAACTAATAAATCCACTAAACAGATTTGAAAGCGCTAAACATGACTGGTTTTTAAAAAGGTTAAAATAATAAAATGACTTTGGTTTATATTAACACGAGACTCTGATCGTGGTGCAGATGACAATACAATTAATTCATTACGACTTTATAATGAAAATTTAAAATATATTAATTGTATAAACTTTACTAAACAATTCGGGATTAAGAGATTAAAGTATGAAGTGCATATTTGAATACTAATAGAGGATATAAAATGTTTAGTCATGTAGTACTAGGTACAAATAACATTGAGCAATCAAAGAAATTCTATGATACCACCATGGCCGTGTTAGGTTATCCCGAGGGTGTAATCGATGAAAAGGGGCGTTGTTTTTATTTCACTTCAGAAGGTGTCTTAGGGCTGACTTTACCTATAAATGGCGAACCCGCAACGGTAAGTAATGGCATGACAATAGGTTTTAAAGTAGCAAGTCCAGAAATCGGTAATCAATGGCATGCCGTTGGTGTCGCTAATGGCGGCGTTGCTTGCGAAGAGCCTCCAGGTCTTCGAGTTGGCCCAGCTAAAACATTGTACCTTGCTTATTTACGCGATCCATCAGGCAATAAAATTTGTGTTGCTCATATTTTACCTGACTAAAATGAATGAGTATTAATTAACTTAAATGATGGCGTTTGCCTGACTAAAGTGAATGGGAGTTAATATTGAGTCATTTTTGTTTGAGTCATTTTTGTACTCATTCATTAATTCCCTTTTTTATGGGTTAACTGACAACTTAATAAAAGGATATTGTTTTTATGTCAGAGACTGCATTAAAAAAAATAGAAATATTAACGCAACACCGTTGGTTTGAAGATGCAATGGCAATATTAATCGGCACGAGTTTAGTGTCTTTTGGTGTGGTGTTCTTAAAGCATGCAGGCCTTTTAACGGGTGGTACCGCCGGCCTATCACTTTTAATTCACTACAAACTTGAGATTCAATTTGGTTTAGTATTTTTTCTTATTAATTTACCCTTTTATTACTTTGCGCTTCGTCGCATGGGGTGGGTGTTTACGCTTAAAACTTTTGTTGCTGTATTCCTTGTGTCGACGTTCTCATCGTTACACGGTAAGTTTATTGATATCCAATCGCTCAATGCCGTTTATGCGGCTATCTTTGGCGGCTTTCTGTTTGGTGTCGGGTTTATTATTTTATTTCGCCATAAAGCCAGTTTAGGCGGATTCAATATTTTAGCTTTATATCTACAAGACAAGTATTCGATTAAAGCAGGGTGGTTATTAATGGGAGCCGATTTGACCATTATGTTAATTTCGTTATCTGTGGTGTCGTTTTATCAGTTAGTGTTATCGATAGGATGTGGGGTGGTGTTGAATGTGATCATCGCATTAAATCATCGTAATGATCGCTATAACGTGTGATTCCTAGATTGCAGCTTAAGATCCTTTATCTTTTTCATATTGAGCGTAAAGAATATCAGCAAAATCTAGTTCTGTGATGAGATCTAATACTAGGTCTCTTACTGCATCTGCAAGTAAATCATTATCTGAAGTTAATTCAAAATCATTGAGTGATAAGTATTCAAAAGCAACTGCTAAACCAGTCCTTTTGTTAGCATCTGGTAATGCGTGAGATACAGCAATGCTGGCTGTATATTTTGCTGCTATTTCAAAAACGTCGTCAAGTTGCTCATAAACAATCGCATTATAAATACGACTTAAAGCACCTTGAAGTTTCGAAAGATCTATACTTCCTTTCATTCATTCCTGGTTCTGTTGTCAGAATAAAGGTGTTAATTTCAACAACCCTTTCATACGGAAAGCAAATTATTTCCATTACATGTAAGCCAGTTTCTTAAAGGTTTGAACATGAGTTCTTAAAGCTAATTTTGTCTCTGATTTAATAATTTGTTGTCCTAACGCTCCAGAAAGATCAAGTTCTTTAGTCGCTTTTATTTTAGGGCGGTGCACCGCTTTAACACCATATTTCTCTACTTTAGTATTCATAATTAATATTCTAAATATACAATGAAGTCAATTATACTCGATAATACGTGAAAGCATAATAATTGAACGAGGTTGTTTTTTAACCTGAATAAAAATAAACGTTCATAACGTACTGTTCATACCACTCACTCTAACGGCGATTTTAGCTACTTTCTTCTTTTCGTTATCATTCTAATTATGATCTAAGTGACGTTATAACCGTAATGACTTATTAACGTATCCACCAATAAAAAAAGAGTATCGATTGAAAAGATTATTAATAGTTATTGCACTTATTCCTGTTGCGGTGCTGGTTTTTGCATTCATAAAAGACAGCACCGTAACTGGACTTAACATACTCAATACTGGTGTTTCATTATCGTCAAACATGACGGTACAAAAAGATATCGTTTTTGATACTAACAAAGATTTAAAACTTGATATTTATAGCAACGCCGATTGGCAAAACAATACTAAGCACCCTGTCATTGTGTTTTTTTACGGAGGTGGTTGGAGTTGGGGAGACAAAGCTTACTTTACCTTTGTGGCCGATAGCTTTGTGAAAAAAGGCTACGTTGTTGTGATCCCTAATTACACACTTTATCCTGCAGCAAAATACCCAACGTTTGTTAAAGACGGTGCCAAAGCGGTGGCATGGGTAAATGACCATGTGTCCGAGTTTGGTGGGGATGTTAACAATCTATTCGTCGTGGGACATTCAGCCGGTGCTTATATTGCTGCGATGGTCGCGTTTAATGACCAATATTTAGCGGCTGAAAATAAACCAACGTCAATCATAAAAGCCGTAGCAGGTCTTGCTGGACCGTATAATTTCACACCAAAAGCGCAAGAATATATTGATGTTTTTGGCGAAGAAAATTTCGATGATATGAAAATTCAACATCATGTTAACGGTAATGAACCACCTGCATTGCTTATTCATTCTGAAGGCGATACGACGGTAGGTCTCTTTAATCAAAAATTAATGGTAGAGGCACTGATTGCAAATGGAGATACTGTTGAGACGTTAGTCTACGGGCAAGACATAACACATATAAAAGTGTTGATGAAGTTACATCCGTGGTTTGCAGATAAAGTGGATGTTGCATCTGATATTGATACATTTTTTAAAGGTATAAATACCCAATAAAAAGGGCAAATAGTTATTTCTATTTACCCTTCATAATATTGATTTTTGGTATAACAATTAATTACTTGAGCGCTTTAAGCTTGTGCTTACTTACTTGTACTTACTTATTTGTACTTAGTTAACTGTTTTTAGATAATAACGTGTTTAATAAACCACTTAACTCATATTATTCAGCTGTTTTTGTGGCTAACTCAATGTAAATTTCACGTAATTTTTTCGCTACATTACCCGGCTTACCATCACCTATGGTGTGACCGTCAATTTCAATAACAGGCCATACAAAGGTTGTTGCTGAGCTAACAAATGCTTCAGCAGCTTGGTACGCTTCTTCTGCTGTAAACAAACGTTCTTCAATTTTGATACTTTCTTTTTCAGCAAGTTCAAGTAATGCCTTACGGGTAATACCGTGCAAAATATCATTACTTAACGGACGTGTTACTAATACACCGTCTTGCGTCACAATATAAGCATTGTTTGAACTACCTTCAGTGATATAACCATCTTCGATTAACCATGCATCATCTACTTGTTTTTCGATAGCTGCTTGTTTAGCCATACATGGTGCAAGTAGACCCACTGTTTTGATATCACGGCGTTTCCAACGAATATCTTCAGTGGTGATCACCTTCATGCCTTTCGTTGCTTTGGAGCTATTGAGTAACTCTCGCGCTTGAGTGAATAACACTAACGTAGGCTTCACATCGGTAGGGTAACCAAAATCACGATCGCCAGCGGAGCCTCGGCTAATCTGTAAATAGATGCCACCTTCATTCAGTGCATTCTTTTTAATTAGCTCTTTTTGAATGTTGGTGATTTCTGCTAGTGGGACAGGTAATGCTATTTGTAATTCATTACATGAACGCTGTAAGCGAATCATATGGCCTTCGTTGTCGACTAATTTACCATTAATCACCGCCGTTACTTCATAAACGGCATCGCCAAACAGGAAACCACGATCGAAAATAGAAACCTTAGCTTCATCTTCTTTAAGATACTGACCATCTAGGTAGACAATACGTCCCATCATTTAACCCTCGTAATATAGCGATAATCTGATTCTCGCTATTTATAAAATAGATAACCTAAATTCATTAACTTAAAATTTGGGTTCTTGTTAATGAATTAACCCCAAAGCGCTGCTTGGTAAACCTTCATTAAACTTTCATCAAATTGGATACCTGATTGACGATCCTCAGCCAGTAATAATGGCCCATCAAGATCAACAATTTGAACGTTTTGTGCAACGATAAAAGCAGGCGCCATTGCAAGTGATGTGGCAACCATGCAACCGACCATAACCTGCAATCCGGCTTTCTCGGCTTGTTCTTTTAATACGATGGCTTCTGTTAAACCACCGGTTTTGTCTAACTTAATATTGATCATGTCATAGCGACCAATAATATTTTTTAAGCTACTACTATCATGACAAGACTCATCGGCACAAAGCGTAATTGGGCGAGGTAAATGCGCTAAGGCAGCATCATCACTTGCCGGAAAAGGTTGCTCAATCATCTCAACACCCAATTTTACTAGCTCAGGCACCATGGCTAAGTATTGCTGTTCATTCCAACCTTCATTAGCATCCACAATAATGCGTGCTTTAGGAGAGCCTTCGCGAACAGCCGCAACACGTTCCACATCCCCTTCACCTGCAAGTTTTAGCTTTAGTAAAGGTCTGTGCGCATTTTTAATTGCTGCTGCTTTCATACGTGCAGGTGTATCTAACGATAATGTAAACGCGGTAATAACTGGTTCAGGTTGTGAAACCTCAAGCTGTTGCCAAATGCGTTTGTCTGATTGCTTACAAGCTAAATCCCAGTAGGCACAATCTAATGCATTACGTGCGGCACCTGCTGGTAATAAAGTCTGCATGTCTTGTCGGGTTAAGCCGGCGGCTATCTTGTCTTCTAAAGCAGCCAGTTCAGCAATGACTGACTCGATTGATTCATCGTAACGCGCATAGGGAACGCATTCCCCACGGCCAGTATGTTCACCTTGTCGCAGTTCAACTACAACAACATTGGCATGGGTTCTACTACCTCGAGAGATAGTAAAAGATCCTTCAATAAGCCAGCTTTCGTGTAATAGATTAACCTTCATCACTTAGCCCTTAAATTTTTGCTAATGCTTCAACAATACGACTAACACCTTCACGGAATGGGTCAACTGCTGGCAGGTTAAATTCTGCTTCCACTTTTGCTAAATATTCTGCAGCTGCAGTTTCAGAAAGTTGTGAAGTATTAACCGAAATACCAACAAACTTAACAGCTGGGTTAGTAATGCGCGCCATTGTTAAGTTAAGTTCCATACATGTTTTTAAGTCAGGAAGTGGGTAAGTCGGTAAACCACGCATATGTTCACGTGTTGGCTCGTGACATAATACTAATGCATCAGCTTGTGAACCGTGGATAAGACCCGCTGTTACACCTGAGAATGAAGCATGGAATAATGAACCTTGACCTTCAATGACATCCCAGTGATCTGCATCGTTTGCTGGTGCGATAGTTTCAACTGCACCGGCGATAAAGTCAGCCACAACAGCATCAATACTGACACCTGAACCACTAATCAAAATACCTGTTTGACCAGTCGCTCGGAAACTTGTTTTCATGCCTTGTGCTAGCATTTCTTTTTCAAGTGCTAATGCGGTATACATTTTACCTACTGAGCAGTCCGTACCCACTTGTAATACACGTTTACCAGAGCGTTTTAAGCCATTTGCAACAGGGAATGTTTGTGTTGGGAAACGAACATCAAATAAGTTACGACCTAAGCTATCAGCCAATTCTTTAAGTTCAGGAATATCTGTTAATTTATTGTGTAAACCTGAAGCTAAATCCATACCAGCTTCTAATGCTTCTTTTAAGATAGTTAACCAATTATCTGAAATAATGCCACCACGGTTAGCAACACCAATCACTAATGTTTTAACGCCAGCAGCTTTAGCTTGTGCAATATCCATGTCTGTTAAACTACAGTCAGCTTGACAGTTTTCCATGCGGTATTGACCTGCACAGTATTCTGGATGCCATTGTTTAATACCTTGAGCCACTTTCGCTGCTAGAGGATCTTGTGCATCGCCTAAAAATAATAGGTAAGGTTTTTTAATTTCCATATTTATATTCCCATTGGTAGTAGAGTGTATTTTATTATTGCCTAACGGCTCAGTTGCACTGTTTTAATCATGCTTAGATTCAAATAGTAATGCATCAAAATAATTAGGCTAGCTAGTCTGATAGAGCAGGTTACATGCCAAAAACCAGAATTTTAATTAATTTACCTAAAGCACTTTTCATCTCAGTTAATGTTATTTTGTTATCAATTACTCTAGCAGTTTTGTATTAGTCTATAATGCTTATTTATAGTTGAATTGCAGTTGATTGTTCTGTTGTTGTTTGTTTTGAATATGATGGGTGGTTTTTTGTTTTGTTGTATTTTATTCTCTATTTTTTGCTAAAAATAAATAAACGCTTAAAAATATCAGTATGGCTTTTTAATTAATTGTTGTTTTAAATCTTAAATTTAAAAATCCTTTATATTTGCACCTTCGTGGCGTGTTTTTTATTTCGGTTGTTCATTTTTGGTGCAATATTATTAACGTTTCTTTTTAAGTAATTTAAAAGTGATAATTAAATTAATCGTTAAATAACTAAGGTTTATTTAATGTTTTATCTGGTTTTTTATTGGTTATATTGTGCTGAAAAATAAGTGTTAAGTAATTTATTCCTCTATTCAATAAACTGCTGGTTAATGAGCAACAGGTTAATGATCTGCAGAATTTCCTGTATTGAGATCCTGTTAGTTTACATGTTATTAACGTTGATTTTTCCTTGTATGGGGTTACACACTTTCTATCTGAGTAAAGCTATTCACCTATGACTTAACTCAAAGGTTATGTCACTTTTCTTATTATTTGAATCCAAGTTGTTTTAAGACCATATCCCAAATCCATATTCCTTCAAAATACCCTCTATTGACAAAGTTTACTCCGCTCAGGATAATGCCTCTTTATAAGGTTATGTTATAACATAACAATAAATGGTGTAGTTAAGTTGGTTTTAACTCTTTTTATAAAAAGAGATAAGCCAAGCCTCGATCACTGACTATTAAATTAAATTGAAATGTTACATGGCAAACTGTTCTGGATAACATTTCAGATCTGTTGCTTGTATGGGAGTAAACATGAACGCAATAAACACGGCCTACGCACTCGATATTGATACCGATATTGATACTTGCTGTGAGCAAGCAACAAAAGTTCGACATTCTATTCAGGGCCATGAGCCTCATATTTTCACTGATATCTATCGTGAAGAGGTCAATATCGCTATTTGGCAGCGTAATTTGTCATCAACATTAACAGGTTCTGTCGCCGACTTTTTAACAGAAAAACCAAGGTTTAAAGCGTCGATGACCGTCTCACCGCAAAGTGTACTAAAGAGCATTAGCGAATCGTTAGGGGCTGAAATGAACGAACTCAGTGAAAATATTGCAGAGCTGGTGGAGATGTTTTGTTGTTTGTTTGAACTTAAGCGTGTTGGATTGCGTTTAACCGTAGTTGATAGCGCGATGTGCCCCAAGTTTCATGTGGACAACGTACCGTGCCGTTTAATCACAACCTTTCAAGGTGTTGGCACGGAATGGTTACCTCATCAAGTGGCGGATAGAGAAAAACTAGGCAGGGGAAGTAACGGAAAATCCGATAGTGAATCTGGGATATATCAAAATGAAAGAGAGATACAACAACTTAATTGTGGTGATGTCGCTTTATTAAAAGGCGAACATTGGAAAGGAAATGAACAAGCAGGGCTGGTACATCGTTCTCCTGCATTAGCATCAGATGAACGACGTTTGATATTGACACTTGATTTTAGTTATTGATTCAGAAAAGTGAGATAGTGAGTTTGATGCATTCGCATTGAGTGTTTTTTAGCTTTGGTTCGTCTTTGCTCATCGTGGCACTTTAATTTTTATTAGCAGTATTTTCGCCCTGACGGCGATTCGTGGTTGAAGAGCCAAAACGTAGTTTCGCAGTTTGAATAAGCAGATTCATTATACGAACAAAGAAAAACTATACCGATAAAATGTAAAAGAAAGTCGCCCCAATTCGTTTTTTAATCTACTTTTTTGTAAAACACAGCAATAACAGCCTTCTTTACGTAGCGTTCATACTCGGCATCCATATCTCGAAATGAGCTAACAACGGCAGAGGGCAGGCAGAGCTTAGCCCGCTCATATAACTATGCTGTCTCATAAATCGCTCTATGACTTAGCTTGCTAAAGGCAGTTATTGATTCAGAAAGCGAGATGGGAGGATTGGTACGACCATGTGAGCATCGAATTAATTAAATATTATTACTTGAATTCAAGAAGGCAAAAGACGAAAACTAACCTCGTTATCTTTTTGTTTAATATCGACATTTAATTTTTATTATTTATTCAGAAAAATGAAGTAGGGAGTTTGATACATTTGTATTGAGCATTTTTTTGCTTTGGTTCGTCTACGCTCATCGTGGCACTTTAATATTTCTTAGTAGTATTTTCGCCCTGTCGGCGACATACTTTTTCTTACCAGAAGAATAAAGTAAGCAAAAAGACTGGCACCCAATTCGTTTTTTAATCTGAATAAATAACAGCCTTCTTTACGCATCGCTCATACTCGACATCCATGTCTCGAAATGAGCTAGCAACGGCATCCCTGCCTTAGCCTGCTAAAGGCAGTTATTGAATCAGAAAACGAGATGGGAGTTTGATGTAGCCACTTTAAGTATTGGTTATATATTTAACTATTCCAGAGTATTAATATCCATACTCTGGTGGTGTTTACTCAGCATTAGTTTTACTTTTAAAAAGAGTAAATTGTTTGAATCATGAACAGAGAAATTGTATTTGTTATTGCTTGATGTATTAAATATTTTTAAATAATAATCTACAAGTGGATCATTTTTCGTGCTGTAAACCCAAGAATAAAACTTTCCTAATTCATAGTTTAATTCTTTCACTAATTTTGATTTAGGAGATAAAATCTTGCTGTTTAATAAATCATTAATTAGCATATTTTGTAAATTATATTTAATTTCTGCAATTAAAGGTTTCAAAGACTCTTTATAATCTGATTCGATTTCTTTTAGTTGTATATCACAAACATTAGTTTCAAAAATAATAATTAGATCGTTAATTATCCCATTGTAATAATCATTATTAAGCCTAAGTTTAGATTCTTCTTTTAGTACGTATAACATTTCAAGTGGTTCAGTTTTATCGTGAATAATCTTTGTACATAAGCTTTTTTTAAACTCTTTAAAAATTATATTTATTTCAGATGATATTACATCAAGGTAATTATATCGTTTGATTAGGAACTGAATTAATTCCTGTGAATTTAAATGCATAGTTAAATCTGATTCCCCAACTTTATTGCTATAAAGGTGGACTGTTAATTCACTATTAGACATGTGGCTATCAAAGGGCCAGCTTGCAAACCATCTATTATCTGTATTTTTTAAGTTTACTGGGTGTGCTCCAAAGCATGCTCTAATTGATTTGAAATAGGTATTATCATCTTCGTTATCAAAAAGCCTATTTTTGAAGCATTCTCTATCATTTGGAAAGGGAAGTGTTTTGGGATTAATGAATACTCTGTGAAGTTGAAATATAGATTCAGAAACAAGGTCAATAGATGATATTAATGAGAACATTTGCATTGCTCTAGTGTCAATATTATCACTTTTCTCTGGTTGGCTTTCTAGGTGTCTTACAGAAACAGTTAGCCAATCCATGCATGAACAAACTAAGTTAAATAAATTTTTACCATTTTTATTTTGGTATTTTTCAAAGATAAAATTTGAATTAGAGTTAATTAAATCCCTGAAGTTTGAAATTTTATTAGAGTCTATTGGAATTAACATTATTTACTCATAGCATTATTATTTATTGAAAATAATATCACAAAGCTTTACACACTGGAGACTCAACACTCACCCCTTGCATTTTCTTAACATTAACTACTGTTTTCGTAAGTGTAAACAGGGCATTTCTGCTAGGCTCGGATCCGCACATGGATGCGTAGTCTGAGATGTTATGATTAAAAACAGTCGTTAATATTAAGGTTAAAAAATGAATGGGGTTGGCTTTCTTTGGCCATTTAAAGAATCTTGCTCATTCAGGCTGCGAAACTGCGTTTTGATTCTTCAGTCGCTATTCGCCAACAGGGCAAAAATACTGTGAAGAAAAATGAAACTGTTACGACGAGCGCAGGCGAACCAAGCCTCAAAGTAATTAGTGATTTCACGATTTGATACGAGCCGGTTTCAATACTATTCATCAATCCTTAAAAACTGAACAAAAATCACAGTCATCACATCAACACTAAAAAAAATCAAATTTCCTCTTGAAATCGCTTTAACTGTCTCCATCTATAAAGTATCTAAGTAAGACCAATAACCACTTGTTTAAGAGAGAAATAGAAATATGGAAAAGCAACAAAATCATACTTTCAGTGCTGATACAGGCAAACTGCTTAAATTAATGATCCACTCTTTATATTCAAATAAAGAAATTTTCCTACGTGAACTCGTTTCTAACGCTGCAGATGCTGCTGACAAACTACGTTTTAAAGCGCTGTCTGACGGAAGTTTATTCGAAAATGATGCAGACTTACGTGTACGTATTAGCTTTGATGAAGAAGCAAAAACAATCACTATTAGCGATAATGGTATTGGTATGACGCGTGATGAAGTCATTGAACATTTAGGTACCATTGCTAAATCTGGTACAAGTGACTTCTTTGAACAATTATCTGGTGACCAAGTTAAAGATTCACAGTTAATCGGTCAATTCGGTGTCGGTTTCTACTCTGCATTTATCGTTGCTGATAAAGTCACTGTTAATACGCGTAAAGCGGGTGAAGATGCGTCTACTGGTACTTCTTGGGAATCTGCTGGTGAAGCTGACTATACGGTAGCTGATATTGAAAAAGCGGATCGTGGTACAGAAATCATCTTACATTTACGTGATGATGAAGCTGAGTTCTTAAACGATTACAAACTACGTAATGTTGTCTCTAAATACTCTGACCACATTAGTATCCCTGTACAAATGTTTAAAGATGCAGTGCCTGAGTCTGACGGTCCTGATGGCGAAAAAGTACCTGCTGTTGAAGCGACATGGGAAACGGTTAATAAAGCGACTGCTTTATGGAACTGCGCTAAAAGCGAAGTGAATGACGACCAATACAAAGAGTTCTACAAGCACATCGCTAATGACTTTGAAGATCCACTAACATGGTCTCATAACAAAGTTGAAGGTGAGCAAGAATACACAAGCTTACTTTACATCCCTAAACGTGCGCCATACGATTTATGGAACCGTGAAAAAGCACATGGCCTAAAACTATACGTTCAACGTGTATTTATTATGGACGATGCTGAACAGTTCATGCCAACGTACTTACGTTTCGTGAAAGGTGTGTTGGATTCAAATGATTTACCACTTAACGTTTCGCGTGAAATTTTACAAGATACGCGTGTAACGACTAAGTTACGTAGTGCTTGTACTAAACGTGCACTTTCTATGCTAACTAAGTTTGCTAAGAAAAATGAAACTGAATACAACGCGTTCTGGAAAGAGTTTGGCCAAGTATTAAAAGAAGGCCCAGCTGAAGATGCAAGCAACAAAGAACAAATTGCTAAGCTATTCCGTTTTGCATCAACTGAAGCGGACGTTGCAGATCAAACTGTTTCTTTAGATGCGTACATTTCTCGCATGAATGAAGAACAAGATAAAATTTACTACATTACTGCTGATAGCTTTAATGCGGCTAAAAACAGCCCGCACTTAGAGATCTTACGTAAGAAAGGTATCGAAGTGTTATTACTATCAGACCGTGTTGATGAGTGGTTATTAAGCCATTTACCAGAGTACGATGGTAAAGCGTTTATCAGCGTAACACAGGGTGATTTAGACCTAGGTAAACTAGATTCTGAAGAAGAGAAAAAAGAGCAAGAGAAACAAGAAACTGAATTTGCTAGCTTCATTGAGCGTGTTAAAGCAGTACTAGGTGATAAAGTTAAAGATGTTCGTTTAACACAACGTCTAACGTCTACACCAACTTGTATTGTTGCGGATAACGATGATATGAGCACGCAAATGGCTAAGTTGATGGCACAAATGGGACAACCTGTTCCAGATAGTAAGCCAATTTTTGAACTTAACCCTGAACATTCGATGATTACTAAATTAGCTGATATGGCTGACGAAGAGTTATTTGCAGAGTGGACTGAGCTGTTATTACAGCAAGCAGTACTTTCTGAAAAAGGTAGTTTAGATGACCCATCAGAATTTGTTGCTCGAATTAATAAGTTACTATTAGCTTAATTAATCGCTTAATATTTTAATAAATGTGTTGAAGGCTTGCTTATGCAAGCCTTTTTTGTTGATATTCTTGAGAAATTTCTCACAACGGTGTAAATTTCGGTCTGGAATTTATTAATTATATAGGAAGCTATAATGCGCATTATTTTATTAGGTGCTCCAGGTGCTGGTAAAGGAACACAAGCCCAGTTCATGATGGACAAATATGGTATCCCACAAATCTCTACGGGTGACATGTTACGTGCAGCTGCAAAAGCAGGTACTGAACTTGGTTTAAAAGCAAAAGAATTAATGGATGCAGGCCAATTGGTATCTGATGAGTTAATTATTGGATTAGTGAAAGAGCGTATTGCAGAAGAAGATTGTGCAAAAGGTTTTTTACTCGATGGTTTCCCACGTACAATCCCACAAGCTGATGCTATGAAAGAAGCGGGTGTTATTGTTGATTTCGTACTTGAATTTGATGTGCCAGACGAAGAAATCGTTAAACGTATGGCTGGTCGTCGTGTTCATTCTGGTTCAGGCCGTACTTACCACATCGTTTACAACCCACCAAAAGTGGAAGGTAAAGATGATGTAACAGGTGATGAACTTTCTATTCGTCCTGATGATGAAGAGTCTACAGTACGTAAACGTTTAGATATTTACCATTCACAAACTGCACCGCTTATTGCTTATTACAAGAATGAAGCTGCACAAGGTAACGGTGCTCACCATAAGTTTGATGGTACTAAAGCGGTTGATGTGATCAGTGCTGAACTTGCTGAGATCTTAGGTTAATTCTTTAACCTATTAAAACAATTGTGAGGGGCGTAAGCCCCTTTTTTGTTGGTTATTACGGCTATTATTTTATATTTGTTCAATTTATTAAGATTGATAAACGCAATAAAGAAATATTAATAAATGGTATTTCTTGATTACGTTTCTATACTGAATCTCACACTAAAACATTAGCAAAGCTATTAATTTAATAGAGGAGCTAATCGTTTAGCTCTAGAGAATAAAAACCTATTTATAAACAGTGATGGTCAATGCATCATTGTTTTTTGCGTAAATGACAATGATGCACAAATCGCATTATTTACAAACTTGGTAGAATAATTAGATGACAAGCGTAATCAAAAATTACTTTAGACATGTTAGCTTATTGGCTGTGGTTTTATTATTAGCTGCGTGTAGTTCTGCGCCAAAACAAGCTGAAATCAAAACGGTCACTAATGCAGGTAATAAAATACTGACCAAAAGTGAATCTAAAGAAGCCAAAGGTCATCATTCTGATAGCGCAAAAAGTTCAGATCAAGAGATGAGCCCTGAAGATTTGTTGTATGTGTTATTACGCAGTGAATATACTCATTGGGTCGGCAGTCCTTACAAATACGGTGGAAACACATTAAGCGGGATTGATTGCTCTAGCTTAGTCCAACAAGTGTTTGAAAATAGTTTTAATATTGATTTACCTCGTACCACTGAATATCAGGTTAAAAAAGGTATCTCTATTAAAAAGAGTGAGTTGGAAGTGGGTGACTTGGTGTTCTTTAAAACAGGTCGCAGAACGCGTCATGTTGGTATCTATATGGGGGATGATGAGTTTTTCCACGTATCAACAAGCCAAGGTACGAAAATTTCCTCACTATCTAATGTGTATTGGAAAAAGCATTACTGGCAGTCTCGTCGAATCATCGATTAACTAAATCGCTAAATCGCTAAATCGCTAAATAACTAAATAACGCTTAATTTCCTTCATTTAAACCTTAAAGGCGAGTGTATTGATGACGTTGGCTTGTAATGAAATCTAATTATTCTCTTGATGACTTACGTAGCTTTTGCACTATTGTGAAGCTTGGTAGTTTTAAAAAAGCCTCTGATAATTTAGATATCCCCTTATCGACCTTAAGCCGCCGCATACGTCAATTAGAAGACGATTTACAATTACGTTTATTAAATCGAGATGCACATCGAGTCACGTTAACGCAGATCGGCAGCCAATATTACGATCGTTATAATACTTTGTTTGATGAGCTAAATGGCATCGAGCTAGACCTTAATGAAGAGAAAACTGAACCGAAAGGTAAAATCAGGATCACCGTGCCCATTTATCTAGGTAAACATTTTTTACGTGCCATTTTTTGTGACTTTTTATTAACGTACCCTGACATACAATTAGATTTACGCTTTTCAAACAGTTTGATTGATATTGAAAAAGAAGGGATAGACATTGCCTTTAGAATGAGGAACCCAACGATTGATGATTGGGTTGTTCGACAGCTTAAATTTACGCGTAATGTATTATGTAGCCATCCAAGTCAATCCTTCGACCATATTACTCATCCTGAACAATTAGAAGCTTTTCCTAAAGTAACCAGTTTTCGGTTAGTACCGTGGCAGTTGAAAAATCAACGTACTGGTGAGAAGTATAATTATCATCCTACTAACTTGGTTCGACTTGAAGTGGATGAAATTCAGATGATGACCTATGCCGTGAAAACAGGGCTAGGAATTAGTTATATCCCTGACTATATTGCCTTGCCGATGATTGAACGGGGAGAAGTGAAACAAATTCTTCCTGATTGGCAAAGTGAAGGGCAGGCATTTTCGATGCTGTACCGCGATAGAAAAAATATCCCATTACGCGTTAGGCTGTTTATTGAATATGTATTAAAGCACCTTGCTTAAGATGCTTTATTTAATGGTTTTTCTTTAATAGCTTTTCTTTAATGGTTATTGGCTTAAACGTAAAATAAGAATACCCACCAATGCTGCCGTTAACCCTAAGATCTCTTGACGACTAAAGGACTCTTTTAGGAAAATGCGCGAGTAGAGTAAAATAATTAAGATATTCATCGCTGAGATGGCAGACACTAATCCTGTAGTGCCAATGGCAAACGCCGATAATATCGCCATCATCCCCGCTACGTTAGTTAAACCAACAACTAACCCACAGCAAAACGTTTTTGTGTCTGACCATGTTTTTACTTCAGAATGATGCAAACTTAGTTCATTCATTTTTTTGGTCATTTTTTTACGTGTTTTTAACCAACTTGCTGCAAATAGCAGACTACCAAACCCGAACATTAAGGTTAAGGTGCCAAACATATCCGCATCTAAGCGAGTTGATTGCTTTCCTAAGATATCATTGAATGCAAAGCACAGCGCAGCTAGTAAGCCCCATTGTGCGCCTTGTAAGTTACTAAAAGAGATATCGTTTGAATAACGGATAGTATAAAGGCCCGCAAAAATAACAATGAAGCCTATTAATTGTTGAGTGGTTAGTGTTTCTTGCCAAAATAGAAAAGCCAATAACACCACAAACAGTGGCGGCAGCCCTGATAAAATGCTGATTAAAGAGGCTTTACCGACAGAGAAACCTTTGTGTAAGGCCGCATTGGCAACAAAAGACCCTAAGCCAAGCGTTAAGCCGACCAGTATATCCTGCCAGCCATACCATTGTTGGTCGAGTAACATCATGGCGAATCCACTGATGATAAATCCCACAAAAAATACACCGAATAACATTAAGTTACGGTTAATATTTTTTTGAGAGGTCCATTGATACATTATGCCCCTTGCACCAAAAAAGACGGCGGCTAATAATGCATAGACGATCCACATGACTGACTCCTTGAATATGATTTTTACTTACTGGTTAACTTGTTGTTTCTATAAGTTGCTTTGACGTTGTTTGTCGCTTATACATTGAGTGATGAAAAGCTAGCTAATTTGTACTTTATACCAAAAGAATTAATAAGGTGATCATTCTTGCTGGTTAAAGTCACCCCTAACTGCGTTGTGAGTTTTGAAGTGAGAACAACTATCTCCTACAACTCACGCCTTATTAGTGTTAATTTTTCCTGCGTAATCTCTGATCACTTATTTAATTCCATTGGTATTAGCATTCACTTGTTGTACTCAGAGGCGTTTTGTTTTCTCTAAAGTCCGCATCAAAATATAGCCAGTAGTATATTGCTTTTTAAAATATTATAAATGAGCATTAGTAATATGGTAGATACCATTAGTGGGATTTAGGTTTTATCTGCTGGGTGTTTACTTGGGGCTATAAGTCTTTATTTTTTAATCGCTAAAGGAGTGGATGCTTTTTAATATTATTTGAATGGCGTATTTTGAATAGTTTATTTTGAACCGCTTATTTTGAATAGCAAGAAGGGCGTTACTAAATAGAAAGACAGACGTTACTCGTTCAGGTTATGAAAGAGAAAGGTTTTGATAAGCAAAGCGGCTTTAATAAAACGATGTTAATAAAGCCGTTTCAGTATTGATTAATCAGGTCTTTTAAAGCTAAAAGGGTCGGTAATTGACGCGTATTCACCACCGCCTAATCGGGCTAATGGTTTTAACTTATCCGCAGCAATATTGATACGATCTGGGTTTTCAGTGTTTAATATATTATCGTTAATGTACAACTGTTTCACTTCAACAAAAATTAAACTTTGTGGTAAATCGCCAATCTCTTTCACTTCATATAATTCACAACCATAGGCAACATCACATTGGCTTAAACGTGGTAATGAAAAACCATCAAAGGCTGTGGTTGTTAATCCCGCTTCAGTTAACTCTGATTCTCCGTAGGCTAGTGTTGCGGCGGTTTTAGTGACTAATTCACCTTGATTGTCTGATGCGATATGAATCACCATCTTTTTATTTTTTAAGATATTAATCAGCGTATCTTTATCACCACCATCTGGTTTTTTAGTTAGCGATATCATTAAAATAGCGGGATCACTTGAGATGGCTGTGAAGTATGAGAAGGGCGCTAAGTTGTAATTACTTTCTTGATGATTGTCGTTGTCTGATTCGGTTAATACCCAAGCAATGGGACGTGGAACAATGGTTTGAGTCATCAAGTGGTAGCGTTCTGATGAACTGTAATCTGAAAAGTTAAGTTGCATATTTTATTCCATAGCCTTAATGATTATTGACGATAACTATCATGGATCGTTCTATAAGTAGTGATAGCAATACTGATTTCAACCAAGTTAAGATCAGATCGTGACGTTATTAACTGAGGCTTCATCGTGACATATTTTATTGGTTTTCTAAACAATTGAAATAGAAACGACTAGTGATAGGCAAATAGGTAACCGTAAACATAAACATGTTTATGGTAAATAGAGAATGATAAACAGAAATTGGCATGTAGATAAAGAAGATAGATGTTGATGAAAAAGACGAATGTTAAAAGGAATTAAAGAAGTGAACCTGTTAATGAATAGATATCACCGAACCTGATGAGACTCGGTGATATTTTAATTAATTGCTATTTACAGCTGTATGTTAAAGCTGTTCTGAACAATGCTATTCAGCGTACCAGTAACCTAGGTTAACTAGTTGAGTAAATAAGTTAAGTGCTTCAGGTTCATCTTTGAATAATTCAAGTAACTCACTGGCTGCTTCATCTTGATCACACAGATATTGTGCAAGTTGAGTAAAGCCTGAAAAGTCGTAAACTTCGCCATTAATAAAGACTTGTTTAGGAGATTGTGCAAAATATACGGCACGTAATCCACCTAAGCGTGTGAATTGTGCACCATCTTCTAGGAACTCAATCACATCTTCACTTTCAAGTGGATGCTCTGGCATTGCAATATCTAAGTCATGCTTAGCTTCACTGATCATTCGTCCAAACCATGGAATTAAATGTTCTGGTGTTTTACAGTTTTCTAACATTACTTGATGTAATTTAGCGAGCTCTGCTTCTTCAATACAACCTGGCTTTTCACGTACTTGCATTGGGATATCGGTGTAACGTAATGCATTTTCATTGTTATCAATATTGTAATCAGTGAAGCTGCTTAATAGGTCATTTTGATCCGGTGCACGGAAACCAACACTGTAGTTAAGTGATGGCTCAATAGCGTAACCTTCATGTGGGCAACCACTTGGGATATAAAGAATATCGCCTGGCTCCATTTCAACATCAATTGCAGCTTCAAAAGGAGCACAATGTTTTAACGCACCATGTGCAGCGAATTCTGGTAATGCTTGTCGAGCACCAACACGCCAATGACGTTTGCCTTCACCTTGAATAATAAATACATCGTAGTTATCAATATGCGGGCCTACGCCACCTTTAGGTGTTGAATAGCTGATCATCAGATCATCAATACGCCAGTTTGGTAAAAATCGAAATGGACGGACTAACTGTTGTGCATCTGGATGCCAATGGTCAACAGCTTGTACTAATAAAGTGGCGCCATCTTCTTCTAAACGTTCGAAGGTTTTAAACGGACCACATTCTGCATGCCACTCTTCTTTTTCTAAATATACTAAGCGACTTTCCAAGTCTTCTTCCATTGCTAAACCCGCTAATTCATCTACAGCAATTGGATCTTGGAAGTCTACAAAACCTTGTTTGATAAAGGTTGGTTTCTTTTGCCAGTAGGTATCTAAAAACTGGTTAATTTCAAAATTAAGTTCAAACATGGGGGAAAGCCTTTGAGTATAAAAATTATTTGGAGTGTAACAGGTCATTTATAAGCACGATAGTGATACAGCATGCAGCTTTGTATTATCTTTAAAGTGAATAATATTAAAAGCGTTGCTTTGTTTTTATTTGGTGAGTAATCTGATCTGCCGAGCTAAATAAATTAGTTTACTTATATTACTTTTTAAACAAATAGTTAAGTAAACAGCTAAAGCAAATACAGACAAGGAGCAATAATGGAAAGGTCGATCAAGTTTGATAAAGTCACCGGTTTATTAGCCGGATTGACGATGGTGATGATTTGGTCTGGCTGGATTATTATTTCCAAATGGGGGCTTTCACGTGCATTAACTGTTTGGGATGTCACCGGTATTCGATTTGTAACGGCTGGGTCGATAGTGTTGATTTATGCCTTACTCAGTAAAACCTCTATTAAAGCGTTGTTTACGCCACGAATCATTCTTTGTAGTTTATGTTGTGGTTTGTTTTATGTCTGTGCGAGTTTGATTGGTTTGTTAATGTCTGATGCGGCCAATACTGGCGTTATTATTAATGGTTCGTTACCTATCATGTGTGCCGCCATAGTATTTGTATGGAAAAAAGTGCGTTTAAACAACGCCCAATATGTCGGTGTTTTTCTTATTTTAGTGGCTAATGTTTTATTGTTTACCAGCACCGGTGGAGCAACATTAAGTGCATTATTCTGGTTATTGATGGCGGCCTTTGCCATTGCATTTTATTCGGTATCAATGAAAGTCTGGGGGCTAAACTTAAAGACAGTCATGATTGCTGTACCGCTTATTAACGCTGTATTCTTCACGCCAATTTGGGTTTTCTTACCGAGCCATATTAGTATTGCACCTATCGATGAAATCTTATTACAAGGCGTTTATCAGGGCATTATTGTTAGTATTATTGCGTTATTCTGCATGACTTATTCTATTAACAAGTTAGGCGCTGTTACCGCTTCAACTATTATGGCATTAGTGCCGATTGTCTCGGTGTTGTTGGCAATGGTGTTTTTAGATCAATTAATGACACTACAAATGTTAATTTCGATTATTGTCTGTTCGGTCGGTATTGCCTGTTATAGCGGCTTACAACCTTTCCTACTTTATCTTAAAAGAAAGGGCAGAAGTGAAGTATTGAGGAAATGAGCAATAACAATACGGGACATCGTTAGCAATAAAAAAGAGAACAAACAAAAAAGGCAATCCGAAGATTGCCTTTTATAAATGATTAGGTCCTAACTTTCATTAAGCACTATCATCTCGCTTTACGCGATTATGCCATTTTGTCTACTAACTCAATCGCTTGACCAATGTAAGAAGCTGGTGTCATTGCTTTAAGTTCATTTTTCACGGCTTGAGGTAACTCTAGAGTATCGATGAACTCAGACATACCTGGGCCATCTACACGTTTACCACGAGTCAATTCTTTCAGTTTTTCGTATGGTTTTTCGATAGCGTAACGACGCATTACCGTTTGGATTGGCTCTGCTAGTACTTCCCAGTTTGAATCCAAATCTTTTAACATGTTTGCTTCGTTTGCTTCAAGCTTGCTAATACCTTTTAAGCTTGCTTCGTAAGCGATAACAGAATAACCGATAGCAACGCCTAAGTTACGTAATACCGTTGAGTCTGTTAAGTCACGCTGCCAGCGAGAAACAGGTAGTTTCGCTGCTAGGTGATCAAAGATAGCATTTGCTAGCCCTAAGTTACCTTCAGAGTTTTCAAAATCAATTGGGTTTACTTTATGTGGCATGGTTGAAGAACCAATTTCACCCGCAATTGTTTTTTGTTTGAAGTGACCAAGGCAAATGTAACCCCATACGTCACGGTCAAAGTCTAAAAGAATGGTATTGAAACGTGCAATCGCATCAAATAGCTCTGCAATGTAATCATGCGGTTCAATTTGTGTTGTGAACGGGTTAAATGTTACACCCAGGCTAGTCACAAATTCTTCAGCAAAACCCTGCCAGTTAATTTCTGGGTAAGCGCTAAGGTGAGCATTGTAGTTACCTACAGCGCCATTTGTTTTACCTAGCTGCTCAGTTGCTTCGATTTGCTTAACTTGACGTTGTAGACGTGCTACCACGTTAGCAAATTCTTTACCTAGTGTAGTCGGTGATGCTGGCTGACCATGTGTACGAGACATCATCGGGATTGTTTTGTATTCAATCGCTTTTGCTTTAATTGCATCAACAATACGGTTGCAGTAAGGCAAGATAACGTCTGTTTTAGCAGTACCTAACATTAATGCGTGAGATAGATTGTTAATGTCTTCAGAAGTACATGCAAAGTGAATGAATTCAGATACTGCGTGTAGTTCAGCTACGTCTGCTACTTTCTCTTTCAAGAAGTATTCAACCGCTTTTACATCGTGGTTAGTTGTTGCTTCGATGTCTTTTACACGTTGCGCATCTGCTTCATTAAAGTTTGTAACGATTGCATCAAGGTGAGCATTTGCTTCAGCAGAGAAAGCAGGAACTTCTGCGATACCATCTGTTTGTGCTAGTTTTTGTAACCAACGCACTTCAACTTGTACGCGGAATTTGATTAAACCAAATTCACTAAAGATGTCGCGTAAAATTGCAGTTTTGCTACCGTAACGGCCGTCAACTGGTGATACAGCTGTTAGTCCTGAAAGTTCCATTTGTTGCTCCTGAGATGTAGGTTGTTTAAATAGGTTCTTCTGCTTCCCTGTAGGAAACGGTCATTCAAATATTTTCTTCGTAAACTCTTAACTGTGTTTGTAGTAAGTTATGTACGCAGTAAATTTTGTTTTGTTTGATGCACGATGGCTTTACGTGAAAGTAATAATTGACGACGTTTGCCGCCAACTTGACGCCATAATACGGCCGCACGAACACCGGCTAATAATAATGCGCGAATTTTATGCTGTGTATGGTCTTGTTGCAAGTATGAAGGGTTGCCATTAACTTGGATTTTAGGGCCTAGGTTACTGATAAGATCTTTATAGATAGAGTCTAAGTTGCTTAATACACTACTATCATCAATTTCAAAGTGCGCTAATTGACGATTAACTTGGTTAATACGTTCGCCTAATAGATTTAATGAACCTGGGTTCGCTGATAGCTTACGCTCTAATGCGATTAAACCCGCCACATATTTAGTCACTTGCATGTTACGGCTACCATCAACATTATCTAGTTGTGCAACAACCGTTTTATAACCTAATTTTAATGATTCATGACCACCAAATATTTCCAATGGTGCCGCACTATCTGTACGAACAATAGAACGTAAAGAGGCATTAAAAGCAACTGCATCAGGACAAATACCTTTGTTAGCTATTTTATCAACCAGATAGGCGGCTTGGCACATTGCAGCAAAAGCAATGCTACGAGATTCTAACGTTTGGAATGACATAATGGATACACTTCTAATTTGAATTAATGTTGCTCAGTTTGCTTAAATAGAAATAGGTTATTTAAAATTTAACTTAAAACCTATTGCTAAGCACCGTTGCTTCTTTATGCTGTTTTAGTGATTGCTATTTTTAGTCCAATATTACTTTTGTAAATGTTGGTCAATGATCGCGCCGCCTAAACAAACATCATCAATATAAAATACTGCTGATTGGCCTGGTGTTACCGCTGCTTGAGGCTGCTCAAAGATAACCTCTAATGTGTCGTCATCAATTGGATTAACGGTACATGGAATATCAGTTTGGCGGTAACGTGTTTTAACCGTACATTTAAAGCTTTCTTTTTTAGGTGTTCTATCAACCCAATCACATTTTTTAGCAATTAAACCGTATGAAAATAGAGCTGGATGATCCGCACCTTGAGCAACTAATAAACGATTGTTGTCCATATCTTTACCGACAACGTACCATGGGTTTTCATTTGAGTTTTGTAAACCACCGATACCTAAGCCTTTACGTTGGCCTAGTGTGTGGTACATCAAACCTTGATGTTGACCAATCACTTCATTTTCAGGCGTAACAATATCACCTGGTTGCGCAGGTAGATATGTTTGTAAAAAATCAGTGAATTTACGTTCACCAATAAAACAAATACCGGTACTGTCTTTTTTATTGTGCGTCACTAAGTCTTGCTCTTCAGCAATACGTCGTACTTCTGGCTTTTCTAATTCGCCAACTGGGAACAAGGTTTTCGCTATTTGTTCACCACCGACTGCATATAAAAAATAACTTTGATCTTTATTGTTATCAAGGCCACGCAATAATTGTGCTTTGCCATCAACATCACGGCGACGACAGTAGTGTCCCGTTGCAATAAAATCAGCACCTAAGTCTTCAGCAGCAAACTCAAGAAAGGCTTTAAATTTAATTTCTTTGTTACACATAATGTCTGGATTAGGTGTGCGGCCAGCTTTGTATTCTTCTAGGAAATGCTCAAATACATTATCCCAATACTCTGCTGCAAAGTTGATCGTATGTAACTTTATACCTAATTTATCGCAGACGGCTTGTGCATCTTGAAGATCCTGAGCGGCTGAACAATACTCATCAGTATCATCTTCTTCCCAGTTTTTCATGAATAAGCCTTCTACTTGATAGCCTTGCTGCTGTAATAAATAAGCAGATACTGACGAATCAACACCACCGGAAATACCGACGATCACTTTAGTTTGGCTGTTGTCTTTCATAAATTATTCTCCAACAAATTGAGCGCCAGATTTTAGCAGAATTTAGCGTCAATTAAACTAATAATGTAGAGAAGGAGGAAGGAATATATTTGTTAAGCTTAATTTATTTTTTAGTTTGAATTTTATTGCATTTTAATTAATTAAGCAGATTGTATGATCTACTTAAAAATAACCATAAAGTATTATTATATGATTATGAGGCTGGGGTCATGGTTTTGATACTTATGGAGAATAACCTTGTTAATTTATAACCTTAAATGGGTAGACTGAAATAAGAAAAAAGCACTGACATTGCTTTTAAGTTATTTAAAAGTTATGAAAGGAATTATTTATGAGCAAGCTTGGATTTAAGAATATTTTAATTGTAGTAATAACAGGGTTACTTATTTTGGCGTTAGGGATCACTTGTTATATTTCAATTAATAAATTAGAAGCAACGACTAAAACAACACTTATCAATAATATTATTAGCTCTTCTCAATATGAAGCGAATAATATTAAAAGCTATATCGCTTCTTATTCTTCTCCTGTTACTCATTTAGCTGAATTGTACAAAACAAACAATTATCAAACCGATCATGAAAAATACATGATGCTGACTAAAACCGTGTCTGGTATCAGTAAAATAACATTAGGTTTGGATGATGGGCGTTCTTATACGTCAAGAGAATCTGAGTCATTTCCTGGCGGTATTGGTATTCCGTCTAAATATGATCCACGTACTCGTTCTTGGTATCAATTAGGTAAAAAAAGTACTGATTTAAAATTAAGTGACGTATTTGCTACTAAGGAAGGTGTATTGCTTTTACTGGCCGTTCACTCAATTAAGGGCGGAGTATTAGCATCCGATGTTCGGTTAACCTATCTACAAACACTCGTTGAAGGTGTGCACATTGCTGACGATGATATTGCGATTCTTGTAGATCACAAAGGAATGGTACTCGCTTCAACCAATGAGATCGCAAAACCACAAGAGCAAGTACAAGATATTGAAGAGCTAAGCGATTTTTCTGCAAAGATGTTCACAAAAGAACGCATTATTGAAGATATTAAACTTGACGGTAAACCCAGTGTCATGGTGTCGACTAGCGTTAAGCTCGAAGGCAGTGAACCTTGGTACTTAATGGTTGCAGTAAAAGATGAAGTGGCTTTTTTAGCCGTCTCTGATGCGACATGGGAATTATTCTTTTGGGTTTTAATTATCGCTGCATTATTTATCGTTATATTAATTCTAGTACTTAACCGCATTTATCAACCGGTGATTGCATTAAAAACATTAATTGGTAATTTATCTGATGGTAGTGGTGATTTAACGCAGAGGTTAGCAGTTAATTCTAAAGACGATCTCGGCCAAATTGCAATGAATGTGAATGCCTTTATTGAAACATTACAGTTGATGATGCTAGACGTGAAACGTGTCAGTGGTCGGTTATCAGAGGGAGTTGAAGTCTTAAAAAATCATTCTGATAAAAGTGCGGATATATTGTCTCAGCATCAGCAAGAAACAGAGCAAGTGGTGACTGCCGTTGAGGAACTAAGCGTTACTGCTGAAATGGTGGCAAATAATGCACAAGAAACAGCACAATTTACACAAGAAGCAAATAATTCAGGTGAAACGTCCAAAGGAATTATTGCTAATGCGCAGGTAAGTTTACAACGTCTGTCTAAAGAAGTTGAAAATGCAACGGTTAACGTAGCGAATATGAGCCAAGAAACGCAAGATATTAGTTCAATTTTAAGTGTGATTGGTGCGATTGCCGATCAAACAAATCTATTGGCTTTAAATGCTGCGATTGAAGCTGCTCGAGCAGGTGAGCAAGGGCGCGGTTTTGCTGTGGTTGCCGATGAAGTTCGCGCGCTCGCTGCACGTACACAAACCAGTACGGGTGAAGTTGAAAGTGCATTGGTAAAACTGCAACATGAGTCGACTTCAGTTGTTAGTTCAATTGGCAGTACTCGTGAAACCAGTCAACAAACAGTGGCTGAGGCGGCGAGTGTCGCAGATAGCTTAGAGGTAATGAGCGGGTTTGTTTCAAAAATTAATGACTTGAGCAATCAAATCGCTTCATCTGCTCATGAGCAAAATAGTGTGATTAGGGAAGTGAGTCAAAATATGTCACGTATTCATAATATTGTTCAAGAATTGACAACAACAGGGGCTAACGTAAATGAAGAAACCCATCATATCCATGAAGTTAATAACCAACTACACAGTATTGTTGATCGCTTTAAATTAGAAAAATAAAGTGAATATATACCCGTTACTGTCCAATATGCATTGTTCAGTCGTTAGCTTGGACTGCAAATCTTGGTGCAATATGATGGCAATGGCGAGTCCTTATCGAAGGTTGCAATGCAGAGTTGGTTTTCAAGCTAACGACCCAGAGGGAAAACGGTGAAGTAAACACCTTCGTTGTTAGAAAGTGTCGATTTAACTCGTTAGATCTTTCCCTTTCTGGCTATATTGGCTCGCTTCACGGCTTGCTGAATGTTGCATCTTGAATGCTAACAGGCATATCAGCTTGGATAATGAGATTTGCGTTACCATTATTCAAGCTGAGGTTCTTAATAAAGCTCTTTATAGAATTTGTTTCACTACCAATCTGCTTTAGTCATTTATTTTTTAATTTTTTTCTTTCTTTAGCTACTTATATTGCAGCTTACTTCTTACTTATAGCCATTTGTTGTTATTCAACTAATTCTGGACCCACTCGTAAGCTTGCTTCTTCTGCATCAAAAAACTCTTTTTCAGCGAGTAAGTGAGTTAATTGCTGTAATGTTATTTCTTGTGTATTAAGCAAGTTAAGTAAGCGTTGTTGGCAATGTTTAATGATTGATTCTTGGGCTAACGGTTGGTATTCACGACAAAAGTATAATGGCGGTAAACCAAATGCGAAGGCGGTTAATTGTGCGAGGTGCATTGCTGGTAGTGGTTGAATGATTTTTTCTAGTTGTATTGAAATCTCGTTAACATCATCTGACATTTAATATTTGCTCATTTAAGGAAAACTACCACTGACTCTACCTTAAAAATGTCGGTAAGTCCTTGGTAGTCGGTAATAACGCGACCTGAGTTATTGAATATTCTGTATTATTTATAAAGTTAACATTCATATAAAAAGTGAATCGTCGCAGGTATAGCGAATAATTTATTGTGAACCTATTGTCTGTGGGGCGTTTAGTTTAAAGTTATATGGAAATGGTATAGGGGAAATATGAAGGTCGGCTAGGCAATCGTTGATTTGCTTTTTTGCTGGTGGACAACATCTATTATTTAGCTCTATTGATACTATTGATGATGGTGTTATTAGTTGAATACCGTAGGTTAAATACTATACCTATCTTTATGTCTATCATCTCAAGTTAACCTCCCTACGTTAATTGAAGGATATTTAGCTGTGACACTAAACATTAATAAAGGCTTAGCTAAGGCGGCGGATATCGTTTACTAAACTCACTGAATTTATGTTGTAAAAAATCAATCACCATACGTAACTGTTTTCTAGGGTAATCGGTTTGTAAATAAACGAGTTGCAAGGGAACATCTTCAGTCAGGTAATCTGTTAATAGTACTTTCAACCGTCCTTGTTCTACATCTTCCGCAATATCTATCCAACTTTTATAAGCAATACCTTGTCCTGCTATTGCCCATTGTCTTAATAAGGCACCATCGTTGGTGGTTTTGATTGGAGATATAGGAGTTTGTATACGCTGATTGTCTTTATTAAATGTCCATTGTTGAAGATTTTTGCTGCCTAGATTCCAGCTTAATAATTTATGTTGTTGTAATTCAGCTGGGCTATTTGGTTGGCCGAACTCTTTTATATAAGTCGGTGAAGCGACTACATAACGAGGTGATGAAGTTAAATATCTACGCTTAAGTACTGAGTCCGTTAAATGACCGTATCGAAGTGCAAGTTGGATTTTTTGATCCATTAAATCACTCATGTGGTCACTTAAATACAAGGTGAGGGTTAAAGAAGGGGCGGAGACTAAAAACTCATTTATCCAAGCACTCACAATGTTTCTGCCTAAATCTGAAGGCATGCTTAACCCTAAGTCACCACTTAATTGGTCGTTATTATTGTTTAATGTATTACTTGCTAGCTCTAGGATATTGATTGCTTCACGGCTACTTTCAATAAACAGTTGGCCTTCTTCTGTTAATCGCATGTTACGTGTTGAGCGAACAAATAATTGGCAGTTTAATCGTTGTTCAAGGCGCTTTAATGCTGCGCTGGCTGCGGCTGGTGTTAAATTAAGTTCACGGCTGGCTGCTGAAATATTTTGTAGGTCAGCAATTCTGATGGCTAATTTGAGATCGTTTAAGTGATACATATTCAAAAATAATTATCAAGTTATTCAAATTTAAGTGTGATTATCAAATAAAAGAGTCAAGTGTACAATATGTTTATTCATTATTAGCGGTATAGCGGTGAACAATCACTTTCCAAAATATCACTTTCTAAAATAGTGGAGATGATTATAACGACACTGTTAACGACAACTATACCTTCTAACGACATAATAACAACGATATCTTTTAATAACAATTATACGTTTAATGACAACTTATATTATCCACCCAATAAATGAGATTCGACAATATGGCAATACATGATCAAATTATTAATGATTTAGAAACGCGTTACACAGCGAAAAAATACGATGCAAGCAAAAAGGTAGCCCAGCAAGATCTTGATGTGTTGTATCAAGCATTACGCCTTTCTCCTTCATCAATAAACTCACAACCTTGGAAGTTTATTGTGATTGAAAGTGATGCTGCAAAACAAAGAATGGTCGGTTCTTTTGCTAATAAATTTCAATTTAACCAACATCATGTTTTAGCTTGTTCACATATTATTTTATTTGCACATAACCCAGCTTACACGCGTGCTGATTATGAGAAAGTGGTCGACCAAGGTATTGCTGATAAACGTACTAAATTGGAAGATAAAGCAAAAGCATTTGGTAGTTATGCTTTTGCTGATATTAATACTGACGAACAAGGCAATAATGAAAGTTGGACTAAATCCCAGGTTTATATTGCCTTAGGTAACGCAATGCACACTTTAGCTCGTCTGAAAGTCGATTCAACACCAATGGAAGGCGTTGATAGTGAGTTAATTGGTGACATTTTTTACGATGAACTAGGTGATTATCAATGTCATGTTGCATTAGCGATTGGTTACCATCATCCGTCAGAAGATTATAATTTTTCTCTGCCTAAAACGCGTTTAACAATGGATAAAGTACTCAAGGTTATTTAATCTCCATTTCGGGTAAGCAAATCGATACAGCAGCGTTAATGCTTTATTCATTTTATTAAGAATTAGGCGCTGCACATTCACTTTCTTTAGTCGATTTTTGTTAGTCCAATAATGAGTTAAAGATATTGGTTTATCTTTAACTCATTTGAGTTTTTTCGTTTAGTCAACGCTAGTTGTTAGTTGCTGGTAAAGTTATAACAATAAACAACTATGACGACATCTTATTAAAAATTATGTTTAGCGCTGTTTTGTTAACGCTAAAGGTAAGCGGTATAAATGGGGACTAAATACGATGATGCGATTAGAGTTTACTGGATATTAAATGGTCTAATACAGGAACGAGAACTAAAGGCTCTGCGGCACTGATAATAGCAGTGAGCATTTTAGATCTTGCCCCTTCATGTTTGTCTTCCAACCCTTGTGCTTTTAGATAATGTTCTTCACTTATCCATTGGCTATAGGAAACCCATTGATTATCTTTTGTTTTATGTAATCGAGATCCTAGTGCGCCATATTTTTCAATATTACGTTGTACTAATTCAGTCCAACCCTCTTTAAATACTTTTTCATGTACTGGGTTTATTTCCCAGCGAAATAATACGACGACCATAAAGCTCTCCTTATAATACTTTATCTTAACTATTCTCGATAAAGTTGATCCTATTTATTGAAGGATTTAATTATAGGCATCGATGGCTATTTGTTGTTGTGAACTAATATGAGTATTTACAAAAAACTAGCTGGTTTTTATCCATTTCAATAGAAAAACTCTATTAATTATCTGTTTTGTTTCAAGTTTATTATTATTTCTCCATATTTTCTTCACAATCTTTTGTTCTTTTTACTTTATGATAGGAAATGATAGCTGGATGCTGTTGATTTTTTATTGTTTGTCTTACCCACTTATTTAGAAGAAAAAATAATGAATAAATTAAATACTGTTTTTATGTTAACTAGTTTATTGCTGAGTTCGTTTAGCTATTCTGTTTTTGCTGCTCCTGCTGTTTCCGTCAAAAGTGAGATAGTTGATACACATGAAGTCACTCAGTCTTTGTCTTTGATTGGTAAGTTACAGGCGAAACAATACGTCAGTATTGCATCTGAAGTGGCAGCGAAAGTGACAAAAATTGCAGTGGAGGCCAATCAAAAAGTCAAAAAAGGCCAACTATTGATTAGTTTAGATAATGCCGGTGCTAATGCATTATTGGCAGAAGCTAAAGCTTATTTAGCGAATGAACAAAGAACATTAAAAGATTACCAACGTCTTATTAAAAAACAAGCGATTACACAGACCGAGTTAGATGCTCAATTATCATCGGTAGCAATTGGTAAGGCGCGTTTATTAGCGGCTCAAGTGTTTGTGGATAATCATCGCATTGTTGCACCTTTTGAAGGCACGATAGGGCTACTTGATTTTAGTGAAGGGAAGAATGTTTCAATTGGTGAAACCTTATTAACATTAGATAACCTATCACAAATGACTTTAGATCTTCCTGTGCCTGAACGTTACTTATCTCAAATTGAAGTTGGGATGGATGTTTCTGCAACCACCCGTGCTTGGGGTGATAAAACCTTTACAGGTAAAGTTATGGCGATCGATTCTCGTATTAATCCTGATACATTAAACCTTCGAGTACGTTTGTTGTTTGACAATACAAGTCAGCAATTAAAACCAGGTATGTTGTTGTCTGCACGTCTTGATTTTAAAGCGGTTAATGAACCTATTATTGCAGTGCAATCTATAGAGTATTCAGGTACTAAACGTTTTGTTTATGTAGTAACGGTCGATAATAAAGTAGAACGCAGAGAAGTTGAATTAGGTGCTCGAATTAAAGACCAAGCTATCATCGAATCAGGTTTAAAAGTTGGTGAGCGTATCGTCGTACAAGGGTTAGTTAATATGCGTGATGGATTAACGGTTAACGACCTAAGTACCACTAAAGAAACTGATGATACAACAGCAAAACTGAATAAACCTAAGAAAAAGGATAGCAAATAATGTGGTTATCCGATGTGTCTGTAAAACGGCCCGTAATGGCAATAGTATTAAGTCTATTGCTTTGTGTTTTTGGGATAGTTTCATTTGAAAAGCTCGCTGTACGAGAGATGCCCGATGTTGAAAGCCCTGTTGTCTCAATCACCACTCGTTATGAAGGGGCGAGTGCAACGATCATGGAAAGCCAAGTTACTTCTGTTATTGAAGACCAAGTAACCGGAATCAGTGGCATCGATGAAGTTGATTCTGTTACGCGTAATGGCATGTCTCGTATCACCGTTACCTTTGATATTGGCTGGGACTTAACAGAAGGTGTCAGTGACATACGTGATGCAGTGGCAAAAGCGGAAGGGGCGTTACCCGATGAGGCAGATGAACCTATTGTGTCTAAAGATGATGGTTCTGGTGAACCTTCCATGTATATCAATCTTAAATCTTCAACCATGGATAGGACGCAACTCACCGACTATGCAGAACGTGCTTTAACCGACAGATTTAGCTTAATAACGGGTGTTAGTTCAGTTAACGTTACTGGTGGTTTATACAAAGTAATGTACGTTAAGTTACAGCCCGATATGATGGCGGGACGTTCGGTGACGGTCAGTGACATTATTTCAGCATTAGAGTCTGAAAATGTTGAAAGTCCCGGTGGTGAAGTGCGAAATGATACCACTGTGATGTCAGTTCGAACGGCCCGTTTGTATGCAGAACCTCAAGACTTTGATTATTTAGTGGTCCGTACCGCTAATGACGGTACGCCAATCTATTTAAAAGATGTTGCCAAAGTTTATGTTGGTGCAGAAAATGAAAACTCTGCTTTTAAAAATAATGGTATTGTAAATCTAAGCTTAGGTATTATTACACAAACAGATGCTAACCCACTGGAGGTCGCCAAGTCAGTCCGTAAAGAAGTGGATAATATCCAACAGTTTTTACCTGATAATACTGATTTAGTTTTAAATTATGACTCTACGGTATTCATTGAGCGTTCTATTGATGAGGTTTATAGCACTTTAATGATAACGGGTGGTTTAGTTGTCTTGGTTTTGTATATTTTCATCGGCCAAGCTAGAGCGACTATTATTCCGGCTATTACTGTTCCTGTTTCATTAGTTTCTTCTTTTATTGCTGCTTATTATTTTGGTTTCTCAATTAATCTCATTACTTTAATGGCGCTTATTTTATCGATCGGTTTGGTGGTCGATGATGCGATTGTTGTTGTTGAGAATATTTTCCACCACTTGGAAAAAGGTGAAAAGCCATTAATGGCTGCCTATAAAGGAACTAGAGAAGTTGGCTTTGCCGTTATTGCCACAACCTTAGTATTAGTAATGGTCTTTTTACCTATCTCCTTTATGGACGGTATGGTGGGACTATTATTTACTGAGTTTTCTGTGTTATTGGCCATGTCTGTTATTTTCTCTTCATTTATCGCATTAACCTTAACGCCAGTACTTGCTAGTAAAATGCTGAAAGAGCATCAACAACAGAATCGTTTTAATCGCTGGGTTGATAAGCAGTTTAACCGTTTAGAGAATGTTTACCGCGGTGGTTTAAATTGTGCAATGAAATTGCGTTTAGCGGCGCCGTTAGTCATTCTTGCTTGTATTGCAGGTAGTTATTTCTTGATGCAACAAGTGCCTTCTCAACTTGCACCTAAAGAAGATAGAGGGGTGATTTTCGCTTTCGTAAAAGGCGCTGAAGGAACCAGTTTTAACCGTATGTCTGCGAATATGGATCTTGTGCAAGAGCGTTTAATGCCTTTATTAGGACAGGGCGTTATTAAATCATTTAGTACTCAAGCTCCTGCTTTTGGTGGTAATGCTGGTGACCAAACAGGTTTTGTTATCATGGTTTTGGAAGATTGGAATGATAGAACTGTTTCTGCTACTCAAGCGCTAGGACTGGTGAATAAAGCATTAAAAAACTTACCTGATATCCGTGTTCGCCCTTTATTACCTGGATTCCGAGGTGGATCGAGCGACCAAGTTGAGTTTGTATTAGGTGGTTCAGATTACAAAGAGTTAGAAAAGTATGCTGAATTGTTAAGACAAGAGGCTGAAGCTGATGGCATGGTTGTTGGTGGTGACCTTGATTACTCGGAAAAAACACCTGAGCTGGTGGTTACCTTAGACAAAGAACGTGCTGCTGAGTTAGGCATTAGTTTGGATGATATTTCTGAAACATTAGAAGTGATGTTAGGCGGAAGTAGTGAAACGACTTATGTTGAACGTGGCGAAGAATATGATGTTTATTTACGGGGTGATGAAAATAGCTTTAATAATGTGAGCGACCTAAGTCAGATTTATATGCGCACAAGAGGTGGTGATCTGATTACTTTAGATACATTGGCAGATATTGAAGAGGTCGCATCAGCAAATAGATTATCGCATTACAATAAACAAAAATCGATTACTTTGGGCGGCAGTGCTGCGGAAGGTAAATCATTAGGTGAGGTATTAGATTATTTAGATGCTAAAGCCATTGAATTATTTCCAAGTGATATTACAGTTTCTTATACTGGCGAATCAAAAGAGTATAAAGAAAATCGGAGCAGTGTATTCATTGTATTTGGTTTAGCTTTACTGGTGGCTTATTTAGTATTAGCCGCGCAATTTGAAAGTTTCATCAATCCATTAGTGGTTATGCTTACTGTTCCTATGGGGGTATTAGGCGGCTTTATTGGCATGGTTGTGATGCAACAAGGGCTTAATATTTATAGTCAAATTGGTATGATCATGCTAATTGGTATGGTGACTAAGAACGGTATTTTGATTGTTGAATTTGCTAACCAATTACGTGACAAGGGTCATGCGTTAGAAGTGGCAATTATTGATGCTTCTGCACGTCGTTTACGCCCAATATTAATGACAGCGTTTACTACTTTAGCTGGGTCTATCCCGTTAATTATGTCTAATGGTGCAGGTTCTGAAAGTCGTATTTCTGTTGGGACAGTGGTGTTCTTCGGAATGGCTTTTGCCACGGTGGTCACGTTATTTGTTATTCCTGCCATGTACCGATTGATATCAGGTGGAACCCATTCACCGGGTCATGTAGAAAAACTACTTAATGAAGAGTTGCGTTTAAGTGAAGAGAAAACGGTATCTTCTAGCGATTAAGCATCGTCATTAAAAATAAGGGATATAAGTATTTTAAAAGCGAGGTTATACCAATAACCTCGCTTTTTTATTGCCTACCGTTTTAATCGCATAGCCTGTAATGCTGTAAGCACTGAAGCAGTATAGTGATTGATCACTATGATAAAGGCTTATTGTAAACTTGCTGTTAATGTTTAATACCGTCTTCAAAACGCTGCTATCTATTCAAAATATTGACTATCTATTCAAAATATTGACTATCTATTCAAAATATTGACTATCTATTTAAAGTACCAACTGTCTTTAAGTATCTATTAGCCACTCTATTTAAAGTGCCAACTGTCTTTAAGTATCTATTAGTCACTCTATTTAAAGTACCAACAGCCTTCAAGCACCTATTCATCATTCTATTTTAATATCAATCATCGAGTTTCATATCCACTTCATGGTTTACATAACTGAATTATTATCAAACTATTTAAAACTATTCTTATACAACTCTTAAACTAAGCTATAAAATTTAGTACAGTCGCACTTCATTTTATATTTGAATAACAATAGGTATTTATAATGGTCAAATTTATTTTAATCGCAGCAATTTTAATCGTCGCATTTTTCATTTTTCAATCTATGAATGCAGGAAAAAGCGCACCAGAAAACATTGCAAAAGGTGAGGTTTTCTTAGCTGAAAATGCAACTAAAGAAGGCGTGGAAACCACTGAGTCTGGATTACAGTATCTCGTACTAGAAAAAGGCGAAGGGACTGAGTACCCGACTGCAACAAGTAACGTACAAGTACATTATCACGGTACATTACTTGACGGTACGGTATTTGATAGCTCTGTCGATCGTGGTAAGCCAATTTCTTTTGGTTTAAATCAAGTTATTCCTGGTTGGACTGAAGGTGTTCAGTTGATGGTGGAAGGTGATAAGTTTCGTTTCTTCATTCCAAGTAAACTCGCTTATGGTAATCGTAACGCAGGTAAAATCACTGCTGGTTCATTATTGATTTTTGACGTTGAGTTATTAAAAATCAATAAATAAAGCAAGACTAATGCTGAGGTAAATGCCTCTAATTAATTGGCTTTAAAATAGAAACCTCTATGCACCTTATTAGATGCTTAGAGGTTTTTTATTAGAAAGCGATGAACTAGCTATGAATTTAAAAATCACAAAAAACACTAAAAAATACATTAAAAAAAGCAGTTAAAAATTTCTACAAAAAACACCACAAATAAAGCTTACTCACAAGGTGGCGCCATGTGAATGACAGCTAATCCTCCCTGTGATGTTTCTCGATATTTTTTGTTCATATCCTTCCCTGTTTGGTACATAGTCGCTATTACTTTATCTAATGATATCAGTGATTTACTGTTTCGTTTCAACGCCATTCTAGACGCATTGATTGCTTTCATTGCGCCCATTGCATTACGCTCTATACAAGGAATTTGTACTAAACCTCCAATAGGATCACAGGTCATTCCGAGTGAATGTTCCATTGCGATTTCTGCGGCAATACATATTTGCTCATTACTACCGCCACGAATCGCCGTTAAACCTGCTGCTGCCATGGATGAAGAGACACCGATTTCACCTTGGCAACCGACTTCAGCTCCTGAAATGGAGGCATTCATTTTGTATAACATGCCAATGGCAGCGGATACCGCTAAAAAATCTTTTAACTGAGTATTATCTATTTCACGGATATATTTGTTGTAATACATTAATACTGAGGGGATAACACCCGCTGCGCCATTGGTCGGCGAGGTAACAACTTGGCCACCAGAGGCATTCTCTTCACTAATTGCAAATGCGTATAAGTTGACCCAATCTAAAATACTCATTGGATCGTTATCAATCCCTTCACTGGCTTTGAGTGTTTTGAATAAAGCTGGCGCTCGACGTATTACTTTCAAACCACCTTCTAATATGCCTTCAGTTTGTAAACCACGTTCTAGACATAGAGAAATAACTTTCCAGATTTTGGTGGTTGTTTCATCAAGTTGTTGTTCAGTACAAAAGCTCAGTTCATTTTTTAACACTAACCCCCCAATGCTTAAGCCATTTTGGTCTGCTAGATTCAATAAACTTTCAGCGGAGTTAAACGGGAACGGCACCGTATTTTTAGGTGTTTTAATAGGGTTTAATAATTCTTCTGCTGTGCTAATAAAGCCGCCACCAGTAGAGTAGTAAGTATGCGAATCTATTTCTTGCTCGCCTTGATAAGCAATTAAACGCATGCCATTTTCGTGTAGAGGCAAGCTTTCACGAAGAAATTCAATATCAATATCTGGGTCGAAAGCAATTGAGTGCTGGTTTAAAAAAGGCAGTGTTTTTGTCTCTGATATTGCCTTTAATAGCAGATTAGCAGTATTAGTTTTAACAGTATCGGGTTTAAATCCCATTAACCCTAACATCAATGCTCGGTCTGTATGATGGCCTTTACCAGTTAATGATAAAGAACCGTATAACTGAACTTTTATATTAGTAATACGTGTTACAGCGTGTTGGTTAGCAGTGGCAAATAAATAAGCGGCTAACATAGGGCCACTCGTATGTGAGCTGGATGGACCAATGCCAATTTTATAAATATCAAAGATAGACAGCATAATAATTCCTAGGACTAGAAAGGGGGAGGAAGAGTGCTGACGGTCATGATAGTAAGTATTCATGATCGTAAACATTCATGGCAGTCAGTAGCAGGGCTTTTTTATCGTGAACGAATGAGCTACTTACTCTTGGTTTCGTCTTTTTGGCTTATTGACAGTGTAACTGATATTTCTGAGAGAATAATTGGCCGATTGTATTATCGGGTGCTACGTCACTTGCTAGCGATAATGTATATGCACGTAATTCATCTGACGCTTTAGGGGCGAGTAATTCATTCGTACATTGTGTTGCCAGTTGTTCAGATAGTTGAATATTACTTTTATCTAACCATGACATATCGACAAAGTAAGTTTCATCGTAGATATAGAGTTTGAACTTTTTATCTTTAAAAGCAATTGGGCTTGATAAGGGTAATTCAAAACTAAGCACTAGTTTATTACCATCTTGGATGAGTTGCGGGTGACGCGCTTCTTTATAGCGAACGGGCTCATTTCCGTCATACAAGTATGTGAAATAATGTTCGTTATACATATTGCCCACCACACCTTGTGCTAGCTTATGTAATGTTGCATCCTTTTTTTCAGGGCTTACATCTTCACCTTGTAGCATGTAAGTGGATGTTTCTGCATCAAATGCCCAAGTCATGTGTAAAGCAGTAATATGTGTGTCATCACTTTCGATGTAAGTGTTGGTATCAACCCATGCATGAGGGTGTGCAGTGGCGAAAACTGGAAAAAATAAAGTAAAAGGGAGTGCTACTTTTAAAGCTAACCCCTGAATTAATGAAGTAAATCTTGTGTACATATAGACTCTTTTTTATTTTTAGCATTCAATAACTTGAAAATAATACAGCAAAGTGGGGTTATTTTATTGTAAATGTTTTATGACATTTTATATCGCGACACTCACCTAAGCCCACTGGTATCAGTAATAAGCTATACGTTTACTTTTTAGCTTGTAGCTTTATTTCATGCTCGAATTCATCAGGGAAAAAGATTAATCCATTAAGGTCTTTATCGGGAAATACAACGATTGATAATTCATCTTCTTCTAATCCACGTGTCCAACGTTCAGACCATTTATCTAAACTTATTGCTTCTGCTTTACAATGTGCCCACTCTTCTGTTGCCCACTCTTCTGCAAACTCTTTGTTAGGCCATACAGGAACGCAATCTTCATCTTCCGTATTAAGCATAACGCAGCCGTGTTCATCTATTAATAACCAAATTTGTTTTTGTTTATTAACTTCTTTGCATAAGTATTGAAAGCGTTGTTGTTGATCAAACTTTAAAATTTCTTTAATACGTTGTGAAGTCAATTCGCTCATTGCATATCCTATCTATTATCAATTAAGTAACCCGTAAGCTTAAAGTAAATACTCTATTTTACTAGTATAGATTTACCTCTTATTAATAATTATTTGGAAGCGATAAAACCGTTATCTCATTATGCTAAGTTAAGGTTAAATAACGTGAAATTAATCCTATAAAAGCAAATGAAATAGTTAATTATGATTGTTTTATCTAGCTAAAGTTGATTTTTTTATAGTAATATATAAAAATGTTATAAAGTCATTAAACAGTGACTGAAAAATAATAAACTAATCTTAATTTTTTGATTTATATGAAAGAGTCAGCTTTATTCTCACTTTTTAACCACTATTTTCTTTCACTACTTATTATTTGCAAAGCAGATAACTTTATTTCCATTAAATATTAAAATTCTCATTTTGTCATTCAACGACAAAAATCTTAGGATAATTATGTTTCATAGTATAAAAGCTAAAATTATTACTATTTACTCTTTAGTTATGATTGCATTTACTTCTTTACTTTTACTCACCATTTTTCTTAATGAACGTCATCGTATGCTCGATTTAGAATTAGCAAAGTCTACAGAAATATCTCAAATGCATGCCAGTATGCTTAGCCAAGATTTTGCTAAAGATGTGTCGATATTAAAAGTATTAAGTGATGATTTTAAAACCGTTAGCAATGACAAAGAAAGTCTTGTTACCTTATTAAAAAAATTAATGTGGGTAGGTGACGGTGATTTCATTAATGCTATTTATGTGGATAAAAACTTAGATTTAACGGATGTTAATGGTCGTACGATGAAAGCCATTCACCCAATGTTTTTACGTGCAGATCAGTGGGACGATAAAGAATATTATATCTCTAACCCGATCCACAGTCGTTTTGCAGAAGAGCCGGTTATTATAATTTCTGTGCCTGTTCGAGATCAAGAAAATAAGTGGAGTGGTACTGTTGCTGTTGCCATGCCAATAACATTACTCCCTAAAAAATTATCCTCTATCAAATTAGGTAAAGAGAGTTATGCATGGTTGGTAGATGCAAATGGTTTAGTCGTTTCTCATCCTCTTAAAAACTTCATCTTAGTTAATAAAATATCCACCAATGTAAATCCTAAATTTCCTGGATTCAATGAAATAGTAAAGAAAACGCAATCACAAAATAATGGCTATGGAAGTTACATGGATAAAAATCTTGATGAATCCAAAGTAGTTACTTTCTCTAAGTTGGAATACTTGCCTGGTTGGATCTTATTTGTAACGACAGAAGAGTCGGAAATTTTTCGAGATATCTATGAGATTATATTTAACGTTTTAATCATTTCAGCTATTTTGATGGCAGTATTTTTAATCTTTATTAGTCAGTTATCTAATAAAGTAACTAAGCCTATTATTAAACTAACAAAAGAAATAAAAGCCTCGGTCAATAGCAAACATGATTATTTTGAGGGGGTTTATTCAAACGATGAAATTGGCCAACTTTCTAAAGCCTTTCAAAGTAGTTTTAAAAAAATACGTTCTCACACCGTGCATTTAGAAAAAATGGTCATGGAGCGTACAGAGGAGATATCTTCTAAGAATGCATTGCTGAGCGAACAGAATGATAAGCTTGAAGAGCTTGTTTCTAAAGACCCTTTAACTCACTTGTATAATAGACGTGCCTTTATATCGTTGCTTGATAAAGAGCTTGCAAGAGCTAAAAGACACGGTTCAACGATTACACTGGCTGTGTTAGATATTGATCACTTTAAAGCGGTAAATGATAATTTTGGACATAATGTTGGTGATGAAGTCTTGTGTACCTTTGCCAATAAACTCACTGCTAATATGCGTGCTGAAGATCTGATTTGTCGTTGGGGTGGTGAAGAGTTTGTTATCTTATTATGGGAAGCAACGGCTGACGGTACCTTTAATAGAATGGATATGATGCGTGAACAAATTTCACAACTTCACTTTGATGGTGTAGGAAAAGTGACGTTTAGTACCGGCATGGCTACTATGAAAGAAGATGAGGAATTTAAAGATTGGTTACATCGAGCAGATGAAGCTCTCTATAAAGCAAAAGAAACGGGCAGAAACAGAATTGTAAAAAGTTAAAGCATTACTCCACTTTTAAAGTCAAATACAGAATAGTAACTCCTCCGTATTTGACTACTTATTGACATTTAACCTATTTATTTCCTAAGTTGTAGAACTTTTTATATTTATGTAGGTCTCACCAGCAGTATTTGAATCAACTAATTTAAATTTTAAGTTTAATATTCTTTTGTCTTATGAAGAAATAATAAAAGATTAAAAATTTAGAAAAAGTAATTCTTAACAATTCAATTAACTAACGGAAATAACCATGATCAAATTAAAATATTTAACAACTTCAATCATTGCTTTAACAGCTGTATTTGCTTTAGCTGCATGTGATGATAAACCTGAAACGACAACAAGTGAAAAGGTAGACGAAGTAGCCGCTGATGTAAATAATGCAGTTAAAGAAGCAGGTGAAAAAGTAGATGAAGTTGTTCTTGAAGCAGGGCAAGCAGCAGACTCTGTTGGTGAAGAAATGACTGAAATGGTTAAAAACGCTGATGATGCTGCTGAAAATACCGGTAAAAATATCAGCGATATGGCAACTGATGCTGGTAATTCAGTAAACGATGCAGCTAATAACGCAACTGACAAAGCCAGTGAAATGGCAACAGATGCTAGTAATACAGTAAATGGTGCAATTAATAGTACAACGGATAAAGCAAGTGATATGTCTACAGATGCGGTTAATGCACTTGAAGATGCTTGTGAAAGTGCTAAAGAAGGTGTTGCAGCACAAAATACTGATTGTTAATTAGTATTGTCGCCATATAACATATGCATTAATTGCACAGTGTAATGATATTGCTTTATAACTGCATAAGATCATATATATAGCCTCATGACCATATAAAATGGCGATCACATAATCTTACAACCATAAAAATATTCGTATTTTTATGGTTGTATCTATTATATAAACCCTCGTTACTCCTTGCTATGTACTCCAAGGCTGAACCTGCCCAATAATAAACCTTCAGAATAATAGCTATCATATACAAATGTTTAAGCCTCTTAATTCCTTATAGTATTATTTGATAATATGAAGATTTAACTTCTTTAACTTCTTTAATTTTTGAGGTCTTTCGTTATCTAAAAAACTATTATGTTTAAAAGGTAAACTAATACCAATCTAAGTAACTATATAAGTAACTATCTAGTCATTTATGCTTGTTAAAATGAATGCTAGCTTCGTTGTTGATTTTGTAATGAGAATCTAGCTACTGCAATCAACGCCTTGCTACCATCCATTTTACCTAACGCCTAAATAGACCATTTATTTATCCAGATTGGTATAAAAATGATGCTTTAAAATTAAGCTCATTATATTTATTCAAATAGTTAAGCTTTTATGTTTGATAATTAAGATTCTTGCTATTTTTTTATTAAACAATCTATTAATGATAATATTAAATAAATATAAATAAAAAAGCGTATAGATGTGATACTTTCTATTTCTTTAGAACCCAATTTAAAATTTTTAGGTTGTATGCTAATCATGGAGAGAATAAAGCATGTCTGGTTTTTCTGAGAAATTACATATTGAGCCCCATTATGGCGTTGTCGTTCATCGCGATTTTGAACCTCTGTATAGTGATGATAATTATGCTCGTTTTTATGGCTATCAGAATGCTGAAAGCATTTTATCGCTTACTAGTATATTAGAATTGATTTCACCAGAGGAGCATTCAAAAGCACTAGAGGTTTATAAAAACCTTATGTCAGGTAAACAAAAACCAGGTGTTCGTACCTATAAAAATATTGATAAAGAAAACAATGAATTAACAGTACTCGCGATTGATAATATTATTGACTGGGAAGGTGCCCCTGCAATGCAGGTGATTATTATTGACCTAAGTTATCAGTTTGAAATGCAGCGTAATTTGACCTTAAGCGAAGAGCGTTATCGAGTTTTAGTCGATGGCTCAATTCAAGGTATTTTGGTACATAATAATTTTAAACCGTTATTTTGTAATGATGCTTATGTACAAATGTTTGGTTTTGAGAACGAACAAGCACTATTAAATAGTAAAACTATTCTTTCGTTAATTCCTTCTGAATATCATGAGCAAGCCTACCGAGATAATAGATCATTACTTTCTGGGGTTGAAAGTGTTATTAAAACGGAAAGTAAAGGAATACGTCTTGATGGTTCAATTGTATGGGTGAGTTTATTATCAAGGACGGTTGTCTGGGATGGCGAACCTGCTACGCAAATAACGGTAATGGATATCACTGAACAACAATTACTGCGTGAACGTCTCGAGCATAGAGCGAACTACGACGTATTGACCAACCTATTAACACGTCGTGCATTTAATGAATTATTAGCAGAAGAGTTTACTTATGCACAACAGCATTCAAATGCTTTGTGCTGTGTATTAATTGATATCGATAACTTTAAAAATATTAATGATCAAAATGGTCACCATAGTGGAGATTTGGTACTTAAATCGTTTGCTAGTACCGCTAAAAAGAACCTTAGAGAAAGTGATTTTATCGGTCGTTGGGGAGGTGATGAATTTGTACTTATTTTACCTAAAACTGATATAGAGCATGCAAAACTCATTGCAGATCGTCTTTGTAATGATTTGGCCAATTTATCCATTGATATTGATAATGGAAGTTTGAGTTTCTCCGTGAGTATTGGCGTATCATCTTTATCAAAAAAAGTGCATAACGTCGAGACGCTGTTATCTGAGGCAGATAAAGCATTATACCAAGCGAAGCATCAAGGAAAAGGGTGCGTTGCTATTGTTTCTTAGTAGATTTTTTATATAAGCGTAAGCATAGGAATAGCGGAAAACATTTATCTCGTCAGTCAATTCCTTTCGAAAGAGAACAGCTGAGTGAGCAGCTAGTTTTTGATAATAAAGTTTATCTATAGATTATCTTTTTAAAGGGAAGGGGTTTAAAAGCATTATTCCTCTGTACCTTCAAAAAACCTTCAAAAAAAAACCTTCAAAAAAGAACCTTCCAAAAAATAATATTTCTCAAATAACACTTTTATTTGATCTATTTTTATACTTAATAAGTATATATAGATGTTCACATTTGTGATGTAAGTTACCGTTTAAATCATTGTAAAAATAATAATATTGATTGAATTAACGATAATCGTATTAGTGGCATCAAGATTATAAAAGAACGGGTTTAATAGTGTTGATAATTAATTATAAAGATATCAACAATATAACGTCCATTAAACTGAATATCGAACAATGTAATGGTAATTAGTCCGCTGTTGAATCTTAACTAAAACTAAATAACTTACTAGTAAAGGTCTTTTCTACTTGTTGCCTACAATGACTTTGTTATACTTGCCGAAATTTAGTGCTTACTCAGACTTTTTTGATTTGAATCACATTAGATGCTTTGAAAATAAAGTAGGGCGTTTAAGTTTAAATCGTTTATTTTTAATATTTTCACATAACTACTAAGGCGAATGCTTTTGAGTTTATTACATTATATGCAAATAAAAGTGCCATCTATGTTAAATAGATTACATTCGAGTGCGCGATATATTTTTGTAGAACGAAAGTTATTGTCTATATTGATTCTTTTATTAGTAAATTCGAGCATGTTGTTTAGCGGTGTCGTTGAAAATGCGAGTGAGTTAAGCTCATTTTTAACTGAAGATACTTTATCTGAGTCTTCGCTAGTGAGCATCTTTAATTTTTTATCTGATCCTGAATTATCTGGCCAATTACTTATTGGCTTATGCTGGTTAATATTTCTATTTTTTTCAGCCCGCCGTACCGCTATTGCTTTGCAAAAAGCGGCCTTTGCTACTAGTGAAACACTTCAGTCCTTTATTGGGCTTAATACTCATGGTTGCCGTGCACCACCTCTGTAATTAGTTGAACGCTAACTGTTATTTATATCCTTTAATTCATGTTGAGCTTTATTTTTAATATTACTCATCTTTAAGTTATATAAAAACGGTCTTTTGCGATTCAACCAACTCTCTTAATTTTCTCATTATTTTAATCGCTAGCATTTTCTATCGATGATAAAAATACACTGGGAAATTATCTACTCTGTTGTTTTTAAACTACTTATTTTTTAAACAACATCTTTCAACATTTAGGTTATACCAATTTAGCTTAATTAAATTGTTTAACATGACGTATTAAAAATGAGCAAGTACAAGGTGTTGTTAATCCCAATAGTGAGCTATTAGGATTGAAAACAGTGTTATCGCCCATTTTGATAAGTGATGTTTACAAAATAATGATGCTGATAGGTATTAGTAGGATAGTCCATTGTTAATTCGCAACCTTTGTAATATCGCGTTAGCTAGTACAGTGCTGGCATTGTCTGGCTGTTCAGGCGGAGTACTTGACCCAAAAGGTCAAATTGGTATTGATGAGAAGAACTTAATCATCATTGCTACTGTACTGATGCTGCTTGTCGTGATCCCCGTTATTGTGATGACTTTATATTTCGCATGGAAATATAGAGATACACAAACTCATGAAATTTATGCTCCGAAATGGGCTCACTCAAATAAAATCGAAGCTTTTGTTTGGGCTGTGCCAATCGTTATCGTGATTATTTTAGGTGTCATTACTTGGGAATCAACCCATAGTTTAGACCCTTATAAACCGATCGAAGGGAAAGGTAAGCATCTTACTGTTGAAGTCGTTTCATTAAACTGGAAGTGGTTATTTATTTATCCTGAGCAAGGTATTGCGACGGTAAATGAATTGGTGTTCCCCGCTAATGTGCCGGTTGAATACAAAATCACGTCAGAAAGTACGATGAACTCATTCTTCATTCCGCAATTGGGTAGTCAAATTTACTCAATGGCCGGTATGGAAACTAAGTTGCATTTAATTGCTAATGAGCCAGGTACCTTTAAAGGCTTCTCTGCAAATTACAGTGGTGCGGGTTTCTCTGGTATGAAATTTAATGCAATTGCAACGCCTACCCAAGGTGATTTTGATAAATGGGTAAGTGATGTAAAAGCAAAGGGTAATAAACTGACTAAAGCTAATTATTACGAATTAGCTAAAGCAAGTGAAAATAACCCAGTAACCTATTACGGCGATGTTGATAAAGGGTTGTTCCACACCATTATCATGAAATATATGCCAGGTATGAAAGACATGAAAGGTATGAAAAAAATGACTGATATGCCTCATGACATGGCTGAACATTCAGCAACACCATCTATTAGCCAAGGCGAGGAATAAGTATGTCGTTTTTAGGTAAATTATCTTTAGATGCAATTCCGTACCATGAACCAATTCTTGTGTTCACAATGGCTGCCATTGCTATTGGCGGACTTGTTCTTTTTACTCTTATTACAAAATATAAAAAATGGGGTGTACTTTGGCGTGATTGGATCACCTCGGTGGACCATAAACGTTTAGGTATCATGTACATCTTCGTTGCTTTAGTGATGCTGTTCCGTGGTTTCAGTGATGCCATCATGATGCGAACTCAACTTGCGCTTGCAACAAGTGGTGCCCCGGGGATTTTACCTCCAGAGCATTACGACCAAATATTTACAGCGCATGGTGTTATTATGATCATCTTTATGGCTATGCCATTTATGATTGGTTTAATGAACATCATCTTGCCGCTGCAAATTGGTGCACGTGATGTTGCTTTCCCATTCTTAAATAACTTAAGTTTTTGGTTAACAGCCAGCGGTGCGATTTTAATTAATATTTCACTTGTTTTTGGTGAGTTTGCTAAAACAGGTTGGGTAGCTTATCCGCCACTATCGGAGCTGACGTTTAGCCCAGGAGTCGGAGTTGATTATTATATTTGGGCCTTACAGATATCTGGGCTTGGTACGTTATTAACTGCAGTTAACTTTTTAGTGACTGTATTTAAAATGCGTGCGCCAGGTATGACTTTGATGAAAATGCCAATTTTTACTTGGACTTGTACATGGGCTAATATCTTAATTGCAGCGTCATTCCCAATATTAACCGCCGTGTTAACAATGTTAACGCTTGACCGTTATTTAGGGTTCCACTTCTTTACCAATGATGGTGGCGGTAACGCCATGATGTACATCAACCTATTCTGGGCTTGGGGTCATCCTGAGGTATACATTTTAGTCTTACCTGCTTTTGGTATTTTCTCTGAAATTATTTCTACGTTCACTTCTAAGCGTTTATTCGGTTATACATCGATGATATACGCAAGTGGCGCGATTTCGATTTTAGGCTTTATTGTTTGGTTACATCACTTCTTTACCATGGGGTCGAGTGCCAACGTTAATGCTTTCTTTGGTGTGATGACGATGGTTATTGCGGTCCCAACAGGGGTGAAGCTTTTCAACTGGCTATTTACTATTTACCGTGGTCGTTTACAAATGACTGTCCCAGTAATGTGGACACTTGGGTTTATGGTTACCTTTACGGTAGGCGGTATGACAGGTGTGTTATTAGCGATACCAGGTGCCGATTATGTATTACATAACAGCCTATTCTTAATTGCACATTTCCATAATACGATCATTGGTGGTGCGGTCTTTGGTTACCTTGCTGGCTTTTCATTTTGGTTCCCTAAAGCAATGGGCTTTAAACTCAACGTACGTTGGGGTAAAGCAGCTTTCTGGTTCTGGATTGTTGGGTTCTTTGTTGCATTTATGCCGCTTTACGTACTTGGTTTCTTAGGTATGACGCGTCGTTTAAACCACACTAATAACCCTGATTGGAATATCTGGTTATATATCGCTGCTGGCGGTGCTGTACTCATTATGTTCGGTATTATTTGTCAAGTTGTTCAATTATATGTGAGCTTTAGAGATCGTGAAGCGCTTGATGATGAAACGGGCGACCCATGGAATGGTCATACGCTTGAGTGGGCGACATCGTCACCTCCACAAGCTTATAATTTTGCTGAGATCCCTGAAGTACATGACATTGATGCATGGACAGATATGAAAGAAAAGGGACAAGTTTATCAGTCTAAAGCAAGCTATGAACCTATTCATATGCCTAAAAATACTGCTGCTGGTGTCTTGATGGGCCTAACATTAACTATCTTCTGTTTCGCTATGATTTGGCATGTTTGGTGGTTAGCGATTGTTGGTTTAGTCGGTGCTATTGCAGTATTTATTAAACGTTGTTACAGCAATGATGTTGACTATTACGTGCAACCAGAAGAAGTTTTAGCAACAGAGAATGCCTTCAACTTAAGCGGTTCGGCTAAAAATAACAGTAAGGGGATAAAAGCATGAGTACGTTATCTATCAACGTAGAGGCTGAAAATACAGCACTAGCCTCACATGATGATCATGCACATGAGCATCATGATACTTCTGGCGATACTGTATTTGGTTTTTGGTTATATTTAATGACCGATTGTCTTTTATTTGCTTCGTTCTTTGCTACTTATGCCGTGTTATTTATGAATACGGTTGGCGGAGTGTCCGGTAAAGATATTTTTGAACTTGATTTTGTTGCCGTTGAAACTGCTGCGTTATTGATCAGTAGTATTACTTTTGGTTTTGCGATGATTTGCGCACAAGGACAAAAGAAAGCACTCACTTTAATGTGGTTAGCGATCACTTTTTGTCTAGGTGCTACCTTTATAGGTATGGAAATCTATGAATTCACTCACCTTATTGAACATGGTAATGGCCCGCAGGGAAGTGCTTTTTTAAGCTCATTTTTTGCTTTAGTTGGTTTACATGGTTTACATGTAACAGCGGGTTTAATTTGGATGGCAATAATGATGATCGAAGTTGCACGCCGTGGTTTAGGTAAACCAACCGTGACACGTCTAATGTGTTTAAGTTTATTTTGGCACTTCTTAGACATTGTTTGGATTTGTGTATTTACCGTTGTTTATTTAATGGGAGTAATGTAATGAATCATAACGAAACACATGATGATGCATCTCACGGTACCGTTAAAGGTTACCTAATTGGTTTTGTGTTAGCGGTTATTTTGACAGTCATTCCGTTTTATATGGTAATGACAGGTGACTTTTCAAAAGTGACTACGTTATGGACCATTATTACGTTAGCTATTGTGCAAATTTGGGTACATTTAAAGTATTTCTTACACCTTAATTTCATCACTGAAGATGGAAGAGCGAGTACGTTCTCGTTCTTATTCAGTGCCTTGATTATCGTCATGGTAGTGGGATTATCTGTTTGGATTATTTACGAATCTAACGCAATGATGATGTACTAATTTAAAGTAACTGATAGTTTGTAAGAAGAGGTTAAAGATGTTTCGTCGTTATTGGAGTGTGACTAAACCTGGCATTATCATGGGAAACTTCATCAGTGTTGCGGGCGGTTTTTTGCTCGCATCAAAAGGTGATGTAGACCTTTGGTTAATGACAGCTACGTTAATTGGCTTGTCGCTCGTTATTGCTTCGGGTTGTGCTATTAATAATGTGATTGATAGAGATATAGATATCAAAATGGCACGAACTCGTACACGAGTAACCGTGACTGGCGAGATGTCTGGAATGACTGCTTTATGTCACGGCATTGTTCTAGGGATAATAGGTTTCGGTCTATTAATTGCCTATACAACACAAGTTGCTGTGCTTTTTGCTGCCTTTGGTTACTTTATTTATGTTGGTGTATACAGCCTGTATATGAAACGTAATTCAGTGTATGGCACGTTTGTCGGTAGCTTATCTGGCGCAGTGCCACCCGTTGTTGGCTACTGTGCTGTGACTGGCCAATTTGATACGGGTGCATTGATACTATTAGTTATGTTTAGCTTATGGCAAATGCCACACTCATATGCGATTGCTATTTTCCGCTTTAAAGATTACCAAGCGGCGAATATTCCTGTGTTACCAGTAGCGCAAGGAATTGATAAAGCAAAACGCCATATCGTGTTGTATATCGCAATATACACGTTAGTTGTGATGTTATTGCCAATCAATGGTTATACGGGAGCTGCCTTTATGGCCGTCGCTTGTACCACTAGTTTTTGGTGGTTGTTAATGGCATTGAGGGGCTACCGTCGTAATATTGATGTTAGTGGGTGGGCTCGCCAAGTGTTCGCCTTCTCTATTATTAATATTACCGCTTTGAGCATTGCTATGGCGGTGGATTATCAGAGTATGGCACCACATATAATTGGGTTTAACTAACCCAATCTTTCGCTCTTTTTATTACGAAGAGCGATATGTAAATGATATGAATAAAAAGGCCTAGGGTTAACACTCTAGGCCTTTTTTCTTGCCTAATGACTATTGCTTCTTCACTACTTGAATCACTCTAGTGAGTGATTCACCCAAGAGACAAGTGTTTAAACTTATAAAGAAAAAGTAATGAAGATATTTACTGTATTGAATAACAAACTAAACGAGCTAAGAATAGACAAGAACAGCATATTCAATATCTTTCAAGCGATCTAAACTCGTTTGAACTAATACTTAAAATACGGCGTTATTCACAACCAACTTTCCATTATTCAGAACAGGTTTATTAACCAGAGCTAGTTGTTATTCAAGGTCAGTTTGTTATTCAATACAGTGAAATGATATTTGTATAAAGAAGTAAAGGCGAGGTCGAGTCGAGGAAGTTAATAGGCTGCTATTGGTCCTTAACAGCCTATTAATTTTATTATTTAGGTTGGTTAAGCAGCGCTTTAATCTCTGCAATATTAACTATTTTCTCATCAATTTTTAAATAAGCTATCGCTTCAGTGAATACAATCGTTGCTTCAATGACACCTGGCATATTAATTAATTGCTCAGCTACTTCACCTGCTTGCTTTTCATTTTCAACATTAATGGCAAAGCTGAAGTTTTTCGATTTTTTAAGTGGCTTCATGCCCAGCGTGACTAATAACCATATTGCGCTAATAACAGCCATGACTAAGAATATAGTTTGCTCACCAAAACGACTGGCGATTAGACCGCCTAAAACACCGCCCGTAAATGCACCTAAAAACTGACTACTAGAATAGATGCCCATAACACTACCTTTCACACCAGCAGGTGCAATTCGCGATAGGATGGAGGGCATAGTCGCTTCTAAATAATTGAATGCAGTGAAGAACATAATCACTAATACCACTAAACTTGCAAAGCTCATCGGTAAATACCATAAAAGGAACAGAGCCAATGTCAGCAATAAAACGGAAGCCGATAACATTTGTTTCTCTTTCTGTTTTTTGATTGCATAAATCATGAATGGCACCATGAAAAAGAATGAGCCAATTAACGTAGGTAAATATAATTGCCAATGATCTTCAAGCATTAAGCCACTAGCAACAAACTGCTTAGGCAAAGTAATAAAGCATGCAGTCATCGCCATATGGAGAGTAAATACACCAAAGTTTAGACGTGATAATTGAGGGTGACGAACCAATTTTTTAAGCTGTGCAGGTAAAGCAACACTATCCCCCCGAGGAGCTTTATTAACTGAGTGAGGTACCATGAATTGAATCAATAGCATGGCTAAAATCGTCAGTACAGCGATAAACCAAAATAAACCACTCAAACCAAAAGCTTTCGCTACGATGGGGCCCATTACCATTGCTATGGTGAATGATAAACCAATAAACATACCAATCGTTGCCATTACTTTCGGGCGTTGCTCTTCACGGCTTAAATCAGCTGCTAATGCTAATATTGCACTGGCAATTGCACCAGTGCCTTGTAGTGCTCGACCGAATACTACGCCATAAATAGTATCTGACATTGCTGCAACAACACTACCTAAAAGAAAAATTAACAAGCCGATTAAAATAATTGGTTTTCGACCGTACTTATCAGACAAAATACCCATTGGTATCTGTAACATCGCTTGTGTTAAACCATAAGCACCAATTGCTAAACCAATCCACATCGGGCTGTATCCTGCTAATTGTTCTCCATAGATAGCAAAAACAGGTAGGATCATAAATAGGCCAAGCATACGAAGACCAAAAACAGCAGCAAGCGAAAATGCTGCTTTTTTTTCAATACTATTTAAACCAGAAGCTCTCATAAAATATTTTAACTCTATTGTAGTGAAACCCTAGGCATAGGCATATGTCAGGAGGGAATTTCATTTTATCATGCAACCACGGTCAATCAACCTCAAACTCTTTGAGGTTAAGTTCTTTTACATTCATTAATCTTTTATTGATCAGGCTTTATAGCCCAAAGCATTAAAAACCAATCAAGCTAAAAAATAAAAATGATGATTGTCATCGAATGTGCATAATTGGTGTTTATTTGAAGTCTGATTTTCTTGTAAGAGGTCATGAGTAAAAAAGTAAGTGGCAAGATCTTAAATTATATTTTTATAGGTCACTTAATCTATTTTTAATTGAAGGTTTTATTAAACCTTTGATTTTATCTATAGCGACAGCAAGTAATTAAACTTTAAATTGAAGATATAAAAAAAGGCGTAATAGAAATTAATCTATTACGCCTTTTTACAATATGGTGGCCCTTCCCCGACTCGAACGGGGGACCTGACGATTATGAGTCGTATGCTCTAACCAACTGAGCTAAAGGGCCTAAATTTGTTCGCTGATTATATAAGCTAGTTTTTTAACTGTCTAGCTTATTGCGTTTGATTGCTTATTTAATCAGCGTTAAAGATAAGATTTATATAACAAAATGTATAAACCTTACTTTAATGGCAAAGTTTACTCGTCTAAGAAGCTACGAAGTTGTTCGCTGCGACTTGGGTGACGAAGTTTACGTAGTGCTTTTGCTTCGATTTGACGAATACGTTCACGTGTAACATCAAACTGTTTGCCCACTTCTTCTAACGTGTGGTCAGTATTCATATCGATACCAAAACGCATACGTAGTACTTTAGCTTCACGAGCCGTTAAGCCTTCTAATACATCATTAGTTGCATTTTTTAGGCTTTCGCTTGTTGCGCTATCAACCGGTAATGCAATGGTTGTATCTTCAATGAAATCACCTAAATGTGAATCTTCATCATCACCAATCGGTGTTTCCATTGAAATTGGCTCTTTAGCTATTTTCAATACCTTACGAATTTTATCTTCAGGCATCATCATGCGTTCAGCTAATTCTTCAGGCTGTGGCTCACGACCCATTTCTTGTAACATTTGACGAGAGATACGGTTAAGCTTATTAATCGTTTCAATCATGTGTACAGGAATACGGATTGTACGCGCTTGGTCAGCGATAGAACGAGTGATTGCTTGACGGATCCACCATGTAGCGTATGTTGAGAATTTGTAACCACGACGGTATTCAAATTTATCAACGGCTTTCATTAGACCGATGTTACCTTCTTGGATTAAATCTAAGAACTGTAAACCACGGTTGGTGTATTTTTTAGCAATCGAGATAACTAGACGTAAGTTAGCTTCAACCATTTCTTTTTTAGCACGACGAGCTTTAGTTTCACCAATGCTCATTGCACGAGATATTTCTTTTAAGTTAGTAATACTAAGTGTGCTTTCCACTTCGATTGCTAACATTTTACGAATACAACGCTCTAAGTCTTCTTCAGACTCTTTAATACCTGCAACGAAAACTTCGTTGCCTGATAATAGTTTTTCTAACCATGCGCTGTTCGTTTCATTGCCTTTAAACATTTTAATGAAATCTGCTTTAGGCATTTTGCACTGTTCAACACAGATTTTTAGAATTAAACGTTCTTGAACACGTGCTGCATTCATATTACCGCGTATCAGTTTTACCATACGGTCAAACTGTTTAGGGATAAGTTTAAATTGTTGGAAGTATTCAGCTTGTTCGCTAATTGCAGTTAATGTATCTGCATGTTTACGTCCATTTTTTGTAATTGATTTTTCAACAATGTTATTTAAACGACGTAGCTCTGCAAATTTCTCAGCGGCTTCTTCAGGACAAGGACCTTTAGGACCTTCTTCCTCTTCTTCGTCATCTTCTTTATCAGCATCGTCATCTTCTAATTCTTTTTCTGATAATTCAGAACCGATATTAGTTGCACTAACTGCTTGAGTCATATCATCATTTGGATCAATGAAACCGCTGATTAAATCAGTTAATTTCATTTCTTCAGCTTCGTAGCTATCGTAGTTATCTAATAAGTTACGGATAGTTGCTGGGTATTCAGAAACTGAATTTTGTACTTCTTTAATACCTTCTTCGATACGTTTAGCGATAACAATCTCGCCTTCACGTGTCAGTAGTTCTACTGTCCCCATTTCACGCATGTACATACGTACTGGGTCAGTTGTACGACCAATTTCTGATTCTACAGTCGCTAGCACTTGTGCTGCGGCTTCCACTGCATCTTCATCAGGTTCGTCGTTATCTGTACCAGATAAAATAAGATCATCTGCATCAGGAGCTGTTTCAACAACTCGGATACCCATGTCATTGATCATTTGAATGATATCTTCAATTTGCTCTGAATCCACGATATCTTGCGGAAGGTGATCATTCACTTCTGCGAAGGTTAAGAAGCCGTTCTCTTTACCTTTAATGATCAATTCTTTCAGTAGAGATTGAGGTGTTTGCGCCATAGGTACCATCCAAAAAGTAGTCGTAAAATGTGGTGTAAATGGGAAAAAATATAAGCGCTCGAGTATACGCTTAAATTGATTTTTATGCTAATCCCATTAATCTTATTTTTGTTCTATGAAAAGTTGTGCTAGTTGCACTCTTTCCTCTTTTGTTAAAACCTCGCCCTGTCTGGACTTTTGTTTCAAAAATTCAATACGTTGGGTGAAGTATTTTGATAAAAAAGTATCTAATATATCAAAGAAAAACTCTTCATATTTATCTTCTTTTATTTGATTATCCCAAGTTGCTAAGGTAATTAATTGTTTTTCTTCGGGATAACCTCGCCAATGCTCTATTAACGTCCCTGTATTTATATGGGGGGCATTTCTACACATTTCAAGTAGTGTATTCAAAAGATTTATCCCAGGTATTTGTATCTCTTTAAATTCAGGTATTTCAGGTAATTGATAAGCCATTTTTGGTTGTTGTAGTAATAGAGAAATCGCTAAACGCATCGGTGTTATTTTTTGTGATGTTTGCTTTCTTTCAACTGTTGTAGCGGCAGGTAATAATTTTTTTAATCCTTCTTTTTCAATGCCTAATAAGCTAATTAAGCGTGTTTCCATCATTTGTCTAAACACTGAATCAGGTAATTTAGTGAGTAATGGAATTGCTAGCTGTGCTAATTTTGATTTACTATCGGCACTGCGCATATCAACTTGTGATAATAAGTGCTGATATAAGAAATCAGATAAAGGCATTGCTTGATCGATAAGCTTTTCAAAAAAGGCTTTACCTTCTTTTTGCACTAAACTATCAGGATCTTCTCCGTCAGGTAGGAACATAAAGCGTAATGTTCTGCCATCTTGAATAGAGGGCAGGGCATTTTCAAGTGCACGCCAGGCAGCTGTTCGTCCTGCACTATCACCATCAAAACAACAAACAACTTCACTGGTTTGTCTAAATAATAATTGAATATGATCTGGCGTGGTCGCTGTGCCTAAAGATGCAACGGCGTAGTTAATATCAAACTGCCCTAATGCAACTACATCCATATAACCTTCAACGACTAAGATACGTTGAACGTCTTTCTTGTATTGTTTGACTTGATATAAACCATAAAGTTCTTTGCCTTTATGAAATATAGGTGTTTCAGGTGAGTTTAAATATTTTGGTGTTGTATCATCAAAAACGCGTCCACCGAAACCAATGACTCGACCACGTCTGTCATGAATTGGAAACATTAAGCGGTCACGGAAGCGATCGTAACTACCACCACTATCTTTACTGATCAGCATACCTGCATCAACTAATTGCTGTTCAGTTTGTTTGTTTATTGCAAACTTTTTGCGTACTTCATCCCAACCATCAGGGGCATAACCAATTTGAAAGTATTTAGCTGTTTGACCTGATAAGCCTCGACTTTTTAGGTAATTGATCACTTTTTCGCTATTACTATGTGTACGCAGTTGTTGCTGGTAAAAACGAGTGATGTCACCCATTAATTGATAAAGATCTTTTCTGTCAACGTAAGTGGGTGTTGATTGTGTTTGTCCTGAATCTTCTCGAGGTATGTCAATGGATAATGATTCTGCTAGTACTTCAACCGCATCAACAAACTCAATACCGTCATATTCCATTAAAAAAGATAAAACGTTACCGCTGACACCACAATTGAAACAATGGTAAAACTGTTGATCTGGACTTACTGAGAAAGTTGAATCGTTATTACCATTATGGAAAGGACAGCGTGCACGGTAGCTTTTGCCCTTTTTCTTCAATTTAAGGCGGCTGTCAATTACATCAACGATATCAGTGCGTGAGATTAGATCGTCAATGAAATTTTTAGGAATACGGCCAGCCATTTTTGAGTCCTGTAGGTAGAAAAGTCAGTAGTATACTCGTTACTATTATAACGATACAAGATAACTAAACTGAATATATTATAGAGAGAAGTTTACTGTCATTGGTTCAATCAATATTGATATTTATTTGAAACGGTTAATGCTAGGAATAATAACTAATAAACCTTAAGGGATTAGTTTTTTACTTTACAAATTTATCTATTAAAACAAAAAAGCCCCAGACTTAAATTAAGCTGGGGCTTTTTTAATCAGAGACGAGGAGTGATGTCTACTTTAAGTTTTCTCTTACAAGCGAACTAACTTGAGCCATATCTGCTCTTCCCTGAATGTCTTTTTGGAGTAGCCCCATCACTTTACCCATATCTTGCATGCCTTGTGCACCAGAAGATGCTATTGCTTGCTTGATAAGTGTTTCAACTTCTTCCGAAGTGAGTGCTTGAGGTAAAAACTCTTCTAAGATAGCAAGTTCTGTTTTTTCAATATCAACAAGATCATGTCTGTCAGCTTTTTCAAACTGGCTAATTGAATCTTTACGTTGTTTTACTGATTTAACTAAAACTGCCGTAACAGCATCGTTATTCAGCTCAACTTGATCGTCGAGTTCAATTTGTTTCACAGCGGCTATTAATGAGCGGATAGTCAATAAACGGACTTTATCCTTTGCGCGCATTGCAAGCTTTTGCTCTTCTTGTAATCTTATTTTTAAAGACATCGAGAACCTTTAACTATTCTAGTATAGACGAACGCGACGAGCGTTATCACGAGAAAGTTTTTTCAAGTGACGTTTAACAGCTGCTGCTTTAGCACGTTTGCGAACTGTAGTAGGTTTTTCGAAGAATTCACGTTTACGTGTTTCTGCTAAGATACCTGCTTTTTCACAAGAACGTTTAAAACGACGTAGTGCTACGTCAAATGGTTCGTTTTCACGAAGTTTAATTACTGGCATATGCCTATTACCTTTATGGTTACGGTCGTAAATTGACCAGTGCATTTAAATTGGTGCGAGATTTTAATCCTATTTAGGGGATAATGTAAAGAAATTCCGCATTAATTTTAATTAAAAAAGTATAAAGATCCTAATGATCTTCAGATCTGCATTTTATAATGAAGATCGTTAAAAAAAGCAATCTTTACTGTGCTTTTCCGCTAGAATGCGTTTAATTTTTTATTTAGTTTTTTATTTTATCTGGGTAACGTCTCTTAAGTTAGCCTGATATTACTGCTATGAGGTTGTTTATTATGCGAATTTTGGGCATTGAAACATCATGTGATGAAACGGGTATTGCCGTTTATGATGATCAACAAGGTTTATTGTCTCACCAATTATATAGTCAAGTTAAGTTACATGCTGATTATGGTGGTGTTGTTCCTGAATTAGCTTCTCGAGATCATGTTCGTAAAACAATTCCGCTTATTAAAGAAGCACTTGAACTGGCTAACTGTACTAAAGATGACATAGATGCCATTGCTTATACTGCTGGGCCTGGTCTGGTAGGGGCGCTGTTAGTAGGCTCTTGTATTGGTCGTAGTTTAGCTTTTGCGTGGGATAAGCCTGCAATCGCAGTACATCACATGGAAGGTCACTTACTAGCGCCTATGTTAGAAGAGAATAAACCTGACTTTCCGTTTGTTGCATTATTAGTGTCAGGTGGGCATACCTTATTAGTCCAAGTTGATGATATTGGTGAATATACTTTATTAGGTGAAAGTATTGATGACGCTGCTGGTGAAGCTTTTGATAAAACAGCTAAATTATTAGGATTGGATTACCCCGGCGGACCACGTTTAGCTAAAATGGCTGAGCAAGGTATTGCTGGTCGTTTTAAGTTCCCACGTCCGATGACTGATAGACCTGGTTTAGACTTTAGCTTTAGTGGTTTAAAAACCTCTGCAGCTGTTACGATTGCACGTGAAGGTAAAGATGCTCAAACACAAGCTGATATTGCTTATGCTTTTCAAGAAGCGGTTATTGATACGATTGCAATAAAATGTAAGCGTGCTTTAAAACAGACTGGCTTGAAACGTTTAGTGGTTGCTGGCGGTGTTAGTGCCAATACGGCTTTACGTGAACAACTTGCTGCTACGATGAAAAAGTTAGGCGGTGAAGTGTTTTATCCTCGCAGTGAATTTTGTACCGATAATGGTGCAATGATTGCTTATGCTGGGATGCAACGTCTTAAAGCAGGGCACACGCAAGGGTTAGAAATAAAAGCGAAACCACGTTGGCCTTTACAAGATTTAGAAAGTGTCAATGCTTCGCAGTAGATAACCTATATTTAGACAGTCTATATTTAGAAAATTTATATTAGAAAGCTTATATTTAGAAAACCTATATTTAGAAAGTAGTGTTTAAGCTAGTTAACTTGCTTAAACACTACTTATCATTATTGCTGATAACCTCAAATACTCGTGTTTTCGTCTTAGCAACAAATTAAATCAAACTAAATCAATCAAACTGACTAACCTTTCCAATGTAAGTACCTACACTAATTATCTAAATTAAGTCTCTAAGTTAAGTATCTAAACTAGGCATCTCTTGGTAAGCCTTTTTTAACGGCGTTAATTAAACGATTATTTAATCTATCTATATTCATCGGTAATTTTTGTTGTTGCTCTGATAACGCCCATTCAATGTGCTCATTGACCATCTCATCATCACTTGTTGCTAGTTTATCTTGTAAAGTTGTGATTGTTTCAATACTGCTCGGTGCATTGCCTAAGGCTATTGCTATATTTCTTAACCAACGTTGATGACCTATTCTTCGAATGGGAGATCCTTCTGTATTTTTTAAAAAAATTTCTTCAGACCAACCGAATAAGCTCACTAAGGATTGGTTTTGTAAAAAATCTTTCGCTTGGTAGTCGGATTCTTCAGTGGTTTCTGCAAAACGATTCCAAGGGCAAATTAATTGGCAATCATCACAACCATAAATACGATTACCAATCGCTTTACGAAACTCATTAGGAATAGCACCTTGTAATTCAATAGTCAGGTATGAAATACAGCGTCTTCCATCCACAACATAAGGTGCAACAATAGCTTGAGTTGGACAAATCTTGATGCACGCAACACATTGACCACATTGGTTAGATTGTGGTTTGTCGACAGGTAATGCTAAATCAACTAATAACTCACCAATAAAAAACCAAGATCCAGACTCTTTATCAAGCAATAACGAATGTTTCCCAACCCAGCCTAATCCTGCTTTTTCTGCTAATGGGCGTTCTAATACTGGTGCGCTATCAACAAAAGGTCGAAAACCTAATGCTTTTACTTCACTTTGAATTTTATCGCCTAATTGTTTTAGCTTTTTGCGTAGTACTTTATGGTAGTCGCGGCCCAGTGCATAACGACTAATGTAAGCGAGGTCTTTATCTTCTAGGTTTGACGCAAATTGCGCATCATCGGGTAAATAATCCATACGAGCAGAAATAACACGTACTGTTCCTGGCAATAGTTCTTCAGGACGAGCACGTTTCATTCCGTGTTTTGCCATATAATCCATTTCGCCGTGGTAATCATTATCTAACCATGTTTGTAAATTAGCTTCTTGATCTTTAAGGTCAATATCAGTAATACCCACTTTTTGAAAACCTAACGCTTTTCCCCATTTTTTTATATTATCTGCAAGTTCAGAAAGCGCTGTTTCAGATAAAGTCACTTGGGGAATTGAGTCTGTTGGTGATGTATTTTCAATGTGTTGATTATTTTTCATTATTTACTTTGAATTATTCACTTTAAATTAAAAATAAGGGCTCGTTATTTAAGCATCTTTTATAAGTGTCAGTTTATCATACTCGTTATATTTTTTGAGTGACTAAAAGTACTGTTTTTTAACAGGTGACTTAGTTTATGATAGAGCAGCTTTAAAGCGAACTTTGCTAGGGGTAGTGAGGTCTATATGCTTTCTGATACTATTGAAAATAATAGTTTAATGCTGTTTATTTATTGATATGGTTATTTTGCAGGATATGATGGCTACTTAACACTATGTTATTAAATGGCACTATTTACCTAAATCGGTTACTTATATTGGAAGTTAATAAAACTCAATGTCGAATATATTAAAAGAAAAATTAGAAGATGCAGAACAAACGGTTTTGTTTGGCCAACGTTTAAGTAAAGCCTGTGAGCTTGCAACTTGTATTTATTTACACGGCGATTTAGGCGCTGGGAAAACTACATTGACGCGAGGGTTCATTCAAGGCCTAGGTCACGTTGGTAATGTAAAAAGCCCAACTTATACTTTAGTTGAACCTTATGAGCTTGCTGACTGGCAAGTGTATCATTTTGATTTATATCGTTTATCAGATCCTGAAGAGTTAGAATTTATGGGGATCCGCGATTACTTTGGTGAAACAAGCCATTCTTTAGTTGAGTGGCCTGAACGGGGTGTAGGGTTCTTGCCTAACGCAGATATCGATTTAACGCTTGTTTATGTTGGCGAACAACGTGAAATTACCTTACAAGCAAATACAAAAAATGGTTTAAGAGTATTAAATAACTTATGATGATAAAGCAAACCTTCACGATATTATTAAAGCGATTATCCCATTCGAGAGTGCTTTTCTGGTGCAGCTTATTGATGATTCAAAGCATCAGTTTAAGTGTTTCTGCTGCACAAACTGAATTGAAAGGCGTTCGTACATGGCCTTCTCCGGATAATACTCGTGTTGTGTTTGATCTCAGCAATAAACCTCAATATGAAACCCATTACCTGACTAATCCTGACCGTTTAGTGATTGACCTTACAGGGACAACCAACAAAGCCAACTTAAAAGCGATTAAAAATAAAGGTAAATTAATCACTGACATTAGAGAAAGTAAAACGGCTAAAGCGAATACTTTCAGGTTGGTTATTGATTTAAAAGAAGTCAGTAAAGCTAAAATATTCAGCTTACCACCTGCAAAACCTTATGGTCACCGTCTAGTGATCGATTTGCCAACGATTGCGACAAGAGTGCCTAACCAAATTTCAGCAACGCCTAATGGCCGTAATATTATTGTCGCGATTGATGCTGGGCATGGCGGGGATGACCCCGGTGCTTTAGGTAAATACAGTTATGAAAAAAAAGTAACATTAGAAATTGCGAAACGTTTAAAAAAAGTGATTGATGGCCAAAGAGGCATGCAGGCTTTCTTAATTAGAACGGGTGATTACTTTGTTAACTTGAATAAACGTTCTGAGATTGCTCGTAAAGGTAAAGCCGATTTCTTAGTCTCTATTCATGCTGATGGGTTTACCTCAAGTCGCCCTAAAGGAGCATCTGTTTGGGTGTTGTCGAACCGAAGAGCGACTACTGAGTTAGGACGCTGGATGGAGAGAAATGAAGCACAATCAGAGCTGTTAGGCGGCGCAGGTGATTTGATTCAAGATTCTGACAGTGTGCCATTCTTAAATAAAATGTTATTAGATATGTCCATGGGTAACACCATGGGCGTTGGTTTTAACATTGGTAGTTTAGTGACTAATGAGCTTTCTAAAATCACTACTATGCATAAAAAAGAGCCTGTACATGCAAGTTTAGCGGTATTGAAATCGCCTGATATCCCATCCATTTTAGTGGAAGCTGGGTTTATTACTAATCGCACTGAAGAGCGTTTATTGAATCAAGCTGAATTTCAAAACAAAATTGCTAATGCGGTCTTCAAAGGTATTTATACTCATTTTAGTGAGAAACCACCACAAGGTAGTTTATTTGCACAGAAGAAACGTGCCATTAAACATACCGTGCGCAGCGGTGAATCACTTTCAATTTTATCAAGGCGTTATAGTGTTAGCAGTGCTAAATTGAAAGACTTTAACCATTTAAAGTCTAGTGCTTTACGTATTGGCCAAGTCTTAAGCATTCCTGAAAACTACCATATGGTGGCAGATAAATCTGAAGTCAGCTCGCAACCAAGTATTGCGCAAAACCAAAAAGCAACAACGCATGTAGTACAACGCGGTGAGTCATTGTCTATTATTGCTAATAAATATAATCAATCGGTTGCGGGATTAGTTGCTCATAATAAATTACAAAAAACATCTTTACTGGTTGGGCAAAAAATCAAGATTCCAGGCAGTAACGAGCCGTCTTCAGTAGTACAACAACCTGTTCAAAAAGAACGTACACATATTGTAAAAGCCGGTGAAGCTTTGTCTTTGATTGCTTATGAATATAATCAAAGTACTGCGGAATTAGTCGCTTATAATAATTTGAAAAAGACGTCTTTATACGTTGGTCAAAAAATAAAAATACCAGGCGATGCCGCTTCATCTTCTTCGCAACAAAATCAAGTAGTTGTTATTTCATCAACACCTGACATTGTTGAAAGAGTTGTTCGAAATCCTTCTGTGCATACGGTGAAATCAGGTGAGGCCTTGTCATTGATAGCCCGCGAGTATGGCCTTAGTACATCAGATCTGGTTACTTATAACCATTTAAAAAAGACCACTGTATATGTTGGTCAAAAGATTAAAATCCCAGGGGAAACGACTCAATCTTTAGCGGTTCAACAACCAATTAAAAAAACGGTTGAAAAACCAGTCATTCATACAGTGAAACCAGGTGAAGCTTTATCTTTGATCGCTCGAGAATACAATAAAAGTACCGCGGAATTAGTCGCTTATAACAATTTGAAAAAGACGTCTTTATACGTTGGTCAAAAGATTAAAATCCCTGGTGGAACGGTTCAAACTTCAGTCACTCAACAACCAGCTAAAAAAGTGGTTCAAAAGCCAGTCGTTCATACCGTGAAAGCTGGAGAAGCTTTATCTTTGATCGCCCGAGAATACAATAAAAGTACTGCTGATTTAGTCGCTTATAACAATTTGAAAAAGACGACTGTATACGTTGGCCAAAAAATAAAGATACCTAATTCAAACAGTGTTAAAGCAGTCGAAAAAGTAGTGAATGCACCAGAGCCTACACTGCATAAAGTGAAAAGTGGAGAGTCACTGTCTGTTATTGCAAAACGTTATGGTCGATCTTCTAAACAGCTTCAAGCGTATAACAACTTGAGCTCTTCTCGATTACTGGTAGGACAAACATTAAAAATTCCAAGTTCAAATTATGTTGTTCCAACTCATTCTGCTTCACATACAGTAAGTAGCGGAGAATCGTTATCAGTGATTGCTAATCAATACGATATAACAACACGACAGCTTAAACAGTTTAATAACTTGCGCTCTAACGCATTAAAAGTCGGTCAAAAATTAAAAATACCATCGTCTAATTTTGTAATTAAAAAACATAAAGTACGTAGTGGCGAGTCTCTGTCAGTGATTGCTAAACGCTACGGTACAACGACCAGTGCAATTATGTCGACGAATAAGTTACGCTCAAAATCGTTGACTATTGGCCAAGTGTTAACCATTCCTGTTAGTTAGTTTTACGAGTTTATTATCATGCCTATTCAGATATTACCTGCACGATTAGCTAACCAAATAGCCGCGGGTGAAGTAGTTGAAAGACCCGCTTCAGTGGTTAAAGAGTTAGTTGAAAATAGTTTAGATGCCGGCGCAACCCGTATTGATATTGAGATTGAGCAGGGCGGTGCTAAATGCATACGCATTAAAGATAATGGGTATGGCGTAGGTAAAGAGCAGTTAACACTTGCTTTAAGCCGTCATGCGACAAGTAAAATAAGTCACCTAGATGATCTCGAAGCGATTGTAAGTTTAGGCTTTAGGGGCGAAGCATTAGCCAGTGTTAGCTCTGTTTCTCGTTTAACTTTTACTTCAAAACCTGCCGATCAAGATCAAGCATGGCAAGCGGTTGCTGAAGGCCGTGATATGCAAGTGAGCGTTCAACCTGCTGCCCATCCACAGGGTACGACAGTTGAAGTCTTGGACTTGTTTTTTAATACGCCTGCTCGTCGTCGCTTTTTAAAAACAGAGAAAACTGAATTTCAACATATTGATGAGTTAATTAAACGTATTGCGTTGAGTCGTTTCGATATTGCCATTTCCTTAAAGCATAATAATAAAGTCATCAGACAATATCGTGCAGCGCCAGAGCAAGCCCAACAAGAAAAGCGAATTGCGGCGATCTGTAGTGAACAGTTTATGCAACATGCCGTCTTTTTTGAAACAGCGGATCAAGCCTTAAAAATCTCTGGTTGGGTGTCCGACCGTTTATCTCCTCGGCCATTGGCGGATGTTCAATATTGTTATATTAATGGACGAATGATTCGCGATAAATTAGTCAATCATGCGATTAGACAGGTTTATGCGCATTTTTTACCGCAAGGCATGTTTTCTGGTTACATTATCTATATTGAATGTGATGCTAAAGAGGTGGATGTGAATGTTCATCCTGCTAAACATGAAGTTAGGTTCCATCAAGCACGCTGGGTACATGACTTTATTAGCAGTACATTAAATACAACGTTAAGTGATAGTTCTCTGTTAGGGCATGAGCTAGACGAAGATAATGTGCAAGGAGCGGGTAATCAACGCGTTTCAGAACATGCTTATCAACCACCCTCTAATATCAATAATGATGAGCAAGGTTCAAGTGCTCACCATAATCCGAGTAACGCTAACAATGTTAGTAACGGCAGTTATGAAGGAAGTAGCAATCATAGTCGTCATGATAGTTATGATAACTCGCAAGGAAGTAGTAGAGGTAATAGCTATGGTCAAGGAAATTACTCAGGGGCGGTTCCACGTCCTCAATTAGATCATCAACAAGTTGAGGCCTATTGTGATTTTGTCGCTGAAGCGTACCAACAAAATATTGCTCCTTCAGCACCGTCCTTTGACAGTAAAAGTATCCAGCAAAAAGCGGCTCATGTGATTAGTATGATTGATGCTGAGCATTTGCTAATACAACCTGTTTTTCCGGCTTGGTGTGAGTTATCTAATAATGGGTTGTTATTAATGTCATTAACATCAGCCAATAAAGCATTGGTGTCTGAACGATTATATAGCGCATGGCAAGACGGGGAAGTAATTTCACAACCGTTATTGCTACCGGTTCGTTTTAAACTAACGCCTGAAATGTTGGATATCGCTCAGCAAACTGCCTCGTTATTAAATCGTTTAGGCTTCACTTATAAGTTTCAATCTCAATTCGTGATCGTTAGCCAAGTTCCTGCTGCCTTTAGACATGCGCCAATTGCGGCTATTTTACCAACATTATTTGAGTATCTTGATGCTAATAAATCAGAAAAGAGCTACTCAAAAGAGAATGGTTCAGGTGCAAACAAGAATGAGGATGATGAGTTACATATTAAGTTACTGTGTGATCAATTGAGCCATTTATTAGCCGACAATGAATCTGCAAAAATATTACCATTATCTGAAATAGAAACCATTTTAGATTCATTAGTTAAATTATCAGTAGAGCATTTACAAAACTGCTTTAAGCAACCTAATTTATCATTGTTATTACAAGGTATTCAGTAGTATGTCCAACACCAGTTTATCTCCATTTCCAAAAGCTATTTTTTTAATGGGGCCTACCGCATCAGGGAAAACAGATTTAGCGATTAAATTAGCACAACAGTGTCATTGTGAAATTATCAGTGTGGACTCTGCACTTATTTATAAAGGAATGGACATAGGTACTGCAAAACCAAGTGCAGAAGAACAAGCATTAGCACCCCATTTTTTAGTTGATATTATCGATCCTAAAGAAAGTTATTCTGCTGGCAATTTTCGTGATGATGCATTGCGTTTAATGCATGAAATTGTTGCTAGAGGTAATACCCCATTATTGGTCGGTGGTACGATGCTTTATTATAAAGCGCTAGTTGAAGGCTTATCACCATTACCTAGTGCGGATGCAGAAATAAGAGCAGCGATAGAACAACAAGTGAATGAAACAAGCTGGCAAGCATTGCACGACGAATTACGTATTATCGATCCTGTCTCGGCAGAGAGAATTCATGTTAATGATCCGCAACGTTTAGCAAGAGCGATTGAGGTTTACCGTATTAGTGGTAAAAGTATGACCGAGCTGACCGCGATTAAGAGCGATCCGATTCCTTTTGATGTACATCAGTTTACTATTGCTCCTGCGGAAAAATCAGTTTTACATGAACGTATCGAAAGACGTTTTGATTTGATGTTAACGGCTGGATTTGAACAAGAAGTCAAAGACTTATTTGAACGTGGCGACTTACATTTAGATTTACCATCAATGCGTTGTGTTGGCTATCGCCAAATGTGGGAATATATTGAAGGTAAATTAGATTATGAAGAAATGCGTTTTAGAGGTGTTGTAGCAACTAGGCAGTTAGCTAAAAGGCAAATGACTTGGCTACGAGGTTGGAAACAAAACATTACTTGGTTAGAAAGTGCCAGCCCAGATAATTTTGAAAAAGTTAAATCGGTTTTATAAGAAGTATAAAATTGGATTTAGTCGTTAGTTATCTCAAATACAAAGGGATAGAAAGAGGTACGGATCAAAATTTTAGTCTTTGGCTCGGTTTTTTTCTAACCCTTAGATATACTGGCATTAGGATACAATAAAAAGAATAATAAGGACAAACTAATGGCAAAAGGACAATCTCTTCAAGATCCATTCTTGAATACTCTACGTAAAGAACGTATTCCGGTCGCTATTTACTTAGTTAATGGAATTAAATTACAAGGTCAAATTGAGTCTTTTGATCAATTCGTTATTCTATTAAAGAATACTGTGAGCCAAATGGTTTATAAACATGCAATTTCAACAGTCGTTCCTTCACGAGCTGTTCCTACTATTGCTCATGAAGAATAATTAAATTATTAATATTGGTAATATCAATAAGATTGGCTTGCCTGCAGGCAGGCCATTTTTTTATCTAATCATTTTAAAGCTGTGGTAGGATTAATATCTATTTATAATTCCTATTCAATATATTGGAGAGTTAATTGTTTGATCGTTATGAAGCCGGTGAACAGGCTGTTTTAGTTCATGTTTCTTTTACTGATGAAAATAATAAAGAAGATCTTGATGAATTAAAGTTGCTAGTCAGTTCTGCCGGAGTTAATTCAGTTGCAACCGTAACTGGCCCACGTAAATCACCCCATGCTCGTTATTTTGTTGGTACTGGTAAAGCGCAAGAAATAGCTGATACAGTGCGTACAATGGAAGCTGATATTGTTATTTTTAATCATGCTTTAACACCAGCACAATTACGTAATATGGAAAAGATTTGCGAATGTTTAGTGCTTGATAGAACAGCGCTTATTCTTGATATTTTTGCGCAACGAGCAAGAACTTATGAAGGTAAGTTACAAGTTGAGCTTGCCCAATTACACTATATGTCGAGCCGCCTTATTCGTGGTTGGTCACACCTTGATAAACAAAAAGGTGGTGTTGGCATGCGAGGCCCTGGTGAAACGCAACTTGAAAGTGATAGACGTTTATTAAGTGCGCGTATTACCACTATCAAATCTCGTTTAGAAAAAGTAGCTAAACAACGTGAACAGGGTCGTCGATCTCGCTTACGTAATGAAGTACCAACAGTATCTTTAGTTGGTTACACCAATGCAGGAAAATCAACATTATTTAATCAAATTACTGCTGCAAAAGTGTATGCAGCAGATCAGTTGTTTGCTACGTTAGATCCTACATTACGAAAAATTACTGTTGATGATGTAGGCACCTGTATTTTAGCTGATACAGTAGGATTTATTCGTCATTTACCACATGATCTTGTTGCTGCTTTTAAAGCGACATTACAAGAAACACGTGAAGCAACTTTGCTTTTACATGTCATTGATTGCTCGGATGAGAACTATTTAGCTAACGTTGATGCAGTTGAAGATGTATTAAATGAAATTGATGCAGGCGAAGTGCCTACGTTAATGGTCATGAATAAAATTGATGCATTAGAACAAGCTGAACCTAGAATTGATTATGATGAATTAGGCCAACCGATTAGAGTTTGGTTATCAGCTCAAAAAAATATAGGTGTTGATCTTTTATTTAATGCATTAACCAGTCTATTATCTGGAAAGATTCGTTCTTTACAATTATCAATACCGCCTGCACAAGGTAAATTGCGTGCATTATTCTACCAATTAGAATGTATTGAAAATGAAGCGTATGCAGAAAATGGTAATAGTGTTATTAATATTCGTCTAAATAATACTGATTGGCAGCGCCTGATAAAACAAGAAGGCGATTATATAGAAGAGTTTGTAGTGGATGATAACTATCAAACTGTCGCAGAATTAGATAAGGAAGAATGGACCTAATATGTCATAAACTCTTTATTATTAGAGTGAACATTGCTACATTGCAGTAACAGTTTGAGTAGGTGGTAAATTCTTTTAAATGATTCATTATTAAACAGATTTTATTAATTCAATTTATGAGTAAATCAGGAGCTAACATGGCTTGGAATGAACCGGGTAAAGATGATAAAAAAGATCAAGACCCGTGGAACAAAAACGATAAAAAGAATGAGCAAGGTCCGCCTGACCTAGATGTTGTATTTCAAAAGATATCTGGATTTTTAGGTGGCTTGTTTGGCAAAAAATCAACTCAAGGCCCAACGGGTGGTAGCGGTAACGCTAACGGTGGGAAGTTTGTTGCAATTGCTATCTTAACTGTCATTGTACTTGTTTGGTTTGCAAGTGGTTGGTACACAGTAAAAGAATCTGACCGTGGAGTTGTTCTACGTTTAGGAGCTTACCATTCACAAGTAGATCCTGGTTTACACTGGAATCCAAAATTTGTAGATCAAATTATTCCAATTAATGTTGAAGCTTTCCGTACTTTGCCAACATCTGGTTTTATGTTGACTGAAGATGAAAATATCGTCCAAGTATCGATGGAAATTCAATATCGTATTGTTTCACCTGAAAAATACTTATTTAGTGTGACGAATCCTGATAACAGTTTATTACAAGCGTTAGACAGTTCTTTACGTTTTGTTATTGGTCATTCAACAATGGATGATGCATTAACAACAGGCCGTGAAGTTGTTCGTCAAGAAACGTGGGAAATGCTTGATAAAATCATTGCACCTTACGACTTAGGAGTTCAAATTCTTGATGTAAACTTACAACAGACTCGTCCTCCTGAGCAGGTTAAAGATGCATTTGATGATGCAATCGCTGCACAAGAAGATGAAGAACGTTTTGTTCGTGAAGCTGAAGCCTATGAGCGTGAGAAAGAACCCATTGCTCGTGGTCAAGTGAAACGTATTGAACAACAAGCTCGTTCTTATGAAGAAGGTATCGTATTAAAAGCACAAGGTGCAGTTGCTAAGTTTAATCAGTTACTACCTGAATATCAGGCTAATCCTGAAGTGACCCGTCAACGTTTATACATTGAATCAATGGAAAAAGTATTAAGTAATACCTCTAAAGTATTGATTGATAATAAAGCAGGTGGCAACTTAACCTTCTTACCACTTGATAAATTAATGAGTAATCCGGCTAATGGTGCTTCTCGTTTACCTATTCAGACTGAGATTGAAACACGTTCTCGCGCCGACGAACAAGCAGATTTAGATGAAAAGGCTGCTACTAGCGTTCGAGATTCACGTAGCACCCGTACTACTGGGAGAGACTAATGAAAAAATTATTAATACTGCCAGCAATCTTGTTTTTGGCTTTTATCAGCAGCGCATTTGTTGTATCTGAAGGCCAAAACGGCATCGTAATGCAATTCAGTAAAGTGAAACGTGATAGTGATAATAACCCAGTCGTTTACGGACCTGGATTACACTTTAAAGTGCCCTTTATTGATTCTATTCGTATTATGGATACTCGTATTCAAACGTTGGATGACCAACCTGATCGCTTTGTAACATCAGAAAAGAAAGATTTAATTATCGATTCTTATGTTAAATGGCAAATAGATGATTTAGCGGTTTATTACTTATCAACGGGTGGTAATAAAATTCAAGCTGAAGCATTATTGAAACGTAAAATTAATAATGGTTTACGTAACGAAATCGGTTCTCATACGATTAAAGATATTGTGTCGGGTAAACGTGGTGAAGTGATGGAAACAGCACTTAAACGTATGGCTCGTTCATCTGAATTAGGGATTAAAGTGATTGATGTTCGTATCAAGAAAATTAATTTACCTGATGGTGTAAGTAACAGTATTTACAAGCGTATGCGTGCAGAGCGTCAAGCTGTAGCAAGAGAACATCGTTCAGAAGGCCAAGAGAAGTCTGAAGTGATTCGCGCAAATATCGACCGTAAAGTATCAATCATGTTAGCTCAAGCAAATAAAGAATCTGCTGAAATACGTGGTCGTGGTGATGCCGAGTCATCTAAAATTTACTCTAAATCGTTCTCTAAAGATCCTGATTTTTATGCCTTCCTACGTAGTATGCAAGCTTATCAAAAGAGTTTCGCAGACAAACAAGACGTAATGGTATTAAGTCCTGACTCTGATTTCTTTAAATTCATGGGGTCTAAACAATAAACTGACGCTCATCACCTTTGGTGAAAATGGCAGTAACCTCTTGTAAAAAGGTCGATTTATCGACCTTTTTTTTATTTAAAATTATTTATCTGCGTATTAATTAACAAAGATATTGATTCAACTGTTTAAACTTTGCTAAAATCCTCGCTCAATTCGCTAGAGATATGTGATTCTGATGGGAAAAAATGTAGTAATTCTTGGCACTCAATGGGGTGATGAAGGTAAAGGTAAAGTAGTAGACCTATTAACAGACAAAGCACAATGGGTTGTACGCTATCAAGGTGGCCACAATGCAGGTCATACACTAGTAATCGATGGAGAGAAGACAGTACTTCATTTGATTCCATCTGGCATACTGCGTGAAAACGTAAAATGTGTCATTGGTAATGGTGTTGTATTAGCGCCAGATGCATTGTTCAGAGAAATGAACATGCTTATCGAAAGAGGCATTCCTGCCAAAGAACGTCTTTCAATCAGTGAAGGTTGTCCTTTAATTCTTCCTTACCATGTTGCATTAGATGTAGCGCGTGAAAAAGCGCGTGGCAATAAAGCAATAGGTACAACCGGTCGTGGTATCGGTCCAGCTTATGAAGATAAAGTTGCTCGTCGTGGTTTACGTGTAGATGACTTATTCGATATGGCTAAATTTGCTGTAAAACTAAAAGAAGTGATCGAATACCACAACTTCCAATTAGTTAACTATTACAAAGTAGAAGCGGTAAATTACGAAGAAGTACTTGCTCAAATGACTGAAATGGCACCGCTATTAATCAGCATGGTTATCGATGTAACTGACGAACTTGATAAAGCACGACGTCGCGGAGAGAACATCTTATTTGAAGGTGCTCAAGGTACGCTGCTTGATATTGACCATGGTACTTACCCTTACGTGACTTCTTCAAACACGACAGCTGGTGGCGTAGCTACTGGTAGTGGTTTTGGTCCAACACATCTTGATTACGTGTTAGGTATCGTTAAAGCTTATACTACACGTGTTGGTTCAGGTCCTTTCCCTACAGAACTTTATGATGGTATCGATAAATTAGATCCTGCTGGTCACCACATGGGCACAATTGGCCATGAGTTTGGTGCAACGACAGGTCGTTTACGTCGTACAGGTTGGTTTGATGCTGTTGCAATTAAACGAGCAGTTCAATTAAACAGTATTACTGGTTTTTGTTTAACTAAGCTTGACGTATTAGATGGCTTAGAAGAAATTAAAATCTGTACTGGTTACACTATGCCGGGTGGCAAAGTCGTTGATGTTCCGCCAATGTGTGCTGATGGCTATGAACAAGCTGTTCCTGTTTATGAAACAATGCCTGGTTGGTCTGAAATTTCATTTGGTGTAACAACTTACGATGCACTACCTGCTAACGCAAAAGCTTACATCAAGCGTTTAGAAGAAATTACTGGCATACCAATGGATATTATTTCTACTGGTCCAGATCGTAACGAAACAATTATTCAAGTTAACCCATTTAACTAATTGATTTAATCAATACAATGATTGTTTAAAAAGCCCGTTATATTGCAAAATATAACGGGCTTTTTGTTTATGTAAGGTGCGATTTAATTGCACTGGATTACCCTCATATTACATCGCCGTTTAGAACCCATTTTGAATAAAAAATCGATTAATATAACCCTGAGAGTTTCCGTCTTAAATCATCTTCTGGTGACCCGTCATTGCTTTGATAACTTTCCTGAGCGACACACCGTTAAGGTTATTGATCTTTTCCCTATCGACTTATTTTCTCTGCATTAAATTTTTGCGACATAATGATTATGTTGCTTGTTGCTTGTTTATCGACAGATGATCAATAGTTTAATCTAAATAATTAATATACCCGTTAGCGTTCAAAGTGTTTTGTTCAGTTGTTAGCTTGGACTGCAAATTAAGGCGCAACATAATGACAAGAGCCAGTCCTTATTGACAGAGTTAGTTTTCAAGCTAACGGCCTAGAGAGCAAGGGGAGAAGTAAACACTTTCATTGTTAGAAAGTGTCGATTAAACCAGTTAGATCTTCCTATTTATGTCTAATGTCTGTTTATACCAATGGAATTAAATAAGTGATCAGAGATTGCGCAGGAAAAATTAACACTAATAAGGCGTGAGTTGTAGGAGATAGTTGTTCTCACTTCAAAACTCACAACGCAGTTAGGGGTGATTTTAACCAGCAAGAATGATCACCTTATTAATTCTTTTGGTATTACTTCATCGCTTGATGAATCTTGCACCTTGAATGATAGCGAGTATAGATAGGGAAATGGAATTCTGAACAAAGAGACAAGCTTAAATAAGAAGCTGAGAGGTGGGCTTGAAATGTAAGAGGTGTTTGAAGCTAATGTTGATACTTCAGATAGAAGGAAACAAAGGAAAGAACATCTTTCTCTTTGTATCCTGTATCTTCTTTATTGCTTAGCTTGTTCTATTAGCTGCAATATGAGCAAGGCTAATCATTGCTTCTTTGTAATCACTTTCAGGTAAGATTGAAATCGCTTCAATGGCTTTATCAGCTTCTTCCATTGCACGTTGTTTAGTATATTCAAGTGCTTTAGTGTCATTTAATGCTTGCATGATTAAATCAAAGTTTTGCATGCCATTAGCTTTTTCAATCGCTTCTCTAATTAAAGCTTTCTGAGCGTCTGTACCATGTTGCATCGCATAAAGTAATGGTAATGTAGGTTTGCCCTCTGCTAAGTCATCACCGGTGTTTTTACCCATTTCTTTGGCATCAGATGCATAGTCCATAACATCATCTGTTAATTGGAATGCAGTCCCTAAATATTTACCGTAATTAAGCAAAGCTGTTTCAACTTCTGTCGTTTGTTTGCCTAATACTGCAACCAATTGTGTTGCTGCTTCAAATAATTTTGCAGTTTTAAAGTAAATAACATCCATATAGACTTTTTCAGTCGTATCAGGGTTATTACAATTCATTAGCTGTAAGACTTCACCTTCAGCGATGACATTAGTTGCACTCGCTAATACTTTCATTACTTTTAAGTTTTCAAGTTCAGTCATCATCTCAAAAGAGCGGCTGTATAAAAAGTCGCCAACTAACACACTGGCTGCATTGCCAAATAATGCATTAGCAGTTTTTTCACCACGACGAAGATCTGATTCGTCTACTACGTCATCATGTAACAAGGTTGCTGTATGAATGAATTCGATAATGGCTGCTAGTTTAGTTATTTCTGGGTTATAAACATTTACCGCTTGTGCTGCTAACACAGTTAATAGTGGGCGAATTCGTTTACCGCCACTATTGATAATATAAAAGCCAAGCTGATTAATTAACGCAACATCAGAGCTTAATTGCTCAGTAATCAATTGATTTACTTGAGTCATGTTTGTTGAAGAAAGCTGCTGAATTTGTTTAATATCCATGCCTAAAAAGTCCCATTGGATGTCTTGAAAATAATGCGTGTATTATTGCCGTTTATTGAACATATCTCAACACCCTAACGGCATTAACAAACGCTTAATCATGATTTAATCAATAAGTATTAAATTAAGTTTTATTTAGTTGATTTTTAGTATGTTATTTTGTTCATTTTTAATGTTTTTTTTGCTCTTTTTTACTTTTACTGTGAATTCTAAAATAAAACTACGTTTAAAGAACGTTAATAGTTTTATTACGAGTAACATCTAAAAAGTGATTAACAATAAAATAAGAAAGGTAATTTTTGATTACAAATGACTTTCCTTACTATTAAATGGTTGTTGGTAAGCTATTTTCAATAGATAAGAAGGGGAATAGTACTTAAAATTCAGTCATTAAATCAGCTAGATTATTCATTATTTTACTGTGTTGTATTAATCGCTGTTAATCATTATTTTGACTCGTTTTTTACTACCAAATACCGATTTTTTGTTTTGTTTTCGGTTGTTAAATAAACTAAAAAAAATGTTATCTATAAGCTTTGATATCACGATCTTCATAGCATTGATTTACAATGCTTTTTATTGAAGTTTTAGGATTAAAAGATAAAGCAATAAACTAATTGCAATTTTTTAACCAAAACTCGTTGCCAAAGTAAGAATGTCTCTGTAGAATCCGCGTCCATTGTGATTAATTAGTGCGCTCTCGATGTTATGTTTGAAATAAAACAACACGAGATGCCTGAACGGAGTAAGAAACATGTACGCTGTTATCCAGAGTGGTGGCAAGCAACACCGTGTTGCTGTTGAACAAACTCTTCGTTTGGAAAAACTTGATGTTGAAGCTGGTGCAACTGTAGAATTTGATAAAGTTCTATTAGTAGCAAGTGCTGAAGATGTTAAAGTTGGTGTTCCATACGTTGAAGGTAGTAAAGTTACTGCAGAAGTAGTAGCTCACGGTCGTGGCAAGAAAGTTAAAATTGTTAAGTTCCGTCGTCGTAAACATTCTCGTAAGCAAGCTGGTCACCGCCAGTGGTTTACAGAAATTAAAATTACTGCGATTAACGCTTAATTAGGAGTTATTAAAAATGGCACATAAAAAAGCTGGTGGTAGTACTAATAACGGTCGTGACTCAGAAAGTAAACGCTTAGGTGTTAAACGTTTTGGTGGCGAATCTGTTTTAGCTGGTAACATTTTAGTTCGTCAACGTGGTACTAAATTCCACGCTGGTCTGAATGTTGGCTTAGGTAAAGACCACACACTATTCGCTAAAGCGACTGGTACTGTTAAATTCGAAAAGAAAGGCATGCCTTTACGTTCATTCGTGAGCATTGTTGCTGAATAGTTTTTTCGAAGCAAATTTTAAAAAGCCTCGCAAATGCGAGGTTTTTTTTTGTCTATCTATTTCTATTGAAAATAAAAAATGTGATCTATGATCAATAGAAATGGGTATAATCATCGCTACTGAGTAGCGAATATGTTTTTTGGAGGTTGTAATGAAGTTTGTTGATGAAGCAAAGATTAAAGTTGACGCTGGTGACGGTGGCAATGGAGTCGTTGGCTTTCGTACTGAAAAATATATTCCTCGTGGTGGTCCGAATGGCGGCGACGGCGGTGATGGTGGTGATGTTTACCTTGAAGCAGATGAAAATTTAAACACGCTGATCGATTTCCGTTTTGTGCGTTTTTATAATGCAGATCGTGGCGAAAATGGTCAAGTTTCAGACTGTACTGGTTCTCGTGGTAAAGATAAAATTATCAAAGTGCCTGTAGGAACACGTTGTCGTGATGATGATACTGGTGAAATTGTTGGTGATTTAACTAAGAATGGCCAAAAATTACTGGTTGCTAAAGGTGGTTTTCACGGTCTAGGGAATGCACGTTTTAAAACATCTACTAACCGAGCTCCTCGTCAAAAGACTGAAGGTACACCTGGTGAAGTACGTAACTTATTATTAGAGTTATTATTATTAGCGGATGTTGGCATGTTAGGTTTACCTAATGCAGGTAAATCAACGTTCATTCGAAGTGTTTCTGCTGCAAAACCAAAAGTAGCTGATTATCCGTTTACTACCTTGATTCCGAATCTAGGTGTTGTAAGTATGGGACACGGTAATAGTTTTGTTATTGCTGACATTCCTGGATTGATTGAAGGTGCTTCTGATGGTGCTGGTTTAGGTACTCGATTCTTACGTCATTTAGAGCGTTGTCGTGTGTTATTACACATGATTGATTTACTACCAGCAGATGCAAGTGATCCTGCTGAGAATGCGTTGGTTATCTTAGAAGAGTTGAAGAAACATAGCCCGAAATTGGCAGCTAAACCACGTTGGTTAGTCTTTAATAAAACTGATTTATTATTAGAAGATGAAGCTGAAGAAGTGATGCAACGTGTTAAAGATGCACTTGAATGGGATGGTCCAGTTTATAAAGTGGCTGCTATTTCTAAAACAGGTACACATGACGTATGTAAAGAGTTAGTAGCGTATCTTGAAGAGTTACCAACAGAGTTCACACCAGAAGAAGAGCGTCAGCAAGTTGAATTCCAATGGGATGATTACCATAAAGCAGCGATTGATGCTGTTGAAGGTGCTGTTCATATCGATGATGAAGATTGGGATGATGAAGACGAAATGATGGAAGTTATTTACGTTAGAGAATAATCTTTTCTAACATCCATTATTTATCTTTATTGAGAAGCCATTTAGTGAAAACTAAGTGGCTTTTTTGTCATTGATTTTTAAATAATATGATTATACCAATCACTCTAATTAACCTCTTTCAGTTATTCTTCGAAAGGACTCAACTTATGTCTTAGAGTAAGTCATTTTTCCTGCGTAACATTTAGAACACTTATTTAATGGAGTTGGTATTATTAATACACTTTATTTATCAGGTAGTCAGTTCAATAAATAGCCGCTGTATTGTTTATTTAAACTGTGTGTTTTACGTTACTAATCTCTGTAAAGGTATGTAGTAAAAACAATGTTGTGAGGGCAACCTTGTAAACCTTACTTTGTAAAAAGAAGGTTGTAAAAAAGGAAGGTTGTAACAGATTATTTAATTAATCGATAAAGCATTAATAAATACGTTCGGATGAATATAATGACTGAATTCATCATTGAGTCGTCTTTCTTAATGAACTTCAAACTGGTTATTTTTTTAATCAACTTTAATTATTAAATCGGCATATTAGGAATTAACATGTCATTAGAAAATACAGAAGTGACAAGCACTTCAATAGTAGAAACTCCTTTTCTTCAGCAGCTTATTGGTTGGGGGCGTGATCATAATGAACTGATAATAAGTTATATCGTGAACTTTGTTGTGGCGATATTAATCATTGTTATTGGTTTATATATTGCGCGAACACTATCTAACCTTTTATCGCGTATATTAACCAAGAAGAACGTTGATAAAACTATTGTCGATTTCCTTTCTGCTATTGCGCGTTATACGCTGATTGCAATGACATTTATTGCAGGGGGAGGGCATTTAGGTATTCAAACTGCTTCATTTGTGGCTATTCTTGCTGCAGCAGGACTTGTAGTCGGCTTAGCCTTAAAAGGGGCCTTATCTAATTTTGCTGCGGGTATTTTATTAGTCACTTTACGCCCTTTTAAAATAGGAAACTTTATTGAGGCAGCAGGAACTGCTGGGACAGTTGAATCAATTCAATTATTTCATTGCATATTAAGGACAGGTGATAATAAACATATCGTTGTACCCAATGCTGCGATTTTAAAAAGTAATATTGTGAATGTCTCTCGTAAGCCTGTACGTCGTATTGATCTCATTATAAGAGTCAGTTATCAATCTGATTTGAAACATGTTAAACACGTTTTAGAGGCCGCAGTATCAGCGAATGATAAAGTATTAACTGAACCTAGCACACAAATAGCGGTGTCTGAGTTGGCAAGTTCAAGCGTGAACCTTGTGGTTCGACCTTGGGTCAAATCAGATGATTATTGGTCTGTACGATTTGCGCTAACTGAAAGTATTAAAATTGCGCTAGATAGTGAAAACATTAAAATACCTTATCCACAAATGGATGTGCATCGTAAATAAAGTTTTATTTCCTTAAACCATTAAAGCGACTCTATTTGAACGATTAGCTTTAATGGTTATAGTGTTATTACTTTCCAATCTACCTTTAAATTTGATGCCTTAAATAAACTCAGTTTATCAATTATTATCATTGACCTTCCTAGTGTAAATTTTTCTTTTTATATTTATCTATTTTGCCTTTTGGTTACATTTATTGGTGGGGGCTAAGTATATGATGTTATTTTCGGCTGGGCTTAATGGAATATTAAATAGAGAGTTAAGCGACTTTTAATAATAAGACATTTTTTCTACTTTAATCGATAATTATACCAATCACACTAATTAACTGATCCATTTTACTTGTTAAAATAACTTATTTCTTCGTTGTAAATTTCGTAAAGGGAGCAACCATTAAAAAGTTAACATCCTTTGGTTAATTCTCCGATAGACGATTAACGAAGTTAATCTTCGAAAGGCTCAATTTACGCCTTAAACTAAGTCATTTTTCCTACGTAAAATTTAGATTACTTATTTAATACATCGGTATTATTCGAATTGAATTGATCGTTTTTTAGAGTTTAATGACGGTTACTTAATAGCAAAAAGTGTAATATTACTTGCTATAATAAGTGTTTTTTATTGCTTATACTGAACTTTTGTTCGTTCATGTTGTTTTATTGACTCTACTTATCAATTGTTTAGTAGTTGTAACTGGTTTAGCTTTTAGTATTTTATGAGTATCATCAGTTGCTATTATCTTAACGTCTTCGTTTTACCCTAAGGATTTATATGTTTGAACAAGCTGAAATTTATGTAAGTGATTGGCTACTTACATTAAATATTGGAAATTGGGTCGCTAATTTCGCTCTGATGTTATTTATCACACTTTTACTTCAATTAGTTTGGCGTTATTTTGCAAGAAAAGCAGAAAACATGATCGCCAAAACACTAAATAGTTGGGACGATATTGTATTTTATGCCGTCAATAAGCCGATTAACTGGGTCATTGTGTTGATGGGGACATCAATGTCAATGAGAGTGATCGCGGAAAGTGAAGAGTTTGCCATTTCTGATTATTTACCAGCAGTTCAAAAAGTAGCTATTTTATTTTTGATTGGTTGGGTCTTTTGGCGTTTAGTTTATAAAGCGGAACATACTTATATCGCTGATGATGCAAAAGATACAACGACGGTTACTGCATTATCTAAATTAGCAAAACTATCCATTATTACCATTATTACCTTATCCATTATTCAAACCTTAGGGGTAAGTATTTCTGGTGTGCTTGCATTCGGTGGTATGGGGGGGTTAATTGTTGGTATGGCGGCTAAGGATTTATTATCAAACCTATTCGGTGCAACCATGGTTTATATGGATAAACCTTTTAAAGTGGGTGATTGGATCCGTAGTCCTGATAAGTCAATCGAAGGGACTGTAGAGGAAATAGGTTGGCGTGTGACGCGTATTCGTACTTTTGATAAACGTCCTATTTACGTGCCAAATAGTTTATTTACAACCATTGTGGTAGAGAATCCATCTCGTATGACTAATCGACGTATTAAAGAAGACTTTGGCCTGCGTTATAAAGATATTCAACAAGTTGAGCATATTATAAAAGCGGTTAGAGAGATGTTACAAAATCATCCTGATATCGATCAGTCACAGACTTTGATTGTTAACTTTGATTTATTTAATAATTCATCTTTAGACTTTTTTATCTATACTTTCACTAAAACAACTAACTGGATTTTATTCCATGAAGTGAAACAGGATGTATTATTAAAAGTAGCCCATATAGTGATTGAGTATGGCGCTGAGTTCGCATTTCCTACCCGTCAATTGCACATGGATAAGGATGACCATAGAAACTTATTAGAGAGCTCTGACAGTATTAAATAATAGGTAAGTGATACCTTTGTTATTTCAAAAAGTAGTAAAGCGAGGGCCTATCATTGATAGGCCTTTATTTTTTATCAGTGCCATATAGTTTATTTATATAGGCATTTAATACAGAACATTAATTACCTTTTATAAATTACAGCTAATTGCATTTATGGTGCTTAAAATTATCTAACTAACCTCAGTTCTGGATAAGCAAAGTGATACAACACTGTATAGTAAAAAATAACCTTATGATTTTAAATATAATCCTGCTTTCATTAATCAGAATTGAGGTTAACTACTTATTAAAACTCATCGCGATCTTTAATTTTCAATTATCAGAGCAAGATAGATTTTTTATACTAAATAAGTCTTTGCTTCTTTTTCTACATTATCCAGCTCATCTAATAGTTCCAATAGTTCAGGTTCTAACAAGTCTGGGTTGACCACATTTTTGATCTCTTTTTCAATTAAGCCTGCGATATTTTTTAATTTAGGGACGCCGCTATAACTACAACCACCATGAAATTTATGGATTGCTTTTGCAAATTGTTCACTATCAATATCACCATTAATCGCACTATTTGCTATTTTTCTAATATCGTCAAACTCTTCTAATAGCATACTCAACATCTCTTTCGCTAAATCACTCTTGCCGGCTGATTGTTGTAATGCCAATTCCCAATCAAAAGATTTTTTTACGATCACTGGTATTTTTTTATGAGGGAGCTTCGCTATTTCTTCTTGAGGAGCGGCCTCCATTATTTGTGCATTTGGTGCCCATTTATCAATAATGGCTTGTAATGCGAGTTCATCAATCGGTTTTGCTAAGCAGTCATCCATCCCTTTCTGTAAGAACTGCTCTTTTTCACCAGGGAGTACATGAGCGGTTACTGCAATGATAGGACTTTCTTGATTGAGCGAGTCCTGTTTAATTTGGGCACAAGCACTGACTCCATCTAAAATAGGCATTTGTATATCCATAAATATAATATCAAAAGGCGTCGCTTTTGCCTGCTCAACGGCTTCTTTACCATTCTTACAGGTTGTTACTCTATGAACTCTATCGGTTAACATTGCAGAGATAAGTTTTAAGTTGGCTCTATTATCATCCACCGCCATTACATTGATATCTTTACGTTGTATTGGCATTGAAATTTGCAATCTGGTTGGTGTCGTTTCATTTGATACTAAAGCATTAGCAAAGTTTTTATGGTTAACAGGCTTGTTCAAACAATGCGTTATACCCGTTTCCATTAATTGTTCATAAATACTTGGGTCACTACAGTTAAGCAATACAATGATATTGTCAGTATATTCTTTTGCCTGTTCTATATGGGTTAAAAGTGGGGTAATATTAGTGTTGTTACTATGCCCAATGACAATACTGTCATAACGTTTACACAGCGCTTTTTGCCATTGAATATCAGTTTCAGTAATCGTAGCATTGGTTTTCCATTGCATTAATAATTGAGAGCAAGCGCGTACTGCATATTCATTTGACTCGTAAGCTAAGACGGTACGATTAGATAATCTTTCTAATGGAAGTGAAGCGAGCGGTATACGGGTACACCTTTCGATGGCGACAGTAAACCAGAAAGTAGAACCTGCATTAGGTGTAGAGACTAAGTCAATACTACCTTTCATTTCATTGACTAGTTTTTGCGTAATAACGAGCCCTAAACCGGTACCGCCATACTGGCGAGTAATGCTGCTATCTGCTTGTCCAAAGGCTTTGAATAGCTGCTCTTGTTGTGCTTCTGATATACCAATACCAGTATCTGAGATGATGAATTTAAGTTTGATGCCTTTATCGGTATCATTTTCTTGTTCAGTGCGTTGTATCTTAACTTCTATGTTACCTTGCTCAGTAAATTTTATCGCATTACCCACTAGGTTGGTTAAGATCTGCTGTAGACGCATGGCATCACCAATTAACTCTTGTGGTACATCTTCATCAACCATCAAGCTTAATTCAATATTTTTCTCGTGTGCACTGTGCGCTAATAAATGCATTGTTTCATCAATCGACTCACGGATTTCGAAAGGAATATGCTCAAGATCTAATTTACCGGCTTCTAGCTTAGAAAAGTCGAGAATGTCATTAATGATATTCAGCAGATTACCCGCTGAACGCTCGATAGTTTGTAAATAATCCATTTGGTTATTAGACATTTGCGTTTTTAATAGCTGTCTTGCAAAACCAATAACGCCATTTAACGGAGTACGTAACTCATGACTCATATTCGCTAAGAATTCAGATTTAACGGAAGCCGCTTGCTGTGCTTCTTTACGCGTAATGTCTAACTCAATGTTTTGTACTTCCATTTGATCGAGTGTTTCACGTAATTCACTGGTCGCTAAATCAATACTTTCTTGCATCTCTTCATGGTGCTTGGACATGGCTAATGCCATTTCATTAATACCGTGCTGCAGTAAACCAATTTCACCTGTGTATTCGCCCTCAACACGAGAGTTCAAACGACCTAAACTGATTTTTTCAACGACGGATGCCATGTCTGAAATAGGTGCCGTAATGCGCTTAGCATGTTTAAAGGCCAAATATAAACTGCCTATAATACCTAACAATACCACTAACAAAGAGAAAGCGGCATCGCGATACAGTAACAGCTCAATCTGATCTCTATTTATTTCCAGTGCTACATAACCGACCACCTTACGGGGTTGATCGAATGTTAACTGATACTCTAAAAAGTTTGTTTCATCAATAATCGGACTATGGATAATAATACTGTCATCTAAAGTCGTGATTTGCGGTAAGTCGGGTATGGGTTGGTCTTTATCTAAACGCAACTTTTGATAATCACGATGATAATTACTGATAACAAATAATTTATTATCAGCAGTAAAAATAGCAATACTTTTGATCATAGGGCTATTTTTTCGATGAGTGGTCCCAATTAATCGACGCAGAATAGTTCTGGTCTCATCCTGCATACCATATTCACTGGCAATGGATAGCGCATCTGCAATGTTCAATGCCCGATCAATTAAAAACTCATCGGCTTGTTGAAAGCGATGGAATGAAAAGTAACCTGCTAAAATACCACCGATAAGGACAGTCGGTAGTACAGTGTAGGCAATAACTTGTGCGCGTAGGCCGTATTTAGTCATAAGGTAAAATCTAATTTCAATGGAGTAATGAATGCTTGTATTTTTTGTGTGACAATAGCGTTCCGATAAACGTAACCGCTATCATGGCATAGCTTACTTCACCTGTGAAATATTTATGGCCCAGTTCTTCAAAGCATCGCGCACAAATAAGCAAAATAACAAGATAATTAAACATTGCCAGATTGATAAGCTCGATCATCAGGGCAGAGGGATGTTATTCCATCAAAATAAGCCAATGTTTGTAGAAGGTGGTTTAGTTGGTGAAATTGTTGACGTTTCTATCGATGAAGATAAAAAACGTTATAAAAAAGCCAGTATTCTGGCAATACAGCAAAAGAGTGACCTACGCATTGAGCCAAATTGCGAGCATTATCAAGAATGTGGTGGTTGCCATTTACAGCATGTTGAACAGGCTAGTCAAATTGAAATAAAACAAACGGGCCTTATGACGTTGTTTGAACGTTTCGCAAAACATAAGCCAACACAATTAGAAGCAACATTAAAATCTGATGCCTGGGGTTATCGTCGTTGTGCTCGTTTTGGTGTGATGTATGATAAAAAAACCAAGAAAGTACAAATGGGGTTTCGTCGTTCGGCAAGTAATGAGCTCATTAATCAACAAAAATGCCCTGTCTTAAAACCTGCATTGTCACAATTAATTTTTCCTCTTAAAGCGTTGTTAAATCAGCTACAGGGTAAAATGGCATTAGGTCATATCGAATTGGTTGAAGCGGATAATACGGTTGCAGTGTTATTACGCCATTTAAAACCATTATCAGATCAAGATATTGCATTAATCATTGCCTTTTCTGCAGAGCATCAATTGCATTTTTATGCACAAAGCAGTCCGACTGACATTCAATGCTTAACAGAACAACATAAGTTGACCTATTCGTTAGCAGAACAAGATTGTGAGTTTGAATTTAATATTGATGATTTCTTACAGGTAAATGCAGACATTAATAAACAAATGGTTCAACAAGCGATTAATTGGCTTGAACTAAAAAATACGGATCATGTCTTAGATTTGTTTTGTGGCTTAGGCAATTTCACCTTACCGATTGCTAAAAATGTTAAACAAGTTGTTGCTGTTGAAGGCATTCAAAAAATGGTCGACCGTGGTGCACAGAATGCTTTGCATTGTCATTTAACGAATGTTGCCTTTTATCAAGCAGATTTAAGTGACTTGAATGAATTAAAAGCAGATTGGGCACAACAACGTTACGATAAAATACTACTCGATCCTGCTCGAGCGGGTGCTGCTGAGTGTATGGCGTTTGTCGCCAATAAAAAGCCAAGTCATATTGTATATGTTTCATGTGATCCTGTGACATTAGCAAGAGATAGTGCATTACTATTAGAGCAAGGTTATACATTAGCTAAATTAGGTTTGATTGATATGTTCCCACAAACAGCACATATGGAGTCAATGGCATTATTTACTAAAAAATAATCAACGTTTAAAACGCCATTGTCACAATAATAAAGAGACAATGGCTTTATAAGTTAATAATTTTAAGTATTATTAGTTTTTTGATTAAATGATTTTTAGTTGGCGATTCAAATATAAATTAATTGGAAGCACTCTATAAAATAGAATGGCTTCATGTGAATTAAGTCAGAAGGGATAACGTCTATATTTTCCCTTTTAAAGGTGATGACCAGGTATTTAAACATCATGCTATAAGCGTTAATTTTTACTTCCAACTTAAATATTCAGCTACTTTTTTTGGAGAGTTAGATGGTTTCAGTTCGTGATACACATTTTTACCAAAGTGCATTAAATGCCCCAGACAAGTGGGTGACAACATTTGGTTTAAGTAAACAAGATCAAAGTAACTTATTCGAAAACTATAATAAAGTGAGTGAGTTGTGTGACTCTGAACAACAGATAATTGCATTGCAGTTAGGTTGTGAAATGGTTGAGATCCTCGTTACTTTGAATATGGACATGGACACATTAAATGCTGCATTAATTTTCCCTCTGCTCGCTCAAGATGTTTTAAGTACTGAAAAAGTTGATGAGTTATGGCCAAAGCGTATTGCTAAATTGGCAAAAGGCGCAATGGAAATGGAAGGTATTAGAGCCTTACAAAGCCGTGGCAACAAACAAAACGCTGAATCTCAAGTTGATAACTTACGACACATGTTATTAGCAATGGTTGAAGATGTACGTGCAGTGGTTATTAAACTGGCTGAACGAATATGTTACCTGCGCCAAGTTAAAATTGCTGATGAAGACACTAAAGTAAAACTGGCCCATGAAATCTCAACTATCTATGCACCATTAGCAAACCGTCTAGGAATAGGGCAGTTAAAATGGGAGTTAGAAGACCTTTCTTTTCGTTACCTACAAGCAGAGACCTATAAAAACATAGCTAAACAGCTTGATGAAAAACGTATTGACCGCGAAAACTATATTCAAGATTTTGTTGAAACCGTCAAATCATCACTCGCTGAAATGAACATTGAAGGGACTGCTTATGGGCGCCCTAAGCATATTTATAGTATCTATCGAAAAATGCAGAAAAAAGATCTGCAGTTTGATGAGCTATATGATGTGCGAGCTGTGCGTGTTGTGGTTGAAAAGCTGCAAGATTGTTATGCGGCATTAGGTGCAATACATACTAAATGGCGTCATATTCCTCGCGAATTCGATGACTATATTGCCAACCCCAAGCCTAATGGTTACCAATCTATCCATACCGTTGTATTAGGTGACAGTGGCAAGCCTGTTGAAGTACAAATACGGACTCAACAAATGCATGAAGACTCAGAAATGGGGGTCGCAGCGCATTGGAAATATAAAGAAGGCAGTGCTGGTGGTAAATCAGCTAGTAACTACGAAGAGAAAATCGCGTGGTTACGTAAGTTGCTTGCTTGGCAAGAAGATATGACCGACGGAGACGACTTAGTCGAAGAAATCCGTAGCCAAGTATTTAATGATCGAGTTTATGTCTTTACACCTAAAGGTGAAGTGATCGATTTACCTGCAGGTTCTACACCACTTGATTTTGCTTATTATATTCATAGTCTGATTGGACACCGTTGTATTGGAGCGAAAGTAGCAAATCATATTGTTCCTTTTACATATCAATTGAAAACCGGTGATCAAATTGAAATTCTGACTCAAAAAGAGCCTAACCCAAGTCGAGATTGGTTAAACCCACAACTGGGTTATATCAATGCGCCAAGAGCGCGACATAAAGTGGCCACTTGGTTTAGAAAACAAGATCGCGATAAAAATATTGTTGCAGGTCGAGAGTTACTAGAAACTGAGCTTGTTAAAATTGATTTGAAGTTAACTGATATCACACCTGCTATTACGCGTTTCAATGTCGGCACAACAGATGATATCTATGCGGGAATTGGTAATGGTGATTTACGTCTTAATCAACTTGTTCACTTTTTAGATGGTTTTTATCATCAACAAACATTAGAACAACAAGACGCTGCTGCATTATTAGAATTACAAAACCGTAAAATACAAATGACGCCTAAAAATACAGGCAAAGACATTATTATTGATGGTGTAGGTAATTTAATGCATAACATTGCAAGATGTTGTCAGCCAGTGCCTGGTGAAGGTATTGTTGGATATATTACGCAAGGGCGTGGCATTTCAATTCATAGAAAAAACTGTGAACAATTAGCGGATTTAGAAGAAGCACATCCAGAACGTATTATTAATGCAAACTGGGGGGATTCTCAATCATCGGGTTATACATTAACGTTACGTTTAATCGCAGATGACCGAAATGGCTTATTGAAAGATATTACAACCGTATTATCCAATGAAAAAGTAAACCTTTTAGGGGTTAATAGCCAAACCAATACGAAGACGTTAACGGCGACTATTGATTTGTCTTTAGAGGTTCAAAATAACAAAGAGATCAATAAGCTTTTAGTTAAATTGAAGCAATTAAAAGATGTGTCTGACGCTCGTCGACTTTAGTTAATGTCATACTAAAGGCATTAATACCGTCCATTTAGGAAAGTTTTAAACATATAAAAAAGCCTAATAATTCATCTCAATGTGATTATTAGGCTTTTTTTGTTTTTAGATAATCTATTTTTAGTTGATCTATTTTTAGATAATCTGATGTTGGTTAATGACTTTAAGCTAATATGTTTAATCAATATGCTTTCATCAATAAACTCAATACCACTGTTTATGATTAAACAAAATCTATAGGGTCAACATCAATTGACCAGCGTACTTTTCTACCTTCAGGTAACTTTTCAAAGTGAGCTAATGCGATGTTTAATGTTTTTGTTATCAGTACTCTTTGTTCACTCTGTAGCAATAATTGAAAGCGATATTTTCCTGCTCTTCTTTCCATTGAAGCGGCAATAGGGCCTAATATTAATAATCGGTCGCTGACTTTATTATTATCTGCGATTTGATTTAAGGTTTGCTTACACAGCCTCAGGAAGTTTTCTGCTTGTGTTGCATTTAAAGATTCAGCTCTAATGAGTGCTTGATAAGAAAAAGGCGGCAGTTGTGCCATTCTTCTTTCCTGTAATGCCGTTCGAGAAAAGTCTCCATAGCCATTATTGACTAGTTCTTGTAATAGGTTGTGTTCTGGATGAAAAGTTTGTAAAACTACTTGGCCTTTTTTCTCTGCTCGTCCTGCTCTCCCTGCCACTTGTGTAAATAACTGTCCTAATCGCTCACTTGCCCGGAAGTCATTACTAAAAAGTGCACCGTCCACATCGACTAAAGCCACCAATGTCACATCAGGGAAATGGTGCCCTTTAGCGAGCATTTGTGTTCCGAGTAAAATTTTATATTTGCCACTATTAATATCATCAAGATAATTATTGAAGCTATCTTTTTTACGCGTATTGTCTCGGTCAATTCGGACTGTTGGGTGATCGGGAAATAACTGATTTAATGTTTCTTCAAGCTGCTCTGTTCCAACACCGGTAGAGTGCAAATTAGTAGAACCACAATCATGGCATTGTTCTGGAACTGGGTGTGTTGCCATGCAATGATGACAGTGCAAATAATTAGCACTTTTATGGTAAGTATAAAACGCATCACAACGTTCACATTTTACTAACCATCCACATTCATGACACATTAAAACAGGCGCATAACCTCGACGGTTTAAAAACAAAATAACTTGATTGTTTTTTGCTAAATGTTGCTGCATTAATTCAATTAATTGTGGGGACAACCCCGACTTAAGGGGCAACCCAGTAAGATTAATTAAATCATTTCTAGGCGGCTTTGCATTACCAGCTCGATGCGTTAAAAATAAATGCTGATAACGACCGGATAATGCATTATTAAGAGACTCAAAAGCAGGGGTAGCTGAGCCTAATAAGATAGGGATGTTTTGTTCTGAAGCGCGTTTTATTGCGAAGTCACGTGCATGATAACGAAAACTATCTTGCTGTTTAAAAGAGGCATCATGCTCTTCATCCAAAATAATTAAGCCTAGGTTTTTAAAGTCACTAAAAATGGCACTACGAGTACCAATAATAATAGCAGCACTACCTTGTTGTGCATGTAACCAAGTTTCTAACTGTTGTTGTTCATTCAATGCTGAGTGTTTTAAATAAATAGGCACATTAAAACGCGCTTTAAATCGTTTGATAGTTTGTGGTGTGAGGCCAATTTCAGGTACGATAATTAAGGCTTGTTGTCCTTGCTCTAAGACTGCTTTCAGAATATTTAAGTAAACTTCTGTTTTACCGCTGCCAGTAATACCTTCTAATAAGTAGCATTTAAATTTATTTAATTGTTGCGTTACCGTTGTCACCGCGATCGCTTGCTCAGTACTTAAATTAGGTTTTTCTTGTAACTCTCGTATGTCATGTGGCCACGTTAAATTGGTTTCTGGCATTTGTTCGTAATGCTCAACCAGTTTTTTTTCTTGTAGGCTATTTAAGGTTGCACGCGTTACCCCTTGGCTTTTTAACTGTTCATAAGCGATTGGGGAGCCTTGCAATAATGTTGCAGCATGACATTGTTTTTTAGCACGAGCTAATTGGTCAAGGTTGACATCTTCTTGAACTAGTTTCCAATACTCTTGTGTTTTAAAGGTCGCCGCTTTACCTTTTCGCAATAAAGTTGGGATAGCTTGCTGGAATACATCACCAAAAGGGTGTTGATAATATATGGCAGCCCAATTTAATAGCTTATATAAGCCTGAACTCAATAAAGGTTGCTGGTCTAATAATTGTGATACGGACTTTAATTTATCAATCGCATAATCAGATTCTTCTGGTGTTGCCGTGATCACACCAATTTGTTTACGCGGACCGCCACCAAAAGGGACTAATACACGACAACCAACCAGTGAGTTTGGATCTTTTGGACAAAGATGTGCCGCAAGTAAGTAGTCAAATTGTCTATGTAAAGGAATAGCTAATGCTACTCTGCAAATTATTGGTTTAGTCATAGTTGATGTGTTTTAAATGATAAAGTATAGAATGAAGTTGTATTATAACCTGTTTAGTTATGCGGTTCTGTTTAAGTCTTATATTTTGTTCTTTTACATTGATCTTATTGATTTATATAGTAGATAAAACATAAAGTAGTTTGCTGATCCAAAGGTACCTATGCCTTGCTTGGTAGCCATTTATAACCTGTTTTTTATCTCCGTAATAAAGTGTTAAATTTTAGTTATTTTAAGTTGTACTTTTATTATTCGTTACTATACAATCCGCAACCTGTAATACAATGATAAATACGTGTGGTACTTTGTTGAATGAAATAATTCATTCAAGCTGAGCAGCGACACGGCCTAAATAGAGGTTTTCCCAATGAGAAAAGAAATTCACCCAGAATACAAATTAGTTACTGCAACTTGTTCATGTGGTAACGTTATTAAAGTTGGTTCTACGCTTGGTAAAGAAGAGTTAACTTTAGATATCTGTTCAGCTTGTCACCCATTCTACACTGGTACTCAACGTGTTGTTGATACTGGCGGTCGTATTGACAAGTTCAAAAAACGTTTCGGTGCTTTATCTTCTAAATAAGATAACTACCACGTTTTTTAAAAAGCACCTTAGGGTGCTTTTTTTGTGTCTAAAATTTGAGTATTTAACGTGTCTTTACGCTAAAAAGGCTCATTAAGAGCAATATATTATCTTTGTTAACTTGTACGTTATAATATGAATTAGCTCTGTGATTATGATCAATATTTTACTATCATCACACTTTACTTTTTAAAAATAATTTAAATTACTTAATTTACTATAATGGAATTTATAAATGTCAGACAAACGCCAACAAGCCCTTGATTATCATGCATTTCCTAAACCAGGAAAAATAAGCATCGAGTTAACTACTTCCGCTGAAACAGCAGACGACTTATCATTAGCTTATAGTCCAGGTGTTGCTGAGCCAGTGAGAGAAATTGCTGCGAACCCAAATGATGTCTATAAATATACAGCTAAAGGTAATTTAGTTGCGGTTATTACAAACGGTACTGCTATTTTAGGACTAGGTAATTTAGGTCCATTAGCGTCTAAACCGGTAATGGAAGGTAAAGCATTATTATTTAAACGATTTGCTAATCTTGATGCGATAGATATTGAAGTAAAACACCGTACGCCAGAAGAATTTATTAATACGGTTGCTAATATTGCAGACACATTCGGTGGTATTAACCTTGAAGATATCAAAGCACCAGAATGTTTCATCATAGAAAAAGAATTAAAGCAGCGCTGTAGTATTCCTGTTTTTCATGATGACCAACACGGTACTGCTATTGTAACCGCAGCGGCGATGCTCAATGCGTTAGACATCCAAGGTAAAAGTATTGAAGATGTTAAAATAGTGTGTATGGGTGCGGGTGCTGCGGCCATTGCTTGTATGGAGTTATTAATTAAATGTGGGGCATTACGCGAAAAAATCTACATGCTTGATCGTAAAGGCGTCATTCATACTCGTCGTGATGATATTAATGAATATAAGCAACGTTTTGCAAACAATACTGATCAACGTACTTTGCAAGATGTTATCTGTGGTGCCGATGTGTTTGTTGGTGTGTCAGGTCCGAATGTTCTAGGAGCTGAAGATGTTAAATTAATGGCACCAAACCCGGTTATCTTTGCTTGTTCAAATCCAGACCCTGAAATCAAACCTGAGTTAGCTCATTCTGTTCGTGATGATCTTATTATGGCGACTGGACGTAGTGATTACCCTAACCAAGTTAATAACGTTTTATGTTTCCCATTTATTTTCCGTGGCGCTTTAGATGTGCGAGCAACAGATATCAATGATGAAATGAAAGTGGCGGCGGTTAATGCGATTCGTGAAATTGCTAAGCAAGAAGTGCCGCAAGAAGTATTAACGGCAAGTGGCAGTAAAGCCTTATCATTCGGTAAAAATTATATAATTCCTAAACCAATGGATCCTCGTTTGTTAAAAAGCATTGCTGGTGCAGTTGCACGTGCCGCAGTTGAAACGGGTGTTGCTCAAATTGAATTGCCAGATAATTATATGTTATAAAATGTTATAAGATCCGTCTCATAAGTTAATAGTGTTGTTTCTATTTGTTGTTTTTTTTATCTTAATAGAACAGAATAGCGCCATTAATGGGCTATTATTGGCTCAGGCTTCACAATATACAATTTATTAGTAAATGATTTATATTGATTAGACTTCAATAGTGGAATCAAATGCTAATAAGTTGTAAATTACGACATTTATTTTTTCCATCACTTTCTTGTAAGGGTAATTATATGACAGGAAAACCTTCATCTTCTCAGTTTGAAGTGAATAATATTGCAGATCCGCTATTTATTCATGCTGAGCATATCGCAAAAGACTTTTCTTTATTTCCAGATAATTCATTACCGTCAAATACAGATGGTGTAGAAGGTCTTATTGAAAGTCAGCGAGTTAAATCGAATCTAGCGACGATTAAAAAGCTAGATGTTGATGCATACATTGCGCGCACAGTAACGCCAGCTGAAAGTAATAAACGTCCTGGCTCTAAAAGTATTATTGAAGGCTTTAACGGTAAAATCGTAACACAGCAATCAAACGGTGCTTTTTACTCTGCTGAAATGGAATTAGACTTTGGTGGCTACAGCCGTCGTATTGGTATAATTGCACAAGAACGTAGTTCAAATAATGGTGCTTGGATGCCTGAGCATCACTTAGCTGCAAGCAAAGCAATCCGTAAGTTTGCGGATATGTCGTTACCTATTGTGTATTTAATTGACACACCGGGAGCGGATGCGGGCGAAGAAGCTAATAGCCAAAATCAAGCACACAGTATCTCTCAAATGATCACTGAAAGTGCCAATGTTGATGTTCCTACTATCGGTATAGTAGTGGGTGTTGGTTATTCTGGTGGTGCAATCCCTCTAGCGACAGCTAATATTTTATTATCTGTTCGTGATGGTATTTTTAATACTATTCAGCCAAAAGGTTTGCAAAGTATTGCTCGTAAGTACAACTTGTCTTGGCAGGAATGTGCTCAGTCTGTAGGCGTTTCACCTGAAGAGCTACTTGAAATGGGGTGTATCGACGGTATCGTTGATTACTCACCTGTTGACCAAGATGAGCGTCAGCATAACCTTCAAAAAGCGATTATTTCTGGTATTTTATCTATCGAATCAAAATCAGTTGAATTTGTACGTAAATATCCAGATATTCTAGAACATTATAACCGTAGCTTATCTCGTTACCTTGAGCCTTCAATCAAATTGACTGCGATTGAAAATGCAAATGAAGCACGTTTATTAGCTAAAAATCCAACATCTCATAATAATGCATTCGGTACGACTTACCGTTACATGCGTTATTTAACATTACGTTCACGTATTAAAGCAATTCAAAAGAACGAATATGGCCGTCTATCTAAATTAACTGTTCCACAAGGTGATTTAAAAGCACGTGTTGAAGCTGACCGTAAACAAGTATTCTTAAACTGGTTAGAAAATCCAGATAAGTTAATTTATGACGATACGTTAAATAAAAATTGGAAGACATTTTTACAAAAACGCGAAGATAAAGGCGTTGAACGTAATGCATTAACCAAACTTATTTTAGGTGAGCCAAAAGCAAACTACGATAATGCGCGTAGCACGCTAATGATCAATCTAACTTGGTCTCTATATAACCGCTGGAAAACAAGTGCTGAAAATAACTTCCATTCTCTTATTAAACATTTAGAAAATGAGAAAGCAGTACCGTTGACTGAAGAGTGGCCTGTTCTAGCTGAACTTAATATTATTGATGTGGTTTCACATGTAGAAACGCGTGAGTGCTTTATTGTTCATTGTCGTCATATGCTTGTATTTAATGCCTTATACGATAATACGATGGGTAACTTAGCGTCTATTGCAAAAGAAGCAATGGCAACGAAAGAACTTTCTCGTGAGTCTGTATCTTCATTAGTGCGTAGCTCATTAAAAGCGGCACTAAGTAAAGTAAGTGATGACGATTACGAACAATTAAAAGTAACGTTTAATGCATGGTTACAATACTTCACTGAACAAGCTGAGCGTGGTGAAATCCTAGCGAAAGTTGAAGAGTGGAAGAGTATTGGTGCACCGCAAATGAACTCTAGTTTATTTGTAATATTGACTTACTTGTTCGAAAAATTATTACCTGAGTATTACAACAGCCGTGATAATGAAAGTTCTTACAACGGTGCTATTAACCCAGTTCGAATCGGTCGTCGTAAAGATTTCTGGAACCGTTTAACAATGGGCTACCAGGATCTATTGATTCAAGCTGTATTACGTTCAGAAAAAAGTAAAAAGAATAATTCTCATCAAGCTATTATTGATAAGTTTTTTGCAAACTTTAAAGAGTCTAAAGCAGACTTAATGACAGCTAACCTACTAGAATTCCCTGGTTTTCGTTTATCTGTTGAAGATGCATTAGATAAAAATATCAAACCATGTGGTTTAATTACGGGTACTGGCGAATTTAAATTAGAAAGTGGTGAAGTCCAACGTGTTGGTGTTGCTGTTTCTAACTTATCTTTCCAAGCCGGTGCGTTTGACATGGCAAGTGCAGAAAAATTCTGTGCGCTATTAGTTAAATGTGCAAAACAACATTTACCGGTTGTTGCTTTCATTAGTTCTGGTGGTATGCAAACCAAAGAAGGTGCTGCTGCACTCTTCTCAATGTCTGTTGTTAATGACCGAATTACACGTTTTATTCGTGATAATGATTTACCGGTTGTTATGTTTGGTTACGGTGACTGTACTGGTGGTGCACAAGCAAGTTTTGTAACGCATCCTATGGCACAAACTTATTACCTATCAGGTACTAATATGCCATTTGCTGGGCAAATGGTTGTACCTGCATATTTACCATCAACGTCTACATTATCTAACTACTTATCACGTGTACCTGGTGCAATGGATGGCTTGGTTATCAACCCATTCTCTGATGATTTGAATGATAAGTTACGTGAAATTGATGAAAACATGCCAATGCCTGTTGTGACAGTTGAAGAAACAATTCAACGTGCTCTATCTGGCTTTGTCCCTGTTTGTAATCTTTCTGATGATAACGTGTCTAAATCTGACCCTCGTCAATTAATGCATCCGGTTAAGAAAGTATTAATCCATGCTCGTGGTTGTACTGCGGTTAAACTGATTCGTATTGCGAAACAGAATGATATCAATGTGGTATTAGTTGCGTCAGACCCTGATATGACATCAGTACCTGCAGATATGTTAGGTGAAGGCGATAAACTGGTTTGTTTAGGTGGTAACACATCTGATGAAAGTTACTTGAATGCGAGTTCTGTATTAAAAGTTGCTGAATATGAGCAAGTTGATGCATTACACCCAGGTATCGGTTTCTTATCTGAAAGTCCTCATTTTGCCGATTTATGTATCAGCCACAAAGTTAACTTTGTTGGTCCAAGCATGAACAGCATGTTGACTATGGGTAATAAATCAAATGCGATTAAAACAGCACAAGATAACGGTGTACCCGTTGTACCTGGTTCTCACGGTATTTTAAGTGGTGCAGAGCAAGCGTTAGATATCGCAAACAACATGGGTTACCCTGTGTTGCTTAAAGCGGTAAATGGCGGTGGCGGTAAAGGTATCTTAGTGATTGAAAAAGCTGAAGATATGTTTGCTGGCTTTAATCAAGTTTCTGCTGAAGCACGTAGTGCATTTGGTAACGGTGACTTGTACTTAGAGAAATACATTACCTCTCTACGTCATATTGAAGTGCAATTATTACGTGATAAATTTGGTAATACTAAAGTATTAGGTATTCGTGATTGTTCTGTTCAACGTAATAACCAAAAAGTAGTTGAAGAGTCTGCATCAACTATGTTGCCAGAAAGATTAGAAAAAGAAGCGTTGAAACATACTGCTGCACTCGCTGACGCTGTTGATTATATGGGCGCTGGTACGGTTGAATTTATCTATGACTTAGATGCAGATGACATCTACTTCATGGAAATGAATACGCGTTTACAAGTAGAGCACCCAGTAACTGAAGCAACATCATGTATTGATATTGTTAAAGCACAATACGATATTGCATCGGGTGGTGACATTTCAGACTTGAAACCTCAGAAGAAAGGTTATGCTATTGAAGTCCGTGTTACGGCTGAAAAAGCAGGCTTAGATGCTGATGGTATCATGCAGTTATTACCTTACCCTGGTAAAGTGGCTGAGTGCATTATTCCTGAACAAGATGACGTTGAAGTTATTTCAATGATTGCAACTGGTAAAGAAGTTTCTCCATATTACGATAGTTTAGTAGGGCAGTTTATTTGTCATGGTAAAGACCGTAACGATACTGTTAAGAAGCTATTAGCTTTCTTAGATAAAGTGAGCATTAAAGGAATTGCGACTAATATTCCTTTATTGCAACGTATCTTAAAAGATGAAACGTTCTTAAACGGCGTATACGACACAACTTACCTGCCTAAGTTCATGGCAACACTTGACCAACAAGTGATGATCGATGAAATGGAAGCTTCAGCGGCTTCTGGTATTGAAGGTGTTGCAGAGTCTATTCAGGTCGATGGTAGTAACGAGTTAAAAGTTATTGCTCAAAGTGCTGGTATTTTCTATCGTGCTTCTTCACCTGCAGAGCCTGACTTTGTATTAGAAGGTGACATTGTTAATGTTGAACAAACATTAGGTTTGATGGAAGCAATGAAAATGTTCTCTCCAATCACGCTAGGAAGCTTCAATCGTAAAGACGCAGTACTTTATGATGCGAAGACTAAATTCCGTGTTGAACGCATCATTAATACGAATGGTCAGCAAGTATCAAGCGGCGACTTGTTATACATTATAACGCCTTTATAACGTTATAATGTATACGAAAAAGCCAGTCTATTGACTGGCTTTTTTTTGTGCCTAATAAAGTATATGATGGTTGAATAGGCATTTGTTTATATATGGAAATTCTCTTGTTAACGTCTTTAAAATTTACCTTTAAAAAAAGTATGTTGAGATACTGTTCTTTCTTCTTATTTTTCTATTCTATTAATGCCCTATCTGCTGAAGTATTGGTGTTACATTCTGGTTATCAAGGGGATGAGCAAACACGTCAAATTCAAAAAGGCATTGAAAAAAAATTCAAAGATAGCAATATTTCATTATATGTGTCGTATTTAGACAGTAATCAAACCATGTCAGAACAAGCATTAATTCGACATGTCGATTTTCTGTCAATAAAATTTGCGACTAAACACTTCGATGCAGTGATTACTAGTGGTGAGAATGCGCTTAAATTAGTGCAGGATTATGGTGAGCGGTTATTTATTAATACCCCTATTATTTTGACCGGTATTAAGTTAAAAAATCATTCATCTGCTGACTTCTCTTATAAATTATCTGCCGTTGTAGAGCCTGAAAATATTTTTGATACCGTTGCGCTAGCGCTCGATTTATTTCCTAAAGCAACGGATATTTATATTGTAACGGGCACTTCCTCTGCCAGTAAACTAACCGAGGAAACAATTCAGCAACTTTCTAAAATAACTAAACAAAGTGTAACTATTTTAAGCGCAGAAACAGAAGTTTCCTTAAAGCAAATAATTAGTAAAGCGCCTAATAGAGCCGTGTTGATCTTTAGTGATTTTTCTAGAGATAAAAATGGTGCATTTATAAACCGTACTGAAATGCTTAAGTCGCTAACATCGATTGCTAGAATCCCTTTGTTCGTATTACACCAACATGACTTAATTGAAGGCGTGTTAGGCGGCGTTGTTACAAGTGGTATTGTTCAGGGGAGAGTTGCTGCAGATAAAGTTTTACAGCTTTTACAGGGTACTTCAATAGAAGATTTACCCATAGAAATAAACTTAAATAACAACCCCCTTATACAGTACGCAGAATTATTAAGATGGGGCATTAAAGAGAATACTTTATCTAATAAGTATCAAGTTATTAACCAGCCAAATCCTGACAATGAAACCAATTTTGGCTTGATGACTCTATTGATTATTTTACTTACCTTTACCTTAACCTTTATATGGATATGGCGTAAATTTCATCATTTAGAAGTCTCCACTTCTTTATTAAAAGCAAAGCATGAAAGAGTTAAAAATATCTTTAATGTTTCTTATGACTTTATATTTATCTTAGACCTTGTTGGTGAAGTGAAAATGGCCAATCAAACGGCTTTAGACTTTATTAAAATGTCTGAAAGCGATATCAATGGCGAGATATTATGGGAAACTCCTTGGTGGCAACATGATGCGACGAGCAAAAGAAAACTAAAGTCTGCCATGGGCCAAGCGCGAGTGGGAAAAACGGCTCGATTCGAATGCCGATTAATTAATAAAAATAATGAAAGCTCTGCTTTTGATGTTTTCATCCAACCAGTTAAAAATGATCAAGCTATTGGTAGTAGTCGTAATGAGATTACTTCTATTATTGTTGAAGCACGTGATATCAGCAGTATTAAAGCAGTAGAAGAAGAAGTTCAAAAAGCCAATAAACGTTCAAATCTTTTATTAGACGAAAGTCCTTCAATGTTACTCATGTTAAACGTACAAGGTTTGATTTTATCTTGTAATAAGTTTGGCTGTAATTTATTAGGTTATGCTGATGGAGAGTTAATTGGCCGAAATCTTGTCACACTTTATTCTCAATTGGTTAATATTAATGAACTAAAAGATTACCTTGCTGAATGTGCTGATCGAGAAGGGATGCTGCTAACGCGGGAAATATCTTATTCTACAAAGAATGGTAGAAAAGTTTGGATTAATGAACGTGTAAGAAAAATAGAAGGCCATGATCAATACTTCTTAGTGTGTGAAAATATCACTGAGCGTTACGAGCTTTCTAAAGAGTTAAATTACCGTGCATCGCATGATTATCTAACAGGATTAAAGAACCGTTTATTTTTTGAAAGCCAGTTAGATAAAAGTCTACAAGATATACAAACATTAAATAATCCCTGTAGTTTGATGTATTTAGATATGGATAAATTTAAAATTATCAATGACACTTGCGGACACCACGCTGGAGATGAAGTGTTAAGACAAATCGCCACGATCTTGACCGAAAGTGTACCAACCAGCGCAATGGTCGCAAGATTAGGTGGAGATGAGTTTGCTATTATTTTACCCATGCTAGAGCTGGATGAAGCACATAAAGTAGCCGAAACTATTATTTCCGCCATTGCGAAGCATTATTTTTTATGGGAAGAACATCATTTTTCATTAGGTATTAGTATCGGCCTGACTGAGCTATCTACTTTCTCTAGAGATGGAGTGCAGGCACTTAATTGTGTTGATAGTGCTTGTTATACCGCTAAGCAATCAGGGCGAAATCGTATTCATGTTTATGAGGAAGATAAACAAGAGGAGTTGCGTCGAGAAGAAGTCGTTTGGGTAACTAAAGTGCAAGATGCTTTACGTGATGAAACGCGTTTTTGTTTATATGCACAGTTAATTAAGCCAGTGGATGGCGATGATGATTATTTACATTATGAAATCCTAACAAGAATGATTGATGAAAATGGTGAGCTAGCGCCGCCGGCTAAATTTATTCCAATTGCTGAAAGTTATAACTTAGCTGATAAGATTGATATGATCATTATTACGAAAACTTTAAATTGGCTTAAAAATCATCCTGAGCATGTTTTAAAGTTAAATATGTGTTCAATTAACTTATCGGGGCAGTCACTTGGCGACCCTAAATTTATTGAAGATCTCGTTCAACTATTAACACACTCTTCACTACCACTAGAAAAACTGTGCTTTGAAATCACTGAAACGGTAGCAATAGGTAACTTTAGTAATGCATCTAAACTAATCAATTCCTTGAAAAAATTAGGGTGTAAATTGGCATTAGATGACTTTGGTACAGGTCTTTCTTCATTTGGTTATTTAAAACGCTTAAATGTAGATTATTTAAAAATCGATGGGGTCTTTGTTAAAGATATGGCAAGCGACGAACAAGACTTTGGTATTGTTAAAACAATCCATGAGTTAAGCCACCTATTTGGTAAAAAGACCATCGCAGAATATGTAGAGAATGAAGATATCATCGAAAAATTAAAAGAAATTGGTGTTGACTATGCTCAAGGTTACCACTTAGGAAAACCTATGCCGATAGATATGATGGCATTATTGTCAACTTCATTGAACGAAGAGGATTATTAATGGATATCGCATTAATCTGTAATGAAAATATTCTGGCGCCTAAAGCAAAGAAGTTACGCGAAAAATGGGGGTTTTTAGCCTCTAAAAGTGAACAGTTTCAACTACGCTTATTACCTGAATATTTAGCGCTTGAGCAATTGGATGACAAACAACAAGGTTTGGTCTTTGTTGATTTTGCCTCTGGTGCTGTTGCTCACCGTAGAAAGTTTGGTGGTGGTAAAGGACAATCAATTGCAAAAGCAGTTGGTATTAAAGCTGGAATAGAGCTTCATGTCATAGATGCGACGGCAGGGTTAGGACGTGATGCTTTTGTACTTGCCTCTTTAGGCTGTAAGGTTGATATGGTTGAACGTTCATCGATTGCCGCTGCGTTATTACAAGATGGGCTAGAAAGAGCGTATCTAGATAGTGAAATAGGGGAGTGGATGCAACAACGTATGCGCTTAACTCATGCAAGTGGTTATGAGTATCTGCAAAATCACCAAGCTGATATTGTTTATTTAGATCCGATGTTCCCACATAAAAAAAAGTCTGCGTTAGTCAAAAAAGAGATGCGTGTATTCCAGGGCGTGGTTGGTGCTGATTTAGATGCGGATGATCTATTGGATGTTGCATTAGCCGCCGCTAAATACAGAGTCGTAGTAAAGCGCCCCGACTATGCCCCATTCTTAAATGATAAAAAGCCTAGTATGAGTATCAACATGAAAAATAATCGATTCGATGTTTATGTAAAACAAGCCATTGGCCGTTAAGGGAAATTGTTGTGATGTATAGTTGTACTATTGTTGTCGCTGTAACTATACATCGACATAAAATAATCAGTGTATGTTAATACTCTATTTTGAAGCCAGTACAATAGTTATTAGCTCTATTAAATATTACCTAAAGAAGTCTCTCTTAAACTTAGATTATTGTACAGGCTCATTGGCTAAAATCTACTTTGATTGTCTCTTGATATATTAATCTAAAAATTACGTACTCCATTATGTGCTACAAAACTAAATACTGTATTTAGTTTTCATCTCAAGAGCTGTTATATATTTTGTTAATTCATCGGAGTATAATCTTAGTTATATAAAAGATTCTGTATGTTTCTATATGAATTGATAGAAAGTATTAATCTATTTCACACGACGATTAATACTAAAAATAACAGCTACTATTAAATGTGCAGAACAGAGTTTGATCACTTAAAACAAGTAAGATAGAAATAGTAATATTGAAAAGAGTCATTTTAGATAAACGTTTATACTTAAAATTACTGGCAGAATCAGGTATTCTGCAGAAATTAACTAATAACCCCCAATTAACTTATTAAAATAGTGGATATACCGATGATTGTATTAGGACACCAAAACCCAGATTGTGATAGCTTATGTAGTGCTATCGGCCTTGCTAGTTTATTTAATAAAATGGGCAAATCAGCAACTCCTGCATTACAAGGTGAACCAAATCCTGAGGCGTTATTCTTATTAGAACAATCAGGTTTACCTCAACCTGAAATCCGCACCGAAGTTGCTGGCGAAGAAATTTTTATTGTTGACTACTCTGACTGGGGTCAAGGTACTACTGACATGAAAAAAGCAACTATCTTAGGTATTGTTGATCACCATAAATTAGGTGATATCACAACATCAACGCCTTTAGAGTGTTGGATCTGGCCTGTTGGTTGTAGCGCAACCATTGTATACAACATGTACAAATTTAATAACCAAGTACCTGATGCACCTGTAGCGAAAATGATGATGGGCGCGATTATATCGGATACGGTTAACTTCCAAGGTCCTACTTGTACAGATATCGATATTGTTGCTGCTAATGAATTGGCTGCACTTGCTGGTGTTGACGATATTCAAGCTTTTGCAGAAGCACAGTTTGAAGCTAAATCAGATATTAAAGCGGTATCGGCTGCTGAACTTATTTTACGTGACCAAAAAGTGTTTGAAATGGCTGGCGAGAAATTAGCTATTGGCCAATTAGAATTAACATCATTAGAAACAGCATTTTCTAAAAAAGATGAAATGTTAGTTGAAATGAAAAAATTACAAGCAGAAAAAGATTATCACTCAACTATTGTGCTATTAACTGATATTAATAAGCTAGATACAACGGCATTAATTATCTCTAAAGATGCTGATAAAGTAGCAACAGCATTAAGCAGTACTGTTGTTGATAATATGTTTGAATTACCTGGTGTGGTTAGCCGCAAAAAACAAATCATCCCATTCTTACAAAATTCATTTGAAGCTTAATCAAACAGCTATAAGTAATTAACTTTTTATATTAATTACTAAGAACAATAAAAGGCGAATCTCTTTGTGAGACTCGCCTTTTTTATTATCTGTTTTAAAGCTAATCGCTTATATAGTAAATAACACGTTAATCTTATTTGTTAAAATCGATCACTTCAGTTTAATATTTGATAACATCATTCATCTTATTCTTATTTCCAATATTGAGGTTTCATGCATATTCATATTCTTGGTATCTGCGGCACGTTCATGGGCGGTGTTGCTATTCTTGCTAAATCATTAGGCTACAAAGTCACTGGTTCAGATAAAAATGTTTATCCGCCAATGAGCACTCAGCTTGAAGCGCAAGGCATAGAGCTGATCCAAGGGTTTGACCCAAGTCAACTAGATAGTAAACCTGATTTGGTTGTTATCGGTAATGCGATGAGTCGTGGTAATCCCTGTGTTGAAGCTGTTTTAGATAAGCAGATCCCTTATATTTCTGGACCTCAATGGTTATTAGAACATGTCTTAAAAGATAAATGGGTATTAGCCGTTGCAGGTACTCATGGTAAAACATCAACATCGAGCATGCTTGCTTGGATTTTAGAGTATGCAAATATGCAACCTGGTTTCTTAATCGGTGGGGTACCTGAAAACTTTGGTTTATCCGCTCGTTTAGGCAAAACACCTTTCTTTGTGATTGAAGCTGATGAGTACGATAGTGCCTTTTTCGATAAACGTTCTAAATTTGTTCATTACCATCCAAGAACATTAGTAATGAATAATCTTGAATTTGATCATGCTGATATATTTGAAGATTTAAATGCCATTAAAAAGCAATTTCACCACCTGATGAGAACAGTACCCAGTACAGGACGTGTTTTTTTACCGAACAAAGACGAAGCCTTAATGGCCGTTAAGCACATGGGATGCTGGAGTGAAGTTGAATATTTAGGTGAGAATTGGTCTGCTGAAAAAATGAAGGGTGATGGTACGCAATTTGAAGTTAAACTTGATGGCGTTAAGAAAGGGCAAGTTAATTGGAATTTAATGGGGGATCATAATGTTGATAATGCACTCGCTGCAATTGCTGCTGCACGGCATGTTGGCGTGACCCCTGAAATTAGTGTTCTTGCATTAGCTGAATTCAAAAGCATTAAACGTCGAATGGAAATTAAAGGAAAAATTAATAATATTACTGTTTATGATGATTTTGCTCACCATCCAACTGCGGTTAAAACAACACTTGCAGGTCTACGTGCTAAAGTCGGAAATGAAAGAATCATTGCAGTACTGGAGCCGCGTTCAAATACAATGAAACTAGGTATTCATAAGGAAGCATTAGTTAATTCATTAGCGCTTGCGGACACGGTTTATTGCTTTGAAGATAAAAATATTGAGTGGTCTATAAAAGAGTTGTTTGATGAGCAAGGCAAAATCGTTCATGTCGAAACAGATATTGATAAACTAGTAAACGAATTAACAGTGCTAGCAAAACCACAAGATCATATCTTAATAATGAGTAATGGTGGATTTGGTAATATTCACCAAAAATTACTAGATAGCTTAAACAACTAAAATAGTTTCAATAGCTTAAATAGCTTAAATAACGAAAGCAAAATAAACGACCTTAATAAGAATGAATAAGTTAATTAAGTCGTAACAATATAGGATGATTATGCAATATAACGATACGGTAACATTAGGCGTAACAGGGGCATCAGGTAGTGGTTATTTTTTAAGCCTATTACAATCAATGGTCGATGCGAATGTAAAAGTTTATCTAATATTATCCGAAGCAGCACAAATAGTATTAAAAACGGAGGTCAATGAAGATTGGCCTACTGACATTGAATCGCTTAATGAATTTTTAGTTGAGCGCTTTAATGCCAAAAAAGATCAAATTACAGCATTGACATCAAAAGACTGGTTTTCACCAGTCGCATCAGGATCGTCAGCACCTAAAAAAATGGTAGTTTGCCCATGTAGTTGTGGAACACTAGCTTCTATTTCACAAGGGTTATCAAATAACTTAATAGAAAGAGCGGCGGATGTGGTATTTAAAGAAAGAGGGCAGTTAATTGTAATGCCAAGAGAAACACCATTTTCTACATTACATTTAAAGAATATGCTGACATTATCTGAGTTAGGCGCAACGGTTATGCCACTAGCACCTGGGTTTTATCATCAACCTACCACAATAGAAGAGCTTCATGAGTTTATGGTTGCGAGAGTAATGGATCATTTGCAGATAAAGCATCAAGCTAGTAAAAGATGGTGTGAGTGATATTTGAGCATAAAAGCATTGTTTTTGATTGCTTTTTAAACGATAAATAAAGAAAGTTAAAAATAGTGATTTAATTAACATAAAAGGCTTGCCAATTGTTTTGTGATCCCTATAATGCGCCCACAGACACGGGATGTAGCGCAAGTTACCTAGCGAGTTTGAGAATAAAAGAAACGCTTTAACGATTAAAACTTCGGTTTGAAATTAAGTTAAAATAAGACGTTGACATTATTCGAAAGGCGCGTAATATACGCCGCCTAGCCGAAAGGCACGCTCTTTAACAATTTAATCAAACAATCTGTGTGAGCACTTGTTGTTGATGTGATTTCAAAAAAAAATCAAAGTCCTACTAGTTAGGCAATATCAATAATAGTGACACACGAAATAATTCATTATTTCAGAATAATAAATTGTTAGTTGCTTATATTTATATAAGTCATTAGCAGTAAGTTTTAGTCAGTAGTATTGAGTCGCACTTTTAGTTAAGTGCAAATTAAACTTTAAATTGAAGAGTTTGATCATGGCTCAGATTGAACGCTGGCGGCAGGCTTAACACATGCAAGTCGAACGGTAACAGAAAGTAGCTTGCTACTTTGCTGACGAGTGGCG